>NZ_BAAAHK010000011.1:0-284977 GCF_039525325.1 Kribbella koreensis
CGGAGGTGGGGGCGGGGTTAGGGCTTGTCGGTTGTGGGGGCTGGGGGGCGCCGACGGGGTATTGGGCGGCGTGGGATGGGGCGGGGTGGTTCTGGGTCTACGTCGTGGCCGGCCAGGTGGTTGACGATGGTGCTGAGGACGGCGGCCGTCGGGACGGCCAGTAGGGCGCCGACGATGCCGGCGATGATGACGCCGGTGGCGATCGACAGGATGACCGCCAGCGGGTGGACGTTGACCGCGCGGCCGAGCAGGAACGGCTGCAGGACGTGCGCTTCCAGTTGCTGGACGGCGATCACGACACCGAGCATGATGATCGCCAAGATCGGTCCCTTGGCAACCAGCGCGACCAGGACGGCGACGATGCCGCTGACCAGGGCGCCGACCACCGGTACGAACGCGCCGACGAAGACCAGGATCCCGATCGCGCTGACCAGCGGCAGCCCGAGGATCGCGGCGCCGAGCGAGATGCCGATCGCGTCGACCGCCGCCACGATGATGGTCGCCCGGACGAACGCGGTCAGCGAGACCCACGCCTTGCGGCCGGACGAGTCGGCCTTCTCGCGGGCGTGCCGCGGGAACAGCCGCACCACCCAGGCCCAGATCTGCGGACCCTGGTACAGGAAGAAGAACAGGCAGAACAACGCGATGAACAGGCCGGCCACGACGTGCGTGGCGGTCGTCCCGACCTCGGCCGCCCGCTGACCGATGCCGCCACCGTTCATCACGGTGTCGCGGAGCTTGTTCAGCGAGTCGGTGATGTCCTTCTCGGTCAGCCCGAAGTTGAGCCGGAGCAGGTCGCGCAGCTTCTGCCAGCCCTCGCCGACCTGGCCCGACAGTTGGTCGAACTGACCCGCGATCTGCGTCCCGACCAGCGTGAGCAACCCCGCGACCAGCGCGATCGTGCCGATCACCGTGATCCCGGCCGCGGCGCCGCGCGGCAGCTTGAGCCGGCTCAGCGCGTTGGTCACCGGCACCAGCAACGCGGTGAGCAGGATGCCGACGGTCACCGGTACGACGACCTCGGACAGGTACCGCATCCCGTACGCGATCACGAGCACGGCCGCGACGATCACCAGGAACCGCCAGGACCACGCACTGGCGATCTGCATCCCCGGCGTGACGCCGGTGTCGATCGTCCCCTTGCTGGACGCCACCAGCAGGTGCTCCTCGTCGCGCGTCGAGACGACCGTGTCGCTGACGTGGTCGTCTGCCGCGTTGTCGGCGACGGGGCTCTCCCCGTCCCGCCCGACCTCGGGCACATCGACCCTCGTCGCGCTCTCAGCGGGCACCGCCTCGGCGCCGTCGGTCGAGTCGTCCCGCCGCACCGGCTCGTCCGGCTTGCTCATGACACCTCCGCGTCTCAGGTTCTCCTGAGACTAGTGCCCGCTCCGGACGGTTCCATGAATGTGCGCGGCCAGTCCCTCGGCCGCCTTCGGATCCAGTTCAGCCAGCAGCCCGACCCCGGCCAGCACATAGTCGGAGTCGACACACGTGCGCGCTGCGGTCGGTACCAGCCAGCCTTCCTCCTGCGCTCCGGCCGAGATCCCACCGAGGATCCGCGCCGCGACCTCCGGCCCGTTGTGCCGCAGCACTCCCCCGGACCCGACCAGCAGATCAACCTCGCGCAGATCCTTCCCGGACCGCTCGATCACCCGCCCACCCGGTCCGAACACGACCCGCTGCCGACCCGCGTGCCGCCGGAGCGCCACGGTCGCCGCCACTCGCGCCAGCGTCTCGTCGTACGACGCCTCCGTCGCATCACCCGGCAGGAACGACGGGTCCTCGTGCCGACGCACGGCCGCCGCCTCGAGCGCAGTACCGGCCTCGAGCAACCCAGCCTCCACACCAGCGCCAACGACCGGTACGGCGCTCCAGCGCATCCCCAGGTCGCCTTCGACCGTCCGCGTCACCGGATGCGTGGCGACCACCTCACGTCCGAGGTTCGCGTCCTCCGGATCGAGCTCGATCACCGAGTGAACGTCCGTCGTCGCCCCACCGATGTCGACGACGGCGACGTCTCCGTGCAAGGTGGCGAGGACCTCGACGCCGCGGAGTACGACATCCGGCGTCGCCGCCCGGACCATCCTCGCGAAACCCGGATCGCGCGACAGATTCTTGCCACCGATCACATGTGCCAGGAACATCTCCCGGATCGCCGCCCGCGCACTGTCCGGCGCGAACAACCCGATCTCCGGCACGACGTTGTCCGCGATCACGTGCGGAACATTTGCCTCCGACAACGACTCACGGATCCTGGACTGTGCCTCGACGTTGCCCGCAACAACCACCGGCCGCCGCCACTTGTACTTCGCCAGCACCGCGGCCGCGTTGGTGATCACCGCCGAGTTGCCGCCATCGGTACCACCGAGCAGCAGTACCACATCCGGCCGCTCGGCCCTGAGCGCCTTGAGCGAGGTTGCCGTCAGCCCACCGTTGACCACGGCAACCACCCGGCCGCCACTCGACAACGCGACCCGCCGGCCCGCTTCCGCGGTGACGAGCTCTTCGTTGCCGACGACACCGATGCGCAAGCCACCGCCCGCACTCGAACAGGCCAGTACCTCCGCCTCGGCGACACCCGAGTCCGCCGCCAGCAACGCAGTACGGCAGGCGTACCAGCCGTCCATCACGTCGCTGTCGACGGTCGTGCGGTGTTCGGCCCGGGCGACCAGGTCACCCGAGCCGGCGTCCACCGCGATCGCCTTGGTGAAGGTCGACCCGAAGTCGACCGCCACCCACAGGCTCATGACATCGCGCGGTCGAGGTCCTGGAGCAGGTCGTCGATCGTCTCGATGCCGACACTGAGCCGGATCAAGTCGGCCGGGACCTCCAGCGGCGTACCGGCGACCGAGGCGTGCGTCATCTTGCCCGGGTGCTCGATCAGCGACTCGACCCCGCCGAGCGACTCGCCCAGCGTGAAGACCTCGGCCTTGTTGCAGATGTCCAGCGCGTGCTGCTCACCACCGGTGACCCGGAACGACACGATGCCGCCGAACCGCTTCATCTGCTTGGCGGCGGTCTCGTGGCCGGGGTGACCCTCGACGCCCGGGTAGAGCACCGAGGTGACGCCCTTGTGCCGCTGCAGGAAGTCGACGACCTTCTCCGCGTTGTCGCTGTGCCGGTCCATCCGGACGCCCAGCGTCTTGATACCGCGCAGCACCAGGAACGAGTCGAACGGGCTCGCGACGGCGCCGATCGCGTTCTGGTGGAAGGCGATCTTGTCGGCCAGGTCGGCATCGCGGACGATCAGCGCGCCGCCGATCACGTCGGAGTGCCCGCCCATGTACTTCGTGGTCGAGTGCACCACCACATCGGCGCCGAGCTCCAGCGGCTGCTGCAGGTACGGCGAAGCGAAGGTGTTGTCGACGACCAGGATGGCGCCCGCGTCGTGCGCGATCTGCGCGACGATCGCGATGTCGGCGACGTTCAGCAGCGGGTTCGTCGGCGTCTCCAGCCAGACCACCTTGGTCTTGCCGGGGCGGATCGCGGCCCGGATCGCCTCCGGGTGGGTCACGGCCGCCGGGGTCATCTCGACGCCCCAGGCGCCGAGCACCTTGGAGAACAGCCGGAAGGTGCCGCCGTACGCGTCGTCGGGGAAGACGACGTGGTCGCCCGGCACGCACAGCGACCGGATCAGGGTGTCCTCGGCCGCCAGCCCGCTCGCGAACGCGAATCCGCGGGTGCCCGCCTCGATCGCCGCCAGACACTCCTCCAGAGCCGTCCGGGTCGGGTTGGCCGACCGGGAGTACTCGTAACCGTTGCGCAGCCCGCCGACACCGTCCTGCTTGTAGGTGCTGGTCGCGTAGATCGGCGGCACCACCGCGCCGGTGGTCGGGTCGGGCTCGTTTCCGGCGTGGATCGCAAGCGTCTCGAAGCCGTAGGAGTGTTCAGAGTTCACCGGACCAGCGTACGGCCTGGTCCCATTCCGGCTGGAATCCCGTCCCAGCCGCGAGACATGCCTGTGGATAACGGTCGGCGGGTGCACCTGGGATGGGCCTAGAGTTTCGCTGGCTGACGACAGACGGAAGGAATCCGCCGGATGAAGACGCAGGACAGGTCGCTCGACGAGGACAGCCTGGCGATGGCCGACCTCGCCGAGATCACCGACTGGACCCCGATCGCCGGGCCCGACGACGACGAGTCGGGCGAGGCAGTGGTCCGCGCGCTCGTCCATCGGGTGATGGCCTCGACCACCTGGAAGCCGTGGCCGCTCGAGCCGGGCGAGACGATCGACGACGAGATGGTCTCCTGGGGCTTCACCACCGGCCGTGGCATCACGATGGTCGTCTTCGCCGGGCTGGCGTTCTCGGACTGTCCGGACAGCGGCTGGTCGGCGTACGACATCGGTCCTGATGATCTGAAGGCCGCGGAGGCCGGGCTGGACGAGCGCTGGCCCGATCACCTCGCGCTGGCGACGCAGCATTGGGGTGTGCCCGACTACGTGAACGACGACAGCGCCGACGGGTTCGACGACGAGTGGGAACCGGGAGCGGGTGCGGGCCGTCGGCATCTAGCGGTCTGGGTGCGGCCGGGAGCGCAGTACCGGCTGTACAGCACCAGGCCGAGTAGCGATCCGCTGACGACCGCTGTCGGGGTCAACTACGCCGTCTACATCGACTAGGAGATCCGATGAGCCTCTCGAACCCGTCCCCGCGCCGGCTGACCCGGCGAGGCACCCGGACCCTGAAGGCGGCGTACGCCCAGGCGCAACGTGACGTGAAGCGGATGGACCCGGCCGTGCTGGCCGCCATCGGTCGCTCGAAGATGAACAGCCAGGACCTGAAGCACCTGGCTCACGCCAACATCAACGGGCTGCAAGGCGGAAACCAGGAGCGCGTCGCCCAGCAACTCAACGCGCAGGCCGCGGCGCAGGTCCAGGCGACGACCCCGGCCTCGCAGCGCACCCGCAACCCGTTCAAACAGCTCTCGAACTGGAACCAGAACCGCAAGGACATCCGGCACGGCAAGCAAACGCTCCAGATGGCCTACGCCCAGGCCAAGAGCGAGGTGAAGCGCATCGACCCTGCCGTCCGGCAAGGCATCGGCCGCTCCCGCGTCACGAAGCAGGACCTGGCCCAACTCTCCGTCGCCCAACTGGACGCACCACTGCGCGCCGGCATCAACCAGGCGGCCCAACACCACCACACCCAGGCCCGAATCGCCGCGGCAACCGCCGCCACCCAGCCCCCACGCCAATCCGCCGGCCAACGAGTAGCCAACGCGGTGAACACCGCCTCCCGCTGGAAGAACGCCGTCCGCGACGGCGCCAACGGCGCGATCGCCAAGGCCGAGAAGTTCCGCACCGACTACAACGAACGCCGCCAGAACCCGATCGGCCGCAACGCCCCCGCTACCACCGCCCCCTCGACCTCACCTCAGCCCGACCTCGCAGCCCAGAAGGCCGCCCAGGCCAAGGCTGTCCACGCCGGCCTGAACAACACGATGCTCACCCCAGAAGCCACCTCCCAGTCCCCCGAGGCCGCCTCGCAGTCTCCCGAAGCCGGCACCGGCCGCCACCGCGCCCCCGAAGCAGCCGCCGCCTTCGACGGCATCGCCCCGGCCAACGGGGCCGTAGCCTCCAAGCCGGCCACCCAACAAGCCACCACCGGCCAAGGCGAAGCCGTCCCCGCCCACAACAAACACCACAAACCCGAAGGCCAGGAACGCTGACCCGCGGGTTGTTAGTTGGTTTTGCGGGAGAGGACTGCGCCGGCTGCGTCGAGGAGGATGGCTTTCAGCTCGGCGTCGGAGACGTCGGATTCGTCCAGGCCGGTTGAGAGGACGGCGCCGACCACCTCGACGGCAGCGGCCGCGAGTACCCGGTCGGTGGGGGTTGGGTCGGGGCCGGCCAGCCAGAGTTGGAAGGCTCGGCTCTGGGCGATGAGGTCGTCCAGCTGGTCGTCGAAGGCGGCCAATACGGCGGTGATGTCGCGCAGGACGGTCGGGCCGGTGCTGCGGTGCTTGATGACGACGTCGAGGTAGGCAGCGAGTAGTTCGCGCTCGCGGTCCGGCGACCACGGCTGCTCGCCGACCTGGGCGAAGACGCTTTTGATGTCGTCGAAGAAGGTACCGATGATCGCCTGCAGGAGATCTTGTTTCGACGAGTAGTGGTAGTACAGCGACGCCTTGGTGATGCCGACCTGTTCGGCGATCTCCCGCAGGCTGGTCTTCTCGTAGCCGCGGCTCGAGAACAGCTCGAGCGCCGCCCGGTGGATCTCCGCCTTGGTGTCGCGAGCCTTGTCGCGCGCTCCGCTCTCATGCTGCACGTGACCACCCTCTCACTTCTCTTACCTACCGTGCGGCAGGTAGTCTACCTACCGACCGGCAGGTAGTTGGAAGGCAAGGGAGGGACCCTCGTGTTCAGCAAGCTCGGACGCTTCGTCGTCCACAACCCGTGGAAGGTGATCGCCGCCTGGGTGGTCGCCGCGATCGCCGTCCTGGCGTTCGCGCCGACGCTCGCGGACGTCACCAACAAGGACCAGGCGAGCTTCCTGCCTGATTCGTACGAGTCGGTTCAGGCGCAGCAGCTCGCCGCCGACGCGTTCGGCCAGACCAACGACGCCACCGCGAGCATCGTGATCAAGCGCGGCGACAACGGCGTACTGACCGCCGCCGACCAAGCCGAAGCCGCCGAACTGGCCGGCAAGATCACCGCCGAACACATTGACCGCGTCACCGGCGCCGTCACCGGCCCGCAGGCGCTCTCCCCCAACAAACAGGTCCAGCTGGTCAGCGTCGGACTCAAGGGACTGCCCGACGACCAGGCCGTCCTCGACGCCGTCCAGCAGGTCCGCGACCTGATCGGCCCCGCGATGGCCGACAGCGGACTCCGGTACGGCGTAACCGGCGACGCCGCCCTCTTCCTCGACAACCAGGACGCGTTCGACAACGCCTTGGTGGTAGTCGGCATCGCGACCGTCGTCCTGATCATCGGCCTGCTGCTGTTCATCTACCGCAGCCCGATCGCAGCCCTCCTGCCGATCCTCACCGTCGGCCTGGTCACCGCGGTCGCGCCCGGCCTGATCGCGCTCGCCGCCAAGGCGTTCGACCTGGAGGTGACGCAGGACCTGCAGACCCTGCTGACCGTCGTACTGTTCGGCGTCGGCACCGACTACATCCTCTTCCTGCTGTTCCGTTTCCGCGAACGCCTCCGCGCCGGCGAGCAGCCGAAGGAGGCGCTCGTCACCGCGACCGTCCGCGTCTCCGAGGTGATCGTCTCGGCGGCCGGCGCGATCGTCGTCGCCTTCAGCGCGCTGCTGCTGGCCGTGTTCGGCGGCTTCAAGAGCCTCGGCCCGGGCCTCGCGATCGCCGTCGCCGTGATGGCCTTCGCCGCGATCACCTTGATCCCCGCCGTCGTCTCGCTGCTCGGGCCCAAGGTCTTCTGGCCGAGCAAGTCCTGGCAGAAGACGCCGAAGGGCGCGGCCTTCAAGCGCATCGGCCGCTTCACCGCCCGCCGGCCGGGCGTGGTCGCGCTGGTCTCCGGCGGCATCATGGCAATCCTCGCCCTCGGCACCTTGGGCATGAAGGTCGACTACGACGCCTTCAGCCAGCTCCCCAAGGACACCGAGTCGTCCAAGGCGATCAAGGACCTCCAGTCCGGCTTCCCGGCCGGCGCCCTCGACCCCACCACGGTCTACGTCAAGAGCACGGACGGTACGCCGCTGAGCCCCGCCACCCTCACGTCGTACGCCGAAAAGCTGGCGAAGGTCGACGGCGTAGGCGCTCTCCTACCAGCCACCCCCGACGGCTCACCCGTCCTGCTCAACCAGGACAAGACTGTCGCCAAGCTCAACGTAGTACTCAAGAACCCGCCCTACGCAAAGGCATCCCTCGACCTCGTCGACGGCCCGTTGCGCGACGCGGCCCACGCCAACAAGCCGCCCAACACCACGACCCTGCTGGGCGGAGTCAGCGCGAGCTACACCGACATCCGCGACGCGAACAGCCGCGACCTCAAGGTCATTTTCCCCGTCGCCGGCGGCCTGATCGCGCTCATCCTGGCCCTCCTGTTGCGCAGCCTGCTCGCGCCCCTCGTACTGATGCTGGCGGTGGTACTCAGCTTCTTCGCCACCATCGGCACGACCGTCTTCGTCTTCCAGGGCGCGGCCGGCCACGCGGGCGTGACGTTCTCGCTGCCGATCATGCTCTACGTCTTCGTCGTTGCCATCGGCACCGACTACAACATCTTGATGATCGCCCGGCTACGCGAGGAAGCCGAGCGCGGCACCGATCCCCGCGAAGCCGCCGACCTGGCGATCGAACACGGCGGCCCGTCGGTCGCCGCGGCCGGCCTGATCCTCGCCGGAACGTTCTCCTCCTTGATGCTCGCCGGCATGGCACTCCTGACCGAGATGGGCTTCTCGGTCGCGGCCGGCATCGTGATCTCCGCGTTCCTGATGTCGATCCTGCTCGTCCCCAGCGTGACCGCACTCCTCGGCCACCGCGCCTGGTGGCCACGCAAAATCACAACAGCCCCGGTCTCCAAGGCCGAGGACCGCAGGCTCGAGCCGGTCGGCTGACCCTCATGGATTCCACAGGCTGAGGGGTCCTGTGGGTGTGCGGCTGCCGGGCCCCCTGGTCCGGCAGCCGCAGCTTTACCTGGCCGCTGCTTCGGTCTTGAGCTTGACCGTGAAGAGCGGAAGAAGGATGTGGACCAACGGCCCGATTGCCAGCGCATAGGCGACAGTCCCGATGCCGACCACGCCACCGAGCAACCAGCCGACCGCGAGCACGGTGACCTCGATACTCGTGCGGACAAGTCGCACGCTCTTTCCGGTACGCCGGACAAGCCCGGTCATCATGCCGTCGCGCGGGCCGGGGCCGAGCTGGGCGCCGATGTAGAGCGCACCCGCCAGGGCGTTCACCACGATGCCGGCCACCATGAACACGATCCGCAGCCAGAGCTGATCCGGCCGGTCCACGAGCGCGATGGTCAGGTCGACGGCCAGGCCGATCACGATGGCGTTGCTGATCGTGCCGAGTCCGGGCCACTGCCGCAGCGGGATCCAGGCCAGTAGCACGATGAAGCTGACCACGATCGCGATCGTGCCGAAGCTGAGGTCGACGTGCTTGGTCAGGCCGGAGTGCAGGACGTCCCAGGGGTCGAGGCCGAGGTTGCCCTGGACCATCAGGCCCATCGAACCGCCGTACAGCAGCAGCCCGATGTACAGCTGGATCAGGCGGCGCGGCAGGTGACCGGCCTTGAGTTGCTCGATCGGGTTCAGCGCGGCCAGCTGGCGGCCTCGGACTGGTTTGGCGGCAGGGGCTTCCGAAGTGGCGGTCACAGGATCCAGTTTGCGGCCGATTGGCCTGGTGTTCGATAGCCACTTGGGCAATAGTGGACTGCATGACAGGGCAACAGCTCCCCGCAAGCACTCTGGCCGGCCTGCTCGGTACGTGGTCGGACGACTCTGGACCGGCGTACCGGAGCTTGGCCGAGCGACTGCGGCTGCTGATCGCGGACGGGCGGATCATGCCTGGCGCGCGGGTGCCGTCCGAGCGCGAGCTGACCGACGCGCTCGGGGTGAGCCGGACGACGGTCGCTTCGGCGTACCGGGAACTGCGCGACCGCGGGTATCTGGTGAGCAGGCGGGGTTCGGGCAGCGTCACCTCGCTGCCGTCGAAGGTCGAGCCGGAGCTCGGGCGGCATCACGCGCCGTGGATCGACACCGTCGGGCTCTACGACTTCACTTGCGCGGCGTCGCCGTCCGTGCCGGGGATCAACAGCGCGGTCGCCGAGGCCGTCGAGGATCTGCCGCTGCATCTGGCGACGCCCGGGTACCACCCCCAGGGACTGCCCGAGTTGCGGGAGGAGATCGCCGCGTCGTACCGGGCCCGCGGACTGCCGACGACGGCTGACCAGATCATCGTCACGGCCGGCGCGCTGGCCGCGACCGCGATCGCGGTCCGGGCGATGACACAGATCGGCGACCGGGTGCTGACCGAGAGCCCGACGCATCCCAACTCGGTCGACACGATCCGGCGGGCGGGGTGCCGGGTGGTCGGCGTACCGATGAGTCCTGACGGCTGGGACCTTCCTTTGCTGGAGGCAACGATCCGGCAGTCGGCGCCGCGGGCCGCGTGGATGGTGGTGGACTTCCAGAATCCGACCGGGCGGTTGATGTCTGCTGCGGATCGGCAGCGGTTGGCTCGGGCGTTCGCTCGGGCCCGGACGACCGTGATCATCGACGAGACTCTGTATGAGTTGCCGCTGGACGGGCAGGAGATGCCACCGCCGTTCGCGTCGTTCGATCCGCAGGGCGTGATCACGCTGGGGTCGGTGAGCAAGTCGTTCTGGGGCGGGCTGCGGATCGGGTGGCTGCGGGTGCCGGAGACACTGGTCGCCCGCATCCTCGACGCGCGCGCGTCGCTCGACCTGGGGGCGCCCGTGCTCGAGCAGCTGGTCGTTACTCGGCTGCTGCGGTCGTACAGGTCGGTACTGCCCGAGCGGCGGGCCGCGTTGGCGCTGCGGCGGGACACGCTCGCTGCGGCGCTCCATACCGCGCTACCGTCGTGGCGGTTCACGTTGCCCGGTGGTGGGCTGTCGATGTGGTGTGAGCTGCCGGAGCCGGTGGGGTCGAGCCTGGTGGGGGTGGCCCAGCGGAACGGAGTACTGCTGGTCGCTGGGTCGCGGTTCTCACCTGATGGCGGGTTGGAGTCGTTCTTGCGGCTGCCGTACACACTGGATCCGGATACGCTGCGTGACGCCGTGGAGCGGTTGGCGGCGTCGTACGAGTCGCTCACGGCGGGTCCACCGCTCCGGCGTACCGCCGCGATGATCGCTTGACGTAAACGCCCCGTAATCGGCCGGGGGAAGGTTCACCCCGGGCGTCGCGTTGAGAGACTATGAAAGCCACTTTGCGAGAGGCGTGAGATGTCGTTCTTCAACCGCAACACAGCCCTGGTCGAGCCCGAGCGCGCGCTGCCCGGCCGCCCAGAGCCCACCTTCGCCGTACCGGCGGACAACATCGTGCTCGGTACGCCGCAGACCGCACCCGCTCCCGAGGGTTTCGAAGAGGTCTGGTTCGGCACCGGTTGCTTCTGGGGCACCGAGGAGATCTTCTGGCAGCAGCCCGGGGTCTACACGACCGCGGTCGGCTACGCCGGCGGTTACACCCCAAACCCGACGTACGAAGAGGTCTGCTCCGGCCGCACCGGCCAGACCGAGGCGGTCCGCGTCGTCTACGACCCCACCAAGACCACCTTCACCAACCTGCTGAAGGTCTTCTGGGAGACCCACGACCCGACACAGGGCATGCGCCAGGGCAACGACCTCGGCTCCCAGTACCGCTCGGCGATCTACTACACCACCGAGGCCCAGAAGGCAGAGGCAGAGCGCACCCGCGACCTCTACGCCCCCGTCATCAAGCCCCTCGGCTACGGCGACATCACCACCGAGATCGCCCCCCTCGACTCCCACTACTACGCCGAGGGCTACCACCAGCAGTACCTAGCCAAAAACCCCAACGGCTACCGCTGCCACAGCAACACCGGCGCCAAGTTCCCAGTAGACGCCTAACCCCACCCGCGACCCCACGCGATGCGAATCAAACCCGCATCGCGTGGGGTCAGTGCATTACGCGCTCGAGGACCTGCGGTTGAAATGTCGAGAGTCGCTGGTCGGTGCCGATGTAGCTTCGAGAGGGCCGATCGGCGGCTGCTCTGACGTTAGGGAACTCTGATGAAGTACGTCGTACTGATCCACTCCAACCCGCAGCCGTGGGGCCATCCGACCGGGGACACGGTGGCCGAGCACCAGGCCCTTCCCAAGGCCGAACGCGACCGGTTGAACTCGGACTTCGAGAAGCTGTTGGGCGAGCTCCAGGCCAGCGGCGAACTGCTCGGCGGCGAGGCGCTGGGCGACCCGGCCAAGTCCCGCCTCTACCGCTACTCCCGTAGCCGCCCGGTCATCACCGACGGCCCGTACTCGGAGGCGAAGGAACACCTGGCCGGCTTCTTCCTCATCGACGTCGCCACCCCAGAACGCGCCGACACCGTAGCCCAAACCTTCGCCGGCCCCGGCGAAACCATCGAACTCCGCCCGATCCACGTCTTCTGAAGTCCCCGTGGTACGGCCATCACAAGCAGTATCTAGCCAAACCCCAACGGCTACCACTGCCACACCACCGGCGTTAAGCTGCCGACAGACGCAGCCCTACCCATCCTCATCTAGCGGGCTGACGTCTTGAGCCCACCCAAACCACCACGGCCCCACGTATTGCGGATTAAACCGCGATCGCGTGGGGCCGACGTGTTGCCCTACCCGAACTCATATGTCGCGCCTGCCACACCGAGCCCACCCAAACCAGCCCCGCCTTCGCGCGATGTCCACTCGACCCACACTGCGCGCAACGGACGCCAGGCCTACCGCGGCCCGGAGAACTGTTCTGGCTGCATCCCCAGCAGCCCTCAACGCGCGAGCGGTCGCGCTAGGCAATGACCCCATATGGGCATGTGCCAACGCAACGACCTCGGCTCCCAATACCTAGCGAAGCTGTCCGAAGCTACATCGCGCGGCGGGCGGATGCCGTAGACCAAGGCGCTGCGGCCCAGGGGTCGGATCGCCAGGCTGGCAACTCCTTGTTCAGCGATCTTCAACGGTTCCGCGCCAGGGACCGACCGGGTCGCTGTTGGCGACTTCAGACCGTCTGTCCTTGGCCGAGAGGGGTCGGCGGTAAGACTGTCGAGGAGGCTCCGAAGTCGGCCTCGATCGTTGTAGACACACATGCGCTCAGGTAGCCGGGGATGGAAACACCGTGAACAAGTGCACTTTGCCGGACGGAGTCCAAGTAGAGGAAGTCGTCAAGGCCGGTCGCGAGCGATTAGCCGCAGGCCTTGCAGGGAAGTCTCCCATCCTGCCAACCGTCGCGACCGCTTCGATACTCCCGCAGCAGTCATCACTAAATACGGCGATGTTGCATGCGCCAGAGACCACCTCGGTAGATCTACTTCGTGGCCTCGTCCAGTAGCGACCATGCCTGCCCGCTTGCGCGGCTCGGGCCAGCAAAAGACTGCCTACGCAGCCTGCCGGTCAACAGAAACCTCAGATAGGTTCGACTCGCCGATGGATGCGGAACCAGACACAACGCGGGACACTATTCATCGCACATCGCGTATGACGGCGATCTGATCTTATTGGGGGGCTTGAATGAGCAGTCATGTGGAGCCTGAGGCTACCACTACCGGAGATCCTGACTGGGCGGATGAAGTCGAGCACCCCGCAATTCAACAGGTCGGAGACCTACTTCTAGCTGAGAGGTACGCCGAAGCCAGTTCTCTCGCCGCAGACCTGAAGGACGACCCTGCATCTCGCCCAATCGCTGAGCTACTACTTGCCCAAATCGCCGAAGATGAGGACAATCTCGGGCAAGCATTAGCGCATATCGAAGATGCCGTACGTCTAGCGCCGAACAACGTGCGAATAACCGCAAAGTATTTGGACCTACTCTTTGCGGTCGGAAATTATAGGCGAGCACTCGATTTTGCCTCCAGGCTATCCCAACATGTCAGATCACATCCCAAAGTACGGTACGAGATGTACTGGGTCTACTACGGCACCGATTGGCACGCCCACCTACGCGAAGAATTTTCACTGATCCCTGATAACGACCCAAGCGAGCCATACGTTTCAACAATCGAAAGGCTCTACGTTCGCCTGAAGCGCGCAACAGTCGATCACCTGCTACTGAGAACAGAGAGGGCGAAGGCCGAGAATTTCAAGGTCCAGTGCGAGGACCTCTGGGTGATAGACAAGCTATCTTTTCGTAACTTGTCGCAATATTATCGACTGAATGCTCAGTTGGATAGCGCTGCGCTTTCATACGCTCGAACGTTTGAAAACTGGAGAATAGTTCGGGCCGCATTGCGAAGCATATTCCTCGTGGCAGCCATTTCGGGATTGGCAGTCCATTACTCCAGCAACTCCAGCCCACACCCAGCACTCGAGCGAATCCTGCTTATGCCGCTTTCATCGATTGCAGTATGCGTTCTCGCAGCTTCCATCTTCAGATTGACACGCTACTACTCCCCGCAGACGTTTTTCATTGGACTTACCGGACTGGCAGCCATTCTGACTGGGACTGGCATGTATCGCCTAATCAGTCAGTCGCACAGCAAACTCCACCTGCTATCGCTTGGCATTATCGGCGGCGGGATTATCGTCAGCGCCGCCACCGTGAGTCAATTGATCACTTCACTATATTTCCGGAAATGGTGGCGTCGACATTACCGCCTGTTTGCTAGAGCAAATGTTATAGACATGCTCGCATCCATCCTTTCGGGTATGGCAAACGTCGATAAGCAAAACAATCCGGTCATTCGACGGAGATGGCTCTCGCAATTAGAATCGGCCGCAAAGTTGCTGGAATCCGAAGTGCCGAAAGAGGCTTGCCCGAACGACCCCGTAACGCGCGCTTGGCTCTCGGATCAACTCAAAGGAGTAGCGCAAACCTTACGACACCTGAAACGATCCATGATTGCTCCTTCTGGGAAGAGCTGGGAGACCGCGAGCAACGTTCTACGCCATCAGATCACTGCAATATCGACGGAGAATTGGTTTGCAGCCAAATATCGAGCACCAGAGCCGCGAGCCAAGACCAGCCGGCGGGATCAACTTCAAGCCGTCGGGAAATTCGTAGCCATAACATTAATTCCCGGCCTCGGCTATATCGCAATCGCTCCCGTCCTGGGAGCCGCTGAGAATTCAATCCAGAGAGGAGCCTTGCTCAGTGCCGCTTGGGGCCTTCTCTCGGCATTATTTACTCTGGACCCGGCAATCAAAGATAAAACAGCAGCAATGCGCGAGATGTCGGACACGTGGAGCCAAGTCGCAGATCGAAAAATTGAGGCAGAGAAGGCGCCACCCCGTCCAACCTAGACCGACTACGGATCCAATACGCCTTCAGTTCCAGCGAACGGCGCGGCGACCACGCCCGACGGCAAGATCCCGATGACCTTCACCCAGATTGTCGAGCGCCCAACACCGATCCGTGGACTGGTCGGCGGGTGACTCACTGATGTCCGGCTATCTCGAACAACTGTGCGAGGTCTCCTGTCGGATTTGGAGATGGACGTTCGTAGTACGGATGAGTGGTAGCTGGAGTGGCTGCCGGGATGTGGAGGGGTGAGATGCCGGAGTACTTGATCTCGTTCGGGCGTGGGGCGATGGGGCACATCAGCGAGGAGGAGCTGCCCGAGGTGGGGCGGCCGGCCGCGGCGGTGTGTAAGGAGGCCGAGGAGGCGGGGGTTTATGTGTTCGCCGACGGGCTGCAGTACGACGGGGATGGTGTCGAGCATGCGGTCGTGGGCATCGATGGGAGTGTTACGGATGGACCTTATGCAGAAGGCAAGGAGCTCATCGGCGGGATGTTGATCGTCTCGGTGCCGACCAGGGCGGATGCGTTGGGGTGGGCTGCGAAGGTTGCTGCTGCTTGCCAGCGCGCGCAAGATGTGCGGAAGTTCGGCTAGAGCGGGTTGATGCCGAGGGCTGCGAAGCGGTCGGTGAGGTCGTCGATCCAGGCGGGTGGGGTTCGGCCGTCGGGTAGGGGGACGCCGGCTTCACTGCGCCAGAGGGCGTCGCTGAGGACGGTACGGAGGTGCCAGGCCATCACTCGCGGCATAGAGAGGCGTCGGCCGGTGAGGTGGTCGTAGTGGCGTTGGGTGGCAGTTAGTAGCTCTACGCCGGGGCCTGTTCCGGGGAAGCAGCGCAGGTCGTACTCCGCCTCTGCGAGGCCTGCGGTCTCGAAGTCGACGACTGCGCGGAGTTGGTCGCCGTCCCAGATCTGGTTGCCGCCGTGCAGGTCGCCGTGGACGAGGACGGTCGGACCCGGCGTTGCCAGTACTTCGTCCGCCCAGTCGCACCACGCGAGAACGGCCGGACGCTGCTCCGGCAGAGTCCACTGAACGAACCGTTCACGCAGTACGTCCGTCGAGACCGGCGGCAGCGATGCAGGGCGGAGGGCGCCGACCGAAGCTTCGACGCCGGCCAGTGTCGCCGCAGAGTGCAGCTCGCTCAGGAAGTGGGCGAGTTGTCGACCGGCGTCGTCCAGGTCGACAGAGTCCACGATGTCGAACAACGCCCTGCCCGGCACAACCCTGGTCACCAAGAGCACCGGATCGGTGCTGCTGGCAACGACCTCCGGCAGGTGCGGGATCGGCAACGCGTCCAGCATGGCGATCTCGTGCGCTAGTCGGAGCGCCGCCGGTTCCGACCACGCGTACTTCGCGACGTACCTCTCCCCCACGACCGCACTCGCCGACCACCACACCGGGTCGTCCTCATCCCGCGACTCGCGCACCACGATCGGGTACGCCGCCAGCGCGGGCGCGAGCTCCTTTAAGGCCTCGGCGAGCGCGGCGGGTGACTCCAACCACCTCATGCCCGCCGAGGCTACTTCCCCGAGAAGCGTTCAGCCCATCGTTTTCTGGCCGTCGATCGTCTCGCGGATGATGTCGGCGTGGCCGGCGTGCTGGGCGGTTTCCGCGGTGATGTGCAGGAAGACCCGGCGTACCGTCCAGAAGACACCCGGCGGTTGCCACGGCGCCGCCGGGAGTTCGTAGCTCGCGTCGAGGTCGAGCGTCCGGACGAGATCGTCGGTGGCAGCCGCGACCTTCTCGTACTCGGCCAGTACGCCGGCCAGCGTCTCCCCCTCGGCCAGCCGGAACTGGTTCTCCCACTCGGCGATCATCTCCGGCGTGAACTCGACCTCCGCCGGAACCTCCTTGCCCCCACCGTTCTGCGCGAACTCGGCCCAGTTCTGCTCGACCGCGGTCACGTGCTTGATCAGCCCACCGATCGTCAACTCGCTGACCGTGCTGCGCGTGTTGGCCTGCTCGTCGGTCAGCCCCTCAGCGGTGTGCCGCAGGAAGTACCGGTGCTTACCCAGAAAGTCCAGAATGTCGTCCCGCTCACCAGTCACGATCCGCTCCTTCGTAGTCATGACTCCACCCTAAAGACGGTAGCGGCCAACTTCTGACCTCTACTCCTACCACTTCTTTGCGCGACCACCTGATCCCGCCGGAGCGGGGTTAGCCGGGGTTCGGGGCAGTGCCCGGCCTCTCGGCCACATCGACTGGGGCGTACCGAGCGGTCGGGTCAGCGGCAGCCGAGCCAGACCAGGCGGTTGGTGAAGGCGCCTTTTTCGGCGGCCTTGGATTGGCGGAGTTGCTCGAGCGTTGGGTGGTCGGTACCTAGGTCGGCGGCCAAGGCGTAGACGACTTCCAGTACGTCTGCCAGTTCTTCGATGGCGGCGCTGGAGTCGGCGGTGAGGAACTCGTCGACCTCTTCGAGCAGCTTGTCGCGGAGCCGTTGGCGGTACTCGGCTGGGGCGGCGACATAGGTGATCGGGTCTTCGCCATTGGCGCGGATGAGGTCTGGGATGCGGTCTCTGACCAGCTTGCCGTCGCTCACAGACCCGCCTCTGGCTTGGGGAAGCCGGTCCAGCGGAGGTCTTTGGGCAGGTGCCGCATGTCGTTGTAAACAAGGGCTGTTGCAGGACGACCTGGGGTGTAGCGAAGGACGGTGAGCGCCGCGTTGCAGTGGTTGAGCGCGAGCCAGCGCCAGCCCGGTGCGCCCAAAGCCTGGGTGACGAGATACCCGACCAGGAAGTTGTGCGTGATGAGCAACTCGTGCCGATCCTCGGGCCCGTCGGCTGGACCGGTGAAGAGCTCCAGAGCCTGGCGCGCAAGCGGCGGCCCCTCTTGCAGCTCATCAGGCGTGAACTGCCCCAGCACGTTACGCACGAAGTCGGCGTACTCAGCCGGTACTTCGCCAGCCGCCGGCGCAGCAGGAAGATAATCACCGGCCGCCGCCGAACCCTCCGCCGGAACACCCGCCCGCAACAGCCCACCAACCACCCCAGCCGTCTCCACCGCCCGCGGCAACGGACTGTGATGAAACGCCGCGAACCGCACGTCCCGAAGCCGCTTCCCCAGCAACTCCGCCTGCCGCCGCCCCTTCACAGTCACCCCACTCTGATCCGGCAACGCCTCCCCATGCCGAACGAGGTACAGGTAACGAGTAGCGGACATTCCGGCCTCCCTATGCTCCAGCGATCCTCACACAACCACGGTCCTCGGATAAGCCATTCACTCACAGGCGCAGGCATGTCACGCTCGAGTGGTGAGCACTAGGGACAGCGAGGATGAGCACGGAAAACCGGTACCACCGCCAACCTGGCCGGGTGATCCCGAGTTGCCCCCAGGCGCCGCCCTCCACCGCGAAACCGTCACGAATCCGGACAGCACGACTACTGAAACAGTCACCATCGCGGAGCTGTGAGCAACGAGCCGGGGCATGACCCGTCGGGGCATTTAGTGTGCCTGGACGGCGGCGTCGATCCGCGGTGCTGCCTGGCGAGGGGTGGGCGAATGGACATGGACCGGAGGCGGTTGCTCGCGCTCGGAGCGGGGGCAGCCGTGGCTGCTGGGGTCACCGGAGCAGCGCCGACAGCACAGGCGACGGGCACGACCACGGGCACAAGCGGCGTACCGTCCGATGCCGCACTGGCACGGAAGCTGGGGCTGCGGAGCAAGTACGCGAAAGGTCAGCACTACGTCATCGGCGGTCACGGTGAGCCGCTGGTACTGCTGCCAGGCTGGCCACAAACCTGGTGGTCCTTCAACAAGATCCTGCCCGCGCTGGCCAAGCACTACACGGTGATCGCCGTCGACCTCCGCGGCATGGGCGGATCAGCCAAGCCGGCCGACGGCTACGACAAGAAGACAATGGCCGCCGATGTCTACAACCTGGTCCGCCACCTCGGCTACGACTCGGTCAACATCGCCGGCCACGACATCGGCGCGATGGTCGCGCACAGCTTCGCGGTCAACCACCGCGCCGCGACCCGCAAGCTCGTACTGATGGACGTCGGCCACCCCGACCCGTCGCTGTACGACCTGCCGCTGCTCGTCCGCCCCGGGCAAGGCTTCAGCCTGTGGTGGTTCGCGTTCAACCAGGTCCAGAGCCTGCCCGAGAAGCTGATCACCGGCCGGTCGCGGCACATCGTCGACTATTTCATGGACGCCTTCCCACCGGATCCGTCGGCGATCGACGAGCTCTCGAGGCGCGTCTACGCCCACGCGTACGCCGCTCCGGACGCGATCCGCGCCGGCAACGCGTGGTACCAGGGCTTCCACCAGGACGTAGTCGACTTCGCCGGCTACGGCAAAATCACCGCGCCGTTCCTCGGTCTGACGTCGGAGTACAGCTACGAGTCCAACCTGGCTGTCTGGTCCGGCCAGGGCAC
Source organism: Kribbella koreensis (assembly GCF_039525325.1). NCBI lineage: Bacteria > Bacillati > Actinomycetota > Actinomycetes > Propionibacteriales > Kribbellaceae > Kribbella > Kribbella koreensis. The sequence goes on from NZ_BAAAHK010000011.1 coordinate 19,245, forward strand.
CGACGTACGGGTCCACAAGGTCCCCGGGACCGGCCACTTCCTCGCCGAGGAGAACCCACAGGCAGTGATCAGCGAGCTGACCACCTTCCTCGGCTAGCCGACAGCGAGGGCGTCCAACAGCCCCGGGAAGGCCTTGTCGAGATCGTCGCGACGCAGTGCGTTGAGGCGGGATGTGCCGACGTAGTACTGCCGGATCAGTCCCGCCTCACGCAGCACCTTGAAGTGATGCGTGGCGGTCGACTTGTGCACCGCGATGTCGAAGTCACCGCACTTGATGTCGTGGTCCGCGGCGTCGAGCTGCTGGACGATGCTCCGGCGGACCGGGTCGACGATCGCCTCCAGCACCTGCTGGAGCTCGAACTCGGAGACCTCGGGATGCTGCGGCGCACGTGCCATGACCCCGATAATACGACATCCATCATAGTTTGATGGATTTCAAAGTTTGACAGTTCTCAAACTTCCGCCTTGACTGGACGCATGACGACGACCGTGCGCTTCCACGCCACCGGCGGCCCCGACGTACTCCGCCTGCACGACCTCGATCCAGGCGAGCCCGGCCCCGGCGAGGTGCTGCTGCGGATCGACGCGATCGGCCTCAACCGCGCGGACATCCTGTTCCGCAGCGGCAACTACATCGAGTCGGTGCGGCAGTTCCCCGCCGGCCTCGGCAGCGAAGCCGCCGGCGTGATCGAGGCGCTCGGCCCCGGCGTCACCGGCTTCACGATCGGCCAGCCGGTCAGCGTCATCCCCAACTTCTCCCAGAACGACTACCCCCTGTACGCCGAACGCGCGCTGGCCCCCGTCACCGCTCTCATCCCCCGCCCCGACTCCGTCGACGCCGTCTCCGGCGCGGCCGTCTGGATGCCGTACCTGACCGCGTACGGCGCGATGGTCGAGATCGCCCACATCCGCCCCGGCGACGTCGCAGTCATCAACGCCGCCTCCAGCAGCGTCGGCCTGGCCGCCATCCACACCGCCAACCGCCTAGGCGCAACCCCGATCGCCATCACCCGCACAACCGCCAAACGCCAGCGGCTCCTTGAGGAGGGCGCGGCCGAGGTCATCGTCTCCGGAGAGGAGAACGGGCTGGGGCAAGGGCGCCGGGATGGGCTGGGCCAAGGCGACGGGCAGGAGCGCCAAGGCGGCGGGCTCGCGAGCGGCATCCTCGAGCTGACCGGCGGGCGAGGTGCCGAGTACATCTTCGATGCCGTGGCCGGCCCAGGAGTCGCCGAGCTCGCGCGAGTGGTCGCCCCCGGCGGCACCCTCTTCCTCTGGGGAGCATCCAGCGGCCAGCCGACGCCGTACCCCGGCTTCGACCTCGGCATGCCCGCCCTCAACCTCCGCACGTACACCGTCCACGAGATCACCCGGCACCCAGAACGGTTGCGCAGAGCAACAGCCTTCGTCTCCAGCGGCCTGCAAAGCGGCGCCTTCAAACCCACCGTCGACCGCCTCTTCACCCTCGACAACATCGTCGAAGCCCACAAGCACCTCGAATCCAACACCCACTTCGGCAAACTGGTCGTCACCGTCCCCCGCTGATCCGGTCAGCTACGCTGCCCGCGAATGCCTTGTGGACGCAAGGCATTCAGAGCACATAGCTCGCGATCATCTGGCCGAGCTGCCGGATGTCCGAGGTCCCCTTGAACTCGAGGCGGACCTTGCCCAATCCGCTGAACCACAGGTCCAGCTCGGCATCGAGGTCGAAGGTGCCGGCGGTCTCGACCGAGAACGCCTGGATCTTCTTGTAGGGCAGCGAGGTGAAGTCCCGCTTCCGGCCGGTCATCCCCTGGACGTTCACGGCGATCAGACGCTTGTCGGTGAAGACGACGAAGTCCCGGACCGCCTTGAAGCACGACACGAGCTGTTCGCCTGGGATCAGCAGTGGAGCCACCATCGGACCGAGGTCGCCGACCGCGGCCGGACTGAGCTTGAAAACAGAACCGTTCGAGAAGTCGATCATCCCGCCAGGCAATCACAGGCAGGCCTTGTACCTCGCTCACCTCGCGGCGGAATCCAGCACCTACTTCGGCAAACTCGCGATCACCGGGCCGCGCTGAATTGCGGACGCGAATTGTCCGGGTGATGTTCTAGCGTGCGAGGTATGACTGAAGACGCTCTGGTGTTGGAGGATGTTCGGCTGCGCGGTGCCTTCCTGTGCGACGTGCGGCTGATCGGCGCTGAGCTCCACAACGTCGAGATCACCGGCGACATCCAGAACGTGTCGATCAACGGAGTCGACATCGGCCCGTTGATCGACGCCGAACTGGATCGCCGCGACCCCGACCGCGTCAAGGTCCGCCCGTCCGACCCCGACGGCTTCCGCGCCGCCTGGGATCTCCTCGAGCAACGATGGGACGAGACCGTCACCAAGGCGCGCGCCCTGCCGCCAGACCTCCTGCACGAGAGCGTCGACGGCGAGTGGTCCTTCATCGAGACGCTGCGCCACCTCGCCTTCGCCACTGACGCCTGGATCCGCCGGGCGATCCTCGGCGACCCCACCCCGTGGCATCCCCTCGACCTCCCGTGGGACGAGATGGACGACACCCCCGGCATACCGCGCGACCGCGCCGCCCGCCCCTCCCTCGACGAAGCCCTCGCCCTGCGCACGGACCGGATGGCCACCGTCCGCCAGTACGTCGACCAGCTCACCGACGAGCAACTCGCCGCCGACACCACCCCGCTCACCGGAGCCGCCGGCTGGCCCCGCCCGATCAGCTACCCGGTCCGCGAGTGCCTCCACATCGTCCTCAACGAGGAGTACATGCACCGCCTGTACGCCGAACGCGACCTCGCCGTCCTGGCCGAAAACTGAGAAATGTCGAGCGAGCCGGCGACGCCTCGACCTATGGCCATGGACCAACAACTGCTCACGTTCCTGGAAGCGCAACGAACCCGGGTCTTCGGAGTCATCGAAGGACTCACCCCGGAGCAACTCACGAAGCCCGTACTGCCCTCAGGCTGGACGGTCCTCGGCATGGTCGAGCATCTCGGACATGCCGAGCGCCACTGGTTCCAGCAGGTCGCCCTGGGCTCCGCCGCCCCACTCCCCTGGCCGGACGACCCGGCTGACGCCGACGAGGACGCCTTCACCTCGGCGCATTCGGCGGAGACCGTCTTCGGGTTCTATCGCGACCAGATCGCCCGCGCGAACGAAGTACTGGCGACGGTCCCGTGGGGCACGCCGCCGGTCGGTGATCACGGCCACGGCGACACCAGCCAGATCACCGACCTGCGTTTCATCGTGCTGCACCTGATCGAGGAGACCGCCCGCCATCTCGGCCACCTCGACGCCGCCCGCGAACTGATCGACGGGAGGACCGAGCTGGGCCAGGACTCGCTATGACGCCAGTCGCTCCGGCGAGAGGTTGAGCCGACGCAGCAGCTGGGCGTTGAGCGCGACCACGATCGTCGACAGCGACATCAGCACCGCGCCGGCCGCGGGCGACAGGACGATCCCGGCGAAGGCCAGGACTCCGGCCGCCAGCGGTACGGCGATGATGTTGTACCCCGTCGCCCAGACCAGGTTCTGCCACATCTTGCGGTAGCTCGCCTTCGACAGATCGATCACCGACAGCACCGCGCGCGGATCGTCAGCGGCCAGTACGACGCCTGCCGATTCGATCGCGACATCCGTACCGGCGCCGATCGCGATCCCGACCTCGGCCCGAGCCAGCGCCGGCGCGTCGTTCACGCCATCACCGACCATCGCCACCTTCAACCCACGCGCCTGCAGCTCGGCCACCTTGGCGTCCTTGTCGTGCGGCAGTACCTCCGAGAACACCTCGTCGATCCCCAACTCAGCCGCCACCGCCTCGGCCACCTGATGCGCGTCGCCAGTGATCATCGCGACCTTCACCCCACGCTTGTGCAGCGCATCGACAGCCTGCCGCGACTCATGCCGGACCTCGTCCTCCAACGCCACCGCGCCCAAAAACTCGTCCTCCCGAACCACCTGCAGCACAGCGGCCCCACGGTCCTTCCACTCCTGAATCGCCCCCTCCAACGCAGCAGGAACCTGTACTCCGGACTCGCGCAGCAACGCAGGTCCGCCTACCGACACATGAGCGCCGTCAACCACAGCCTCGACCCCACGCCCGGTCAGCGACCTGAAGTCGGACGCCTTCAAGCGCGCCACACCAGCCTCCGCTGCCGCCCGCACGATCGCCTTCGCCAACGGGTGCTCGCTGTCCGACTCCACCGCCGCGGCGATCGCCAGCAACTCGTTGTCAGCAACGGAAACCGTCGCCACGCCGGTGACCGCCGGCTCGCCCTTCGTCAGCGTCCCGGTCTTGTCGAACAGCACCACGTCGATCGTCCGCATCCGCTCCAGGGCCAACCGGTTCTTGACCAGGACGCCGGCCTTCGCCGCGCGCTCGGTCGAGATCGCGATCACCAGCGGGATGGCCAGCCCGAGGGCGTGCGGGCAGGCGATCACGAGCACGGTGACAGTCCTGGTCACCGCTTCGTCCAGCTTGCCGAGCAGGCTCCAGACCAGGAAGGTGATGACGCCTGCGGTGGAGGCGAAGTAGAACAGGAACGCGGCCGCGCGATCGGCGAGCGCCTGGGCTCGGGATGACGACGCCTGCGCCTCGGCGACCAGGCGCTGGATGCCTGCCAGGGCGGTGTTGTCGCCGACGGCGGTGATCTCGACCCGGAGGGCGCTGTCGGTGGCGACCGTACCGGCGACGACCTGGTCGCCGACGGCGCGGAGTACCGGACGGGATTCGCCGGTGATCATCGATTCGTCGACCTCGGCCTGGCCGTCGACCACCTGGCCGTCGGCGGGTACCCGGCCGCCGGAACGGACCAGCACGACATCACCTTCGGAGAGGTTGCTCAGGGCAACTTCGACGACGCCGTCGTCGGTGACCTTCTCGGCGGTGTCCGGCAGCAGCGCGGCCAGTGCGTCGAGCGCACCGGAGGCGGCGCCGAGCGCTCGCATCTCCAGCCAGTGCCCGAGCAGCATGATCACGATCAGCAGCGCGAGCTCCCACCAGAAGTCCAGGTCGAACCCGCCGATCCCGAGCGTCGTCACCCAGGACGCCACGAACGCGACCGAGATCGCCATCGAGATCAGCAGCATCATCCCCGGCTGGCGAGCCCTGATCTCACTCCACCCGCCGCGCAGGAACGGCTGCCCGCCGTACACGAAGATGATCGTCCCGATGATCGGCGCGATCAGATCCGCCCCGGCGAAGTCCGGCCGGCTGTAGCCGAGCAGATCCGAGAACATCTCACTGAAGAACACCACCGGCACCGCCAGCCCGAGGCTGATCCAGAACCGGTCCTTGAACTGCGCCGCGTGATCCCCATGCCCCGAATGCCCACCGTGCCCGCCATGCTCGTGCCCACCGTGCTCGTGCTCACCATGGGAGCCGTGGTCAGCGTGTTCGTCCGCCGACCTGGCGTGGTGGTCGTGGTCGTGGTCGTGGGTGGCGGGCGCAGCGCCCGAGCCGTGTTCGTCGCTCATCGTGACCTCCGTCGGTTCCCAGCGCTTCGACTATACCCCCATGGGGTATGACCGCCGCAACCCACCGCCCCTCGGGCCTATTCCCGTCCGGGACAAATTTGCTGGAGATTCGCCCCCACCCCCGGCGAGACTGACCGGATGGAAGCAGTAGAGATCGCCCGAAGGCTCGTCCAGGAGCGTTATCCACAGGCACGCGCCGCCTGGCTCGGCGGCAGCGTTGCCCAGGGCACCGCCACCTCGACCTCGGACCTCGACATCACCGTCCTCCTCCCCGGCCCGCCCGCCCCACTGCGCGAATCACTCCAGTACGCCGGTTGGCCGGTCGAACTCTTCGTCCACACCGAGGCATCCCTCGCCCACTACTGCGAGAAGGACCGCCGACGCCGCCAGCCGTCGATGATGCGCCTGGTCGGCGAGACGATCGTCCTGCTCGATACCGACGGCTCCGGCGCGACCCTCCGAGCGAGCGGCAAGGCTCAGATCCTGGCAGGCCCACCGCCGCTGGAAGCTCAGGACATCGCCATGCTCAGGTACAAGATCAGCGACCTGCTCGAAGACCTGATCGGTGCCGACAGCAACGACGTACGGACCGCCATCGCCACCCTCCTCTGGCTGGACGCCAGCGCCCTCCTCCTGACCGGCGCCAACCACTGGACCGGCACCGGCAAAGGCCTCCTCCGTGAATTGGCCGCCTACGACGCAACGCACACCACCGACTACGCAACCGCCCTACCCGCCGCCGTCCGCGCCGCCTCCACCGGCGACCCGACAGCGCTGATCGCCACCGTCGATACCATCCTCAAGCCCTACGGCGGCCGCCTCTTCGACGGATTCCAGTTGTCCGGCGACTGATCCGGGCAGTCGCCAGCGCTCATCGCGCGGTGAAGTCGGCGAGTACCTCGTTGATCACGTGCTGGGCGTTGGCGGCGATGCCGGGGTTGGTGTCGCGGTAGTACGGGAGTTGGATGAGCGCCATCGACAACGCCCGCCCACGACCTCGGACCCAAGCATCGTCGTCAACCCCCAACGCCTCGCGGTAGACCTCGCGCCCAGCCGCAGGCAGCAGATTCCAGGCAGGAATCAGATCGCAAGCCGGATCCCCGACCCCTGCGGTAGCGAAGTCGATCACCGCCGCAAGCCGTCCGCCGTCGGTCACCAACAGATTCGACGGCATCAGATCGGCATGCACCCAGCACGGCGAGCTCGCCGGCGCCACCGCCAGCGCCGACTCCCAAGCAGCCAACGCGGTCCCCGTATCAATCCACCCCTCCAACTGCACCAGCGCCTTCCGCGTCTCCTCATCCTGCGAAGACAACGGCCCACCCCGGTACGCCGCCGGCGCCTCGATCCCCTCGCCGCCCAGGCCGTCCGGCACGTCGGTCCCCGCGGCCGATGCCCTGCTCGGCCCGGCGGTCCCCTCGCCCCCTGCCCTGGCCGGCGCGTCGATCGAGCGCATTGCTCGGACGAATCCGGCGAGATCTTCCGCCAGGCCGACCGGCTCGCGCACCTCACCAGCAACCGCGATCGACCCCGGGATCCACTCCTGCACCAGCCACGGCCACGGATACCCGTCGGCCGGCTCCCCCAGCGCCACCGGCGTCGGGATCCGTACCGGCAGCAGCGGCGCGAGTCGTGGCAACCACTCGAACTCCTTCTCGATGTCCGGCACCCCACCCGCGATCCGCGGCAACCGCACGGTCAGCGAATCCCCCAGCCGGTACATCGCATTGACCGTCCCACTCGACGGAATCTCGGCCACCGCCAGCCCGCTCCATCGCGGAAACTGCCCCGCGACCAAGCGCAGTACCAGCTCGTCGTCGATCAACGCCTCGTTCGCATGCATCCGGCCCATACCGTCATCCAAACCCAGCCAGCCCGAATCTCAGAACGAATTTCGCCGCCGCATCCGCCGCGGCCGACCGTCCGGGTCATAGACATGGTCGTAGAGCGGCCGTGCCCAGACCCTTGCCACCCGCCCGACCGGCACCGGCTCATGCCGCCGCAGCTGCCCCGCCGGCCGCACCCCGACCTCACCCTCCGCATGCCAAGAGTCCAGCGCCTGAGCCGCAGCCCGAAACTGCTCAAAACCCTTAACCGGGTCAAGTTCGGGCTCGACCCCCAGATGCTCTGACCAGAGCTCCGCCCGCACCGACCGCGCCAACCCTTCCCCCACCACCGCACACGTCAGCTCGCTGTCGTTGGTCCACGAGCGCCGGTTGAAGTTGTCCGACCCACACGTGAACCACTCGTCATCGACCACGCAGACCTTCGCGTGCACGTAGATCGGCGTACCGGCCGCGTTCTCCAGGTCGTACACCGCGAACCGATCCGGCGCCACGGAATGCAACATGTCGAGCGCCTGCAGTTGCCCGTACCGCGCCGGCGGTCCGCTGATCCGCCCGTCCGCATCCGGGTACCGCGGCACCACCGCGATCACCCGCAACTCCGGCGACCGCTCCAGCGCCTCACACAACCCCTCGGCCACCACCGACGACCACAAGTACTGGTCCTCGACATAGATCAACCGCCGCGCCCGCCCGAACGCCTTCCGGTACGCCCGCGCGATGCTGTACTCCCCCTTCGGCGCGAAGCGGAACGGCGGATGCTTGTGCCCGAACGTCCGCAACACCTGCACCGAGTGGTCCCCGGCCGCCGGCGGATCCGGAAACCTCTCCGGCAGCTTCGACGGATGCCGCGGCATGTCCGCCTTCCGCTGCACGAACATCCGGTACGGCGTACGCCGGTCGAGCGGATGCGGATCGTCCCACCGCTCGACGAAGGTGCGGAGCACATCCCCGACGACCGGCCCGCGCAGCTCGAGAGCCGCGTCATGCCACGGCGTCCGATTCCCGTACCGAGGATCCATCGGCGCCTGCTGCGGATCACCCAGATGCCGAGCGTCGTCGCGCCGCTGGTGACTCAGATCGATCCCACCCACGTACGCGACGTCCTTGGCCGCTTCACCCCGGTGCCGGATCACGAACAACTTCTGATGATGCGAAGCCAGCCGCCGCACCCGCTGATCGAGCAGTACCTCCGCCCCGGCCTCATTCAGCTCGGCCCCCAGCCGCTGATTCTCCTGCGCGTTGAACTGCACATGATCCGAATGCGACCGCCACAACAACCCCCGCACCTCGATCCCGGACTTGGCGAGGTCACACAGCACCTCGCCCACAGACGGCCCACCCTCGTAGAGGATCTCGTCCGCATCCCCACGCCAGTCGGTGAAGTACACCCGATCGCCGGCACCCAGCGCGCACAGTTCGTCGTACAGCCGCTGGAAGTAGACGGCACCGTGCACGAGCAGCCGGACCGAGTTCCCCTCCGTCCACGCACCCTCGAGGTCAGTGGCAGGGTTGCCCCGCTCCTCAGCCGTCAGAAACCAGTCACTCATCCGCTCCCAGTACCCCGGCCAACCCAGTCCGAACTCCACGGGCTGCTCGAGACCACTGGACGGTGACAACGAGTAAGTAGGTGATGGCACCAACGGGCGCCACCCAGATTCGGTAGAAGGGGAAGTTGCCGCTGGCTGCGGTGATGAAGAAGACGGTGGCGATGGTGACGCAGCCGACGACCGCGCCCCGGCGCTGGGAGTCGCGGGCTGTGCTGGGCAGGGGGCCCAGCTGGCGGTCCAGAGCTGCGGCAACCGCGGAGAGAGCGGCGATGGCGGTGAGCGCGACGATCAGCATGCCGGGTGGGCCGCCCAGGAAGGCGGCGAAGACGTTGGCGCCGGCGAAGAGCGCGACAACCAGGAGGGTCAGGAAGGCTCCGGCTCCCAGGTGACGAAGCTGGCGGCCGCGGAGGTCGACGGCTTCGGCGGAGCGGAGGATGCCGGCGGGGGCGGTGAGGCGGCGGAGTACGAAGTACAGGCCGGCGAGGGTGAGCGCCGCGGTCAGGGCGAAGACGATCGTCAGGACGGTCGAGCGGGTCGGCGAGATGAACTGGTGAAGCTGGCCGTCGCCGAAGTCGCAGGTGGCGTGTGGGGGCAGCGATGAGCTGGTGATGCGCAGGCCGTTGCCCTCGGCCAGGGGAAAGGCCTGCTGGCAGTCGCGATCCGGGTCGTACCAGCTCGGCATCGACGCCGACACCGCCAGACTCCACCCAAGCATCGCCACCAGCCCCAGCGCGAGCACGCTCCCCGCCCGCCGCATCAGCACGCTCCCCGCTCTGCCCGTCAGCACGCACACCGCCGGCGCGTCATCACGCACAACGGGCGCGTCGGCACGACGCCCGCTTGCCGCGTCAGCACGGTGCCTGGCCGATGGTCGAGCCGGTGATCGGGATGCAGTCGAGGAGCATCTGCTCGGGGTCTCCAGTACTTGACGACGTGATCTGGTCGACCAGTAGACGCACCGCTTGGCGCCCGAGTTCGCGTCGCGGGACCTCGAACCCGCTCAGCTCCGGGTGGCCCGCTGGTTGGCCGAGCACCGCGAGCGACAACTCAGCTGGCACCCGGATGTCGTGCACCGCGTCCAGCAAGGCGGCCGAGAGCGACCCGGTGTCGGTCTCCTCGACGACGACGGCCGTCACCCCCTCGCCACGCCAGCGCTCGACCAACTCGCGGACCTCGGACCCCAAGGCGCCGACCTCGGCGTCGGCAGCGCGCACGACGATTCGGCGTACCGGCAACCCGGCCGAGGCAGCTGCGGTGAGGACGCCTCGCTCGCGGTCGGTCGAGGAGAGGGCGTCGTCGAGCGAGCGGAGGTAGCGGATCTCGCGGTGGCCGGCCTCGACCAGGCGGTTGACGACGGCGGCGGAGGCCGCGACGTAGTCCACTCCGACGTACGGGATCCGGCCCGCCAACTCGTCGCGCCGGCCGATGTAGACGAGCGGAAACCCACCACCAAGCAACCAGTCGATCGGCTCCTCCGGCACATGCCGCCCGAAGAACAGGCACCCATCGGCAATCCGGGTACGCCGAATCGCCGTCTTGTCGTCCGCCCTCGCCCCGAGACCGCCGGTTCCGGTGAAGAGGATGAGGTCTTGGCCGAGGGCGGCCGCCTCCTCCTCGATGCCGGCCAGGATCGGGTAGTAGAAGCCATCGACCGCGGTCGGGAACGCCGACGCGAAGGTGTACACGCCGATCATGTGGTTGCGCGACGACGCCAGCCGGGTGGCGACCGGATCCGGCACATAGCCGAGCGTCTCCGCCGCCTTCAGCACCCGGAGCCGGGTCGACTCCGCCAGCCGCATGCCGTCGGTGTTCCCGGACAGGATCAGCGAGACCGTCGTCTGCGAAACCCCGGCAGCGGCGGCGATATCCGCCTGACGCGGCGCCCTTGCCATACACCTCACCTTAGCTAATACGGATTAGCTTATTGACTGACCCAACGGACGAATCCCACACTCGGCAGCAACCCCGCCCCCGACATGTGTGAGGAACCAAGGATGACGAACCTACCTCCCGTCAGCCGCCGGACCCTACTCCGCGGCACCGCCGGCCTCGGGCTCGGCCTCGCGGCCGGCGTACCGATGACCGGCAGCGCCCAGGCCGCGCCCGGCGGATTCCCCAACTACAGCTACGTCCGGGTCGCATTCGACAAGGCCAACCTGCGCTACAACCCCACCGGCGAACTGATCTTCCCCAGCGTCCGCGGCACCGTCGGCCGGATCAGCAACGCCCTCGGCCGTTTCTACCTGTACTACGCCCCGCACGACGCCCCCGGCGGCCTCTGCCTCGCCTACTCCAACTCGCTCGGCGGGCCGTACACGGAGTACAACGCCAACCCGATCATCAGCCGCACCTGGTCGCCCAACTACAACGTCTCCCACGTCTCCTCGCCGCACGCCCTGTGGAACGACGACGTCAACGAGATGTGGATGTACTTCCACGGCGAGAACACCACCACCCGCCTGGCCCGCTCGACCGACGGCATCCACTTCACCTACGACAAGGTCGTCCTCAACACCTCGATGCTCCCGGCCGGCACGACGGAGACGTCCTACGCCCGCGTCTTCCGCCACGACCTCCCGTCCAAGAACGCCCGGTACGTGATGGTCTTCATGATCAACACCACCGCGAACCGTCGCTCGATCGGCTGGGGCTGGTCGGGCGACGCCCGCACCTGGACCTTCTCGCAGACCCCGCTGATCAACCCGCAGGACGTCGGGGCACTCAACATCGGCGCCCCGGCGGTTGCCGAGCGCAACGGTTCGACGTACGTCATCTACCACACGAACATCGAGGCCGGCGGGTCGATGCGGATCACCGAGGTGGGCAACAACTTCGACAAGCGCAACCACCTCGGCGTCTTCCACTCCCCACTCAGCGGCGCGCCGGACAACGGCCGCTGCGCGGCACCGGCGTTCGGCTCGGACAACGGCGTGGAGTACATGATCTACGAGGCCGGCGAACGCCTGGCCGGCTCCATCGCCATCGCCCGAGCGGTCTGAGCCACTAACCAGGCTTGATGTTCTGATTCAGCTGGAACACGTTGCCCGGGTCGAACTCACCCTTGACCCGGGCAAGCCGCTCGTAGTTGTCCTTCCCATAACCGGCGACCACCCGATCCTGGCCCTCGTCCCCGATGAAGTTCAGGTAGACCGCACCGGTCGCCCACGGCTTCATGTCGGTACAGAGGTTCCGCGCCCACTCGATCCCGCGCTGATCGTCGGCAGCATCCGCCCAGAGCCCGAACGGGTGGATCACCCACGCCGCGTTCCGATGCGGCAACGGCCACTTGTCGGCATCACGCCCCACCGCACCGCCCCACGGCACCAGTATCTGCTGCGAAGGCGACGGATGAAGCATGCCGGCCGCCCCACCGACGAAAGCGGCGATCGCCTCGTCGGGCAGCTCACTCAGATGCTCCGCCGACCAGTAGTTCCGGAAGCCGGGCGGGTCATCCAGAGCCGACTGAATGGCCGAGTAGGGCATCTCCGCGATCATCACGCCCTCGGGCGACAGGTCCATCATCGGCTGGAAGATCGCCCGCGTCTCCTCCTCGGTCCCGGCGTAGAACGCGGCCGCGCCGACCAGCCGCTCGCCTTGCAGGTGCAGCGGCACGAAGTCCTCCGGCGGGCCGGTGAGGTAGATGACACCACCACCCAGTTCGTCCGGTACTCCCGCCTCGATCAGATCGCGGTACCGGCGGATCACCTCCGGCCCCGCGTCGGCCGGCCAGAACAGCATCGCCAGCGTCATCGACGTCAGCGGCCGCAGCTTGAACGTCAGCGACGTCGCCACCCCGAAGTTGCCGCCACCACCGTGCAGCGCCCAGAACAGCTCGGTGTTCCGCGTCTCGTCCGCGATCACCAACTGCCCGTCCGCCGTGATCAGCTCGACCGATACCAGGCTGTCGCACGCCAACCCGAACTTGCGCTCGAGCCAGCCGGACCCGCCACCAAGCGTGAGTCCAGCCACCCCCGTCGTCGACACCCTGCCACCGGTCGTCGCCAGCCAGTACTGCTGGCAGGCGCCATCGAGATCCGCCCAGGTCGCACCGCCGGCCACCCGTGCCAGCTTGGCTTCCGGATCCACCTGCACGGACCGCATCTTGCGCAGGTCGACCACCAGGCCGCCCTCCGTCACCCCCGCACCCGCAACGCTGTGACCACCCCCTCGTACTGCGATCTCCAAGCCTTCCGAGACCCCGTACCGCACCGCCGCGGCGACATCGGCCGCCGACTCGCACTGCGCGATCACCCCCGGCCGCTTGTCGATCATCGCGTTGAACACCGACCGGGCCTCGTCGTACGACGGATCACCCGGCCGGATCACCTCTCCCCCGAAACCGTCCGGCCGCCCCCGATGAGAACCCGGCGAACGCGCCATCGTGTCGGACATGGGAACTCCCCCTTGCGTCGCTGTTCCCCAGTTGACACCCCGATGCTGCGCCCGCTCCCACACCCGGTCAACGCTTCGCCGCTTACCAAAGGGTGACGTGAATCCCCTGTCTACCAACGGTTTCCATCCGACTACGGGCGGCTCTGTCCCGGACGACAGGACATAGTCCGCGGTTGGATCGGTTCCCACGCTCACGGAAACGGCGAGAAGCCGCCGAATGAGCACTATGTCCTGTCGCTCGGGACAGGGGTAACCGCTTGCCGATACGCTCGAGGCATGACCGTCACCGACGCGCAGACCGCAGCAGTGCTGGGTGGACCCGGGCAGGTCCTGTCCGACGCCGACGTCACCGCCTTCATCCACGAGCAACTGGCCGGCGCCGGGCTCGACGGCCGGAGCGTCTGCGTCATCGTTCCGGACGCCACCCGCAGCTGCCCGTTGCCGCTCCTGCTCGGGGCTGTCCACAGCGCCCTGACCGGCAAGGTCTCCCGGCTGACCGTGCTCGTTGCCCTCGGCACCCATGCCGAGATGTCCTCCGATGAGTTGCGCGCCCATCTCGGCGGCGAGTACGACGTGCTGAACCACGAGTGGTGGAAGGAGGAGACCTTCGCCGACCTCGGCACCATCAGCGCAGACCGGATCGGCGAGATCTCCGGCGGCCTGCTGCAGGAGGAGGTTCGGGTCCGGCTCAACCGCGCGGTCGTCGAGCACGACGTCGCGCTCGTCGTCGGCCCGGTCTTCCCGCACGAGGTGGTCGGCTTCTCCGGCGGCAACAAGTACTTCTTCCCGGGCGTCGCCGGCCAGGAAGTCATCGACCTGTCGCACTGGCTCGGCGCGCTGATCACCAGCGCCGGCATCATCGGTACGCCAGGGATCACGCCCGTGCGCGCGTTGATCGACGAGGCTGCCGCGCTCATCCCCGCCGGCAAGCTCGCGATCAGCGTCGTCGCGCAGTCGGGGACGAACGGTCTGCACGCTGTGGCCTTCGGCGACACTGCCTCCTCCTGGCAGGCCGCCGCTGCGGTGTCCGCGCAGACCCACGTCCGTTATCTCGACAAGCCGGTACGCCGGGTCGTCTCGCTGATGCCGTCGCGCTATCAGGACATCTGGACGGCCGCCAAGGGCTTCTACAAGGTCGAGCCGATCGTGGCGGACGGCGGTGAGGTGATTCTTCATGCCCCACACGTGACGCAGTTGGCGGCGATGCACCCGGAGATCGAGCAGATCGGGTACCACTGCCGCGACTACTTCCTGGGGCAGTGGGATTCGTTTCGCTCGATGCACTGGGGAGTGCTCGCGCACTCGACTCATCTGCGGGGCGCGGGGACCTGGGATCCGGTGGACGGGGAGCGGTGCCGGGTGGACGTCACGCTGGCGACGGGCATACCGGAGGAGGTCGTCCGGAGGGCCAATCTCGGGTACCTGGATCCGGCGGGGTTCGAGCTTGCGCAGTACGAGAACGACCCGGACACGTTGGTCATCCCGAACGCCGGCGAGATCCTTCATCGGCTCCGCTGACACGGACCTGACTGACGGGTAACCTACGCTCCTATGGAACCAGTTGAGGTCGCCATCATCGGGTCCGGCTTCGCCGGGATTTGCATGGGCATCAAGCTTCGCCAGGCCGGATGCGAGAACTTCGTGATCCTGGAGCAGGCGGATCGCCTCGGCGGGACCTGGCGCGACAACACCTATCCGGGCTGCGCCTGCGACGTACCGTCGTACCTGTACTCCTTCTCGTTCGAGCAGAATCCGCGCTGGACTCGCATGTTCGCGCCGTGGGACGAGATCCTCGCCTATCTGGAGCACTGCGCGGACAAGTACGGGATCGCGGACAAGATCCGGTACGGCTCGGACGTCACCGAAGCGGCGTACGACGAAGCCACCGGGCACTGGACCGTCACGGTCAACGGCACCGAGACCGTGCAGGCGCAGGCATTGGTGAGTGGCGTGGGCAACCTGCACAAGCCGAAGTTCCCGGAGATCGCCGGGATCGATTCCTTTGCCGGTAAGGCGTTTCACTCGTCGCAGTGGGATCACTCGGATGACCTGACGGGGAAGCGGGTGGCCGTGATCGGGACCGGCGCCTCGGCGATCCAGTTCGTGCCGCGCGTTGCGGAGAAGGCGGCGCAGGTGGATCTGTACCAGCGGACGCCGCCGTGGATCACGTCGAAACCCGACCGCGCGATCGGGTCGCTGGAGCGGTCGCTGCACGCCCGGTTCCCGGCCGGGCAGCGGGCGATCCGCGACATCATCTTCTGGGGGCTGGAGGCGCGCGGGCTCGGCTTCGCGGGCAATCCTCGGCTGATGAAGGGGCTCGAGCTGCAGGCCAAGCGGCAACTGCGCAAGCAGATCAGCGATCCGGTACTGCGGGAGAAGCTGACGCCCGACTACCAGATCGGCTGCAAGCGGGTCCTCATTTCGAACGACTACTACCCGGCGCTGACTCGGGACAACGTCGACGTCGTCACTGACGGGATCGCCCGGGTGACGCCGACCGGCGTGGTCACCGCGGACGGCGTCGAGCGGGAGTGCGACACGATCGTGTTCGGCACCGGCTTCGAGGTGTCCGGCAACCTGACCCGGATCAGCATCCTCGGCCGCGACGGCGTCGACCTCGCCGACGCCTGGAAGCAGAACGGCATCGGCGCCCACCTCGGCATCACGGTCGCCGGCTACCCGAACCTCTTCCTCCTGGTCGGCCCCAACACCGCCCTCGGCCACTCCTCCATGGTCTTCATGATCGAGGCCCAGGTCCGCTACGTCATGCAGGCGCTAGACCTCCTGCGCCGCCGCAACGCCACCTCCGTCGAGGTTCGCGAAGACGTCCAGGACCGCTTCGTCTCCGAGGTCCAGCAGGACCTGGACGGCAGCGTCTGGCAAGGCGGCTGCACCAGCTGGTACCTCGACGCCCAGGGCCGCAACTCCACCATCTGGCCCGACTTCACCCTCACCTACTGGCGCCGCACCCGCCGCCTCAACCCCACCGACTACGTAATCACCCACTAACCCGGCACCCCACCATTTCCTGTCCAAGCCCACCACTGGCGGGCTCGCACGCCACTGGCGGGTTAGCACGCCACTGGCGGGTTCGGACAGCTAACGGTGGGCTTGAACAGCTGGCGGTGGGCTTGAACAGCTGGCGGTGGGCTTGAACAGCTGGCGGTGGGCTTGGACACGTTATTGCTTGTTCAAGGTCGCCGTTTGGTGTTCAAGGTCGCTACGAATGGCCGGCGGAGCGGCGGTCAGGGGAGTTTCGGGGGCGTCCCGGAGTACTGGAGTAGGAGACGGCCGGGAGCGGCGTACGACTATAGGTGGAGACGAAGACAGGTCTTTGGACCGACGTTTTCCGGTCGTTTCCGGAGGACTCTTGGAGCATGAACCTCCTCCAGATCCTCAGCACAGTCGTCATCGTCGGCGGTGTCGTGATCACCGCCCTGATCGCCATCATCCCCACGGTCGTAGACCGCTGATCAAAGCCCCGCACTCGAGCCCGGGCGTGCTTCCACCCCACCCCCAACGCCCCGGTGGCCGGCCAGGCGCCCCCACCACCGAGCGCTCGAGTGCGGCCGCCCCACACCCGAAGAGCCCTCGGGGGGCTCGTCGGCTGTGGAGCAAGCAGAAGCAGTACGCCGGCGCTGCGAGCACCTCGCCTGCCAGCGCCTACGAGCAGCTGGTGGCACGCAGCGCCACCGCTAGCTCGCCTAGCGGGTGCGACGACATTTGAACGCACCTCCAGAAGCGCCTACGCCGGTCGTCCCCGTGGGGGGCGGCCGGCGTCGGCGGTTCTGTTTATTGCTTGGGGCAACAGAAGTATGAGTAGAACAAGGGGTTCTGATACCTCAGGTGGACTGCAAGACCGGTCCGGGGGCCGATGGCCGGGAGGGGTTTCCGGAGGACTGTTGAGGTATGGAAATTCTTCAGATTCTCGGGTCAGCAGCGATCGTGGTCGGTATCTTGCTCACGGTTCTGATCGCCATCGTTCCCACGGTTGTGGACAGGTAGGAGGTCAGCTGACGGACAGGTGACCGAGCAGGTCCTGGCGGGTCAGTACGCCGACGGGCTTGCCATCGTCGAGCACCATCAGCGCGTCCCGGCCTTCGAGCAGCTCGACCGCCCGGGTGACCGATTCGCCCGCACCGAGCGACGGCAGCGCCGGGTCCATGTGCAGTTCGACGATGTCCGCGAGCCGCGCCTTCCCGGAGTACAGGGCGTCCATCAGCGTCCGCTCCGACACCGAACCAGCCACCTCGGCCGCCATGATCGGCGGCTCGGCCCGTACCACCGGCATCTGCGATACGCCGTACTCGCGCAGGATCTCGACCGCCTCGGCGATCGTCTCGTGCGGGTGCGTGTGCACCAGCGGCGGCAGACTCCCGTCCTTGCGCGCCAGCACCTCGCCGAGCGTCGCCCCCTGCCGCTCGTGCGCCAGGAATCCGTACTGCGCCAGCCACTCGTCGTTGAACACCTTCGTCAGATACCCACGCCCACCATCCGGCAGCAGCACGACGATGACCGCCTCCGGGTCATCCAGCTCCTTGGCCAACCGGATAGCCGCCGCAGCCGCCATCCCCGCGGACCCACCGACCAGCATCGCCTCTTCGCGAGCCAGCCGCCGCGTCACCGCGAACGAGTCGGCGTCCGACACCTCGATGATCCGGTCGCAGATATCCCGGTCGTAGGTCTCCGGCCAGAAGTCCTCACCCACACCCTCGACCAGGTACGGCCGCCCGGACCCACCGGAGTACACAGAACCCTCCGGGTCCGCCCCGATGATCTGCACGCGCCCGCCGGAGACCTCCTTGAGGTACTTCCCGGTGCCGCTGATCGTGCCGCCGGTACCGACGCCCGCCACGAAGTGCGTGATCTTGCCGTCCGTCTGCTCCCAGAGCTCCGGCCCGGTCGACTCGTAGTGTGAGATCGGGTTGTTCACGTTGGCGTACTGGTTCGGCTTCCAGGCGCCCTCGATCTCGCGGACCAGCCGGTCGGAGACGTTGTAGTACGAGTCCGGGTGCTCCGGCGCGACCGCGGTCGGGCAGACCACCACCTCGGCGCCGTATGCCTTGAGCACGTTGCGCTTGTCCTCGCTGACCTTGTCCGGGCAGACGAAGACGCACTTGTAGCCCTTGGCCTGGGCAACCATCGCGAGCCCGACGCCCGTGTTGCCCGACGTCGGCTCGACGATCGTTCCACCCGGCTTGAGCTCGCCGGAGGCCTCGGCCGCCTCGATCATCCGCTTGGCGATCCGGTCCTTCACGGACCCGCCCGGGTTGAAGTACTCGACCTTCGCGAGCACCAGCGGCTTGGCGCCGTCGGTGGTCTTCGAAAGCCGCACGAGCGGCGTGTTGCCGACCAGGTCCAGGAGAGATTCTGAGTAGCGCACGATCTCACTGTACGAGACGTGCGCGGCGTTCCCCTATTTCACTTGCTTCGGCGTCACAGCGTGTAATCCTGGTCCTATGACAAAAGCCCGGGCCGCCAAGAAACTGGCCCAGGCCGCAGCCTTCGGTGGCGGGGGACTCGGACTGATTGGGGCGACGCTGTACGGCGTACTGACCGCGGAAGCGCGGTACGCCAAGCACGTCATCGGTCCGATGAAGGCTCACCCGGCCAAGGGCGACGGCCTGTACGGTCGGTACCCAGGTCGACCGATCACGCTCGCGATGATCGGCGACTCCAGTGCAGCCGGATACGGCACCTCCTCGCCCGACGAGACTCCCGGCGTACTGCTCGCCTGCGGTCTCGCCGAGCTGGCGAAGCGCCCGGTCCGGCTCGTCGACGTGTCGCGAACGGGGGCCAAGTCCGTCGACCTGGCCGGCCAGGTCGACAACGCCCTGCTCGCCGGCCCACATGTGGCCGCGATCCTGATCGGGGTCAACGACGTGAAGGCGCAGGTGCCTCCGTCCACATCGGTCCGGCTGCTCGATTCCGCCGTACGCCGGCTGCGCGCCGCGAACTGCGAGGTCGTCGTGGGCACCTGCCCGGACCTCGGCGTCGTCCGGCCGATCATGCCCCCGCTGCGCCAGGTCGCCCGCTCGTGGAGCCAGCGTCTGGCCGCCGCGCAGACGATCAGCGTGGTCGAGGCTGGTGGCCGCACGGTGTCCATGGGCTCCTTGCTGAGCGAGGCTTTCCGCACCAACCCGTCGATGTGGGGCCCGGACAACTTCCACCCGTCGGTCACCGGGTACGCCGCCGCGTCGGCCGCCTTGCTGCCATCGGTGGCCGCCGCGATGGGGATCGGGCCGGAGTCGTACGTCTATCCGGAGCCGTTTCGGGGCGAAGCGGTGCTGCCGATCGCGGAAGCCGCAGTACAGGCTGCCCGGACCGCCGGCACCGAGGTCGCGGCGACTGAGGTGGCCGGGCACGAGCGCGGTCCGCGTGGTCGCTGGGCCGAGCTGCGGCATCGCCGGCGCCATCCCAAGGTCGAGGTCGAGCGGGTCGAAGAGGCCGCCGGCGGTACCGCGAACGCAGTACCCGTTGGGAAATAGAGCGTCCGCTGAGCGTTGACTTTCATGAAGAAGGGCTTGCACGCAACGTCTTCCTGATGCACAGTCGAATGACTACGCGATACCCCGGATGAAACGGGAGGCGAAGATGGGCTTGAACCACTCCGAGGAGACGCACCAACGTCTGGTGGAGAAGGTGCCCAGGTGCACTGGACGTGAGATGGCCGAGTGGTTCAGGTTGATGAACGACGGACCGTCGTTCCTGCGCTTCGACGACAGAGTGAGATGGCTTTCCAGCGAGTACGCCCTCGCACACGGGCACGCCACAGCCATCGTCCATGAGTACGACCTCGCCAAAGCGCACAGGCGAATGGGCTGACGAGCCGAACAGGAGACCGAATTTCGCCGGAGACCTGCCCTTTCAGGTGGAGGGGCAGGTCTTCGCTGTTTCCGTCGGAACCCCTCCTGAGGGATGCTCACTTTCCGCACTCGACTGACTACTGAGCGTCAGTTAGGCTGCGGAGATGAACATTCGACGGGGAATTCTCCTGGCGGTTGCCGGTCTGTGTACCGCGTCAGCGTTCGTCGGCGGCTCAGCTGTTGCCACTGCGCAGGCGCCGACGACGGTCTCGGCGACCACTCATTTCGAAACCTACGGCGCCGAGGGCGTCTCGGCCTGGGGCGAGGTCACCGTGCCCTCCGGCGACAAGGCCCGGGTGCAGGGCTGGATCAGGGACGACAAGTGCGACCGCCGCAACGCCGCGGTCAAGGTCACCTTCGACTATCCGCTCGTGGGGACCGACAAGACGAAGTACTTCGTGAACAACACCGACGGCAAGTGCGGCCCGGATCGGCTGAAGTCGTTCGACACGGCGCAGGCGACGGCCAACCTGCAGAACATCTACATCACGGAGTACACCGACAACTGGTGGAGCTCGGAGACCTGGGGCGCCAAGGTCAAGGTCTGGTCGCACTAGCGCGGGGCATGACGAAGGCCCGGCTCCTCCACCTGAAGGAGCCGGGCCTCGTTTTGGTCAGCTAGCTGTGTCAGTTCCCGCGAAGGATGGCGAGGATCCGCAGCAGGTTGATGTACAGCCAGACCAGCGTGACGGTCAGGCCGAACGCGGCCCGCCAGGCCTCGTTCTGCGGCGCTCCGGCGGCGACGCCCCGCTCGACCAGGTCGAAGTCGAGGATCAGGTTGAACACCGCGAGGCCGGCGCCGAGCGCGGCGAACAGCAGGCCCATCGCGCCGAACCCGCCGATGCCGCTGTGGTAGCCGAGCAGGCTGGCGACGAAGTTGATCAGCAGCACGCCGGCGAAGGCCATCGTGGCGATGATGACCATCTTGGTGAAGCGCGGCGTCACCTTGATCGCGAAGTACTTGTACGTCGCCAGGGTCAGCGCGAACGTCACCATGGTCGCCAGGACGGCCTGGACGATCACATCGGAACTACCGACGTACCCGGCGATGAACTTGCTGAAGATCCCCAGGAACACGCCCTCGGCGGCGGCGTACGCCATCACCAGGACCGGGTTGATCCTGCGCGAGAAGGACAGCACCATCGCGAGCACGAAGGCGACCAGGGCACCGGCGACGAACACCGGCGTGACCAGGTTCTCCGGGGTGCGCCACCACGACAGGGCCGCCGCGACGACGACCACGCCGAGCGTGATGCTGGTCTTGACGATGACGTCGTCCAAGGTCATCGGACGGCTGTTGGCGGGGGCACCTTGGTACTGCTGGCCCGGCATTCCGGGTCCGCCGTACTGGCCGGGCTGACCGTAAGGACCCGGCTGACCGTACGGAGCTGCCCCGGGATAGGCCTGGCCTTGGCCAGGCGCAAACGCACTCGACCGGTTCAGGACCGGGTTACTGCTCTGCATGTCATCCTCCTGATAACCCACTGTGGGTCGTACCTGGATACTACGGGCCCACCCTTAACAACGCCTGAGGATCAACCAGGTGTTCCCCAAGCGATATCACCCGGTAACGACCTTCTCCCCGAGCATCCGCAACCGCTCGGCCGCCAGCGGCGGCGCTCCGAGCAGCACCCACCGGATCCGGGCCCGGAACCGCGCCGGCCGGTGGGCCGCGTGCAGCGTCAACCACGCCACCACCCGCTCCCGCCCGACCGCCTCGACAAACGCCGTGTCCGCCCGCCGGCTCATCCAGCGGCACCAGAAGAAATTCATCAGCACCTGGACAGGCACCATGACCACATAGGCGCAGGCCAATGCCAGCAGCAGCGACAACCAGTAGTTCTCGACGAACCGGCCGGCGAGCAGGATGGCGACAATGCCCACGACGCCGCCGAGAACCGTCATAGCCACCTTGAGTCGCCTGCGTCCTCGCGCCGGGCCGAGCCGCGCCTGTACGAGGCCCTGGACGATGACCAGCTCCTGCTCTTCCTCCGTGGAGAACTCGTTCACATGGTCATGCACTGTGAGCGTGGCTACCCCATGGCTGTTCTCCTGCAGCCGGATGCAGTCCTCCCCGATCACGCCTTCGACCCAGTTGATCGTCGGCATCGGGTAGCCGATGCGGCCGGCCCACTCCCCGACGCGGAGGAACATCTCTTGCTCATTCACCTGCGCATGGTGACGTACGGCGGCCGGTCGCGGCTAGTGGGTTGGCCAGGCGTACCGGCGTACCGGGTGTGGACGCGGTGCGGCGTCGTACCTGTATGGGCAAGTACGACGCCGGGACCGGTGGCCACCCAGGATGTGGTTCTTCCCGCAGGCCAGTTCTGGGGTTATCTCATGGGTTACGCAGAGTGCTCTCCTGCGATGCGAGGGCCGCGCCGACCTGGTCGGCGAGAGCGACAGCGACCAGCCGCTGCTCGAGGTCGGGGCGCGAGATCCGGCTCGCCGCCGTCAGCAGGAACCGGCCCTGGACGACACCCGCGTGCTGGACGACCAACTCGATCTCGGCATCGGTCGGCAACCCGTCGCGCTCGACCTTGATCAGCCGGTCCCGCCGGGAGACCGAGCCGTCCGGGTTCAGCTGCGGCGAATGCTCACGCTTGCCACCGGCAAGGAACCGGCAACCGTCGATACGCAGTACGGCGGTGAGCTCCGTCCGCACCTGGTCGATCACCTCGGCCGTCGACCCGCCCGCCGCGATCGCCTGCGAGGTGGTCATGACGCCGGCCAGATACCCGGTCTGCCGGCTGGCCCGAGCTTGTTGCCGCCGGCCCCAGATCGCGATCTCGGTCACCGCCGCACCGATCACCACCAGCAGGATCGTCGTCTCGATGTCGTCCTGGTTCTCGATCGTCAGCCGGTTGTAAGGCACCGTCAGAAAGAAGTCGAACCAGACCGCACTGGAAACCGCCGCCACCACCCCAGCCGGCCGCACCCCGAACGACGCCACCGCCACGATCACCAGCACCAGCAGCAACGCCGCATTGGCATTGTCAAAACTGTGCCTGAACGGCGAAACCGCCGCACAAATGATCAATGGGGCGAACACCGCGCCCGTCAGCACCGGATTCCGGTAACTCTCCACACCCTCATTGATACGCCCCACGGCCCAACAATCCAACGCTTCTCACCAGACTCTGACAAACTCCCCTAACCTGACCGGATGACGTCCGACCAGGTGCAACCCGTCGAACGCACCCGCCCGCTGCAGGAGGCGGACGAGCGCGCGACTCTGAACAGCTTGCTCGACTTCCTCCGGGCCACGGTGGTGAACAAGGTCGCCGGCCTCACCGACGAGCAGGCGTCCACCCGCTCCGTCCCCGCCTCGGCCCTGACCCCCGCCGGCCTGGTGAAGCACCTCACCGGCACCGAACGCTTCTGGTTCGCCATCGACTTCGCCGCCCAGGACATCGAATGGCCTTGGCCCGACGACAACCCCCACGGCGCCTTCACCCTCTCCCCCGACGACACCCTCGCGTCCCTGGTCGCCGCCTACCAAGCCGAATGCACCCGCTCCCGCGCCGTAGTAGCCGCCGCCCCCTCCCTGGACGACCCAGCCCAAGGCCAAGGCATGACCTTCAACCTCCGCTACGCCCTCAACCACATGATCGAAGAAACCGCCCGCCACCTAGGCCACCTAGACCTCCTCCGAGAGTCCATCGACGGCTCCACCGGCCAATAAGCTCGGGCCCGTGAGCCTTCTAGTGGGTTGGGGTCAACGGATCAGACGCTGGCCGAAGTACGCCGGCAGCGGACCGTGGCCGTGGGGTAGCTACCAGATGTCGACCGCCATCAAGGTGATCTCCACCGAAACCTTGAGAAGCTGATGGCTCGGGTGGAAGGAACACCAGGTCTCCATGCCAACGGTCGTCCGGAGTGGCTGGACGAACACCGAAGCGGACTCGGCGACCACTACGTCGTGGTCTTCGGACCCCCAAGACGTGCACTACCGCTGTGTGGTGGTCAGCGAACTCGCCGGAGAGCTCGCGGGGTTCTACTCCCTCGACCTGCCCATCCGTACCTTCCACCAACTGCCGGACATCTCTCCGGCGGCACTGGTGAGATTCGCTCACGGCTATCTCAGCGCGACTGAGCACATCCCTCTCGACGCCTCACAGCAGAAAAGTTGGGATGCAGGCGAATAGCCCGGCATACGATCGGTCCCGTGACCGATTCTGCTGCCGAACACGTCGAGCTCGAGCGGATGGTGGATGCGTTCTTCTCGGCCTTCACCTCTGGTGAGGGCGTTGGGGCACGCCTTGGTGTCCTGCGGCAACTCCTCATCCCCCAAGCCGTGATCGTCCGGACCTGCGGCGGCGAGCCGGCCGTCTACGGCGTCGAAGACTTCATCGCCCCACGGCAGGCGCTGCTCGAAGGCGGCACGCTGACCGGCTTCCATGAATGGGCGCTTGGTGGAAGTACAGAAGTCTTCGGGGACATCGCCCACTGGTGGGGCAGTTATGCCAAGGAAGGTGTGCAGGACGGCGTCGCCTTCACGGGTCGCGGCAGGAAGACCATCCAATTCATCCGTACCACCGAAGGCTGGCGAATCTCCGCCGCCGCCTGGGACGACGAACGCCCCGGCCTCACGATCGACTAGTCGAACGGCCCACGCGTCCCACTTACCTCGTGCTTGAGCACCTGTACGTCCTTCAGCTCGAAGTGCTCCGTCGCCGCCGGCGCGATCGCCCGCCAGGCATCCAGCGCCTCATGCGATTCCCAGTACTCAAAGAGATTCACCCGCCCCGGCTCCACCGAATCCGCCGAGATCGACACATCCAAACACCCCGGATACTCCCGCGCCCGCTCGACAATCACCCGATGCGCCGCAACGGCCCGCTCCTGCACCTCCGGATCGACGTACACCTTGCCCGCCACGATCACCCTCACACTCCACTCCTTCCGTCACCAGTACGACGTACAGGCGCAGCCGAAACGGACAACCTCAGCCAATGACTTCCTTCGTACCTCAGTGGTCGGTCGAGCCGGAACGCATCCCACAACTGATGGACCTCTTCGGCTCGGCCTGGTGGACAGCAGACCGCACTCCCGACGACCTCAGCCAGATGCTCCGGGAATCAGACCTCGTGCTGGCCCTGATCCATCAGCCGACGGATCGCCTCGTGGCCTTCACCCGAGTCCTCACCGACTACACCTACCTGGCAATGCTTCTCGACGTAGTCGTCGCCGACGCTTTCCGCGGCTCCGGCCTCGGCGCTGCCCTCATGGACGCCGTCATCCAGCACCCTCGGCTCACCGGCGTACAAAGCATCGAACTCGTCTGCCAACCCGACCTCGTCCCCTTCTACAACCGCTGGGGCTTCACCACCGAAGTCGGCAACTCCCACCTGATGCGCCGAACCACAAACCCACGCCTAACCTCGAAGTCCGGCTAGTCGCCCACGAACCGGAGCGTGCTCCCTGGGCTGTCTCGGCACGTCAGGGCGAGCGCACGGAGACGCAGAAGCCCTTTGCGCTGAAGGTCGCTAGTGGCAGAAACAACCAGCCGATCGATTTCCACGATCAGTCTGTCCATCTCAGCCGGCGAAAAGCTCTTGTCGTCGAACGGCTCGACCTGGCTGAGTACGGGGTACTCGGTGGCATCGACCGGCACCAACTCATCGAAGTCCCCAGCAGCATCAAACGTGCCACCAGCAGGATCCGGCAGTCGAACCACTGCGCCGCCGGCACCAACAAGCTCCGCACGAATACCCACCCGGACATCATGCCCGGCTGGTGTGAACCAGAGCAGAAATGCAACTGCGGGATGCGAACGGAGGATGGGGGCGTGGTCGATCCGCGTGGTGCTACGAAGCCTGGAGCGGTCAGGCTGGGGTGAGGAGGCAGAACTCGTTGCCTTCTGGGTCGATCAGGACCGTCCACGGGATGTCGGTCTGGCCCAGGTCGGCGGGGGTGGCGCCCAAGGACAGCAGTCTGGCCGTCTCAGCCTCCATGTCGTCGCTCGGGTAGGGGCGGAGGTCCAGGTGGACTCGGTTCCAGACGGTCTTCTTGTCGGGGGTGCGGATGAACTCCAGGTATGGACCTACGCCCTTGGCGGAGCGCAGTGCCGCGCTGTGGTCGGTCACCTCGTGCAGGGTCCAGTCCATCGCCTCACCCCAGAACCGAGCCATGGCTCGCGGATCCACACAGTCCACCACCACAGCCGCAATCGGCCCGGTGTC
Source organism: Kribbella koreensis (assembly GCF_039525325.1). Lineage (NCBI taxonomy): Bacteria > Bacillati > Actinomycetota > Actinomycetes > Propionibacteriales > Kribbellaceae > Kribbella > Kribbella koreensis. Next base: position 45,555 of record NZ_BAAAHK010000011.1, read on the forward strand.
CCGGTAGATCGCCCGCGGCTCCAGCACACAAAACTCATTGCCCTCCGGATCGGCCATGACCGTCCAGGGCACGTCTCCCTGCCCCACGTCGGCGAGCGTTGCGCCGAGCCCCTCAAGACGCGCGACCAACTCCTCCTGATGCTCTACGGAGGTGGTAGCGAGGTCGACGTGCACGCGGTTCTTCACCGTCTTCGGCTCCGAGGAGACGACGAGGTCGATGCAAACGGCGACAGGATCGGGATAAACAAACCCCTCCGGCTCAAGATTGGTCACCCCAGGCGCTTCACTGGAGATCCCCCACCCAAGCGCCTCCGCCCAGAACCTCCCTAACGCCGAGTCATCCCGAGCCTTCATATTGATCTGCACAAGCCGCGTCGCCATACCGCCGATGCTAACGGCGAGCACCTAGGTGCCCGGAACGGGATTCGAACCTGTACACCTTTCGGCTGCGAGGTTTTAAGTCGACCTGGAGGTGGGGGTGACCGCAGCGGTTCGTATCGCCTCCGGCGCGCGGCGACACCCCCTGCCCGAGCGCTACCGAACGCGGTCGAACTGCAACCGGAACTGCAACCGAGACGACCCTACGGATCAGCGCGGCTGCCTGCCTTCTTCGTTCTGATGAAGGCGAAGACGAAGCAGCCGATTCCAAAGAGGGCGAAGGGACCGCTCGTCGCGGCGAGGCCGCTCGCGAAGGATTGCCCGCTGTTCAACTGGTCGGTGGGCATGTTGGTGCGTATGTCATCCGGGTCGACCGTGACGTGGATCGGCTGCCCGACCTTGGCGCCGAGCTGATTGCTATCGGCGAAGTCCACATCGATTAGCCGGCCATCTGCCAGGGCGGCGCGAACTGCTAACGACTCCTTCGATCTGTTGTACTCGGTCACCTCGGTTACGGTGGCCGACACCTCCTGACCTCTGGCCGTGAGGATTGTCCGAGCGTCGTACTCGTCCCTGACGTTGCTCATGAACGCGCCGGCCAATGCAAGACCGGCAACCCCGAGGAATACCGGAACCCGCCCAGCTCGGAACAACCAATGCATGAGGCTTAGTGTCGCCGACCTGCGCGGATTCGCGTCACCGACCGACATCAGATGCACCGGGCCATCCTTCGCGCCGCCTTGACCGACCCTTGACTCCTGGCATGGCATGGGCCGGGGGCGCATCGACGCGGACGGCTTCGCAGGCTCGGTGCCCGCTCAGCGACGGTGTGCCCGGGACGGGATTCGAACCCGTATGCCTTTCGGCTACGAGGTTTAAGTTCGACCCGACGCCATTCCGGATGGTCCACAGCCGTTCATCTGAGTCGCGACGACCTGGACCGGAACCACTCCGACCAGAGGCGAACGGAGACGAACTACAACCGCAACTGCAACCGGAACCGCCAGCCGTCAGCCGTCAGCCGTCAGCCGTCAGCCGTCAGAAGGGGATTCGGTGGCTTCCGGACGCCTCTTCTCAAGTGGCTGATGCTCGGGCCAAGGGTCTTGTGGGTTGCCCCATCGGGCTCGTCAACAAGCTGCGTCGTCCGACAGCCGTCCCCCGCCATGAGTCATCCACGGTAGACAGCTTGTTGACACGTGGGCGTGTTATGTCGCAGGACATAACAACCGCACCGAGCGAGTCTCCAAAGCCAAAGCATTCGGATCGGCCACGCAGGTTCCTTCTAGCCAGACCGCAGCAGCCCACGAGCTTCTCCTAGAGGAGCTACTCAAGCCGGCCGGTTCGGTTTCGAGCGGATCATCGGCGAGACACTCCTCATCGAGCACGCGAGGACCCTAGCCGCGGGAGGCGGAGCGACAATATTCCTGTAGCCCGCGATCAGGTCGTTATTGCCGAGCCCTAGGCAGTCTCAAATGCCATGAGTAGCATCACCGCTATGGCTGCCGAAGAGACGCAGATGCTGGGACTTAAGGGCGTCTATGAGATAAAGCAATGGCTAGAGTCGACGACTCACATCAGATTGCCTTTTAATGTCTACGAAAACCAAGCCGCTTGCACCGTCAATTGCCTAAATAGCGAAGTCAAGCGGTTTGACATTTATGGACATCTGCTGCGTAAATCTCCGGTTCCTCTCGTAGTTGAAGCCAAGCGGTACACCACCCCGGGCCATCAAGGGACTGAATTCAGAAAGTTTCTTGCGATCGCATATAGCTCAATCGTCAAGAGCATCAAGGACAACGGAGCGGATGATCGCCGAGAATTCATGTGGGTCACCTTCCACCCATTCAGCCAAGGGGACTGGCCCGACCTGCTGTCAAAAGCCTATCTACGAGAAGCACTGAAAGTACATTCCGGATACCTTGCTGGCGAGGAGATAGACGAGGAACTGATAGACGGCATGCCTGACAGATTGTGGGTCCTGGTCTACCACAGCAAACAGAAGAGCCTTCTTCTCACGAGAGAAGAATTACTCTTAGCGCATTCCGTACTAAAAAGGGAGGGAGAAGGATGGTAGTCGAGCGCGGCTTTGCCGAGGCGGTTGCTGGCATCATGTCGAACACAAGTCCTAACCGGATTATCCAAGACGTTCATGGGATTGTTGGACGAGAGCTGGCGCGCCTTGACCCTACAGCCGAGATTGAAACGACCACATACTTCAACCACTCATACGTGCCAGACTTCGTCTTGAGCTGGGGCAAAGGCAGCCTACGCGCACAACGAGCCGTCTACCTACGCAATACGCTAGAAGCATCGGTTGTATCCCAGGATGCAGAAGAATTAGGGGCTGAAGCGCCGGTCGTACTTTCTCTAGCTCGGACAGAAAGCAGCGAGGTAATCGACGCCGCCGACCTGGCCGTCGAAGAGGCTCCTCGGATTCTGATGACCAACGCCGCCGCTTTGGAAGAATTCACCGAAGACACAGAATTCTCCAACCCGCTTGAGGGTCTCGTCCGGTCAAATCTCGTTCGAGGCGCCAGAGGTCTACTGACCCCTGAGCGGGCCAGGCAGTTCACCATCGTCCCGGATGTAGCTGACGAGGGTTATATTGCAGCAATCCGTCGGAATTTCGATGAACCCGCTGCGTTCAGGTTGAGTCGCGCCGCACAAATAATCAGACTTGGGCTAGGAGATGGCCTCGACGAGTTCTTCAGAGCCTCGGAGCCATTCGACCTGGCAGAAGGCGAACTATCGGTAGCTGAACTCGCGGTTATACTGCCGTATCTATTAAGGCATCCACAAGGAACCTATGATCCGAGGTTCTGGGAATTCGTTGGACTGATGACGGATTTGGCCTCAGTCGAGGCGGTGGCTGTTGAACTGTCCGACATGGACATAACTAGAATCGTGTTACCAAACCTCAACAACTGGTTTGGAATAAGAGCATCTCTCGGAATCCGCCCCGATCTCTCAGTAGATAACAACCGCGCCTACGAAGACGGATGGCAATTCAATGCACGCATGCTTGCCCTCATCGTAGACCGATGGATCGTCCACATCTCGTCAGACGCAAGACACTTGAAGGGCCGAAAGGATTCTGCGCCAGCGCGTTGGGAAGACCTGGTAAACCGTCTCGAAGGTCTCAACGTATCTGCCGTCCGCCTAGTCGGCGCATCGCGTCGTGTCGACGTATCGTCCGATCGCTCTGCCGATGTCCGATCGGACGTGGCTACAATTTCTGCATCGATTGATGATGCTTTCCATGTCCCGGAAGTTCGGGTTGGGTTTGACGAGAGTTCGATAACCGCCGACTTCTCTCGCATGCTCGCTACTGCGCAACCGTCTGCTTCATTACGTGAACTGGTGAACGTCACCTTGACAGTACTCGGATATAGATACCCCATCTCCGACGAGTACTTGTGGTTAGCGGGTCCTGAATAGGCGACTTGAGGCTCATTGACTCCTACGTGTCAGCGCCCGGGCTCCTCAGCATCGCCCCGATAGCTGCCGACCTTAGGTTCGGTTCGGTGCGGGTCCAGGGGCGAGCTTGCTCGATCGCGAAGCGACGCCGGAGGCGCCCTTGACGCGGGCCGGGCCGGACCGTCCCTCCCATGATTGCTAGCGGGGCGATGCGGTTACCCAGACTCATCCGGGCGGGTGCGCCTGGACCACGGCGAGTGGTGGCCGGCGGATTGGCGAGTGGTATTCCGACTGGGGTGTCGGCTCGTTCGATGGCGAGTTCCGCTGTCTGCGACCGGCACCCTTGGCACGTGCGCGCCAAGCCAACGGGGGACGGGGCCGACGAGCCCTTAGGCGAGGAGCCGGAGGTTGCCCCGCTCCCCCGGTCCTTCGGTGGCGGCGCGCCTTCGGGCCCTGGAGGGGCCCGTCTTGAAGACGTAGAGAAAGTTGTCAGAACGGCGGTGGTCACAAATGTTGGGTCAAGCTTTGCCGGAGACTAGACCGGCGCAAGGGCCTTCAGTACCGTAGCGACCGTTGGTCAGGCTAGGGGGCTACGAGTGACCTACGTGGTGGGGGAACCGGCATGAAATCGAGTGAGACATGATAAACCGCGTCCACTTTAAAAGGTTCAAGCAGTTCAAAGATACTGCGATCGACCTTCGCCCGGGCGTGACATTATTGGCGGGCGGAAACAATTCCGGCAAGTCGTCTCTTCTCCACGGACTCGCCGTATGGGAGTTCTGTCGTACCGCGACTTTAATGGAGCGCGGCGAGGAAGGCTTGTTAGAAGTGGCCACATCGCGCCAAGGACTCGGTCTTGGCGATGATGAATTCTCGCCTGTAAATGTACCTTCGTTGAAGCATCTTTGGACGAATCTGAAAACTCAGAAGTCTACCGGCGATGCTGATGGGTACACCTTGCGCGTGGGTTGCGAATGGGAGGATGACGGCGTCTCCAAAGTCTTGACTTTTGGTCTCGCCCTAGCGAACGACCGCTTGTTTATCAAGACAGTCGAGTCGAACCTGATTTCGGGCGATGCAGTGCCAACTATTGCCTACCTTCCACCTTTCGCCGGAATTACGGCTCACGAACAGAGGATGAGCGGCGCGATTCGGCGGCGTCGCATCGGCGAAGGTGTCGCTGGCGCAGTTCTTCGCAACTTGTTGCTTGACATGCAGCAGGTGAATACGGCGAAGCGCGCCGCGCTTCGTGCTGGAAAATCTAAGATTAGTGACGCGGATCTTAAACGGCTTCGGGAGGAGGATCCGTGGGAATTGCTCCTGAAGACTCTTCGTGAAGTTTTTTCGGCTGAATTGATTGTTGATGATTTTCGCGAGGAGTATCACTCGTACATCAATGTGCATGTAGTAAAGGGTGAAGTCGACGGCTACAAGCTGAAGCGCCACGCCGGATACAATCAGCGCGATCTAATGGTGGAAGGTAGCGGCTTCCTTCAGTGGCTGAGCGTTTATACACTGGCCACCAGTACATCTTTTGATGTGCTCTTGTTCGATGAGCCCGATGCGCATCTCCATCCGACCCTTCAAGGGCAGCTCCTCTCTCATCTGGATTCGCTGGCAATTGCAACCGGGAAGCAGGTCCTTCTGGCTACGCACTCAAGTGAAATCCTCAAGGGTGCAGATCCTGAAAGGATATTGCAGATCAGATCCAATGGGTCGAGCAAATATCTGACAGAGAATCATCAGAAGGTTGGCCTGCTGGTAGGCCTCGGCGCCGACTACTCGCCTCGAATCGATTCGATTCGACGCACTAAGCGAATGCTGTTCATTGAGGGAAGCTCCGACCTGACTGTCTTGCGTGGAGTTTGCAAAACACTCGGGTACACATGGCCCGAGAACTGGATCGAGTGGCAAACGACCGCTAGCCACAAGGAACGCCGAAACCTATGGACCGCTCTCAGAGAAGAACTCGGGGACGTGAAAGCATTCAGTCTCCGCGATCGCGATGACGATCCATTAGGGACCGTCGGCGCAGATCTCCGGGACACTGGAGAATCTTTCTCTGATGGATTCTTTCCCCGCAAATGGAGGCGGCGATACATTGAGTCTTATCTGATTTGGCCACCGACCCTCGCAAAGTGCAGCGGAAAGTCCGAGGAAGAGGTCCGGAAGGTACTGCAAGAGGATCACGGCATCGCAGTAGGCGGCACTTTCAAAGTAAGCGAAGCGCCACAAGCGCTTCTCGATGTCAGAGCTAAAGACGTTCTTAAGTCATTTGGGCTTAATGTCGCCGATGTCGCGAAAGAGCTTCCCCCAGATGCGATATGCGACGACCTGCGAATGATTGTGGAGCAACTCATCGACCTCGCCAAGTGACGAGAAGATCTGTCTGCCCTCACCTCTACTCGGTGAGCGAGATGTCAGCACTGCAAGCTCGACGACTCGTTGGGTGGCTAGGCGGTGTGCTAGAACAGTGGCGTGGAGCTTCTTCATCAGGGCAAGGTTCGTGATGTGTACAGCGATCGGCCGGGGGAGGTGATCCTCGTTGCGACTGATCGTGTTTCGGTCTATGACGTGGTGTTGCCTACGCCGATCCCCGATAAGGGCAAGCTGCTGACGAGTCTCTCGTTGTGGTGGTTCGAGCAGCTCAAGGACGTGATGCCGAACCACGTCATCTCAAGCACTGACGTGCCGGCCGAGTTCGCTGGACGCGCTGTGCGTTGTCAGCAGGTCGACATCATTCAGGTTGAGTGCATCGCTCGCGGTTACCTTGCTGGGCTTGGGTGGGAGGCCTATCAGGAGACCGGGAAGATCTCCGGGGTGTCGATTCCTCCGGGGCTGCGAGAGGGCGACAAGCTGCCTCAGCCGGTCTTTACGCCGACAACCAAGACTGCGCCTGAGGATGGGCATGACGAACCGATGACCTTCGAGGAGGTCTCGGAGGCTGTTGGGCCGGAGTTGGCGAAGACGCTTGAGGCCAAGACGCTTGAGCTGTTCACGCGGGCTACTGAGATCACGGCCGGCCGCGGGGTTCATCTGGCTGACACCAAGTTCGAATTCGGGTTGGCGAAGGACGGGACGCTTGTCCTGGCGGATGAGGTTCTGACTTCGGACTCCTCGCGGTACTGGCGCGATGAAGACTGGAAGCCTGGACAGCGGCAGGTGTCGTACGACAAGCAGTTCGTACGGGACTGGGCGCGAGACTTGGGGACCTGGGACAAGACTCCCCCGGGCCCGGAGATCCCGGCTGCGGTCGTCGACGAGACTCGGGCTCGCTACGTGGCGATGTACGAGCGCATCACCGGGCTGAAATGGGACTGACCGTGGCGACATGGGATGAGATCCAAGAGGCTCGCCTGAGCGAAGTACTGGAACTGCAGAAGGTTCACCACCGACTGCTGGCCGCCAAGGCGCAGGGCGTCGAGCCGGAGCCGGCTGACGTCGAGGTCGCTCGGTCCGTTGCGGCCACCGGGTTGAACGTCGACCGGATCAACGCGCGGGACGATTACTAGACCTTCGCGCGCGGTTCTGCCTATGCTGGCGGTGTTCTAGAACACCGATTGAAGAGTTCGAGGTTTTGTTATGCCCCCGAAGTTGGTGCGTCCCGCGCCGCCGTACCTGCAGATTGCCGACGCGATCCGTACCCGGATCTCCAACGGTGAACTGCAGGCCGGCGACCGCGTGCCGTCCGTACGAGCGCTGATGCGCGACTATGGGGTGGCGATCGCGACTGCGCAGCGGGCATTGACCAGCCTGCGAGCGGAGGGATACATCCGGCCAGAGCGTGGTGTCGGGAGCATCGTCACGACCGAGGACGAGCGCGGCCGGGCAGCCAATGACCGAGTCGACAAGTCCCGGCGCACGGGCAAGGTCTACCCGACCGGCCAATACGCCAAGATCACCCATGCGGCGCTCGACAAGGCGGGCGAACAGGTCGCTGACGCGCTCGGACTCAAGGCCGGCGACCCAGTGATTCGGCGCGTGCGAGTCACTTATCGCGCCGACGACAAGCCGATCTCTGCCTCAACCTCTTATTTCAAAGGCGATCTGGCCGAGCTCGCTCCGCTATTGCTGAGCGCCGAGCGGATTCGCGAGGGAACTTTCGCGTACGTCGCCGGCGCGCTCAAGCGGGCCATCGATGCCTGGCAGGACCAGTTCGAACCAGCAGCGGCAACCGCTGAGCAGGCAGCCGAACTCGGCCTCGACGAAGGCGACCTCATCCTCGTCGGGCGCAACTGGATCTACGACGATTCCGGCGACGTCCTCGAGTACGGCGAAAGCATCACCTACGGCCGCGTCACCTACCGCGGCCGCCTCGGCGACTGACCGCCCGCCACCCGCCCTACAGACCAGACGATCCCGAGAGGCTTGTACGTTCGATCCAAGTGTTCTAGTCTCTGAACTAGCACACTCGATCTCATGGAGCACGCGATGAGCGACCCGGATCACACGAAACCCCTTCTTCTCGGATACCGGCAGCACTTGCTGATGACCGAAGACGAACTGGCTGGCGTCAAGGAACGGCTGGCCAACTACGCCACCGTTGAGGGCTTCACGATGGGACCGGTCTTCGTGGAGCAACGGGAGTCGACGCCAGCCGCCTTCGAAGCACTCGTTCAAGCCATCGGCCAGTACCGGGCAAGAGCCGTCGTACTTCCGAGCATGCTGCATTTCGCCGTGCTCGGTACTCCGCTCGCCGTCAAGCTCACCTTCGAACAGGCGACCGGCGCCCAGGTGTTCGTCGCCTCCCCCGTCGACGCGACTCCATAGTCCGGCGGGTGGACGTACCAGGGCCCTGCACCCTGCGTCCACCTGCCACTCCAGTTGCCCATAGCAACCAAATCAGATGAGGCGCTCATGTCCGACATCCAGAGACTCAAAGCCCAGCTCTACCAACTCACCACCGAGGCCCAGCAAGGCGCCGGTAGCCTCGGCGGCTTCCGGCAGAAGTTCGGCCAGACGGGCGCACAGGTTCAAGCCCTGATCGCCGGCTCAGCCACCGGCGCCGATCGCGACATCGCTCAACTCCTCGACGCCGCCGGACGCTCCCTCGAACAAGCCGTGGAATCTCTCCAGATCGCCGCCCACGGCTGCCGAAGCTATGCCGACCAGATCTAGCCGCCACAGGCACGCGGATGCCCTCCGAACTCCAGCGCGTAGCCCAGGCGTTGTTGACCGCTCTCGACGAGACTCCTCGCGTTGCCGACTACCTAAGGCGAATGGCTCAGAGGTGCCGGGAGAACGCCGGCTACGTCGGCCACATGTCCAACCACCCAGCAGCCCGGCTGGCCGCAGTACAGCTGGACGAGGCGGCCCGCCGCTGCGACGACGCAGCTCAGTACCTGGCCCAGGTACGACCAAAGGCACGCGACTGGGCCGAACAGATGGTCAGGAGCGGGCGGCAGGGCCATGACCGGGCCGCGGAAGGGCCGAAGCCGCGAGCTGTCACGACGGCAGGCGAGGACTCGAGCCCGGAACGAAGTCGATCGCAGCCCACGATCAGCGATGAACAGGCCAGGGATCTGTTTCGGAAGCTGCCAGTACGCGTTGAGCGTCGAGGCCACAGAGAGAAGACCAGCGGCCTCTGGCGAGACCCTGACGGCAATGAGCAGCCTTTACTCAGCGGCATCGACAGGCATCGAGAGATGGCTGACCGTCTGGCATTGGACAAGACGCTGGGTGACCCGCCACATACCTTGGCGATCACCTCGCACGTCGAGATCAAGTTCGCGTTGATGATGCGTGAGCGCGGACTCACGGACGAGACGATCGTGGTCAACAAGAGGCCGTGCGACGGTGACCTCGGATGCGATCAGATGCTGAGCAGGTTTCTCCCGGCGGGCGGTAGTTTGACCGTCTACGGACCAGCTGGGTTCAAGCGGACCTATCGCAGTACGGAACAGGATGGATGACGACATGACAGCGACTGTTCGGGCCTTTTACAAGAACGGCGCGGGTCCTACGCTGCTGACTTCGGCCGCCGATGTCGATGCCCTGGTCGACGCGGTCCTGGCTGAGCCGTTCGAGAATTCAGTTGTCGCGTTGTACAGCGAGGCACGCCCGCTGCTGGAGTCCGGAGTACGCGATCACGAACTGCGGATCGGTATCGATGCCGAAGCCAAGGTGGGTGGCATTCGCTACGCCGGCAACGACGGAACCGGGCGCGGCGTTTGGTACGTACCGGGGAATCCGAGTCAGCGCGACGAGGCGTTCTATTACTACCAAGGCCACGACGAGGGTTGGCCGCAGGACTCCGAGGTCTCTGTCGAGGATGTCCGCCGCGCAGTCGCCGAATTCCTCGAGAGCGGTGGCGACCGACCGACCGCATTCGAGTGGTCCGAGTGGCCGACGGATATTGCCTGATGGACGACATTCCGCGGGTGGTTCTCCGCGGAGGCGTCGGTATGAGCGTTGTGCCCGGGACGGGATTCGAACCCGTATGCCTTTCGGCTGCGAGGTTTAAGCTCGCTGCGTCTGCCGTTCCGCCACCCGGGCCTGCGACCAAAGGAGCACCCTACAAGTAGATCCTGGTCACGAACACAGGGTAAGCGGGTGAGGTTGCGTTGGTATGTGCGGACATCCCCTTCTGCAGGTGCTGAGCCAGCGGGCGATGACAGTTCGTACGCGCATGACGTTAGGCACGGGGTGGGTGGGCGGGGAAACCACAGCCGCCCTACCCCAGACGTTTACCCCGCGGGCGGGTGGGCGGGGAAGCCACAGTTGGCTGACACCACACGTCACCCCGACTTGGGTGGTTCGGAGGACGAGGGTTGGTTGCTGGCGGTTCGGCGTACCGGGGTGGTTACAGGTAGACCTTGCGGGGGTAGATGGCGTGGGCGCCGGCTACTCGGTCTAGGAAGAGGGCTCCGGAGCAGTGGTCTATTTCGTGTTGTAGGGCTCTGGCCTCGAAGGCGTCTGTGGTGATGGTGAGTTGGTCGGTGGTGCCGGGGAGGGTGCCGGTGATGGTTAGGCGGGTGGCTCGTTTGACGTCGCCGGTCAGGTCGGGGACGGACATGCAACCCTCGCGGGCCTTTTCCTGGCGGGTGGCTTCCACGATGACGGCGTTGCAGAGGACGAAGACGCCGTGGCAGGTGCGGGTTTTGGGGTGGCCGGTGACGTCCAGGGCGAACATCTGGGCGGCGACGCCGACTTGAGGGGCGGCTAGGCCTACGCAGCCTGGGGAGACTCGCATGGTGGCTACCAGGTCGGCGGCCAGGGCCAGCATCACTGGGTCCAGGGGGTCGACCAGGGCGCCCTCGGTGGCCAGGACGGGGTGGGGGGCTCGGACGACCTCGAGGACGTCGCCGGTGAGGCCTAGTTGGGCGGGGCTCCAGCTGGCGACGGTCTGGTTCAGATGGGCGGTCACCGGGGAGCTCACAGATCGTCGCTTTCGGCCGGGCGCAGGGTTACTCCGACGCCTAGTTCCTCGGCGGTGATCTCCAGGGCGCGCTGGAGCATGCCGAGCTCAGCCGCGGCGGGCAGCTCAACCTCGGCGGTCAGGACGTACAGGGAACCGCTCAGCCGCGTTGTCTGGTCGGTGATCGTGCCGCCGACGCTGGCGATCATCCGGGTCACGGCGGAGACGATCCCGGGGCGGTCGGCGCCGTGCACGCTGAGGATGAAAGGCGCGCCGATCGGGGCGTGGGCGTGTTCTGGGCCCATTTCACGGACGGTGATGACGAGTTCGCCCCGCAGCGGCTCCAGGGCCTCGCGTACCTCGGGGAACGATCCGGAGCAGACGATCATCATCGCGAAATGGCCGCGCAGGAGCGTCATCGTCGAGTCCTCGAGGTTGACGCCGGTCTGGGCGAGGGCCTCGGTGACGTCGGCGATGATGCCCGGGCGGTCCGGGCCGATGACGGTGACTGCGAGCTGACTCATGGGCGGAAACTTACCCGGACCAAAGTCTTTACCCGGTCAAACTTCGGTATCCGGACGGCCCACCCGGCCACAATCCCGCCCAAAAGCTAGTTAGATTCGACCCATGGCAGGTTCAGAAGGTCCGAGGCGCAGCGCCCGGGACTGGGTGGTCGACAGCCTGAGCTTCGTCCTCGCGATCCTGATCAGCCTGGTCGCCTACGACAGCGGCCGCAAAGACCCGATCCCCGGGTGGTTGCACGACGTCGACTTCGTCCTCGGCCTGGCCTTGTGCCTGACGCTGTGGTTCCGGCGGCGCTGGCCGGTCCAGCTGGCGCTCGTCGCGGCCGCGATCTCGGCCTTCTCCGACGCCGCCGCCGGCCCGACCCTGATGATCATCCTCACGGTGGCGATCTACCGGCCGTTCCGGACCACGGTGCTGATCTTCGGCGTCAACACGGTCAGCCTGGCCATCTACATCGCTGTCCGGGACAAGCCCGAGTCCATCCAGGTGACCGCCGGCTGGGCGATCCTGATCTACTGCGCCCTGGCCGGCTGGGGCCTGTACCTCCGTTCCCGCCGCCAACTCCTCCAGACCCTCCGCGACCGAGCCGACCGCGCCGAGGCGATGGCTCTCCTCCAGGCCGAGCGCGGCCAACTGAGAGCCCGTGAGGAGATCGCCCGCGAGATGCACGACGTACTGGGCCACCGGCTCTCCCTGCTCAGCGTCCACGCCGGCGCCCTCGCCTACCGCCCAGACGCCAGCACCCAAGAGGTGGCCAGCGCGGCCGAGGTCATCCGCGCCAGCGCCCACCAGGCCCTCCAAGACCTGAGAGAAGTGATCGGCGTACTACGAGCCCCCGTCGGCGAACTCCCCCAGCCAAGCTTCGCCGACCTCCCCGCTCTGGTCGACGACTCAAGAAAAGCCGGCCTCCCCGTAGCCCTCGAACTCGATGCCCCCGGCAACCTCCCCGAGCACGTCGGCCGAACCGCGTACCGGATCGTCCAGGAGGGCCTCACCAACGCCCTCAAACACGCCCCCGGCGAGCCGGTGAAAGTAAAGGTCGTCGGCTCCCCAGGTAACGGCCTCACAGTCGAGCTGAACAACCCAGCCGGCCAAGCACGACGCGGCGACGGCCAAGGCCTGATCGGCCTGACCGAGCGCGCCCAACTCGTCGACGGCCGGCTCGAACACGGCCGTACCCCCGAGGGCGAATTCCGTCTCGCCGCTTGGCTACCGTGGCCCGCATGACCATTCGGGTGCTGATCGTGGACGACGACCCGCTGCTGCGGGCCGGCCTGCAACTGATGCTCGGCGGCGCGCCGGACATCCGCGTGGTCGGCGAGGCCGGCGACGGCAGCGGCGTACAGAGCCTGATCGACAAGCTCTCCCCCGACGTCGTGCTGATGGACATCCGGATGCCGAACACCGACGGCCTGACCGCGACCGAATCCATCCGCAGGCGGCCGGGCGCCCCCGAGGTCGTCATCCTGACCACGTTCGACGCCGACGAGCACGTACTCCGCGCGCTCCGCGCGGGCGCCGCCGGCTTCATCCTCAAGGACACCCCGCCGGCCGAGATCGTCGAGTCCGTACGCCGGATCGCCGGCGGCCAGCCGGTCCTCTCGCCAGGCGTCACGAAGCGCCTGATCACCCGCGTCGCCGCCTCCGGCCAGGACCAGCGCAAGAGCAAGGCAGCCGAACGCCTCAAGGACCTCAACGACCGCGAACGCGACATCGCCGTAGCCGTCGGCGAGGGCAAGTCGAACGCCGAGATCAGCGCTACCCTCTACCTCAGCATCCCGACGGTGAAGACACACGTCTCCCGCATCCTCACCAAACTCGACCTGAACAACCGCGTCCAGATCGCCCTCCTCGTCCACGACGCCGGCCTCCTCGACGACACCCGCTGATCACCGAGCCTTCACCCGCGCAGACACCACGAAGAACCGATCCGCACTAGCCTCTAGGGGTTTCGTCCGCCCTTGGAAGGTTTCAAATGCGCCTGCTCGTCGGAGGTCTCGCTCTAGCCCTGCTCCTCCCCGCCCTGCCAGCCCAGGCCGTCGATCAACTCGTCACAGACCCGGCCGCGTACGTCGACCCGCTGGTCGGCTCCGCCCGCGACGGAACGACCTGGCCAGGAGCCGTCCGCCCGTTCGGCATGATCTCGTGGAGCCCCACGAGCACCCGCGGCGATCAGACCAGCACGGGTGCCGCCAACGGATACCAGTACGACGTGACGCGGGTGCGCGGCTTCGCCCTCACCCACGTCAGCGGCGCCGGCTGCAACCCGGGCGCGGCCGGCGACATCCCGATCATGCCGTACGTCGGTACCGTCGACACCTCCCCCACCGCCGACACCAAAGACGCCAAGTACGCCAGCGACTTCAGCCACGCCGACGAGATCGCCAAGCCCGGCCGGTACACCGTGAAGCTGGCGAACGGCGTCAAGTCCGACCTCGCCGTCACCACCCGAGCAGGTGTCGGCGACTTCGCCTTCCCGACCGACGGCCAGCCGAACCTGCTGTTCCGTACGTCGAACTCGCTCAACGGCAGCGAGGACGCCGAGATCACCATCGACGCGGCAAACCGCAAGGTGACCGGCTCGGTCCTGACCGGCGCCTTCTGCGGACGTCGCGCCAACGGTGGTACGAACAACCGGAAGACCTACTACCGCCTCTACTTCACCGCCTCCTTCGACCAGCCGGTCGTTGCCACCGGCACCTGGAAGGACGGCACGATCACCCCGGGCGGCACCCAGACCACTGGTGGCGAGGGCTACGCGACCGGCGCCGACCGTGCGGGCAAGGGCTCAGGGGGTTACGTCAGCTTCACCCCCGGCGCCAAGGTCAAGATGCGGATCGGCATCTCGTACGTGAGCGCGCAAGGCGCTGAGGACAACCTCGCCGCCGAGATCCGCCCGGACGCGACCGTCAACCGGATCGCCAACGACGGCTACAAGGACTGGAAGAACGAACTGCAGAACGTCCGGATCACCGGCGGCAGCGACGCCCAGCGCAACACCTTCTACACCGCCCTGTACCACGTACTCCTGCAGCCGAACGTGTTCAACGACGTCGACGGCAAGTACCTCGGCAGCGACCAGCAGATCCACGAGCTGGCGCCGGGCCAGCGGGCGCAGTACGGGACGTTCTCGGGGTGGGATCAGTATCGGGCGCACATCCAGCTGCTCGCGTTGCTGAAGCCGGAGATCGCGGGTGACTTCGCGCAGTCGATGTACCAGTTCGCCCAGCAGAACAAGGGGATCTGGGATCGCTGGCTGCACAACAACGGCCCGACGCACGTGATGACGGGCGACCCGGCCGCGCCGACCCTGGCGACCTTCGCGGCGATGGGGGTCACGAACTTCGATGCCGAGGGCGCTTACGACTCGCTCGTCCACCAGGCGACGGTGCAGAACGCCGATGCCGAGAACGATGGCGGCTGCCCAGGACAGTGCACCGGGCAACGGCCGGCGCTCAACACCTACTTGGCAAAGCACTACGCGCCGCAGGACGCCTGCCACTGCTGGGGTGGAGCGGCGGAGACGCTGGAGAACTCGCTCGCGGACTTCTCCCTTGCCCAGTGGGGATCCCGGCTCGGCAAAGACACCCAGGACCTCGCCGATCGCGGCACGTGGTGGAAGAACACGTACGACCCGGCAGTCGGCTACCAGCGTGCTCGCAAGGCGGATGGGACGTGGCAGCCTGGGTTCACGCCGTCCACCGATGTGGGATTCGCGCAGGGTTCCAGTGCGACGTACACGTGGATGGTGCCGCAGGATGTCTCCGGCCTCGGCGCGGTGATGGGCGGCGATGCGGTCACCAGGCTCGACGGCTTCTTCCACGATGCAGCCGGCAACTGGGCGGTCAAGGGTGGCAGCGCGCTCCGCTATGACCCAACCAATGAGCCGGGTCTGCACACGCCGTGGCTCTACAACGGGCTCGGCGTCGCCTGGAAGACGCAAGCGACGACGCGCGAGATCGTCGACACCGTCTACGGCACCGGGCCGTCAGGCCTGCCGGGCAACGACGATCTGGGGACGCTCTCGGCCTGGTATGTGTTCGCGGCGATCGGCCTCTTCCCGCAGACGCCTGGGAGGGCCGAGTTGC
The DNA here is from genome assembly GCF_039525325.1 of Kribbella koreensis. Lineage (NCBI taxonomy): Bacteria > Bacillati > Actinomycetota > Actinomycetes > Propionibacteriales > Kribbellaceae > Kribbella > Kribbella koreensis. The sequence continues at coordinate 61,320 of NZ_BAAAHK010000011.1, forward strand.
TGGTCGGCAGTCCGCTCTTCCCGAAGGTCGAGTTGAAGCGCAGCAACGGCGTACGGCTGACCATTGAGGCGCCGCAGACGTCAGACGCCAACCAGTACGTCGAATCGCTCGCCCTCAACGGCAAGCCGCGCACCGAGTCCTGGCTGCCGGAGTCGTTCATCACCAGCGGCGGCCGGATCAACGTACAGATGGGAGCGGCACCCACAAGCTGGGGCACCGCTCCCATCGACCACTGAAAAGCAAAAGCAAGGAGGGCGGGGGAATCAGCTGTCGGTAGCCCTGCGGAACTCCTCGCGGGGAGTCTGCAGGCTACCGAGGCTGGTGACCTCACGCCGGAAGAACAGCGCGAGGGTCCAGTCCAGGATGACCCGGGCCTTGCGGTTGAAGGTGGGCACGCGGGACACGTGGTACGTCCGGTGCAGGAACCAGGCCGGCCAGCCCTTCACCTTCACGCCGTACAGCTGGGCGACGCCCTTGTGCAGGCCGAGGCTCGCCACCGAGCCGACGTACTTGTGCTTGTAGTCCTGCGGCGGCTGACCGTCGACCACGCGGAGGATGTTCGCCGCGAGACGGTTGGCCTGCCGTACGGCGTGCTGCGCGTTAGGTGCGCAGTACGCGCCGGTCTCGGACGTCAGGTCCGGTACTGCGGCGTTGTCGCCGGCGGACCAGGCGTCGCTGACCCCTTCGATCCGCAGGTTGGCCAGGCACTTGACCCGGCCGCGCTCGTCCAGCGGGAAGCCGGTCTGGGCGAGCGCCGGGTTGGCCTTCACGCCGGCCGTCCAGACGATGGTGTCGGAGTCGAACTCCTCGCCGTCGCTCAGTACGACATGGCCCTTCTCGCAGGACTCCAGCCGGGTCTCGAGCTTGATGTCCATGTTCCGCTTGCGCAGCTGCTCGACGGTGTACTGGCCGAGTTCCGGGCCGACCTCGGGCAGGATCCGGTTGGTGGCCTCGACGAGCACCCAGCGCATGTCGTCGGGCGTGATGTTGTCGTAGTACCGGGTGGCGTAGCGGGCCATGTCCTCGAGCTCGGCGAACGCCTCGATCCCGGCGTACCCGCCGCCGACGAAGACGAAGGTGAGCGCGGACTTGCGCAGCGCGGGGTCGGGCTGCGAGGACGCGACGTCGAGCCGGTCGAGCACCTTGTTGCGGAGCGCGATCGCCTCTTCGACGTTCTTGAACCCGGTGGCCTCCTCGGCCAGCCCCGGGATCGGCAGCGTGCGCGCGATCGAGCCGATCGCGATCACGATCTGGTCGTAGGCGAGCTCGTAGTCGGGGCCCTCCTCGGGCATCACCTGGGCGACCTTGCGCTCGTGGTCGACGCCGACCACGCGGCCGGTGACCACCCGGCAGCCCTTCAGCGTCTTGCGCAGCGGCACCACCACGTGCCGCGGCTCCACCGAGCCGGCCGCGGCCTCGGGCAGGAACGGCTGGTACGTCATCACCGAACGGGGGTCGACCACGGTGACCCGGATCTTGCCCCGGCGGGCGGCCTTGCGCAGGCCGTACGCCGTGTACATCCCGACGTAACCGCCTCCGACGACGAGGATGTGCGGTACCTGGGCTGCCATTGCCTTCACTCTCCCTGAGTGCTGTTCGAACTTCATGTCCACTTCAGGATACCCGGCTCGTGAAAACTTTCACAAACCATCTTCCGGGTGATCTCAACCACCGGAAGTCCCCCATCAGGGGGACCTTCGTCCCCTATCCTGCGTCCTGCCCCCGCCCACACCTAGCGCTGACCCCACCGGTAACACAACCGCAAGTCACAGACCGGCGATCGTTTTGGCTCGGGTGAGGACCGCGTCGGTCATGGGTTCGGTGAGTTTGCCGGTGAAGGTGTTTTGCTGGCTGGGGTGGAAGCAGCCGAGGACGGTGACTTCGCCGTACGGACCCGGTACTACGTACTCCACCGCGTGCCCGAATTTCGGACGAGGGCTGGGCACCACCCCGCCGACGGCTTGCAGCGCGTTGAGCAGCACGTCGAACCCGAACTTCCCGAGGCAGACGATCGCCCGAGTCGACGGCAGCACCAGCTCCAACTCCGCGTGGAACCAAGGCGCGCAGTTGTCGCGCTCCTCCGGCGTCGGCTTGTTGGCCGGTGGCGCGCACCGGACGGCCGCCATCATCCGCGCGCCGATGAGCCGCAGCCCGTCGCCGGCGTGCTCGCTCGTCGGCTGATTGGCGAGACCAACGCGGTAGAGCGACGCGAACAGCCAGTCGCCCGAGCGATCGCCGGTGAAGACCCGGCCTGTGCGGTTGCCGCCATGAGCCGCGGGAGCCAGGCCGGCTATCAGCACTCGCGGCGACGGGTCTCCCCAGCCAGCGATGGGCCGACCCCAGTACGGCTGGTCGGCGAAGGACTTTCGCTTGCCGAGAGCAACATCTTCGCGCCACTCGACCAGCCGGGTACACGCACGGCAGACGGACACCCTGGCGTCGAGTTCCGCCAGGTCGTCCGTCTGCGCGAGTTTGAGGACCTCGGCCGCGTCGCGTGCGGCCGGAGTACCAACTGCCGCTGGATCTTCGGGCCAGCCGGTTCCCGGTGGTACCGGACTGTCGAACAGCTCCCCGGTCAACGGGTGCGGCAGCTTCATGCCCTCAGCGTAGAGCCGATCAGCTGACCAACTCTTCGAGGACCGGAGCCGGCGTAGCGATCCGGCGAGCGGTCGGGATGGCCAGCGCCAGCAGGACCGCGGCCGCCGAGAAGGCTGCGAGCAGGTAGAAGGTGTCGGTGAAGCCGGATTCGGCGGGCAGACCCGACGGCTGGAGGTGGCCGGTGATGACGGAGCTGGCGACCGCAGTACCGATGGATCCGCCGATGGTGCGGATGTTGGCGTTCATCCCGGTGGCCGCGCCGGTCTGCTCCCGCGGCACGTTCTGCACGATCAGGCTGGTCATGGATGCGTACGCCAGGCCTAGCCCGATCCCGAAGAGCGCCGTCGAGAGCGCGAGCTGCCAGGGCGAGTCGTGGAGCCGCGCGAACAGCAACGCCGCGACCAGGCTCAGCGACGATCCCGTGACCACCTGAGCCTTCGGCCCGAAGCGCGGCGCCAACGGTCCACTGAGCGAACCGGCGACGGCCATGGTGACCAGCATCGGCAGCATCAGGAGTCCGGCCTGCGTCACGCTCGAGCCGAATCCGAAGCCCGCGGCCTTGGGGATCTGCACGAACTGAGGCACGAACGCATAGACGGCGAACATCGCGGCGCCGAAGAGCAACGCCACCAGGTTGGTCGTCCAGACGGCCGGCAACCGCATCATCCGCATGTCGATCAGCGGGTTCTTCGAGCGGAGTTCGACGGTGATCCAGCCGACCAGGAGGACGGCGGCTGTGACGAAGAGGCCGATGGTAAGGGCCGATCCCCAGCCCCACGAGCGGCCGGTGCTCAACGGGAGCAGCAGGGCGATCAGCCAGCCGGACAGCAACAGGGCGGCGAGCCAGTCGATCCGGCCGGGGACGCGATTCGGCGACTCGGGGACGTACCGGCGTACCAGCACTGCGGCCGTCGTGACGACGACGAGCGGGATCCAGAACAGCCAGCGCCAGCCGAGCGCCTGGACGATCGGGCCGGCCAGTACGATGCCGAGCCCACCGCCGGCCGCGATCACGGCCGACACCAAGCCGACCACGGACGGGACTCGCTCGGTCGGGAACTCGTCGCGGATGATGCCGAACGACAGCGGGAAGACCGCGCCGCCAAGGCCTTGGACAACACGAGCTGCGATCAGTACGCCGATGTTCGGCGCGATCGCCGCGAGCAGACAACCGACCGCGAGGGCGACCAGAGCAATGAGCAGCGTGCGCTCCTTGCCGACCATGTCGCCGACCCGGCCGAGCAGCGGGGTCGACACCGAGACCGACAGGAGCAGTGCGGTGAATACCCAGGTGACCAGCGCCGGGCTGGTGTGGAGGTCGTGCTGGATCAGCGGCAGGGCTGGGGTTACCAGCGACTGCAGCATGGAGAAAGCAGCCACGACGGACGCGAGCACAGCCAGCGTCGTACGTGGTGAGTTATGCCTGATTCTGGGCATGCAGAAGTCCTTCAGGAGAGTGTGGGTGTACCCCGATCTGCTAAAGTCGAGGTATGCCTCCAGTATAGCGGAGGAGTGCCTCCGGTTCTAGTAGATAGGGTTGCTGGGGTGACCGAGACCACAAGTGCCCGCGGAAGTCTGGGCGTCGCGATCAAGCGCCCGCACCGCGCGGACGCCCGCCGCAACTTCGACGCCCTGCTGGCCGCCGCCCGGGACGCCTTCGCCGAGCACGGCTCCGGGGCGTCGCTGGAAGACATCGCGCGCCGCGCCGGGGTCGGCATCGGGACGCTCTACCGGAACTTCCCGACCCGGCAGGACCTGTTCGACGCCGTCTACTTCGGCGAGATCGAGGAGCTTTGCCAGGCCGCGGACGAGGTCGCCGATCTGCCACCATGGGAGGCCTTCGAGACCTGGCTGCAGCGCTTCGTCGGGTACGCCGCCACGAAGCGAGCCATCTACGAGGAACTGAACCGCGACTCGGACCTGTTCCGTACCGCCCGCGAGGCGATGTACGACGCCGGTCAGCCCCTCTTCGACCACGCCCAGCAGTCCGGCGCGATCCGCCCCGACACCAACTTCGACGACGTCCTCCGGATGGTCAGCGGCCTGACCGCCGCCGGCTTCGTCGACGACGCCCAGCGCACCCGCGTCCTCAACCTCGCGCTAGACGGTCTCCACCCGCGCTAGCGCCAGGGCCACGCCGTCGAGGATGTCGTGTTCGGAGACCAGGACGCCGTCGTAGTCGAGGCGGTCGTGCAGGCGTTGGAGGATCAGGGCGCCGGCGCCGATGACGTCGACGCGGCCGGGATGGATGGCCGGTACTTCGGCGCGCGCCATTCTCGTCGAGCCCATCAGCCAGGAGGTGGTGTCGAGGAGCAGGTCGGCGGGGATCTTGGCGTGGTGGATCACGCCGGGGTCGTACTCGGTGAGCTTGAGCGCGACGGCGGCCACCGTGGTGACCGTGCCCGCGACGCCGATCAGGCAGCGCGCCTTCGACAACGGCACCACGGTCGAGTCGAGTAGTGCGTCGACGTCCTTGGTCGCGGCGGCCATCTCCTCGACCGTTGCGGGGTCGGAGTGGAGATGCCGTTCGGTCATTCGGACCGAGCCCATGTCGAGGGACTCCGACGCGATGACGCCGTCGGCGTCGCCCAGAACCAGTTCGGTCGAGCCGCCGCCGATGTCGGCCACCAGATACGGACCCGGCACCTCCAGCGCGGCCAGCCCGCTCGTCGCGCCCTGGAAGCTCAGCGCGGCCTCTTCGGCGCCCGAGATGATGTCCGGCATGACTCCGAGCCGCTCGGACACCCCGGCGAAGAACTCGTCCCGGTTGCTCACATCCCGCGCCGCCGACGTCGCGACGAACCGCAGTCGGTCCACACCGGCAGCGCGCACGATTTCGGCGTACTCCGCGCAAGCGGCGAAGGTCCGTACCAACGCATCGGCTGCAAAGGCGCCCGAAGCATCGACGCCCTGCCCCAGCCGAACCACCCGCATCTGCCGATCGACCTCGGTCAACTCGCCATCGGCATAGTCCGCGATCAGCAGCCGGATCGAGTTCGTCCCACAGTCGATCGCAGCGACCCGTACCGACTCCGCCCCACCAGCGGCGTCCGAATCGGCCGAGCCGCCAAGCACATACCCCTCGCCCGGCGCGGCGTCAGACACAGGGCCCCCGTCGGCCCCAGTCGGGGAGCATCGCCAGGGCCTCATCGCCCAGCGGATTCACCCCAGGCCCGGCCGCCAGCGAGTGCCCGACCAGCACATGCAAGCACTTCACCCGGGTAGGCATCCCACCCGCGCTGATCCCCATGATCTCGGGCACGTCGTCACCGAGTGCCTCGCGCCGACGCAGGTAGTCCTCATGCGCCGACCGATACCGAGCAGCCAGCTCCTCGTCCTCCGCCAGCCGGTCCGTCATCTCCTTCATCACGCCGTCCGCCTCCAGCGTGCCGATCGCCGACGCCAGTCGCGGACAGGTGACGTAGTACGTGGTCGGGAACGGCGTGCCGTCGGGAAGCCGCGGCTCGGTCTCGACCACATCGGGCAGCCCGCACACACAGCGATGAGCGATCGAACGGATCCCGCGGGCGGGGCGGCCGAGTTGCTCGCTGACGGCCGTGACGTCCTCGGGTGTAACGCTCACCTGCTGCCCTTCGGTGGTGCGGTCAGTACCGGTTTGGGGGTCGGCTTCGGGGTGGCCGGTTTGGCCGGCGCGGGCGGATTGCCGGCGCCCTCGACGCTCCCCCACAGCTTCGTGTACCAGGTCGGCTTCTGCGGATCGGCATGCGGATCAGCCGGCCCCGCGGGCTCGGGCGGCGCCCCGACAGGCTTGCCGTCCGCGCCGATCACCCGGTACCCGACCTCGCCCGGCATCACCCAGCCGAGCCGCTGCCGGGCCTGCGCCTTGACGTAGGCGTCATCGTTCCAGCGCTCGACCTCTTCGCCCAGCTGGTCGACCCGCGTCTCGCGATCGCGGATCTCCTGCTGCAACGCGCTGATCTGCTGGTGCTGGTCGAACCAGACCCGCAGGCTCTGCGCGTACGAAACGATCAGCGCCCCGAGCACGAGCAGCACGACGGCTGCCCGGCCGGTGAGGTTGCGCGAACCCCTGGTCCGGGGCGTGCCCGGACCAGGGGTTCCCGTCGTACGACGTTTGGGCTGGTTGCCGTCCCTGCGGGCAGGCGGGCGCGACTGGCTACGACTCGTCGGTCGCGAGCCTGGGCGCGCACCTGGATCCCGGCGGGAGGACATCTCCAAAGCCTACGTCGGTCAGCCCTTGAATCGCGGGAAGGCCGAGCGACCGGCGTACCGGGCCGCGTCGTCGAGCTCTTCCTCGATCCGGAGCAGCTGGTTGTACTTCGCCGTACGGTCGGACCGGGCCGGCGCGCCGGACTTGATCTGGCCGCAGTTGGTCGCCACCGCGAGGTCGGCGATCGTGGTGTCCTCGGTCTCGCCGGACCGGTGGCTCATCATGCAGGCGAACCCGTTGCGGTGGGCCAGGTCGACGGCGTCCAGCGTCTCGGTCAGCGAGCCGATCTGGTTCACCTTGACCAGCAGGGCGTTGGCGGCCTTCTCGTCGATGCCGCGCTGCAGCCGCTCGACCTGGGTGACGAACAGGTCGTCGCCGACCACCTGGATCTTGTCGCCGAGCTGGGCGCTGAGGTTCTTCCAGCCGTCCCAGTCCTCCTCGTTCAGCGGGTCCTCGATCGACACGATCGGGTACGCCGCCACCAGGTCCGCGTAGTACGCGATCATCTCGTCGGCCGACTTCTTGCCGCCCTCGAACGCGTACACACCGTCGGTGTAGAACTCGCTCGCGGCCACGTCCATGGCCAGCGCGATGTCCTCGCCCGGCTTGAAGCCGGCCCGCTCGATCGCGACCAGGATCAGGTCCAGCGCGTCCCGGTTGCTCGGCAGGTTCGGGGCGAAGCCGCCCTCGTCGCCGAGGCCGGTGGACAGGCCCTTCTCCTTCAGCACGGCCTTCAGCGCGTGGTAGACGGTCGCACCCTGCATCAGGGCGTCGGAGTACGTCGACGCGCCGATCGGGGCGATCATGAACTCCTGCACGTCGACATTGCTGTCCGCGTGCGAGCCGCCGTTGAGGATGTTCATCATCGGCACCGGGAGCACGTGCGCGTTCGGGCCGCCGACGTAGCGGTAGAGGTCCAGGCCGGCGCTCTCCGCGGCCGCCTTGGCGACGGCGAGGCTGACGCCGAGGATGGCGTTGGCGCCCAGCTTGGACTTGTTCGGCGTACCGTCCAGGTCGATCAGGGCCTGGTCGATCAGCCGCTGCTCGTGGACGTCGTAGCCGACGATCTCCTTGTCGATGTCCTCCAGGATGGCCGTGATGGCCTTCTGGACACCCTTGCCGCCGTAACGGGACTTGTCCCCGTCACGCAGCTCGACGGCCTCGAACTGGCCGGTGGAAGCTCCCGACGGCACTGCCGCCCGGGAGACGGTGTCGTCGTCGAGGAGAACCTCGACCTCGACAGTGGGGTTACCGCGCGAGTCAAGAATCTCGCGGGCGCCGACGGCCTCGATGGTGGCCACATCTACTCCCTTGTTCACACCTGATGTCAGCCCCGAGCCTAGCGGCCAGACCAGTCGGCCCCGTGGACCGCGTCGGTCTTCAGCACTTGGGAGATCGCTCCAGGAGGCACCGACCGGACCAGCAGAACCCCGTTGGGAGCTTGGAAAACCGGCTGATCGAGCTTCGCCGGATCGATCCCGAGCAGCACGTCGACCCTGGATCGCCTGCCCACATGGCTGTTCCGGCTCGGCGCGAGGTGGACGTGGGTACGCCGCCCGGGCTGTAACCCTTCGCGCAGAATCGCCTCGAGGACTGCTTGATTCGTCCCATGCCAGAGCTCTTCGACAGGCCGAACCCGTCGCCAACTGTTCTCCAAAGCTTCACGGGTGACCGGCATTCCCGCCGCGGAGTGCCCCTGACATGCCCGAATTCGCTCTCCGTCGACCTGCAGGCGCGCCTTGTCGTTCTGCTCGACGGCCGCTGCGAGCGCAGTACGGTCCATCTCGAGGAGTTTGCAGACGTCTTCGATCAGCGCCCAGCCGTCAGCACTCATCGCGAGCCCCCGCTCACCGCCTGTATGCCTGAGCAACCTCGAAATCGCCCGGCTGTCCTTGCTCACCGACTCATCATTTCAGGACGTGGCGCTGGAGTAGCTCGCGCAGCAGGTCGAGGCGCTGGTCGGCCGGGCGGTTGCGGCGGGTGACGAGGTAGTAGCGAATCGGTGGGAGGTCCTTGACGGGGATGGTTCGCACGGCGGCCGGCGTACGGACGAAGCCGTTGACGACGGCCGGGCCGACGCCGAGCCGGACGAAGTGGACCAAGAGATTCCAGCCTTCGGCCTCCACCGCGACGGTCCAGTCGACACCGGCGTCGAGCAGGCTGCGTTCGAGCTGCTGCCGATGGGGGCGGGTCTTCGGCGGTACGACGAGCGCCTCGCCATGGAGATCCTTCAGCCGGACCGTACGCCGGTCCGCCAGGCGGTGGCCGGGTCGAACCGCGAGCACTTGCGGGTACTGCGCGAGCGGCTCGCAGTCGAGGTCGTCCGGCGGGATGGTCAGCGCCGTGACCCCGAAGTCGGCGCTGCCGTCGCGGATGGCGGCGACGGTGGCGTCGGAGTCCGTCGTCATCAGCCGAAGACCGGGCTCACGGGCGAGGTAGCGGCGGAGGACATCGCCGATGACATACAGGTATGCCCCCGAACCGGCCGCGAGGACAAGCGGTCGCGGCGGCAAGACGTCGAGCTCGTCGAGGAACGCTGCGGCCCGAGCACGGCTGTCGTTGGCGAAGGCGGCCAGCTGATCACCCGTCGCCGTCAGCAACAGCTTGCGCCCTTGGCGCTCGTACAGCTGTTTCCCCAACGTCTGCTCGAGTTTGCGGACCCTCGCATGCAGCGCGGGCTGGCTCACATGCAACTCGCCGGCCGCGTGCGTGAAGTTCCGATGCTTGGCGAAAACAGCGAAGGCTTCCAGGTCCTCAGCCACCAACCGATCCAGAATCATCACCTCAAACTATAGCTGCGGCGTCTATTAATAGTTCTGTCGACATAGTTCCCCAGCGCACGATCACCCCATGAACAGATTGGGAATCGACATCGGCCGCGTCATCATCAACAGCCCTCCCGGCCAGGACACCGCCTTCTTCGGCGGCACCCCCGAAGCCGCCCTCCACACCCCCGCCGTCCCCGGCGCCTTCGACACCATCCCCCGCCTGGTAGACCTCTTCAACGGCCAAGCCTGGCTCATCTCCAAGTGCGGCCCCCGAATCCAGCAACGCTCCCTAGCCTGGCTCCACCACCACGGCTTCTTCCCCCACACCGGCATCCCCGCCGAAAACATCCGCTTCTGCCTCCGCCGCCCCGACAAAGCCATCCACTGCGCCGACCTAGCCATCACCCACTTCATCGACGACAAGGCCGACGTCCACGCAGCCCTCCGCGGCTTAGTCCCCCACCGCTACCTCTTCGGCCCCCAAAGGTCCGTCCCAGCCGACCTCACCCACACCCCCACCTGGCCCACCGCCGAGGCCGCAATCCGCACTGACCTCGCCCCCAGCTAGGCGATCGGGCGGGCCACTCAGCGGCGACTGGCGGGTTCTTCGACCGCTAGCGCCCTGTGCAGCGCCAGCGGCCGAATAACCCGCCAGCGCCCGCGAGTTGCCGGTCAACCCAACGCTCCACAAGACGGCCGTCGGGCCTGCGTCGGAGGAATTAGCCGGATTCGGCGGTTCGTACCTGGTTGGCTAGGTGGTGGGTTGCTGTGCGGAGGGCTTGTTCTGGGTCTACGCCTAGGGACCGGGCCTGGCGGACCAGGTTCAGGAGCTCGGCTCCGATGCGGGCGTCGTCGGGCGCGGTCGAGGGGGCGGCCGCGAGTGGGGCGTCAGTGGGGAGGATCTTTGCGGCTCGGCCTAGGACTTTGTCGGCCAGGGCCAGGGCGGGGAGGGCCAGGGGGATGCCTTCCAGGACCGAGGTGCGTTGTTTTTCGGCCGCCTTGATGGATTCCCAGTTGGCTTCGACGGCGGCGGAGTCGGCCGCGGTGACGTCGGCGAAGACGTGGGGGTGGCGGCGGACGAGTTTTTCCACCAGGCCGCCGGCTACGTCGTCCATGGAGAAGCCGTCGTCTTCCTCGGAGACCTCTTCGGCGATGCGGGCGTGGAAGGCTACCTGGAGCAGGAGGTCGCCCAGTTCTTCGCGGAGGTGGATGTAGTCGCCGGAGTCGATCGCTTCGAGGGTTTCGTAGGTTTCCTCGAGGAGGTAGCGGGCGAGGCTTTCGTGCGTCTGCTCCTGGTCCCAGGGGCAGTTGCGGCGCAGGCGGTCCATCACGCGGACGAGATCGATCAGGCGGGCACCCGGTACGTCGTACGAGCCGTGGACGATCTCGACCTCGTACTCCGGTCGCGGCTCCCGGCTCAGCTCGTCGGCGATGGTTCGGAGCAGGGCGGGCTCGCCGTCCTCGCCGACCAGCCAGGCGACGCGGTCGCCGGCGGAAGCGGCGGCGACAAGCCAGGCCCACTGCTCGGCGACGTCGCCGTCGATGTGCTGGACGACGAGTCCGGACCCGATCAGCGCCTGGACGTCAGGCCGTGAAGGCCCGGCGGAGGCGCCGATCGCAGAAGCGTCGGTGAAGACCTGCCAGGCGGCCCGGGTGAGCAACCCGGGCGCGACCCGTGGACTGGTCAGGACGACCTTGATCGAACCCGTCAAAGGCTCAGCCCTGCGGCTCGGCCGGCGGCTGCTCGCCCTGGGGCGCGGTCGGCGTCGGCGAGCTCTGCGGGGAGAGCTTCGACAGCGATCCCGAGCCTTCCTTGAGCTGGGTGCCGTCCCAGGTGCCGTAGCGCGGGGCGATGTCGACGGTGATGTTCTTCGACGCCTCCTCGATCAGCTTGGCGCCCTCGGTGCTCTGCTGCTGCGCGTTCGGCTCGGTGACCGACCCGGTGCCGCCGGCCAGCTTGATCTGACCGACCACCGCGCGCGCCGCGGCCCGCAGGAAGTCGTTGGTGACCGGGTTCGCCGCGAACTTCGGGTACAGCGACTGGTCGACGACGACCTTCATGGCCGGTTCGATCTCGGCGTCGCTGACCTTGATCGAGCGCTGGTCGAGGACCTGCGCGGCGACCTCGTTGTTCACCAGGATCTTCAGCACGGCGGCCGGGGCGATCTGCTGCTGCCCGCCGACCGCGCTCTGGATCGCGGCGGTGCTCTTGTCCAGATCGGAGACGCTGATCTCGTTGTCGCCGATCGTCGCCGCCGCGCCCGGGTGGGTGCCCGCGGCGCAACCGCCGAGCAGCAGGACCGAGGCCAGGCCCGCGCCGACTACCTGCGTCGCCCGAAGCCGTCGCGAAGTGCTCACCGAATCTCCTCGAATCTTCCAGTTCGTGGTCATACTGTCGCGCCGACCGGTTCGGCGATCACGTCGTCGATCAGTCTCGCGCACCATTGCAGCAGCTCCTGGTCGCGAAGCGGCTGACCGGCGACCGGCCGGGTGGCAGGTCTCGGCACCAGGATCGTACGCAGTTGCGGCTTGACCAGACTCTTCGGGTACAGCCTGTTCAGCCGGAGCACCTTCGAATCGGGCAGCTCGACCGGCCCGAACCGGATCAGATTGCCCTGCAGGGTGACGTCGTGGAGCCCCGCCCGGCGGGCGTGGTTGCGGAACTTCGCCACCTCGATCAGGTTCAGCACCGGCTGCGGGATGTCGCCGTACCGGTCGTGCAGCTCCTCGACCAGCTCGGCGATGCCGTCCTCGTCCCGTACGGCGGCCAGCCGCTGGTACATCTCCAGCCGCAGCCGCTGCGACGGCACGTAGTCGTGCGGCAGGTGCGCGTCGATCGGCAGCTCGATCTTGACCTCGGGCTCGTCGGCCTGGGTGTCACCCCGGTACTCCGCGACCGCCTCGCCCACCAGCCGGACGTACAGGTCGAACCCGACATCGGCGATGTGCCCCGACTGTTCGCCGCCGAGCAGGTTGCCGGCGCCGCGGATCTCGAGGTCCTTCATCGCGACCTGCATCCCGGCGCCCAGATCGGCGTGCTGCGCGATCGTCGCCAGCCGGTCGTGAGCCGTCTCGGTGAGCGGCTTCTCCGGCGGGAAGAAGAAGTACGCGTACGCCCGCTCGCGGCCACGCCCGACCCGGCCGCGCAGCTGGTGCAGCTGGGACAGCCCGAGCAGGTCGGAGCGCTCGACGATCAGCGTGTTCGCGTTGGAGATGTCGATGCCCGACTCGACGATCGTCGTACAGACGATCACGTCGGACTCCTTCTCCCAGAACCCCTGGATGACCTGCTCGAGCTGGTGCTCGGGCATCTGGCCATGGGCGACCGTGACGCGAGCCTCGGGGACCAGCTGGCGGATCCGGGCGGCCGCCTTCTCGATCGTGTTGACCCGGTTGTGGACGAAGAAGACCTGGCCCTCTCGGAGCAGTTCGCGCCGGATCGCGGCTGTCACCTGGCCCTCTTCGTACGCGCCGACAAACGTCAGCACCGGGTGCCGCTCCTCCGGCGGGGTGGCGATCGTCGACATCTCGCGGATGCCGGTGATCGACATCTCCAGCGTCCGCGGGATCGGCGTCGCCGACATGGTCAGTACGTCGACAGCCGTCCGCAACTGCTTCAGCTGCTCCTTGTGCTCGACCCCGAAGCGCTGCTCCTCGTCGACCACGACCAGCCCGAGATCCTTGAACGCGACCTCGCCGCCGAGCAGCCGGTGCGTACCGATCACCACGTCGACCGAGCCGTCGGCCAGCCCGTCCAGGGTCGCCTTGGACTCCTTGTCGGTCTGGAACCGCGACAGCGGCGCCACGTTGACCGGGAAGGCCGCATACCGCTCGGCGAAGGTCGCGTAGTGCTGCTGGACGAGCAGCGTGGTCGGCACCAGTACCGCGACCTGCTTACCGTCCTGCACCGCCTTGAAGGCAGCCCGTACTGCGATCTCGGTCTTGCCGTACCCGACGTCGCCACAGACGATCCGGTCCATCGGCGTGACGCGTTCCATGTCGTGCTTGACGTCGTCGATGGTGGCCAGCTGGTCCGGCGTCTCCACGAACGGGAACGCATCCTCCAGCTCGCGCTGCCACGGAGTGTCCTTGGCGAACGCGTGCCCCTTGGTCGCCTGGCGCGCGGCGTACAGCTTGATCAGCTCGCCGGCGATCTGGCGGACCGCCTTGCGTGCCCGGCCCTTGCGCTTGGCCCAGTCGCCGCCGCCCATCTTGTCGAGCGTGGGCTGCTCGCCGCCGACGTACCGGGTGACCTGGTCGAGCTGGTCGGTCGGCACGTACAGCCGGTCGCCGGGCTGGCCGCGCTTGCTCGGCGCGAACTCGATGACGATGTACTCGCGGGTGGCCTTCTGTGCGCCGGTACCAACGGTGCGCTGGAGCATTTCGGCGTACCGGCCGACGCCGTGCTGTTCGTGCACCACGTAGTCGCCCGGCGCCAGCTCCAGCGGGTCGACCGTCTTCTTGCGGCGGCTCGGCATCCGTTGCTGGGAACGCCGTTCGGCCGCCGAGCGCTGGCCGGCCAGGTCGTTCTCGGTGAGCACCGCGAACTTGATGCCCTCGGCAATGAACCCGCGATCGAGAGCGCCCTGCGAGATCTGCACGACACCCGTCGGCGGGATGCCGTCGATGCTGTCGACGGTCCGCGCGGGCAGCTCCGCCTCGGAGAACACCTCGGCCAGCCGCTGGGCCGGACCGTGTCCTTCGGTGACGCAGACGACGCGCCAGCCGTCCCGCAGCCAGCCGCGCACATCCTCAACGGCAGCGGCGGTTTCGCCGCGATACGGGTCGACCTCATGGGCCGCGACGATCCGGCTGCGGACCGCGCCGGCGTCCGGGTCGATGTCGAAGGAGACGCGCTCGCCCATCGAGTCGCGCAGCTCCGGCGCATCGGTCGGCGCGATCGCGAACGGCGACATGCTCCACCAGGCCAGGCCCTTGGCCAGCGCGTGAGACCGGACATCGGCCAGCGACATGTACGCCGCTGCGCCAAGGTCGATCGGAGCGTCGCCACCACCGGCGGCCGCGGCCCAGGATGCCTCCAGGAACTCCTGACTGGTCGCGACCAGGTCGTGCGCCCGCGCCCGGACCCGCTCAGGATCGCTGACGACGACGTGCGTGCCGGCCGGCATCAGGTCGACGAGCAGCTCCATGTCGTCGACGAGGACGGGCGCGAGCGACTCCATCCCCTCGACCGCATGTCCTTCGGCCAGCTTCTCGAACAGCTCGGACAGCTCCGGGTGCTCCTTGGCCAGTACTGCGGCCCGCGCGCGCACCTCGTCGGTCAGCAGCAACTCACGGCACGGGGGCGCCCACAGGCCGTGCTGGGCGATCTCCAGGGACCGCTGGTCGGCGACTGCGAAGTACCGGATCTCTTCGACGTCGTCGCCGAAGAAGTCGACCCGCAGCGGGTGCTCCTCGGTCGGCGGGAAGACGTCGATGATGCCGCCGCGGACGGCGAACTCGCCCCGGCGCTCGACCAGGTCGACACGGTTGTACGCCGCTGCCGCCAGCCGCTCGGTGACGTCCTCGAGCTCGACCGAGTCGCCGACGTGCAGCTGGACCGGGCGGAGATCGGCGAGCCCGGCGACCTGGGGCTGCAATACGGACCGTACGGGCGCGACGAGGATCTTGATCGGGCCGGTGGTCTCGTCCGACGGGTCCGGGTGCGCGAGCCTGCGGAGTACGGCGAGACGGCGGCCGACCGTGTCGGAACGCGGTGACAGGCGCTCGTGCGGGAGCGTCTCCCAGGCGGGGTAATAGGCGACGGTGCCGGGCTCGACCAGGCACTGCAGCGCCTCGGAGAGCTCCTCGGCCTCGCGGAAGGTGGCGGTGACTGCCAGGACGGGCCGATCCGCGCCCTGGGCGGCCGCGAGGGCAGCCATCAGCACCGGGCGGATCGGCCCGGGTGCGCTCAGGTCGAGGGTCGTGATGCCGTCGTTCTTGGCGTCACGAACGGCCTCGGCTACCACCGGATCGGTGATCAGGGTGTCGACCAGGCCGGCCAGTTTCACGAGTTGTCCCTCACTAAGAGTTGAACCGTCCTTGGGTTACTTCCAGGCCATCCGTCATCAGGGACTCGACCGCGTCGGCTGTCCGGTCGACAGCGAACGGGAGGTCCTTGCGTTCGGCTGAGGAGAACTCGTTGAGGACGAAGTCTGCGGGGTTCTGCCGGCCGGGCGGGCGCCCGACGCCGAACCGGACTCGATAGTAGTCGCCGGTGCCAACCGACTTGCGGATCGACTTGAGCCCGTTGTGCCCGTTGTCGCCGCCGCCGAACTTGGCCCGGAGGACGCCGAAGTCGATGTCCAGCTCGTCATGCAGCACGATCATGGACTTCGGCTCGACCTTGAAGAACTTCAGCAGGCCGGAGACCGGTCCGCCGGACTCGTTCATGTAGGACCGGGGCTTGGCCAGGATCGTCCGGATGCCGCTGATCCTGGCCTCGACCACCTCGGCCTTGGCCTGCTTGTGCTGTTTCCAGTTGCCGCCGACCCGGGAGACCAGCTCGTCGGCGACCATCTGGCCGACGTTGTGCCGGGTCTTGGCATAGGAAGGGCCGGGATTCCCCAGCCCGACGACCAACCACACGTCGTCCGCCACGAATCCCGGCCCTTCCTGTTGAAGCTGTTGTACTGCGTACTGCTTACGCCTCGGCGGCGACCGGCTCGTCGCGCTCGATGCCGGCCTCGGCCTCGGCCTCGGCCATCTCGGCGTCGGCCTGGGCCGCGGTCTGCGCGGCGGTGATGTTGACGATCAGGGTCTCCGGCTCGACGGCCAGCGTGGTCCCGGCCGGGAGCTTCAGGTCGGACGCGTGGATCTGGGCGCCGGCGTCCAGGCCCTCGATGGAGACGGTGACGCCATCGGGGATGTGGGTGGCCTCGGCCTCGACCAGAACGGTCGCGTTCTCGAGCACGACCAGGGTCTCGCTGACGGCGTCGCCCTCGAGGTGGACCGAGATCTCGACCTGGACCTTCTCACCGCGCTTCACGATGACCAGGTCGACGTGCTCGATGGTGTTCTTGATCGGGTCGCGCTGGACCTGCTTCGGCAGCGCGAGCAGGCTCTCCGAGCCCTCGACCTCGATCAGCAGCAGGGCGTTCGCGGTCTTCAGCGCCAGCATGGTGTCGTGACCGGGCAGCGTGATGTGCACCGGGTCCGTGCCGTGGCCGTACAGAACGGCGGGCACCTTGTGGTCCCGGCGGATACGGCGGGCAGCACCCTTGCCGAACTCCGTGCGCGACTCGGCTTGGATCTTGACCTCGGCCACGAGATGAACTCCTCAAGTGCGTTGCGGTGATTAATCGTCGGTGGTGTTACAAAGTTGCTAGAGCCTCAGCGGGCACGTCTTGACTCCCGTACAGGCGTCAGGCAACGAACCACCGCGTCGATCACGGAGCCGCTCCCGACAGTTCGCGCGTGAGCGCGACTGTGTCCGGGGGGCGTCCCTCGCCGAGGCAACCAAAACAGTTTACCCACGACTCAGCCCAGACAGGAAATCCGTTCTGGGGGTGACTTTGTTCCCTCTGGATCGTGACGACTTTCGGGCGCCGTCCGGGGCAGTTTCGGCATCGCTTACTGAAAATGATTGTCAGATCAGTTAAGTTCCTCCCGTGACCGCCACTCACCCTCGCTCCCCCCTGCCCACCCGCCTCCGAACCCAACTCAGCACCCTCCTGCGCGCCCGCCGTCGCCCCGGCCCGCTCTCCGCCGGTCTCCGCGCAGGCTTGCTGGCAACTGGCGCGGCGCTCCTGGTGCTCGCTCTCGCGCTGGGCATGGCGCTGCAGCCGTTGCGTTCCTATGCGGGCGGGGCGCCGGAGGTGTTGCGGGCGGTCCATACGGACGCTCTGCACACGACGTACGACGGATCGGTACTGCGGCTGAGCACCCGGATCGGCCTGGGCGAGTACCGCGAGGCGGATCCCGCGAATCTGATCTTCAACCTCGAGGACAAGGCGTCCGCCCGGGTCGAACTCCCCGACCTCCCCGCCTTCGCCTTCCTCGGCAAACCCGGCGACCCGGTCTGGATCGCCCCCGAATCCCAGGACCCCGACCTGATCTGGCCCGGCTGGGACACCGAAACCATCACCCCCGGCACCCTCGCCGGCGATGCCGTAGACCTAACCCTCCTGTCGGCATCCGGCCCAGGAAACGTAGAGATCTTCTTCAACTACGACGACTTCACCGGCACCGCCCAACGCCTCTTCTCCGCCGCCGACCCCACCCTCCGAACCCTCCACCAACCAGTAGGCCGCCACGTCCACGCCAACTGGTCCTTCACCGCCCTAGGCACCTACCACCTAACTTTCCAAGCCACCGCCACCACCACAACCGGCACCCCAATCGCCTCCACCCCCACCACCTACACCTTCGTAATAGGCCCCTACACCCCACCCAGCACGCCCACCACCCCACCCAGTACTCCCGGCACGCCCACCACCCCACCGGGCACCCCGCCGACCACCTCGACCCCTTCCAACACCCCCACCGCCACACCAACCGGCCCAGGCCACCCGACCCCCACCGGACCAGAACACCCCACCCCAACCGCCCCCGGCCGAACCACCCCGACCCCGACCGGACCGACGGGACCGACTGGACCGACCGCTCCGACGCCCACCTCAACCCGCACCACCACGCCCACTCCGGCGCCCACCTCGACCCGCACCGCCACACCCACTCCGGCGCCCACCACACCCCCGTCGGCCCCGCCCAGCACGCGCCCGCCCAGCACACCCCCGACCTCGACCCCCACCCCAACCACTCCCCTCTCGCAGCCTCCGCGCTCTTCTGCTTTTTCCGGCGGCGATGAGGAGCACGCGACAAGCGATTCCCCGCCGAACCTCAACAACAGCAACCCGCCACCCGGCTCCCTCCCGCCCTGCCCAACCACCAGCACCCCACCAACCAACCCGACCACCCAGAGCAACCCCACAACCGCACAAACCAACCCACCCGGCACAACCAACTCACCCAGCCCCACAAACCCCTCAACCACCGGCCCGACAAACCCTGCCAACCCCACCAGAACCACCCTCGACAACGGCCACGCCGACTACGCAGTACGCCTCGAAAACGGCCATCTGAACTCCCGCATAAAGGACGGCACCAAACCCGGCACCCCCATCTGGCGCGACCCCTCATCCGTCACCATCAAACTCACCCCAGCCTCAGCCACCCACGCCCCCGGCGGCGCCTTCAACTTCCTCGGCCCGGCCGGCTCCCCCCTCTGGCAGATCCCCCAAACCCAGAAGGACGGCGTAATCTGGCTCGGCTGGAACACCGAAGAGCTCACCAGCTCCCAGCTCTCCACCCCAGTCGACTGGCGCCTGACCAAGGTCACCGGCCCCGGCACCATCGCCGTCTTCGAGTTCGACTCCTTCGGCCAACCCAAAATCATCTTCAACAGCCGGGACGGCCTCCCCGACACCTACAAAATCCCCCTCGGCACCCACGCCCACGGCAACTGGTCCTTCACCAAACCAGGCACCTACCAAGCAACCTTCACCCACTCAGCCACCCTCACCACCGGCACCCACTCCACCACCACCTCCACGCTCACCTTCGTAGTCCCCACCACCCCCTCCAACGCCTCCAGCGGCGCCCACCCCGCAGTCGCCCACACCACCAGCGCGAGCGGCGCAGCTGCCGTCGGCGGCACGGATGGCGCGAGTACGACAAGCACCGCCGCGTCCGCGGGCGGTGCAGCTGCAGCAGATGCAACGCACCGCGTAGGCGGCGGAGACTTCGCGGCCGGCATGGGCAGCCCCGATACCGCGGTTGATGCGGCGGAGCCAGGTAGCCAGGGTTCGGTGCAGGCCGCGAGCGCGGTGCCCGTGCGAGCGGGCGGGCTGGTTGATCCAGCATCGCGGGCGCGGGCGAACGTGCTGGTTGGTGCGACGGAGCCGGATCGGGCGGTGCTTGCTGCGGGGTCGCAGCTACGAGCGAGCGTGCTGACTGAGGCGACGTCGCCGGATCGGGCGGGGCTTGATGCGGCGGGGCCGGCGGGGAGTCGCACCGGGGTTGCTGGGGTTTCGCCTTCCCGGGGTGTTGTGGAGGGATGCCGGTTGGCTTCTACGGGGGCTGAGGTTGGGCCTGCGTGGATTGGTGCGGGCGTGACCTTGTTGGTGATCGGGGTTGTGACTCTGGTTGCTACTCGTCGCCGTCGGGGTGACGCGTGAGGCGCGGCAGGCAGGTCAGCGCCGCGGTGGTTGTGTTCGTAGTACTGGCGGCTGCTGGGTGCGCGGGAAGCGCGCCTGGAGCCGGCGGCAAGGTCGATGTGGTGACGACGACTGAGATTTTGGCTGACCTGGTGCAGCGGGTTGGTGGGGATCAGGTGTCCGCCACCTCACTGGTGCCGGCCGGTGGGGATCCGCATTCGTACGAGCCGACGCCCGCGGATGCCAAGCGGGTCGCCAGAGCTGACGTCACCTTCACCAATCACCTGCTGCTGGAACCGCAGTCGCTCATCAAGACGATCGACGCGAACGCCCCGAAGGACGCACCCAACATCTCGCTCGCGGAGGCGGCTGAGTCGTACGGCGCGCACGTGATCCCGCTCGTCGAGGACATCGGGCTCGACGTGCTCTGGCTCGGCCTGCGCGTACGCGGTACCGGCAAAGCGCGCGGCGCCACCCGCACCTCATCGATCCACCTCACCGCCACCAAGATCGACGGACCGGGCAAGCTCGTCGCCTACCTCACCGAGTCCCTCGGCCAACCTGACCTGTACTTCGATTCGAGCAACCCAGCCGACAGTACGACGCTCCCGCCCGCCGCCCATACCCATCTCAACTGGGCGTTCACCAAACCCGGCGTCTACCACCTCACCCTCGAAGGCAGGCTCGACAACGGCCGACCACTCGGCAAGGGCACCTTCACCTTCGCGGTCGGCGTCGAACCGCACCAGGTCGAACCGGCCGACGGCGGCAAAGCGACAGTGCTCGACGACGGGCACACCGACCTCACCGTCGACCTCGACAGCGGCCAGGTCTACGCGTACTCCGATGCGCAGCGCGTCGGCGCGGCGCAATCCGTAGTACCGGCCGGCCGGGTCGTCATCGATGTGCCCGGCAAGGCGCTCGAGACCGTGCCGGACGATCCGCGGTTCGCGTTCCTCGGCAAGGCGGGGGCGCAGATCCATCAGCTCCCGCAGGCGGTGCTCGGCAAGCACGTGCACGGCGAGATCGACCCGCATCTGTGGGAGGACGTGGCCAACGCGAAGGCCTACGTGCAGTTGATTCGCGACACGTTGATCGAGGTCGATCCGCAATCGGCACCCACCTACAAGACCAACACCGACGCGTACCTGCGTGAGCTCGACGAGCTGGACGAGTACGTCCGGTCGCAGCTGGCGAAGATTCCGGCCGACCGGCGGCAGCTGATCACCACGCATGACGCGTTCGGGTACCTGGCTTCGGCGTACCAGCTGAAGGTCGCCGGGTTCGTCGTACCGAATCCGGCGCAGGAGCCGAGCGTCGATCAGGTGCGCAGGCTGTCCGAGACGATCCGCAACCTGAAGGTGCCTGCCGTCTTCACCGAGCCGAACCTGGCGCAGCGCGCGTCCGTGCTGACCCAGGTCGCCCGCGACAACGGCGTCCGGGTGTGCTCGATCTACGGCGATTCGTTCGACGAACACGCCCGGTCCTACGTCGCGATGATGCGGCACAACGCCGACGAGCTGCTGCTCTGCCTGGGGGAATCTCGATGACACCGTTGTTTTTGTTGCCGCTAGCAATTACCTCGATGGCGGCCGCGCCGGCGCCCCCTGACGCGCAGGTGGTGATCGCGGACGGGCACGTCGATCTCGGACCGCGGTTCGTGGACGGCAAGTGGACGATCCAGTTGCGCGACGACACCGCGGATCCGGTCGTCTGGCGGCCGCTGGAGAACGTCGTCGTCCAGGCGACCGGCAAGGCTGAGCTGTCGGTGCCCGCAGATCCGGCCTATGCGTTTCTGGGCAAGACAGGTCAGAAGATCTGGGTGATCCCGCAGGTGCAGCAGCCGGGCGTCGTCTGGCCGGGCTGGAACACGCAGGATCCCGAGGTCGCCAAGCGCGTCGACCGTGAGGTCACCTGGAAGCTCAACGGTGTCGACGGTCCGGGCACGTTCACGCTCTTCCTCAACTCGGACTTCGGCAAGCCCGCCCCGGTCTTCGACAGCCGCAAGCCGTACCCGCAGGAGACCGGTATCGACGTCAACACCCACGTCCACGGCAATTGGACGTTCTCCGCCGCTGGTACCTACCTCCTCGACATCACCATGACAGCCAACCTCACCGACGGCACCACAGTCACCGACCGCCGACCTCTCCGCCTGCACGCCGGCCCCGGCGATGCCCGAGACGCTTTCAAGACGACAACGATCGACGAGCAGGCCCCATCGAGTTCAGCCGGCGGAGGACGCGGGCGGGACGTTGCTGTGGCTGGGTTCGCCGTGCTGCTGGCGGTCGGCGTTGGCTTCGCCGTACGTCTGCTTGTACGCCGGAAGCGAGCGACCGCATGAACAGCCGGCGTGACCCAGCGCGGCCGAAGGCCGACGCCGACCAGCAGGCGAGCCAGGGCGTGCTGCGCCTTGGTGGGGTTGCTGTTGAGCTTGCAGGGCGGCAGGTGCTGCATGACGTGGATCTACTGGTTGGGCGGGGCGAGCAAGTTGGGCTGATCGGGCCCAACGGGGCCGGGAAGACGACGTTGCTGCGGGCGCTGCTTGGGCTGGTGCCGACCACGCGGGGCAGCATCGCGATCGACGGGCGTACGCCGCGGGAAGCGCGGGGCAGCATCGGGTACGTCCCGCAGCGGCACGAGTTCGTCTGGGACTACCCCGTCGACGTCCGTACCGCCGCGATGACCGGCCGTACCCACCGCATCGGCTGGCTGAGACGACCCGGCCGAGCAGACAAAGCAGCTGTGGACGAGGCGCTGGAGCGGGTTGACCTGGTCGATCTGCAACGCAGGCCTATCGGGGAGCTGTCCGGTGGGCAGCGGCAGCGGGTGCTGGTTGCCAGGGCACTCGCTCTCCGGCCGAAGCTGCTGTTGCTGGACGAGCCGTTCACCGGGCTCGACGTACCGACGCAGGAGATTCTCACCCGGTTGTTCCGGACGTTGACCAGTGAAGGCACCGCCATTCTGATGACGACACACGATCTGCCGGCAGCAGCAGATACCTGCAGCCGGCTGTGCCTGCTCAACGAGACAGTGATTGCCGACGGTCCGCCAGAAGAGCTACGCGACCCAGCCGTGTGGCTAAGGGCCTTCGGAGTCGCGCGTTCCGAGCAGTTGCTGCACACGCTCGGGGTGGCCCGATGATCGAGTTCTTCACCGAGCCGTGGGACCACGTGTTCATGCAGCGCGCGTTCCTCGTCGTACTGATGTCAGGCGTCGTCTGCGGCGTCATCGGCAGCCACGTCGCACTCCGCGGAATGGCCTTCATCGGTGATGCGGTCGCGCACGCGGTCTTCCCCGGCATCGCGATCGCCTTCGTCCTGCACACCAGCCTGGTCGTCGGCGGCATCGTCGCCGGCCTGATCACCGCACTCTCCGTCGCTGTCTTCTCCCAGAACCGGCGGCTCAAGGAGGACACGGTGATCGGCGTCTTCTTCGCCGCCGCGTTCGGGCTCGGCATCGTGGTGATGAGCACCGCGCCCGGGTACGGCGGATCGCTCGAGTCGTTCCTCTTCGGCTCGGTCCTAGGAATCGGCAACGGCGATGTCGTCACGGTCGCGATCGCCGGCGCCGTCCTGCTCCTGATCACCGGCGCGCTCCACAAGGAGTTCGTCACCGTCGGCCTCGACCGCGAGACGGCCCGCTCGGTCGGCCTGCCCATCTTCTGGCTCGACATGGCCCTCTACGCCATGGTGACGATCGCCATCGTCATCTCCATCCAAGCGGTCGGCAACATACTGGTCCTCGCCCTACTGATCACCCCAGCCGCCTGCGCCCGGCTCCTGACCGACCGGATCGGCCGGATGATGCTGATCGCGCCACTGATCGGCGCGTTCTCAGGCCTGGTCGGGCTCTACCTCTCCTACGCGTTCAACCTCGCCGCCGGCGGGTTGATCGTGCTGACGGCGACCGTCGTCTTCATCGCCTGCTGGGTGTTCGCTCCCCGGCACGGCCTCCTCAAATTTGCCCAAGTAAGAAAGGAAAGTCATGCGCACAATTAACCGCGTTGCGCTGCCCGCTGCGGCGGTGCTCGCGCTGACCGGCCTGTCCCTGCCGGCCGATGCCAGCCCGAATGTCACCCTCGACCAGGGTCACGTCGACGTGATCGGCATCGCCTTCGAGGACGGCGCCTTCAACCTGCACATCCATGACGAGGAGCACGGCGTCGAGTACGCGCCATCCGAAGTCGACCTGGTTGCCAAGCCCGGCTCGGAGATCGCAGTCCCCGACAACCCGCAGTACGGATTCCTCGGTACGCCGGGCAGCCGCGCCTGGGTCCTGCCGCAAGTACAGGACCCCGACCTGCTCTGGCCCGGCATCGGCGCCGAGGAGATCGAGCCCGGTGTCTTCAAGGACGACGCGCTGAAGGTCGACGTCATCGACGTCACCGGCCCGGCCGACCTGAGCGTCTTCACCACCGACGCCTTCGGTTCGCCGACCGTACTGGTCGACAGCGGCAACGGACTCCCGGACCGGATCAACACGGCCGCCGGCGGCCACCTGCACGCCAACTGGGCGTTCGAGGCGGCTGGCACGTACAAGGTGAAGGTCAAGGTCTGTGGCACGCTCGCCGCCACCGGCAAGACCGTCTCCGCTGTCGCGACCTACACCTTCAAGGTGAACCAGTGAAGGCCCGGGTGCTCGCAGGCGCCGGTACCGCCGCGCTGGTCGCCATGCTCCAGGTACTGCCCGCACATGCCCTCACCACCATCTCCGCCGGGCACGTGGACGCAGTAGACGTCGACTGGACCGGCTCTGCCCTCACGCTCGACCTGCGCGACGGCACAGTCACCCCCAACGTCGACCGCAACCCGGCTGACGTAGTACTGAACGCAGTGTCGGCCAGTAAGACGACAGTGCCGTCCGGATCGGCGTACAGCTTCCTCGGTACGCCGGGGAGCGCCGTCTGGATCCTGCCGCAGACCCAGGTGAGTAACATCGTCTGGCCGGGCTTCAACACCGAGGGCGTGCCCAGTGGCGCGCTGCAGGGCAACACGCTCAACGTGAAGCTGATCTCGGTCAGCGGACCGGCCGACGTGAGCGTCTACACCACCAGCTCACTCGGCAGCCCGACCATCTGGTTCGACAGCGGCAACGGTCTCCCGGACACCCGGGCGATCGCCATCAACACGCACGCCCACGCCAACTGGGCGTTCGAGGCGGCCGGCACGTACACCGTCGTCTTCGAAGCCACCGGTACCACGGCGGCCGGCGCCGCGGTCACCACCGGCCAGAAGACCTACACCTTCACCGTCCAGCCCTAACCCCGATCCGTCGTGGAGGTGCGGCGCCGCACCTCCACGGCCTACCGGAACCCCTTAGGGTTGTGAAAATGAGGATTGTCTCTCTGCTGCCGTCGGCCACCGAGATCTGTTTCGCTCTCGGAGGCGGCGACGACGTTCTCGGCGTGACCTTCGAATGCGACTACCCGGCCGAGGCGCGGGCCCGGCGGATCGTCTCCACCACCAACCTCCCCGAAGGCCTCACCCCGCTCCAGATCGACACCGCCGTCCGCGAACGCGTCGCCGCTGGCGAGGACCTCTACAAGCTCGACCGCGACGCGCTGCGCGCCCTCGACCCCGATCTCGTCATCACCCAGGATCTCTGCCAGGTCTGCGCGATCGACGTCGACGACGTCGAGGAGGCACTGTCCTACCTCGGCTGCCAGGCCGAGGTGGTGACCACCGACCCACACGACCTCGACGAGGTGTTCGACTCGATCGAGCTGATCGGCAACGCCATCGGCCGCCCGGCCGGCCGCTTCGTCGAGGACCTGCGCAAGCGCCTGGCGAAGGTCCGCATCCAGGGCAGCACGCGGGTGATGCTGCTCGAGTGGACCGACCCACCGTTCGCGCCCGGCCACTGGGTCCCCGAGATGATCGAGTACGCCGGTGGCGTCAGCGTCCTCGGCACGACCGGCCTCCGCTCCGTACGCACCACCTGGCCCGCCATCGAGGCTGCTCACCCGGAGGTGATCGTCTCGGCCCCCTGCGGCTTCGACCTCGACGCCGCAAGCGCCCTCACCCAAGAGCTACTCGACCAAGGCCACCTGCCGACCGGAGTACCAGTCTGGGCCGTAGACGCCAACGGCTGCTTCGCCCGCCCCGGCCCCCGCCTGGTCGACGGCGTAGAAGCCCTGGCCGCCCTCCTCCACAACGGCCCAGTAGACCCGACCGTCGCACGCCGCCTCAGATAACGTCAGCTGTATGACTGACGTGCAGGTGGTGCGGGTGTTCGCGGATCCGGCCGGCAATTTCGGGAACAAGCTCGGGGTGGTGCTCGACGGCGCCTCGATCGCTGACCCAGGCGACCGGCAGAAGCTTGCGGCTGAGCTGGGCTACCCCGAGACGATCTTCTTCGACGATCTCGAGCGGGCCGACTTCAAGATCTACACCCCGGCGGTCGAGCTGCCGTTCGCCGGTCATCCGTCGGTTGGCGCGGCGTGGGTGCTCACTCGCGAGCTGGGCAAGGCGCCCGCCGTACTGCGGCCTCCGGCCGGCGAAGTACCCACCTGGCAGGAAGGCGACGACGTCTGGGTCCGCGGCCCTCTCGCCTCAGCACCGCCGTGGTGGCACGAGCGCCTCGACTCCCCCGAGGCCGTCGACCAGCTCACCGGCCCACTCGCCCCGGAGCAGGACGCGACTCAGCTCTGGGCCTGGGAGAACGAGCAGGCGGGCACCGTCCGGGTCCGCGTCTTCGGCCGCCGCTTCGGCATCCCCGAAGACGAGGCCTGCGGTTCAGCCTCGATGCGCCTCGCCGCCGCCCTCGGCCGCCGCCTCACCATCCACCACGGCAACGGCTCGCTCGTCCTCGCTCAGCCCGGTCCGCCGTCGTACGCCGAAGTAGGCGGCCGAGTCGTCGCAGATTCGCAACTGCAGAGCTGAACCTGCGAATCCGCGGTAAATGGCCGGCCGGACCAATCACCGAAGCGCTCGACCAACTGAAGGCCGCCGAGGGAGACGAGTAGTGGTAGCTCTTGCGGGAAGATGCTCCTGATCTCGAGGGGCGCGACGACGAAGTCCGGCTCGGCGTCGGTTGAGAGGTACCAGGTCCCGCGGGTGACCTGCGCGGCCGCGTCGTAGGTCTCGGCGACATCGACGCTGACCTTGCCGCGGTCAGGATCCTCGAACGACAACGTCTCCCGGGTACGCCGTACGCCGTCGGCCTCGGCCAGCAATTGCACGCTCGGGTTGAAGACATCGAAGACCAGCCGTGCTCCGGGCACCAGGTGTCGGCGTACCGACTGGAAGCAGCTCACCAGATCATCGGCCTCCTGCAGATGCAGCAGGGAATTGGCGGTGATGTAGACGAAGTCGAAGGTGCGGCCCAGGTCGAAGGACCGCATGTCGCCCTGGATCCATTCGATCGCTACACCGCGCCCGTCCGCCTTCCGCTGAGCCTCGGCCAGCATGTCCGAGGAGAAGTCCAGGCCTACGCACGGATGCCCATCGGCTGCGATCGGGATCAGCTTCTGTCCGGTACCGCAGCCGAGTTCCAGTACGCTCCCGCCTTGCCGGTCGGCCTCGGCCCGGTAGAAGTCGACGGCCGGCCCGCCGCCCGGGAACATCAGGTCGTACAGCCTCGCGTGCGAGTAGAACTCATCACTCATCAAGTCTGCTCCAGACTTTGCGGAGGGCTCGTGCGGCGTCGCCTTCTAGGCCGGCGGCGTCCAGCGTCTCCCCCAACTCGTCGAACTCGGGTCCCCACCGCCACGCCACGCTCCGCAGCGCGTCGGGCAACCCCGGATCCTTCAACGACCCGGCGTCCGCGCGCACCTGCTGGGCCGTCAGCGCGTCGGTGACGCCATGCTTCTCGGCGAGCTGGAAGGCCAGTACCGCGAGGGCGGCTTTTCCCTTGTTGTAAAGCGCGTACGCCGACTTCGCCGCCGACGCGGCTCCAACGGTATCTCCTACGACCATCGGAGTCACCGCAGTTTCTGCCCAGAGGTCAGCGGCTGCGGCGGCGGCTGGGCCGGAGAGCATCAGGTGGGTCGGGCTCGGGCCGCCGGTCGGTGGTGGGCCGACTACGCCGGCGTCGACGAAGGTTGCGTCTGGCAATGCGTCTTGGGCTGCTTGGAGGGACTTCGGGGAGAGGGGGTTGGCCTCGATGTAGATTCCGGCGAAGCCTGCTTCTCCCACCAGGCGCGCGACGTCGACGGCGCCCTGGGGTGCACAGGAACAGAGAACGGCGTCGGCGGTCGCGATCGCGTCAGCGAACGTAGTACCGATCAAGCCGGCGGCCTCGGCGCGCTCGACCGATGCCTGGCTGCGGCCGTCCGGCACCCATCGCACTTCGTGGCCTGCGGCAACCAATTGCGCGGCCAGTTGGGAACCCATTGCGCCGGGGTGGAAGACAGCGATTCGCATTCAGCACATCCGTTCGGTCAGTTCTGGCCAAGATATGCCAGTACTGCGAGGACGCGGCGGTTGTGTTCGGCATTCGAGTACAACCCGAGCTTGCTCATGATGCTCGCGACGTGCGTCTCCACGGTCCGCTCGTTGAGCCACAGCCGGCGGCCGACTCCCGCGTTGGTACACCCCTCGGCCATCAACGCGAGCACCTCCTTCTCCCGCGGCGTCAACGCGGCAAGGCGATCCGCCCGCCCCAGCAGCCGCCCGACCACCTCAGGATCCAACGCCGAACCCCCTGCGGCGACCCGCGCCAACGCATCCAGGAACTGATCGACGTCCAGCACCCGATCCTTGAGCAGATACCCGAACCCGCCAGTGCTCACCAGCTCCACCGAATGCCGCGTCTCCACATGCTGCGACAACAAGACGATCCCGAGCGATGGGTACGACGTCCTGAGCTGCCGCGCCGCCCGAGCCCCGTCATCGGTGTGGTCCGGTGGCATCCGAATGTCGATCACCGCGAGATCCGGCGAGGTCTCCGCCACCACCGTCAACAGACTCACCGCGTCGCCGGCCCGCCCGACCACCTCATGCCCGGCATCGTCGAGCAACCGTGCGAGTCCTTCACGGAACAGCGCCGAATCCTCCCCGATCACGATCCGCACGGCAGCACCGCCTCGATCGTCGTACCGCGCCCAGCCGGACTGTTCATCGACAACGACCCGCCGACCGCCGCGACGCGATCCACCAACCCACTCAGCCCCGAACCAGGCCGCGGGATCGCACCCCCACACCCGTCGTCCTCGACCCGAATCCTCACATCGCCAGCCGACTGCGCCACCCGTACTGCGATCGACGTCGCGCGCGAGTACTTCGCCGCGTTGGCGACCGCCTCGGCGGCCACGAAGTACGCCGTCGTCGCCAGGTCGTCCGGCAACTCCCCAGGCCCGATGTGCAGCTGGACGGGGATCGGCAACGTCTGCGTGATCGCCGCCAGCGCCGCGTGCAACCCGTCGTCGAGGCTGGTCGGCCGCAGCCCGTGCGCGATCTGCCGAAGCTCGGCGATCGCCGTCGCCAGCTCAGCGACACCCTGGTCGAGCAGCCCGTTCACGTCGACCGTCCCGTCGTCGAGGTGGCGCTGCGCCAGCCGCATGGCCATGCCGAGCGAGACGAGTCGCTGCTGAGCACCGTCGTGGAGATCGCGTTCGAGCCGTCGGCGTTCCTGGTCGCCGGCCTGGACGAGTCGGGTGCGGCTGGCTTCCACCTCACGCAGTGCTCCGGCCAATTCGGCTCGCAGGCGACTGACCTCGACGAGACTTGCGGCGCTGGTCGCGACAGCGCGGAGTACGGCTGGACCGGTCTCGCCTTCCAGCAATCCGATCTGAACGCCGCCGAGCATCACCGGCACGCCACCGCTGACCCCGACCGGACGGCCCTTGGCGTCGATGAAACCCGAGGCGCCAGGCACCAGCAGTCCGACCCGGAGCGTTGGGTCCCGCAACGCAGTCTGCAGCGACTTCTCTAGCTCCTCCGGCTGGGCCTGATCCGTGTGGATCCGGCGCTGGAGATCCTCGATGGCCAGCAATGCGGCCCGGCGGGGCGGGTAGAGGCGGCGGTCGACGAAGCGTTGCAGGCGTGCGCGCAGGGGTGCGAGGACGAGTGCGCAGGCCGCGGTGGCGATCGCGGCGGCGGTGGCAGATCCCTTGCCCAGGAAGAGTCCCAGGGTCAGCGCGGTCACGGCGTACGTACCGAGCAGAACGACCATGACGATCGCGTAGGTGACCGTGTCGGCGACCACCCGGTCCACGTCGTACAGGTCGTGGCGGAGCATGGCGACCGCAACCGAGGCGGGCAGGGCGATCAGGGTGGCGATGCCGAAGACCGTCGAGACCGAGGCCGTATCGCCGGTGAGGACGATCTCGGTGAGGCAGACGAACGGGTACGTGACGACGGCGAGGCCGGCGAGTGAGAGCCATTTGAGTTGGGCCCGCACGCGACCGGTGGACCGGCGGAAGCGCACGAAGAGTGAGATCGCGGCCGCGATGAAGAGCGCCAGCATCAAGGCGAAGACGACCTCGCTGAGCGCACGGATCGCCAGGGGTGGCCGGCCGAAGGGTCTGGGGAGATCCTGCAATGGCGCTGGGAACGGGATCGTAGCGACGGCTCCGAAACCTTGCTGGGCGAACCCGAGCACCACCAGGCTCACCGCTACCGTCCGCCAGCGACGGCCGGAGAGTAACCCGTCGGGGAAATGGAGGAGGAGCAGAGCAACCGCAACGAAGAGCCACCACCCGCTCTCGTCGAGCAGCGCGACGACGCGACTGTCGAACGGGAGCACGGCTCCGTCGGCCACCACACCGGAGGTCGGCGGAACGGCGCCCGGCACACCGGCCGCGGCGACGATCGCGTAGTAGACGTCGCGGGCCGCCAGGAACATGGCGATTGTGCCTACCCAGGTGAGAAGTAGGCCGACCAGGTTGTCAGGCGCCTTGCGGTTGATGAGCAGACCTAGGACAGCGATTGCCATGCTGACGGCGCCGAGGGCGATGAAGTTGCGGGCGGTGTGCTCGCCGGCAGGGTGGGTGAGCAGCAATGAGCCGCTCCCCGCTGCCATCGTCAGGACGAGCAGGAAGAGGCCGAGCGTCGCCCATCGCGGCCACCGCATGTCGTCAGAGTAAGTCCGCGAAGGCCGCCCCGGCTCCGGGTTACCACGGAGATCCATCTCCGCGCCCGCTCCGATGTGCCCGCCCACCCCCAGCCGCTTCGCTGAGAAGGTCCGCGATTCTGCACCTCAGGGGGTACCAGAAAATGTCCACCGAAACGCTCACCCGCACCGTCGCCCCACGCCGCGTCGGCTACGTCGCCATCGCTCTGGCGCTCACCGCCCTGGCCGCCCTCCCCGGCGGCCTCCTTTGGCCCGAGCCATCCGGCGGCGGCGAGACCTACTCGTACGCCGACATCCAGCCCCACCGCACCCTCTGGTGGGTACTCCTCGTCGCACTGGCCACGAACCTGGTCATCAACGTCCCGGCTCAGGCGCTGCTCACCGTCTACCTCGTCAAGGCACGCGGCGCCGCCTGGGCGACGGTCGGCGGCATCATCATGTGGATCGGCACCGCCCTGTACGCCGTCGGCGGGGGCTTGTGGGCGTCGGCGTACTACTTCGCCACCGCGCCGGGCGTCGATCCGTCGGTGATCGAGCGGGTCAACGACGACCTGGCGCACATCTTCGGCGTGTTGATCCCCGGCTCGCTACTCGTTGCCATCGGCACCGTTGTCCAGGCGGTCGGACTGCTGCGCTCGCGCGCCGTCCCGCGCTGGATCCCGGTGCTCTGGCTGACGATCGTGGCGACGTTCGTCGTACCGGGCAACGGGGTCGCCGGTCTGATCACCGCCGTACCGATGACCGCCGCCAGCCTCGGTACGGCGTACTACGCCTGGAAGAAAGCGACGGTCTAGGCGCGACCGTCGAACAGCTTGGTCACCGAGCCGTCCTCGAACACCTCGCGGATGGCTTGGCTGATCAGCGGCGCGATGGTCAGCACGGTCAGCTTGTCGAACTCGCGCTCGGCCGGGATCGGCAGCGTGTTGGTGACGATCACCTCGGTGGCCTGGCAGTTCTTCAGCCGGTCCACCGCCGGACCGGACAGAATCGCATGGGTCGCGGCGATCACCACGCCCGCGGCGCCGTCGGCCATCAGCGCGTCGGCCGCCTTGGTGATGGTGCCGCCGGTGTCGATCATGTCGTCGACCAGGATGCAGACCCGGCCCTTGACCTCACCGACGACCCGGTTGGCGACGGTCTCGTTCGGCCGGTCGATGTCGCGGGTCTTGTGGATGAAGGCCAGCGGCGCGTTGTTCAGCCGGGCCGACCACTGCTCGGCGACCTTGATCCGGCCGGCGTCCGGCGAGACCACGGCCAGCTGCTGCTCGCCGTACTTCTCCCGCACGTAGTCGGTCAGGATCGGCAGCGCCATCAGGTGGTCGACGGGTCCGTCGAAGAAGCCCTGGATCTGCGAGGTGTGCAGGTCGACGCAGATCAGCCGGTTCGCGCCGGCCGTCTTGAACAGGTCGGCCATCAGCCGGGCCGAGATCGGCTCCCGGCCGCGGTGCTTCTTGTCCTGCCGGGCGTACCCGTAGAACGGCAGCACCACGGTGATCCGCTTGGCCGACGCCCGCTTCAGCGCGTCGACCATGATCAGCTGCTCCATGATCCACTCGTTGATCGGCGAGGTGTGGCTCTGGATCACGAACGCGTCCGAGCCCCGGACCGACTCCTCGAACCGGACGTAGATCTCGCCGTTGGCGAAGTCGTACGCCGACGTCGGCACCAGGCCGGAGCCGAGCTCCTCCGCGACCTGCTCCGCCAGGGCCGGATGGGCCCGTCCGGAGAACACCATCAGGTTCTTCTCGGTCGCCCGTTTCATTCCACTCATGGCCGCGCCTCCCGTTGGTCCTTCTCGCCAGTGTCACCCTGGAGCGCCTCTTCCGCAGCCTTCGCGGTCTTGGTACCTGCACGCTTGCGGGCGACCCAGCCCTTGATGTTGCGCTGCCGGACGCGGGCGACGGCGATCTCGCCCGGTCCGACCGGTGTGTCGATCGCGCTACCCGCCGCGATGTAGGCGCCGTCGGCGATGTCGGCCGGTGCGATCAGCACCGAGTTGCTGCCGACGAACGAGTACTTGCCGATGGTGGAGTGGAACTTGTTGACGCCGTCGTAGTTGGCGAAGATCGTGCCGGCGCCGATGTTCGCGCCCTCGCCGATCGTCGCGTCACCGGCGTACGTCAGGTGCGGGACCTTGGCGCCGTCCGCGATGGCGGCGTTCTTGGTCTCGACGAAGGTGCCGATCTTGCCCTTCACGCCCAGCGTCGTCCCGGGCCTCAGGTACGCGAACGGCCCGACGCTCGCTCCGGCGCCGATCACCGCGCCGAACCCGTGGGTGCGGATGATCGTGGCCCCCTCGCCGACCTCGATGTCGGTCAGCGTCGTGTCCGGGCCGATGGTGGCGCCGGTGGCGACCTTGGTGGCGCCGTGCAGCTGCGTGTTCGGCAGCAGGGTGACGTCGCGGTCGAGGGTGACGGTGGAGTCGACCCAGGTGGTGTTCGGGTCGACCACGGTGACGCCGGCCCGCATCAGGGTGTCGAGGGTGCGGCGGTTCAGCTCGGCGCGCAGGGTGGCCAGCTGGACCCGGTCGTTCACGCCCTCGGTCTGCATCGCGTCCTCGGTGACGTACGCACCGACCCGCTTGCCGTCGCTCTTGGCGATCGCCAGTACGTCGGTCAGGTACAGCTCGCCCTGCGCGTTGTCGGTGGTGATCCGGGTCAGTCCGTCGCGCAGGGTGGCCGCGTCGAACGCGTAGATGCCGGCGTTGATCTCGTCGATCCGGCGCTGCTCGGGGCTGGCGTCCTTGTGCTCGACGATGGCCGCCACGCTGCCGTCGTCACCGGGGATGATCCGGCCGTAGCCGGTCGGGTCCGGGACCCGCGCGGACAGCACGGTGATCGCGTTGCCGCTGCGCTCGTGCTCGGCGACGAGCTCCTTGAGCGTCTCCGCCTCGAGCAGGGGGACGTCACCCGACGTGACGACGACAGTACCGTCGAAATCGGCCGGTACGGCGGTGAGGCCGGAGCGGACCGCGTCGCCGGTGCCCAGCTGCTGCTCCTGGACGGCGGTACGGACTCCGGGGTCGACCTCAGCCAGGTGCGCCTCGACGAGTTCACGGCCGGTACCGACCACGACCACGAGGTGCTCCGGGGCGAGTGCCCGGGCGGCGACCACGGCGTGCCCGACGAGAGTGCGCCCGCCGATCTCGTGCAGCACCTTGGGGAGGGCGGATTTCATCCGGGTCCCCTGCCCGGCGGCCATGATGATGACGGAGGCAGGACGGTGGGAAGTCACTCGGTCTTCTCCTCGAGTTCCCGGCAAGTTCGGCTGGAACAGCTGTCTACGGACACTCGGAACGGTGCCCTGGTCAGCCTACTTGCTCAGCCGGCGGACCCTCGCACGGACTCCACCAGCCGCTCCTCTGTGAAACCGGTGTATTCCTGCATCAGACGGTCCCTGGCCGCGTCGTTGTAGCCGCGACGGGCGACTTGGCGGTAGTACTCCGTGACCGGTTTCACTCCCGCTTCAGCGATCAACTGCTCCACGGCACGGAGGCTGATGGCCTCATTGACGGGCTCGTCGTCGTCCGGGAGGCGGGTGAGCTGGGCGACCTGCTGCTTGCTGAGCTCGGCGCGTCTGGCTTGTCGCTCCGCGCTGGGGAGGGCCTGGATTTCGGCGTACTGCGCCATGCCCTCGGCCAGCCAGTGGGGAGCGCCGTCGCCGAGTCGGACGGGGAGGAGGTGCATGAGGACGTGGTTCAGCTGGGCCGGGGTGAGGGTGGTCTGGCGGAGTACGACCCAGCCGCCCGCGGGCTGGATGGAGCCGATGGCGGGGCTGAGCATGGCGCGGACCTGGGCCGGCTCGGCGCCGGGGAGGGTCGGCGGGATCTCGGTCAGGACCTGGGGTTCGCGCAGCGCAACGACGTACGGGACGACCTGCAACTGGCCCGGCCAGATCGCCCTGACCCGCTTGGCCGCCGCGATTGTCTCGGTGGCGAGACGCTGGGCCTTCGCCAGCTGGCCTTGGTTGGTGATGACGACGACGTTGGGCTTCCGCAGTACCGCGATCGGCCCGAAATCCCATGGCTGCCGATTGGACCCGATCTCGTCGTCAAGCGCCCGATCAGACGTCATCCACAGGCGGCCTTTCCGGATCACATAGCTGTAGCCGACGTCCGTAGCCGCCTGATCGAGCCTGCTGCCTGTCAGCGTGAACCGCATGCTGACCCGGAAGGTGCCCGGCTGCCCCTTCAGGTTCTCCCAGGGCTCGGC
Source organism: Kribbella koreensis (assembly GCF_039525325.1). Lineage (NCBI taxonomy): Bacteria > Bacillati > Actinomycetota > Actinomycetes > Propionibacteriales > Kribbellaceae > Kribbella > Kribbella koreensis. Next base: position 96,259 of record NZ_BAAAHK010000011.1, read on the forward strand.
GCGCCGATAGACCACGCTCATCCCGATCGCCCGGAGATTCCGGAACAACTGCGCCTGCCTCGGTCGCAGCGCCGGCACCACATCCTGCAGAAACAACTTTTCGTTGTTGGTGTCGATGGCGATCCCGCGCCGCGCCAGATTCGCATCCACCGCGCTGGCCAGCACCGGATCCACCTCACCGGTCCGGCTGGGCCACATGGTCTGGAGCGACACCCCACGAGTCGCCTCGCTGGTGAGCCGCGCAGTACTAGCGGCCGGCGTGATCGCCAGCCACAGCCCACCAGCTACCACCAACGCCGCAACGACCGGCGTCAACGCCCCTCGCAACCCACGCACGCGCCCATCGTCACGTACTTACTGTTGGGACACCAATTCCTAGGCCTTGCGATCCCACCCGTGGAACTTCGAATGATCGCCCGAGTCCCAAGCCTCCCGGAGCCCAGGCTTGCTGAGATCCCAGTCCGGCCGTACCTCAGCCGATGCGGCCCGTAGATCCCGCCACAACTCGTCGGTGGACGGCCGCCCCCAGAACCAGTACCCGTTGTAGACGCTGTGCACGACCAGCCCCGGCTTGAGCACCAACGTATGCGGAATCATCGGGTCGTTGTCAGGATCCGTGTACTCCTGAATCTCCAGCTCCCGCTGCACGATCCGTCCCGGATCCGACAAGAACGGCCACTGCGCCCCCACCGATGCCCGGAACTCCTGCATCGTGTGATGCACGTCGGTGGTGATCGTCACGATCTTCGTGTAAGCCACCGCCAACTTGGCCTGCATCCCCGCCAACTCCAGATGCTGCAGATGCTCCTTGGGGCAGTAATGCCCCCGAGCCAAGGTCAGAATCATCGGATCCCGCCCCTGAATCTCACTCAACTTCCGAACCACTTCATCCTGATCCGGCAACGAATAGTCCGGAAACACCCCACCCGCAGCAATGTCCGCCCGCATCACAACCACCTCTCGGCCGCCCGATTCCCCGCCCCACCACTCTCCGCCCGAAACCCACCCTGCACCAGCCCCGCTCGCGGGCCCGAGACCACCGTGAAAGGCTCCACCTGACCGCGGCTATTCGATGTAGCCGGTCGTGAGGTCGACCTGCTTGAGGAACGAGCGGATCGACTCCTCCATCGAGGCTGTACTCAGCGGCGACCCGTCTGACGTCGCCGAGCTGAAGCCGTAGCCCGGGTTCGGGCCGGAGATCCAGTCGAAGTGGTAGTGGCCGGGCTGGTCAACCCGTACGTCGAACAGTTCACCGTCGACCTCGACTCGCTCCGCTTCCATAGGTACAGAAGGTAGCTGTTAGGGCGTGATGGTGAGGTCCAGCGGGGCGGACAGCAGGCTCTCACCGCCGACCTGAAGTTCGATGATCAGCTCCCACTGTCCGGGCGGAACCGCATACGGCAGGTCGGGCACGACCGAGGCAGTGCCGATCAAGACGGGCAAGGAACGGGTCTGGTGAGGTGCGATCTCGAACCCCATCAGCGACAGGGGCTGCGGGCCGACGAACCTACCGACCACGTTGCCGGAATCGTCGGTCACCACCGAGGACAGCTCGCCGTTGCTGGACAGCACCTGGGGATAGGCAGCCCGATTCGTCACCAGTACCTCCCTGCGCGACGTCCGCCCGCTCCGGACCGACAACGGCGCCGCCGAATCGACCTCGAACCTGGTGGGTTCAACCGGTACTCCGTACAGCTGGTCCCAGCGCTCGCCGAGCCAGAACTCGCCCGCTGGAAAGGTCATCGCCCCGACGCGCAGGTCGACGAGCTCTCCGTACTTCGTATGCAGCGTCGCCGCGATCTCGGTCGCCCAGGCGTCCAACTCGATGTGGATCCGCGTCTCGGACCGCTCGCTGTCAGGGTCAGGGCCCGACATCAGCGCGTCCGGCGACTCGGCGTACAGGCGTCGCAAGTCCTCCCGCAGGCTCTCCCAACCGGCCATGCCTGACGATACGTCAGGCGATAGCTGCGACGGTCTCGCTCACTCCGGCTCCATGTTGCTCGCCGTACTCGGCGCTCCAGAGGGTGTCCTTGACCGCGCACGCTTGGACCCAGCGGACGACTCGCTCGTGCTCCAGCTCGGCGGCCTCCGCGAATGCCGCCAACTGATACGGCAGCGTCTTCGCCAGCTCCGGCATCGTGTGCCACCGGTCCCGCAGCAGGTTGACAGCGTCGTACGCCGGATCCCCCGCCCACCCTTTCGGATCGACCACCAGCCAAGGCTCGCGCCCACCCCTGAGCACATTGCTGAAGTTCATATCCCCATGCACCAACAGATCCGGCTGATCCTTCGCCAGCTCACGACAACTCTCCAGCGCTCGCCCGACGAGCCGATCCGGCAGCTCGGTCCGTACCTTCCCGTACCGCGACTCGATCTCCCGCGCCCACTCGTCAGCAACCCCCTTCAACGACGGAAACTCCTCCCCCCGCCGTCACCGCCAACCGCCGATTCAACCGCCCCGCGACCACGACCCGCTCAACCGCATCCGGCAGGTCCCGCAGCGACTCGCTGCCCGCCCTCTCCAACACCATCGCGAACGCCGCAGCATCGTTCTCCAGCAACTGCACAGCCCCGCGCCCAGCCCACACCGCCAGCGCCTTCGGCTCAGCCACATTCCCCGGATGAGGAAACGACACCTTCAAAACAGCAGCGGTCCCATCCACCCGCTCCACCGGTACGACGACCCCAACCGCCCCATGCATCACCCCACCCGACGGCGTCAACTCCCACCGAGCCAACGCGCGATCGACCAGCCCCGGCAACGCATCGATCCACTCCCGCCCCCGCTCGCCTTCCCGCTCACAGGTCTCCGCCACGAACGCCCCAGGAACCGCGATCATCACCCCACCCTAGGCTCCACCAGGGAGGTACCAAGTGACCGTCGACCTGAAACCCGAACTCCTGAAAGCCCTACGCAACAACCGAGCCGCCATGCTCAACAACCTGACCGGCCTACCGGAGTACGACCAACGCCGCCCCCTGACCCCAACCGGCACAAACCTGCTAGGCCTCGTCAAACACCTGGCCGGCCTCGAGTACGGCTACCTCGGAGAATCCTTCAACCGCCCACCCCTCGAACGCCCGACCTGGTTCCGCGACGACCCCTCCACCGAGATCGACATGTGGGCCACCCCCGACGAGTCGACCGCCTACATCACCGAGACCTACCGCAAAGCCTGCACACATGCCGACACCACCGTCACCGAACTCACCCTGGACACCCCAGGCCACGTGGCCCACTGGCCCGCCGGCCACCAGGAAACGACGCTAGGCGTCCTCCTGATCCGGATGACCGCCGAGACAGCCCAACACGCCGGCCACGCGGACATCATCCGCAGACTGATCGATTTCCGGCGCGACCCTGTCGTATCCACCCCACCCCGTTCGTAGCGAAGGTGGAGGCGGACACCCGTACCGCTAGCAACCCGAAGGAGCACCCATGCCCGAGTACCTCATCTACTTCAACCAGCAGTGGGTAGGCGACCACACCGAGGAATGGTTCGCCAGCCGCGGCCCGCTCGCCATGGCCGTCGTCAACGAGATGAAAGCAGCCGGCGTCTACGTCTTCGCCGGCGGCCTGGAGGAAGAAGACGGCCCCGTCTACACCGCCAACCCCACCAGCGGCGAGATCGTCATGACCGACGGCCCCTACATCGAAACCAAAGAGTTCCTAGGCGGCTTCGCCCTGGTGAGCGTCCCCGACGACGAGACCGCCAAATTCTGGGCAGCCAAGGTAGCCGAAGCCTGCGGCTGGCCCCACGAAGTCCGCCGCTTCAAACCCCAACCCCGTACCAACTGAACCCCGCTCAATCCCCCGGCGACCGCCGTCGCGGCAAACTCACCAACGGCCACCACACCGCAATGATCCCCATCCCACCCACAACGAACCAAAGCCCCGCCCCAACCACCCAGGGCCACCACCTATCCCCATCCTCCGACGCCACCGCCGCCCCACCCAACAGCGCACCAGTCGGCCCAAGAACCAACACCCACAGGAACCGCAACAGATGAAACTCCACACCCTCACCACTAACCCGAAGCCGCCCCCACCATCTCCCCCGCGACCTCTCCATACTCTCGATAGTCCGCTCCCCGACCGCCCGCAGCAATGCACATAGCTGCAACACGACTCGCCAAGCCCGGCTTCTGTGCCCGTCGTGGAGGGGAGCAGCCCGTTCGAGCCGGGCCCGGGCGGCGTCCACTCCTACATGCGCTGTCAACTGTGGCCGAGCCGTCTCCTGGATCGCCAGCACAAGATTGACGGGCTTGTTGTTCTCACCGAGGTACGCCGGTACGCCGCCCGCGACTGGTTCGAGCGGGCGCAGCACAAATTTCACCCGGTCTGGCCGTCGATCGACTCCCTGATCAGGTCGGCGTGGCCGTTGTGGCGGGCGTACTCCTCGATCATGTGAACCAGGATCCACCGCAAGGTGAAGGTCTGCGCGGTCTTCGGGCTCCTGCGCACCGACTCCTCGTCGAGTCCGCCGCGAGTGAGCGCTTCGTCGACGACGGCGTCCGAGCGCCTGACGGCCTCGTCAAAGAGCGCCCGCAGCTCCTCAGGAGTGTCGTCACGCGCCGATTCGAATTCCCAGTCGTCCTCGGTGACAGCCCAATCGACACCGTCAAAGGGCGGCGCGTACCCCGCATCGCGAAACCAGTGATCGAACCACTGAGACTCAACCAGCGAGAGGTGCTTCATCAGACCACCCAGCGTCATACCGGTCGGCGGACACTGCTGCGCCAACTGCTCCCCGGTCAGCCCCGCGCACTTCCACCGCAGCGTGTCACGCTGGTACGCCAGCGCCCCACGCAAGATCGCGACTTCGCTGCCGTGCAATGGCGCTTCGATCCGCGCAGTGACGTCAAAATTCCTGTGCCTCGCTCACAGGTGCGCATCGTACGGCGACCACCGCTCAGGTGTGTGACACTTCCGCGGTGCGTACTCTCATCGCCGCCTTGGCGCTAGCGCTGGCGACCGGCTGCTCATCGGCGGACACCTCTTCGCCGCGCCCGGAGTCGACGCCGACTGTCACGGTACCGGCCTCGCCGGCGGTCGCGTCGAGCTCGGCTGTTGCACCTGACGCCTGCGGCCTGCTGACGACGTCCGAGGTTGCGCAACTCCTGGAGGGCGCCGGACCTGCGAAGCCCGGCCTGACAGGTGCACTTCCCAACTGCCAGTGGAGGGCGCCCGACGGTCAGTTCGCGCAGGTGATCGGCCTCGATGCCTCGGAGTGGGCGCGATCCCTGCCGGAGGCCATCCGGGCTCTTCAAGCCTCAGGGCAGTTCTCAGATACGGAGAACATGCGAAAGCTTCGTGCCGCGGTGAAGCTTGTCGAGGCCGGCCAAGACGTCGACCCGACCGAGGCGTGTTCCTTGTTCTCGCAGATGCTTGAGCTGCAGGGTCTCCCGCCGAAGACCCCGCTCGGTGTATCGGTGCTCCCCACGCGCTCGGATCCGAAGGCGGTATCGGGTCAGATGTGCAGCGGCGGGGTCTTCGCCTCGGTCCTGGTCGCCGACTCGAACGGGCTCGTCGGCCCGCTACCCGTCGACGCGATCGAAACCCTCACCAAGTCGGCCCACCGCCGAGCTATCGGCTGACGGGCATCATCTACACGACCGGCCTCTGGGCACGGACGGTTTCGCGGTCCGGGGTGGTCGCCGACAGTGTCATGCGGGGCCAGGTCCAGGCGTAGCGCAGGATGAGGGCGAGAAGGACCAGTTCCAGCACGACGCCGAGTCCGTAGAAGTACGTCCAGGACTCGCCCACCACGTTGAACGCCGAGACGGGGACGTAGACCGAGGCCACGATGAGGTTCGTGATGCGGTTCGCCCCGGCGGGCAGCATCATCGACAGCACGACCATCAGGATCGGGATAGCCACGAGGGCCAGCGCCGCGGTCGAAAAGGTCTGCGAGAGATCGAACTCGAACACCTTGCCGTCGAGAATGTCTTTGATGACGCCGGGCGTGAAGAAGTTGAGAATGTCCACGTAGGCATACAGGAACATGAAGCTCGTCCAAGCCGCGGCGAGCTTGGCCCTCACCGGAACCGGCTGTTCGTCCAGTGTGGTGGTGGCTTGAAGTGTTCTCATCCTGGGCTCCCGTTGTCGTGGTGAGGATCGGTACCTCCACGATCGCTGACCCCAACGGCGCCCATATCGGCCCGCAGGCCAGACTTCACCCGGCCAATGGCACGGCCTCCCCCTCGTACTTTCGGCCGAACCAGCGCCACCGCACCCAAGCGCCACAACCGCCCCACGAGTCCCGTACGCCGGTACGCCACCCCGCCAGTGGTCCGCGCGGGCTCAAGACGCCAGCGCGCGATACGAGTACGGGTGGGCCTCGGATGGGCGAAAGAGAAACCCCAGGTCAGAGTTGCCTCTGACCTGGGGTCTTGCGTTGCTCCCCCGCCTGGTTTCGATCCAGATCTTCGAGATTCAAAGTCTCGCGGGCTGCCGATTACCCCACGGGGGATCGCTGGTACGCCGGAACAGTCTGCCATGGGTGGGCAAGGTGACACGCGAAGGGGTTCCTTACCTACGACGCCGTAGGTTACGGTTGCGTAGGTAAAGCCGTCCTCCACCACGAGGGAAAATCATGACTCCAGTTGCGGCTCCGGAGGCGCCCACCGGCGCCCGGCAGGCTGGCGAGTTCGACACCGACCACGGGACGCGCGGCGGTGAGCAGAAGGGGCCGTGGGAGCAGATCGCCCTGGCACTGTTCATCGGGATCCCCTTCCTGGCGGTGCTTGCGGCCGTACCGATCGCGTGGGGCGGCTTCCTCAGCTGGCGCGACATCGTGATCGCGGCCGTGTTCTACACGATCTCCGGGCACGGCATCTCGATCGGCTTCCACCGGTACTTCACCCACAAGTCCTTCAAGCCGAACCGGCCCCTCAAATACGCCCTCGCGATCGCCGGCTCGCTCGCGATCGAGGGCCCCGTCGTCCGCTGGGTAGCCGACCACCGCAAGCATCACAAGTTCTCCGACCGCGAGGGCGACCCGCACAGCCCGTGGCGCTACGGCAGCAACCTCAAGGCACTGACCAAGGGGTTCTGGCACGCCCACATCGGCTGGCTCTTCGACACCGAGCAGACCCCGCAGCGGCAGTACGCGCCGGACCTGCTGAAGGACCGCGACATCGTCAAGGTCTCCCGGATGTTCCCCTTCCTGGTGCTCGTCTCCCTCTTCGCCCCAGCCGTCATCGGCGGCCTGTGGTCCTGGTCGATCGAGGGCGCGCTGACCGCGTTCTTCTGGGCCAGCCTGGTCCGGATCGCGCTGCTGCACCACGTGACCTGGTCGATCAACTCGATCTGCCACACGATCGGCAACCGGCCGTTCAAGTCCCGCGACAAGTCAGGCAACGTCTGGTGGCTGGCGATCCTCAGCCAGGGCGAGTCGTGGCACAACCTGCACCACTCCGACCCGACCTGTGCGCGCCACGGCGTACTGAGAGGCCAGCTCGACACCTCGGCCCGGACCATCTGGTTCTTCGAGAAGCTGCGCTGGGTCAGCGACGTCCGCTGGCCGGTCAAGGAACGCCTCGAGGCCCGGCGGGTCACCGCTCAACCGTAAATCTCCCACCCTCTAACCCCGATCTGCGGCATGATGCTGACGTGATCCCGAAGTGACCGACCCCAAGCCGCGCCGCACGACCAGAGTCCGGATGACCAGTGCCGAGCGACGCGAGCAGCTGATCGTGATCGCCCGTGGCCTGTTCGCCGAGAAGGGCTACGAGGCGACGTCCGTCGAGGAGATCGCGGCCCGCGCCGAGGTCTCCAAGCCGGTCGTGTACGAACACTTCGGCGGCAAAGAGGGCCTGTACGCCGTGGTCGTCGACCGCGAGGTCCGCAAACTACTGGACACCGTGACAGCCAGCCTGACCGCCGGCCGCGCCCACGAACTCGTCGAGCAAGCGGCCCTCGCCCTGCTGGACTACATCGAGAACTCCTCCGACGGCTTCCGGATCCTGGTCCGCGACTCCCCCGTCGGCTCGTCCAGCGGCTCGTTCATCTCGATCCTGAGCGACGTCGGCACCCGGGTCGAGCACATCCTCGCCGAGGAGTTCAAGCGCCGCGGCCTGGACCCGAAGTTCGCCCCGATGTACGCGCAGATGCTGGTCGGCATGGTCGCCCTGACCGGCCAGTGGTGGCTCGACGTCCGCCGCCCGAAGAAGACCGACGTCGCCGCCCACCTGGTCAACCTCGCCTGGAACGGCCTGTCCGGCCTGGAGACCAAACCGACCCTCTCGACCCGCCCACACAAGTAACTACGAGATCCGCTCCAGAGTCCCTTCGAGAACCACCCGAACCGGCGTGACCGGCCGCTCGAGCAAGCTCTCCAGGTCGGTCCCCGTGACCGCGAACTCCCCCCGGCGCGATGCCCGGAACATCCCGAGCAGCATGCTCGCCTGCGCCTGCGGAACCCCGTGCCCGACCAGCCCTGTCACCCACTCGTCATCGTCGACGACGACGCGGTGGATCGAGCGGCCGGTCAGTTCAGCCAGCAGCCCGGCGACATCCTTGAGATCCAGTGCATCGGGCGCGGTCAACGCCGGCGTCGCTCCCTCGAACCGCCCTGGCGTCGCCAGCACGATCGCCGCCGCCTCCGCGAGATCGGCATGCGCCGTCCACGACACCGGCCCATCGGCGGGCGCGACCAGCTCACCCGTCTGGACCGCCTGCCCCAAGAGCAGTGGCACGGTGCTCGCGTAGAACCCGTTCCGCAACGCGGTGAACGTCCCAGTCGCCGCCAGATACTCCTCCGTCGCGGCATGGTCGGGCATCGGCGCGAACAGCGAGTCGGCCGCCGCGGCCTGATGACTCGTGTAGACCACCCGCCCGGCACCCGCCGCCCGGGCGGCATCGATCGCCGCGACGTGATGCGCGATCGCCGCCGGCCCGGTATCACTCGCCGAAACGACGAGCACCTGGTCGGCTCCCTCGAACGCCTCCGCCAGCGAGGACGGATCCCCGTAGTCCCCTCGCCTGACGCGTACCCCGAGGGCAGAAAGCTCACCCGCCCGTTCGACATCGCGAACGCTGACTCCCACCTGATCCGCGGGAACCCGCTGGAGCAGTTGCCGAACGATCTGCGAGCCCAACTGCCCGGTACCGCCGGTCACAACAATCATGCGCACCTCACTTGTTATCAACGGAACGAAATATTGATATCAACGATACTACATCGATATCAGAGACGCGTTATCATTGGAAACATGGTCGATACGAAGGACAAGACACGCGGGCACCTGATCGAGGTCGCGGCCCGGCTGCTGCGGACCGAAGGGCCGGCCGCTGTCACCACCCGGGCGGTCGCCCACGCCGCCGGGGCGCAGGCGCCGACCATCTATCGCCTTTTCGGCGACAAGGACGGCCTGCTCGACGCCGTCGCCGAGCACGTCTTCGCCACGTATGTCGCCGAGAAGGCGCTCACTGCCGGCCATGGTGACCCGATCGCCGACCTCAGAGCGGGCTGGGACGCCCATCTCGACTTCGGCCTGGCCAACCCGGCGCTCTTCGCCCTCCTCATCGATCCGCGCCGACCGAGCAGTTCGACCGTCGCCGCCGGCTTGGAGGTACTACGCACCCGCGTCCGCCGGGTGGCCGCGATCGGCCGGCTCCGCGTCCCCGAGAGCCGGGCCGTCGAGCTCATCCACGCCATCGGTACCGGCGCGGTACTGACGCTGCTGTCCCAACCGGCGCAGAGCAGGGATCTCGGCCTCGCCGACGCCTTGTACGACACCCTGACACGGGCGATCCTGACCGACACTCCCGCGCTCACCGACGACAGCACGACGGCATCCGCGGTCGCCTTCCGGACCGTCGTACCGGAGTTGCCCGGGCTGACCGCGACCGAGCGCCTGTTGATGTCAGAGTGGCTCGAGCGGGCCAGTGAAGCCGGTGCGGCCGCACAGACGTGAGACCGGAGTAGTACAGCGACATCCCCCCGCAGCATGACCAGCCAGGCAAGATTTCGCCGTAACCTGGCCACCATGACGGGGAGCATCACGGGCAGCCTCGCTGGGATCCTGGCGCCCCGGCGAGAGATCGGCGCGCGCAGCCAGGCCTTCGACCTGCTCTTCGCCGGCGCCCTCACCTTCTTCCTCGGCCTGATCGGTTTCGCCCAGGCAGGCTTCGGCGGCATCCTCGGCCTCGGCATGCTCGCCCCACTGGTCTGGCGCCGCAGCCGTCCCGAGCCGGTCTTCTTCGTCGTCTCCGCGGTCGCCGTCCTGCAGTGGCTGGCCGGAGTCGAGTTGCAGCCCGGCAACGTCGGCCTGCTGGTCGCCCTCTACGCGATCTCCGTCTACGGCGAGGTCCGCTACAGCCGGATCGCGCTCGGCATCGGCGGCCTCGGCGTCCTGATGGCGACCTCCCGCTACTGGAGCGGCTCCGACTGGCGCCAGCAGATCACCATGATGGTCGCGCTCGGCGCCCTGGTCTTCGGCGTCTGGGCCACCGGCGAACGCCGCAGAACCAGAGGCCTGTACGTCGCTCAGCTCGAAGAACGCGCCATCCAGGCAGAGCGCGACCGCGACCGCGAGTCCAAACTCGCCGTCTCGAACGAGCGCACGCGCATCGCCCGGGAGATCCACGACGTCGTCGCCCACGGCCTCTCGATCATGATCGTCCAAGCCGACGGCGGACTGTACGCCGCGGACGCCTCCCCCGAGCAGGCCAAGAAGGCCCTGGCCACGATCGGCGACACCGGCCGTGCCTCACTGACCGAGATGCGCAAGATGCTCGGCCTGCTAAAACAAGACGCCCAGCAGGAGCTCGATCCGGACCAGCCCCGCCCGCAACCCGGGATCTCGTCCCTGCCTGAGCTGATCGACAACGTCCGCGACGCCGGCCTCACCGTGGACTACGAGGTCACCGGCACCCCTCGCGACCTCCCCGCGTTGCTGGGCCTGACGGCGTACCGGATCGTGCAGGAGGGGCTGACCAACACGCTGAAACACGCCGGGCCGGGAGCGCGTACCTGCGTCCATCTCGACTTCGGGCGCGAGATGCTGACCGTGATGGTCAACGACGACGGCCGTGGTGCCGGCGTCGCGCCGAGCAGCGATCCCGGCCACGGCCTGGTCGGGATGCGGCAACGCGCATCCATCTCCGGCGGTACGGTGAACGCCGGACCCAAGGCGGGCGGTGGTTACGAGGTGATCGCCAAGCTGCCGTACAACCTGCCCAACGGAGGAGGAATTCAGTGACCGACGACAACGTCATCCGGGTCTTTCTGGTGGATGACCAGGAGCTGGTCCGCGCCGGCTTCACCATGCTGGTGGATTCCCAGCCGGACATGCGGGTGGTCGGTCAGGCCGGTGACGGCGGCGAGGCGCTGGAGAAGCTCCAGGTCACGGCCAGCGACGTCGTACTCATGGACGTCCGGATGCCGCGGCTGGACGGTGTCGAGGCGACCCGGCAGCTGCAGTCGTTGCCCGAGGCCCCCAGGGTGATCGTGCTGACCACGTTCGACCTGGACGAGTACGCGTTCGCCGCGATCAAGGCGGGCGCGGCCGGCTTCCTGCTCAAGAACACCCCGCCGGCCGACCTGCTGAGCGCGATCCGCCAGGTGCACTCGGGCGACGCGGTCGTCTCCCCCAGTACGACGCGCCGCCTGCTCGAGCACTTCGCCGGCTCGCTCCCCGACGGCGAGACCGAGCGCCCCGACCTCGGCGACCTGACCGCGCGCGAGCGCGAAGTACTGGTCGAGGTCGCCCGCGGCCTGTCGAACACGGAGATCGCCACCCTCTTCACGTTGTCCGAGGCAACCGTCAAGACCCACATCGGCCGAATCCTCGCCAAAACCGGCCTCCGCGACCGAGTAGCCCTGGTAGTCCTCGGCTACGAAACCGGCATCGTCAAGCCCAGCAGCTGATCCGTCAGCTTGCTAGTACGACTCAGGTCGTACGCACAGTCCATTCCCTGGTCCGACTCTTACGGCGGCCAACCTCAGTAACTTCTTGGAACGTGGGTGAGAACGTCTTGCCCCCGGCACTTTCCGAGGAGAACGATGACCATCCAGACCGGCGAACTCGCGCCCGGGCGGCTGCCCCAGGACGCACCCGACCGTACTGCGATCCGTGCGCACGAACTTCGCAAGGTTTACGGCCAGGGTGACACCGCGGTCGCCGCTCTCGACGGTGTCTCCGTCGACTTCGGGGTGGGCCGGTTCACCGCGATCATGGGCCCGTCGGGCTCCGGCAAGTCGACCCTGATGCACTGCCTGGCCGGCCTGGACACCCCGACCTCGGGCCAGGTACTGCTCGGCGAGACCGAACTGACCCAGCTCCCGGACGCCGCGCTGACGAAGATCCGCCGGGACCGGATCGGGTTCGTCTTCCAGTCCTTCAACCTGCTGCCGATGCTGTCGGCCAAGGACAACATCCTGCTCCCGCTGGAGCTCGGCGGCCGCAAGCCCGACCAGCAGTGGATGTCGACGCTGATCGACGTCCTCGGCCTGCAGGACCGGCTCACGCACCGCCCGTCGGAGCTGTCCGGCGGTCAGCAGCAGCGCGTCGCCGTCGCCCGCGCACTCGTCGGCCGGCCCGAGGTGGTCTTCGCCGACGAGCCGACCGGCAACCTGGACTCGCGCTCCGGCGCCGAAGTACTGGGCTTCCTGCGCAGGAGTGTCCGTGAGTTCGGCCAGACCGTCGTGATGGTCACCCACGACCCGCTGGCTGCCTCGTACGCCGACCGCGTAGTGATGCTCGCCGACGGCAAACTGGCCGGCGAGCTGACCGATCCGACCCCGGAGTCCGTACTCGGCGCCCTGCGGCAGCTGGGGGCCTGACCCGTGCGACGCTCGATCCTTTCCTCCCTGCGCGCCCATCTGGGCCGCCTGGTCGCTGCCTGTCTGGCGATCGTACTGGGTGTCGGCTTCGGCACCCTCGCGATGACCGCGCACTCGTCGGCCACCCACGGCATCGACGAGACCATCGGCAAGCAGAACGCCGGCGTCGACGCGGTGATCCAGTCCGACCGCGAGACCGTCACGGCCGCCGACGTGGCCAAGGTCAAGCAGCTGCCGCAGGTCGCCTCGGTGGTGGCCGAGACCTCGGCGTACATGCAGGTGCAGTGGGCTGGTCAGGTCCGCCCGGACAGCCTGGCCGTCGCTGCCCGCTACGACACCTCGAAGATCGCCGGCCCGACCACCAGCTCCGGGAAGTTGCCGGAAGCAAAGAACGAGATCGCGCTGCCGGCCAAGCTGGCCGACAAGTACAAGATCGCGCTCGGCCAGGAGATCAAGCTCAGCACCTGGCAGGGCAAGGCCTACCTGGTGAAGGTCGTCGGCCTGCTCGACGACACCACTTCGATCGGCAGCGCGAACGCCGTCGCCACGGCCGCGACGGTCAGTACCTTCGAACCGCAGTCCTACATCAACCAGGTCAAGGTCGCCGCCAACCCCGGCGTGACCCAGCCGGCGCTGGCCGCCGCGATCACCGCCGCCGTCGGCCAAGGCCTGGAGACCTTCACCGGCGAGGGCTGGATCGACCACGAGGTCAAGCAGATCACCAACGGGATCGATGTCCTCGGTGGCGTCTTCGGCATGTTCGCCGTCATCGCGCTGTTCGTCGCCTGCCTGGTGATCGGCAACACCTTCACCATCGTGATCGCCCAGCGGACCCGCGAGATGGCGCTGCTGCGCTGCGTCGGCGCGTCCCGCAAGCAGGTCTTCTCCTCCGTACTGGCGGAAGCGACCATCGTCGGGCTGGTTGCCTCAGGCATCGGCGTGGTCTTCGGTGTCGCCCTGTCCGCGATCGCTCTGACGCTGGCCCGCTCGTTCGACTGGGGGCTGCCGCCGGTCGACCTGCACCTCGATCTCGCGTCGGTGTTCATCCCGCTCCTGCTCGGTACGATCGCGACGATCCTGGCGGCCGTAGTACCGGCTCGTCGGGCGACGCGGGTGGCTCCGCTGGCCGCGCTCCGGCCCGAGGCGGCTCCGGTCGCCAAGTCCAAGGCCGGGATCGTACGACTGGTCTTCGGCTTCCTCCTGCTGGCCGGTGGCGGCGCGCTGCTCGCCCAGGGCGCCAGCTCGCACCAGGTCATCATCGGGGTCGCCGGCGGCGTGATCTCCTTCGTCGGCATCCTGTCGATCGGCTCACTGCTGGTGCCCGCGCTGGTCAAGGTGCTGGGGGCGTTGCCCGCGCGGACCGGAGGGGTACCCGCGCGGATCGCCGTCGCCAACGCAGTCCGCAACCCCCGGCGTACTGCGGCGACCACGTCGGCCCTACTGATCGGCGTCACGCTGATCAGCCTGACCTGCGTCGGGATCGCCTCGGTCCGCAAGACCTTCGACGTCACGATGGACAAGGAGTACCCGGTCGACGTGACCATGACGGTGGACAACGAGAAACTGCCGGCCACCGCGGCGAACCAGCTGAAGAGCATCAAGGGCATCACCGAGGTCGTACCGATCCGCACCGCGCTGGTGAAGTCCGGCCAGAACACGCTGGAGGTCACCGGGGTCGACCCGTCGACCGCCGGCTCCGTGATCCACGACCCGGCGCTGGTCAAGCAACTGCAGTCCGGTACGGCCCTGGTGGACCAGAACACGCTGTACGAGCTCAACGTCAAGGACGGCGCCGTCGTCACCATCGTGTCGGGCAAGCAGAAGGTCAACTTCAAGGTGGTCAAGGCCAACGGCCTGGCCCGGATCACCCTCACGACGGCCGACCTGCAGAAGCTCGCGCCGACGGCGGCGGTGACCGGCTACTGGCTCGCCTCCGACCCGAAGGCCGACGGCCCGAAGGTGATGGACGAGCTCAAGCAGTCGCTGCCGACGGTGAAGAACCTCAACATCTCGGGCGGCCTGCCCGAGCGGAGCTTCTACACCAAGGTGTTCGACATCCTGCTGCTCGTCGCGGTCGGCCTGCTCGGGGTCTCGGTACTGATCGCGCTGGTCGGTGTCGGCAACACGCTCAGCCTGTCGGTGCTGGAGCGGACGCGTGAGAACGCCCTGCTCCGGGCGATGGGCCTGACCAGGCCGCAACTGCGGGGCATGCTCGCGGTCGAGTCGTTGCTGATGGCACTCGTCGCGGCCGGATTGGGGATCGCCCTCGGGTTGATCTACGGCTGGTCCGGGACCGCGGCCCTGATGGGTGGCCAGATCGACGGGCCGATCTCGTACGCCGTACCGGGCCGGCTCCTGATCACGATCGCGCTGGTCGCCGCGGTCGCCGGTCTGCTCGCGTCGATCCTCCCGGCCAGGCGCGCCGCGAAGGTCGCACCGGCCGGGGCACTGGCCACCGAGTAGTCAGACGATCTCGACCCGGTTCCCGTGGCCGTCGGCGGTGTGAAACCGCCGGCGGCCCGGAATCGTGTCGTTGTCCCAGGCTACGGAATATCCCTTACCCAGAAGGGTTTCGGCGACAGCATCGAGATCGTCGACCGCCAAAGCAGGATGAGCCTTCAATGCCGGCTTGAAGTCCTTTTCGACCCCGACGTGCACCTCCGCGTCGCCGTCCTTGAACCAGCAGCCGCCACGGGCCGCCAGCAACGGCGGCTTCTCCAGCTCGGTCATCCCGAGCGCGTCGCGGTAGAAGGCGCGGGCCACCTCCTCACCGCCAGGCGGACAGGACACCTGCACGTGATCGAGTCTCATCAGCACTCCTTCTTCTGGGCGACGGCGAAGATCCGCCGGAACGGCAGCAGCGTGCCGAACTCCCGCCGCGGATAAGCCTCATTCAACCTCGCCCCGTACTCCGCTTCGAACCGCGCGCGCAGCTCATCGGGCAACGACTGCAAGACGGGCCGGGCCCCGGTCCCCTTCACCCACTCGAGCACCGCGTTGTCGCCTTCGAGCAGATGGCTGTACGTCGTCTCCCACGCATCCACCGTGCACCCTTCGGCGCTCAGTGCTGCGACGTACTCCGCCGGCCCCGGCACGTCCGGCCGGAGCGACTTGTCCTTCGCGTACTCGGCGTACGGCTCCGTCGCGGCCAGCTCGCGCAGGATGGCATGCGACGGCGCGTTCCCGTTCCCCGGAATCTGGATCGCCAGCCACCCACCCGGCTTGAGCGCCCGCACGAATCCCGGCAGCAACTCCAACTGCTCCGGAATCCACTGCAGCGTCGCGTTGGTGACGATCACGTCGATGGACTCGGCCGGGGCGGTCCATTCGTACAGATCGCCGACCTCGAAGGTGAGCCGCTCGTTGGCCAGCGGTTGCGCCGTCTCGATCATCTGCGGCGAGCTGTCGATCCCCTGCACCTGCGCGGTTGGCCAGCGGTCGAGCAGCGTGGCGGTCAGGTTGCCCGGCCCGCAGCCGAGGTCGACCACCGTCGTGGGTTCCTCCGCCCGGATCCTGCCGACCAGATCGGCGAACGGGCGGCCGCGCTCGTCGGCGTACTTGTTGTATTGCTGGGGGTTCCAGACCGGGGACGTGCGCATGGGGCGAGCCCTTCTGCCGAGATGTCTTGACGTCGAGATACTTTACGCCTGTGAGTTGTCTTGATGTCAAGAGTCTTGATGGCATACCCTCGGGCTATGAGAGACGAGGTCGACCGGCTGATCGAGGCCTGGCGCCGGGAGCGGCCCGATCTCGACGTGGCGCCGATGGAGGTGCTGTCGCGGGTGACCCGGCTGGCGCGCCATCTCGATCGCGCCCGGAGCCATGCGTTCGAGACGCATGGGCTGGAGTCGTGGGAGTTCGACGTACTGGCCGCGCTTCGCCGGGCCGGCAAGCCGTACCAGCTCTCGCCGGGACGGTTGCTCAAGGAGACGCTCGTGACGTCGGGGACGATGACGAATCGGGTGGACCGGCTGACCGCCCGCGGCCTCGTCGAGCGACTACCCGACCCGGCCGACCGGCGCGGCGTACTGGTCCAGTTGACCGACGCCGGCCGCGACTCGGTCGACGCGGCGATGGCCGATCTGCTAGCCCACGAGCGCACCTTGCTCGGCTCGATCAGCGAGCGTGACCAGGCCAAGATCGCCCGCGTGCTGCGTGAACTGGTCGGCCCGTTCGACCAGGAAAATCACTGACGCCGTATTTCTTCGCGGCCGCCAAGTTACTCGCCGGAAATGTGTCGGAATAATCCGAAAAGACGACCCGTCACTTTATGTGTGCGCCGATCGTTGCTAGTTGCAACGAGATCGAGAGATTGCTGTAGCTCACGACTATCGACAGTGAACGACCGCTCCAACTAGGGTCGTGACCGTTGGTGATCAGGCGGCTACGCAACGTTCTAGAGATCGGTGTCTTCGGCGGCAAGAGGTGGTTCGCCGAAGCCGGTTGGTGGTGTCCGGGGCTCGGGGCTCGGACAACCCGGCCGGTCGGGGCCCGCTCGCCCGCAGGCGCGGCATACCCTCCCAATCACAGGGGATCGGAGGGTATGCCGCGACTCAGGTCCCGAGGGATTTGATCATGTATACATTTCTCCGTCGCCTGGAGAATGTGCTGGCCTATTCGGCCCGCTCGGCCGCTTCCAGCCAGGCTGTTTCCAGCGTGGCGCGTTCCTCGGCGAGCTTGCGCAGATCGGTGTCGAGCTCGGCCAGCCGTTCGTAGTTGCTCGCGTTCGCCGCCAGTTGGTCGTGCAGCTTCGCTTCGTTGAACGTCAGCTTGGACAGCTGGCGCTCGATCCGGTTCAGCTCCTTCTTGGCAGCACGAGCCTCCGCCGCGTCGACGACAGGCGCGGCCGCCGACGGTGCCGACGGCTTGGGCTTGGTCTCCACCGAAGGTGAGTCGACCCGCCGTACCGGCGTACCGGACTGCAGTTCTTCGAGGTACTGGTCGACGCCTCGCGGCAGGTGCCGGACATTGCCGTCGCCGAGGATCGTGTAGACCATGTCGCTGACCCGCTCGAGGAAGTACCGGTCGTGGGTGACGACCACGACGACGCCCGGCCAGTTGTCGAGGAAGTCCTCGAGCACCGTCAGCGTCTCGACGTCCAGGTCGTTGGTCGGCTCGTCG
The DNA here is from genome assembly GCF_039525325.1 of Kribbella koreensis. NCBI lineage: Bacteria > Bacillati > Actinomycetota > Actinomycetes > Propionibacteriales > Kribbellaceae > Kribbella > Kribbella koreensis. The sequence continues at coordinate 114,171 of NZ_BAAAHK010000011.1, forward strand.
AGGATCAGCACGTTCGGCTCGTCGAGCAGGATCCGGAGCAGCTGCAGCCGGCGGCGCTCGCCACCGGACAGGTCGTTGATCCGGGTGGTCAGCTTGTCGCCGGTGAAGCCGAAGCGCTCCAGCAGCTGCGAGGAGTTCATCTCGCCGACCCCGGCCGCCAGCGCGGCGACCCGGCGGATGTCGGTGATGTGCGCGAGCACGGTGACCGAGCCGTCGAGATCCTCCAGGGTCTGCGAGAGGTTGGCGATCTTGACCGTCTTGCCCTGCTTGACCTTGCCGGAGTCCGGCGGCAGCAGGCCGGTGAGCACCTTGAGGAAGGTCGTCTTGCCGGCGCCGTTCGGGCCGAGCAGGCCGATCCGGTCGGCCGGGCCGAGCCGGAAGGTGACGTGGTTGAGCATCACCCGGTCGCCGAACTTCAGCGAGACGTCCTCGGCGTCGAAGACGTCCTTGCCGAGCCTCGAGGTGGCGAGCTGGGCCAGCGCGAGCTTGTCGCGCGGCGCCGGCTCGTCCGCGATCAGCGCGTTGGCCGCCTCGATCCGGAACTTCGGCTTCGCGGTCCGCGCAGGAGCGCCCCGGCGCAGCCAGGCCAGCTCCTTCTTGACCAGGTTCTGCCGTTTGCCCTCGACGACGGCGGCGTTGCGGGATCGCTCGGCCTTGGCCAGCACGTACGAGGCGTAGCCGCCGTCGTACGAGTTGACCTTGCCGCCCTGGACCTCCCAGGTCTCGTTGCAGACGGCGTCCAGGAACCAGCGGTCGTGGGTGACGACGATGAGCGCGCTGGCCCGGTCAACGACGTGCTGGGCGAGCCAGTTGACCGCTTCGATGTCGAGGTGGTTGGTCGGCTCGTCGAGGATCAGCAGGTCGACCTCGGTCATCAGCAGCTTCGCCAGCGACGCGCGCCGGCGCTCACCACCGCTGAGGGTGCCGACCAGCGCGTCGTGGTCGACGCCACCGAGTAACTCCTCCATCACCTCGCGCGCCTTCGGATCGGCGGCCCAGGTGTAGGTCTCGACGTCGCCGAGGACGGCGTGCGCGACGGTCAGCTCGGGATCGAGGCTGTCGACCTGCCCGAGGAAGCCCAGCCGCAGGTCACGGTTGTGGGTGATCCGCCCGCTGTCGGGCGTCTCCTCGCGGGCGAGCAGCCGCAGCAGCGTGGACTTCCCGTCCCCGTTCCGCCCGACCACCCCGATCCGCTCGCCCCGGCCGATGCCGAGGGTCACCCCATCGAGCAGGGTGCGGGTCCCGAAGCCTTTGGAGACAGCTTCCAGATTGACAAGGTTGGGTGCAGGGGTAGCGGCCATATCCCCTCAAGCCTAACCGGTGATCGGCTGGTACCCGTCGAAGGTGGTCAGCAGGACCCCCTCACCGTGGGTCAGGCCGGGAAGCTGCGCTTCGAAGGCGTGGATCCGGCCGACCGGGATCCGGCCCTTGAGCGTTGCCCGGTCCGGCGCGACTTCGGTGTTTTCCAGGGCCGCGTTGGCCTCGGCGAGCTTGGCGATCACCGATGCGACAGAATCCGGCGGCAGCTCCAGGTCGAAGGAGTTGACCGGCTCGTACACCCTCGTCCCGGCTTCCTGCAGCGCCTGCGTGAGTACCAGCGGCACGAGTCGGCGGAAGTCCGCAGCGACGGTGACGGGCGACACGTAGTTGGTGCGGATGAGGTCCACCCGGCAATCCACCACCTCCCACCCCTGCAGCCCTTGCTGCTGCAGGGTGAGCCGCGTCGTCTCCTCGATCGCGGTGTGGAACGCGCGCGGCAACCCGCCGAGCTCGACCTCCAGGCGGTAGTCGATGCCGGTACCAACGGGTGCCGGCCGGATGCGGAAGCCGACGGCCGCGCACCACTGGTTGCCGGGTTCACCGATCTCGCGGACCGCGGTACCGGTTCCGATCGGTCGCTCGACGTGGATCGGCGTCGTCTCACTGAAGCTGACCGCGAGCCCGTACTCCTCCTCCAGCAGCGACGCGATCACCTCCTTCTGCACCTCGCCGTACAGATTCACCGAGATCTGCCCGCGGGCGTCCTTCCGCACCCGGATCAACGGGTCCTGCTCGGCAAGCTGCTGCAACGCCTGAAACAACTTCACCCGATCCTGCGCCCGAACGACTGTCTCCAGCGTCGGCGGCGCGAAGAGCTGCCCGCCCTGGCCGGTCGGCACCCCGAGCTGGTCCCCGATCTGCACCTGCTTGAGCCCGCGCAAGGCAACGATCCGCCCCGCCTCGGCGGTGTCGGCCGTCCGAGTGCCGCCGCGATCGAATACCTGCACCGACGTCGGCTTGACCTCGTACGTCGATGCGCCGCGGCCGGCGTCCTGCGTCGCACCGTGATGCACGGCGACCGGCTGCCGCGCCTGGAGTCGCCCGGCGAACACCCTCGCCGACGCGATCCTCTCCCCCGCGGGCCCGCGTTCCACCTTGAACACCTGGGCTCTGAGTGGCTCATCATTGTTGCCAGTTGCCCGTGGCAACCACTCGCGGATGCCGTCGATCACCTCGGGCACCCCTTCGCCGGTCATCGCCGAGCCGAAGTACACCGGATGCACACGCAACCGCCGTACCTGCTCGACCAGCTCCCGCCGGCAGTCCTCTGGCTCTATTTCATCATCCAGGTACTTGGCCAGGAACTGGTCATTGCCCTCCCCAAGCAGCTCCTTGAGCGCCTTGTTTTCCAGAGGAAACGGCTGGTACTTCGCCTGCCTGGTGCCGAGGTCGGTCACGGATCCCATCGGTACGGCGGACGGTGTGAGGAGCCGGGCGATGTCCGCCAGCAACTCGTCGTACCGGGCTCCCATCCGGTCGATCTTGTTGACGAACAGCAGCGTCGGGATGCGCAGCCGGGTCAGCGTGCGCATCAGCAACCGGGTCTGCACCTGGACACCCTCGACCGCCGAGATGACCAGCACGGCACCGTCCAGCACGGACAGCGCGCGCTCGACCTCGGCGATGAAGTCGGAGTGCCCGGGGGTGTCGATCAGATTGACGGTCAGGTCACCCAGTTCGAACGAGACGACCGCCGAGCGGATGGTGATCCCGCGCCGGCGTTCGAGGTCCATCGAGTCGGTACGGGTACTGCCGTCGTCGACGCGGCCGACGTGGTCGATCACGCCCGCGGCGTACAGCAGGCGTTCGGTCAGGCTGGTCTTACCGGCGTCGACATGCGCCAGAATGCCCATCGTCAGAGTATTCAAGGGTCCTCGCGGGTGCGTCGCAGCGATCAGGAGTGATGGCGTAGACCGACGCTCGGCGCATCTGAGACTCCTTCTCTGCGGTACCGCGGACGACTGACTTTGCGAGGATAACCTGCCGGTGAGGCGCTGGCGATCGAGTTTCGGAGAGGACGGCCGATGGACCCGGACTTCGCAACCCTGCTCCACCGCCACCGCAAAGCAGCCGGCCTCACGCAACAGAAACTCGCGGAGCTGACCGGGGTCAGCCTCGCGGCGATCAGCGCGCTGGAGCGCGGCGTCCGCCGGTTCCCGCGGGCGGACACCGCGAACGCGCTGGCCTACGCCATGGGTCTGACCGCCGATGAGCGCCAGGCTTTCAGCGCAGCCGCGCGCCGTCAGCGGCGTCCAAGGTCCGATGGGCAGCCGTCGACCAGCAACGCAGTGTCAGGGAGGGCACGGTCGGGGTCGGAGCCGGCGGGCTCGGGGTCGGAGTCTGGTTCGGAGTCGGGGTCTGGTTCGGGGGCGCCAGGCTCGGGGGCGGGATCAGGGGCGGCGGGTGAGGCGGTGGTGCCTCGGCAGTTGCCGATGCCAGATGCGGGGTTCACCGGGCGTACGGGCGATCTTGATGCGTTGCACTCGGTGCTCACCAGTGGGTCTCGCGTCGCGATCGTCGCCATCACGGGGATGGGTGGTGTCGGCAAGACGACGCTCGCGGTGAAGGCCGCGCACTCGGCGATCGCGGAGTACCCCGACGGCCAGGCCTACCTGGATCTCCACGGCTACGACACCGAAGCGGCTGTCTCGCCGCTCGAAGCCCTCAACTACCTCCTCCGCGCCTTTGGTCTGTCCGGCCCGGACGTACCAGTCCAGGTCGACGAGGCCGCCGCCCGACTGAGGACGCTGCTCGCCAGCCGCCGAGCGCTGATCCTGCTCGACAACGCGCGAGACGCAACCCAGGTCCAGTCCCTGCTACCCGGCACCGGCCGCTCCGCCGTCATCATCACCAGCCGGCACGAGCTGTCCGGGATGCCGACCGCGCAGATCCTGCGCCTCGGGCTGCTGACTCCATCAGAAGGCCTCGACCTGCTCCGTACGGCCGTCGGCGCCACCCGGGTCGACGCCGAACCGCAGGCCGCGCAATCGATCGTCGAGGCCTGCGGTCTCCTCCCCCTCGCCCTGAAGATCGCCGCCGGCCGCCTGGCGGCACGACCCCAATGGCCGCTGGCCCACCTCGCCGGTCTGCTGCAGGACGAGCGCCGGCGGCTGGATCAACTGGAGGATCACGAGCTGGGAGTACGGGCCAGCTTCGACGTCTCGATCGACGACCTGGCGGCTGGGCCCAGCGACCGCGAGCAGCGGGCGGCAGGGGCGTTCGCGCTGTTCGGAGTACCGGATGGACCTGATCTGACCGTTGAAGTCGCGGCCCGGCTGCTCGATTGCGATGAGCATGCGGCGTTGGATGCGCTCGAGGACCTTTGCAACCTGCATCTGATCGAATCGCTGGCGCCACGGCGGTACCGACTGCACGATCTCCTGCGAATGTATGCGAGAGAGCGGGCGCACGCGAGCGTCAGTCCGGAGCTGCAGGCTGCCGTGATCACCCGGATCCTCGACCTGTACGCATCGGCGGCCTGGCAGTCGATCGAACTCGCTTTCCCCCGATCCGGTCGGCTGCCCTGGTACCGGGCTCAACCGCCGATCGTCAACGGAGGCCGGAAGTACGAGGACGGCGGCGCGGCCCTGTCCTGGCTCGACGGCCAACGCCCGCACCTCGTCGCACTGGTCTCCCAAGGCGCACGAACTGCTGACGTGCCAGTTGTCGCAGTGATCCGCCTGGTGATCGGCCTGCACACCTTCTACGCCACCCGGGGCCACTGGCTCGACTGCCTGCGAATCTTCCGTACTGCGCTCGAAATCGTCGACGACCCCCAGGCCGAAGCCCACATCCGCAGCGACCTCGGCCTGGTCCTCTTCGACCTCGCCCGCTCCGGCGCCGGCCACCCCGACGACTCCATCGCCGAACTCCACCGCAGCCGCGACCTCTTCGAATCCGCCCACGACCTGGTCGGCGAGGCACTGGCACTGGCCAACCTGAGCCACGTCCTGGACCTCAACGGCAACTACCAACAAGCCATCAACGCCGGCCGACAAGCCCTCACGCTCTACCGCGAACTAGATGACGCGCCCGGCGCGACCATCGCCCACATCAACATCGGCAACTCCCAAGGCCGCCTGGGCCAAGCCGCAGCCCAACGCGCGTCCTACGACGAGGCCATCGCCCTCAGCACCCAGAACAACGCCCACCACCACCTGGCCATCGCCCTCCTAGGCTCCGGCGTCGCCTACCAACAAGCCGGCGACCTGGCCTCCTCGGCAACCCACCTCCACCAAGCCGCCACCAATTTCAAAACCCTCAACGACCAACTGTCCCTAGCCGAAGCCCTGGACGAACTAGGCGTAACCCTCCGCCTCGCTGGCGACCTCCCCACCTCCATCCACCACCTGGAAGAGGCCCTGACCATCGCCACCCACTACGACGACGGCCAACGCCACCACCTCATCCTCACCCACCTAGCCGACTCCCTAGAAGCCGCCGGCAACCCCACCGCAGCCGCCCTCCACCGCACCCAAGCCGAAGAGATAAACCGCGGTCGCGGCAGCTCGCACGACGCTTAGCGGGGGATGGGGGCTGGGAGGATTCTGGCGCCGGGGACTGGGCCTTCGGCTTGGCGGACCATTCGGCAGAGGCCGGATTCGGCCAGTTCTACTGCCAGGTCTACGGCTCGGCGGCTGTCGGCGGCCAGGAAGAGGCAGGTGGGGCCGGAGCCGGAGATCATGGCGGCCAGGGCGCCTTGGTCCAGGCCGAACTGGAGGGTGGCGGAGAGTTCGGGGCGTAGGGAGAGGGCGGCGGCTTGCATGTCGTTGCTTAGGGCAACTGCCAGGGCTGCGGGCTGGCCGGAGAGTAGGGCGGTGAGGAGTTCGGGGTGGACTTCGGGGGGTTCTACCCGGCGGAGGGGGCGGAGGCGGTCGAGTTCGCGGAAGACGGCGGGGGTGGAGAGGCCGCCTTCGGCGATGGCGAAGACCCAGTGGAAGGTGCCTCGGGACATCACCTCGGTCACCTGTTCGCCTCGGCCACGGCCCAGGGCGGTGTGGCCGACGAGGCAGAAGGGGACGTCGCTGCCCAGGTCGGCCGCTAGGTGTTCCAGTTCGGGCTGGGTGAGCCCGAGGCCCCACAGCCGGTTGCAGGCGACGAGGGTGGCAGCGGCGTCCGTGGAGCCGCCGGCCATACCGCCCGCGACCGGGATGGTTTTGCGGATGACGAGGTCGACGCCTTCTTCGACGTCGTACTCCGCCTGCAGCACCCGGGCCGCCTTGACGGCGAGGTTCGTGCTGTCGGTCGGGACGTCCGCGGCGAAGTCACCGAGCACCTCGACGGTGACGTCGGAGTCGTCGCGCAGGGTCGCCGTCACATCGTCGTACAGGGCAACGGCCTGGTACACCGTCGCGAGCGGATGGAAACCGTCCGGACGCGGCGGACCGACGGACAGGCCGAGATTGATCTTGGCCGGCGCCCGGACCGTGACCTGATGAGCTGACACGGGCACAGGCTAATGCCCAGCGTCGGCGATCGCGGCGAACTGTTCGATTCCCAACATCTCGCCGCGCAGCGAGGGGTCGACGCCGGCCTGCGCAAGAGCGGCGTCGAGGCGGTCGCGGTCGGGCATCCAGCGGGCCAGCGCGGAGCGGACGGTCTTGCGGCGCTGGGAGAAGGCGGCCTCGATCACCTTGAAGACTTCTTCGCGCGATGCGGTGGAAGCGGGTGGTTCGCGGCGGGTGAAGGCGACCAGGCCGGAGTCGACGTTCGGCGCCGGCCAGAAGACGTTGCGCCCGATCGGGCCGGCTCGGCGCACGTCGGCGTACCAGGCGGCCTTGGCGGACGGTACGCCGTACGTCCGTGAGCCCGGCGGCGCCGCGAGCCGGTCAGCCACCTCCGACTGCACCATCACGAGCCCGTGCCGCAACGACGGCGAGATCGCCAGCAGATGCAACAGGACCGGCACTGCGACGTTGTACGGCAAGTTGGCCACACACGCCGAGGGCGAGCCGATCTGATCCGGTACGACGGTCATCGCGTCCGCCTCGACGACGGTCAGCGCAGCGGCCTGGTTCGGCGCGTACTCCGCGATCGTGGCCGGCAGCGCCCCGGCCAGCACCGGGTCGATCTCGACCGCGGTGACCCGGTGGCCCTCGGCAAGCAACGCGAGCGTCAGCGACCCCAGCCCCGGCCCCACCTCGAGCACGGTCTCACCGTCGGCCGACAGGTCGGCGGCGCGGACGATCCGGCGGACCGTGTTCGGGTCGATCACGAAGTTCTGGCCGCGCTGCTTGGTCGGGCGGACCCCGAGCTGCGCGGCCAGTGAACGCACTTCCGCCGGACCGAGAAGTCTCGGTCCGGCGGAAGTGGACGAATCAGCGCTGGTCACAAGCGCCAGTCTCGCAGGTCAGGCTCAGAATCAAGCCTTCTTGCCGCAGACGGGCCAGGCGCCGTAGCCACCGCGGTCGGCCTTGACCTTCTCCGCGATCGCGATCTGCTGCGCCTTGGACGCACCGTTGGCGTTGTTGGCGTACGCCGTACCGCCGTACGCGGCCCAGGTGCCGTGGTCGAACTGCAGGCCACCGTAGTACCCGTTGCCGGTGTTGGAGGCCCAGTTGCCGCCCGACTCACAAGCGGCGATCCGGTCCCAGGCGCCGGCGTTGCCACCGGTGGCCGGCGGAGTGTCCTCGACCGGCTTCTTCTTGGTACCGACCGTGACGAGTTCGTCGACCGGCGCGGTGACGACCGAGCTGGTGACGAGCTTCTTGCTCGCCAGCTTGCCGTCCAGGTAGGTGAGCAGGTACTTGACGCTCTTGGAGCCCGCGACGCCCTTGGCGGTCGTCTTGGTCTCGCCCTCGAGCATCGTGGCGTCCTTGGTCTCCTTCTTACCGAAGGCGATCGCCTGCTTCTCGGTGACCGACTTCGTCTCGACCTTCACCACGGTGACCCGGGTGATGCTGCCGGGCTTGAGCACGGTGGCCACCGCCGGGACGATCCGGTCGTTGGAGTCGAACGGGATCTTGGCGCTGGTCAGCGCCTCGCCCACCGTCGTCGCCATCGACTTCACCGCGACCGCCTTGCCGAGGCGGACGATCTGCAGGGTCTTGGGGGTGCGAACGGTCAGCTCCAGGCCCTCACGCCCGATGGGGGCGCTCCGACTGGTGGAGAAGACTGCTCCGTCATATCGAAGGCCCAGGTCGGTCATCGCCTCGCTGAGGCTGTCCGCCGTGGTCCAGAAGCTTCTCTTCGTGCCATCCGCGTTGACGGTGAGCTGGCGGCCGTACTGCACCGCGATCTCCTGCCCGTCCTGCAGCTTGGCGTCCAGCGAGGGGGCCACCAGGTCACGCTCGCCGACCTGGATCTTCTTCGCCTTCAGGGCGTCCCCGACGGTCGAGCCGAAGGTGTGCACCTTCTGGACCTGGCCATCGATGGACAGACTGACGGTCTTGCTCTTGGTCGCATAGGCCACGGAGCCGCCCACGACGGCGAACACAGCCGTGGCGCCCACGGCCGCGATGATGGACTTACGCACTAACGCTCCCAGGTAGAGCTACCCGGGCACGGGGTGGGACGACACAGGAATCGGTCCGCGTTGCCGGGGTCCGACGCCGAGGGGCGTGCCGTCCGGAACCTTCCCCGATCCCGGCCAACATCACGGGACAGTAACGAATAAGTCGCCAGAGTGCCAATCCCCTAGTCGGCGTGGCGCAAAAAGGTGTAACGGGCCGCTCACGCCTGGTGACGGCCCCAGTGCCCCCGATGCACCACTTCGGCAGTACTGCGACGCCCTCTTTTGAGCGACGGCGACCTCTTGTCGGGGGCCCGGTAACCGATCGAGATGACCCCGATCGGATCGAAGCCGTCCGGTACTCCGAACTCCTCCTTCAACCGCCCGACCTTCTCCGCCGGAGGGCCGAAAAGGCAAGCACCCAAGCCTTCGTCGACCACCGTCTGCAGCATCAGCAGCGCCGCCATCCCGGTATCGATGTACCAGTACGGCGCAGTCCAGTGCTTCTCGTCGCGGTCGGTCCAGCCCTTGTCCGGCGCGGTGTACCGGTCGAGGTACGCGTCCTTGTGGGCGAAGGCGAAGATCAGCAGCGGCGCGCGCCGCAGCCCTGTGATCCACTCCACATACTTCTCGTCCGGATCTTCGGCCGCGATCCGCCAGTACCGCTCCCGATCGTCGCCCTCGATGGTCAGGAACGCCCAGCCCTGGGTGAACCCGCCGGACGGCGCCCGGAGACCGTTTTCCAGGATCCGCTCCCGGATCTCGGCAGGCACCGGCCGGTCCGGATCGTAGTTTCGGACCATGCGCCGGCGCCGGACGACCTCACTGAACTCCATGAGGCCTGTCTATCAGCCCAGCAACTTGGCCAGCAGGTACGTCTCGGTCCCCGCCAGCCCCACCGAACATAAGACCACCGTCTGCCCGGGCAACGGACCAGGCACATCTCCAGCCAGTACTGCGCCCAGACTCACCAGCCGGTCGTGTTGCAGCGTCCCGGTCAGAATGAAGGGCGGGTCGTATGCCGCGGTCTGGGCCAGCGAGTCCGTCACGGCGACGTCCGCCCGCGCCACCAGGTCAGGTCCGAACTCGGCCCGCCCGAACTGCTTCGGCCCGAGCGTCGTCACGTAACTCCCCGGCGCGATCCACGACGCGTCGATCACCGGCACCGGACTGTCCGTCGCGAGCACCACCAACTCCTTGCCCTCGACCGTCTCCCGGGCCGACGGCGCCGCCACGACCGGCAGCCCCAACTCCGCCGAAACCCTTGCAGCAAAGGCGTTCCGACGCTCCACCGACCGGCTGAAGACGGTCACCTCGGTCAACTCGCGAACCACCGAGATCGCCCACAACTGGTTCCACGCCCGTACGCCGGTACCGACGACGCCGAGCGTGGACGCCCCGGCCACAGCCAGCGCGTCGACCGCGACCGCCCCGATGGCTCCCACCCGTCGCGGACCCAATTCATTGCCCACGGCAACTCCACGGACGATCCCGGTCCGCAGGTCGTGGACCACCACGACCTGCGCGCCCGGCGATGAATCGAAGGAGTCGTACGAGCGGTACCCGTACCACTCCCCCTCCAGCGCCCCGGTCGTGAACACCAGTCGACCGTCCCCCAGCGACGTACTGACCCGCGGTGGCGAGTGCAGCTCACCCCGATGCGCGGCGAGCAGTGCCGAGCGCATCCAGCCGACAGCCGTGCGCGCATCCAGCCGCGCGGCGATGTCGGAGTCGGTGAGAACAGTTACCACGAACCACCGAACGCGCGGTCGGCGTTGTCGGACAGCGCCTGGCACAGCTCGGCGACCGAGATGTTCAGCACGCCGGCCATCTTCCGGACCGTGTGCGGGATCAGGTACGACGCGTTCGGCTGGCCGCGATGCGGCGACGGGGTCAGGTACGGCGCGTCCGTCTCGACCAGCACGCGATCCAGCGGCGTGACCGCGAGCGCGTCCCGCAGCGACTGCGCGTTCTTGAACGTTACCACCCCGGCGAAGCTCAGGAACGCGCCCCGGTTGACGCATTCGCGGGCGAACTCGGTGTCGCCGGAGAAGCAGTGCATGACGAGCCGGTCCGGCACGCCTTCGCGGTCCAGGATCTTCAGGATGTCGTCGTGCGCGTCCCGGTCGTGGATCATCAGCGTCTTGTCGAGCCGCTTGGCCAGCTCGATGTGCGCGGCGAACGACTCATGCTGCGCGGCCCGGCCGTCCTCACCGGTCCGGAAGTAGTCGAGGCCGGTCTCTCCGATGACCCGGACCTTGGGCGAACTCGACGCAAGCCGCTCGATCTCGGCCAGCGCATCGTCCAGTTCGCCGACAGCGGCAAGCTTGGGCGCTTCGTTGGGATGCAGGGCGATACCGGCGATGAGGTTCGGATACTGGTCGGCGGCCTCGACCGCCCAGACCGCGCCGGGCAGATCGCAACCGACCTGGACGATCCGGGTGACACCGACCGACGACGCCAGCTTGATCGCCTCGGCGGCGGCCAGCCAGTTGCCGTCCTCGCCGTCGGCGATGTCCAGATGGCAGTGCGCGTCGACCACGCTCATCGGCAACGGGTCCGGCACCGCGGGACGGCTGCGATCGCGTGACCGGCCGTCCTCCCCGATAGCAGCACGTTCCCGCGTCGGGCGAGCGACCTCCACACCGTCGGTAGACATGGGGTCCAGACTACTTAGTCATTTGAGCCGGTAGATCCGGATGTCTTGGTTCCGGTAGATCGGGATGGCCAGCTGGTCCAGCTTCGGTGAGACCGGGCCGGCCCGCAGATCCCCGATGATCAAGGTGACACCGACGTCGCCGGCCAGTTTGGCGAGGTGTGCCTCAGACGGTTTCTCGACGGCGATCCGGCTGTCCAGCACTCGGTCGGGCCAGGGCGACTGCTGAAGCAGGAAGCTGTGCTTGTGCTCGGTGGCGGCCAGGTTGGCCGGTGCATAGGCCCAGCCGCCCATCCACATCTGCACTCCGCTGAGCCCGGACATCCAGTACGCATCGTTGGGGCAACCCGGCCGGTACGGGACCGGCATGCAGAAGACGTTGCTGACGGCCACATCGTTGGGCTCGAGGTGCTTGCTCAGCCAGAGCATCGCGCTCTGCTCTTCGCGGGTGAGATACGTCCGGTACTCGATGTTCGGCGGCGGCAGCGGCTTCGACGCGTCCCGCAGCGCGTCCCCGATCACGATGAACTGCACCGGCAGACTGGCCGCGACCGTCAGCACGATCACCTGCACTGCGGCCGAGGCGGCCTGCCGCGTCCGGTTGATCCCCAGGATCACCAGGCTCCCGACCAGGGCCAGTACTCCGAAAGGCGCCAGCAACCCGGCTGCTGCGCGCGCCACCGTGTGGGTCTCGGTGTCAGTGGGCCAGAAGAGGTAGAGCGCAACAGCCGTCGCCAGCCCGGCCACTGCGACGATGACGAGGTCCCGAGGCCGCGTCTGCCCGGCCAGGTTCACGCCAACGGCCACCACGCCGACAATCCCGAGCGCCAGGATCGCGCCGAGGAAGTGGTACTCCGAATAGCCCGTGTGCGAGAACACGAGCGTCACCCCGGTCCCGGCCGCCACACAGCCACTGATCCACCAGTACGCCGGGTCGCGGCGCATCGGCGACATCTTCATACCGAGCAGCGTCAGCAGCCGGGGCGCGTCGACCAGTAAGTAATAGGTCACGAGCACGACCGCGAAGAGGATCATCCGGGCGTCGCCGTGCTCCAGCGACGGCAGCACCCAGTTGCCCGTGGCCGGGTAGGACTTGTCGCCGGTGACGGCCTGGTAGTACGGCTGGACCCGGAGTGCGGCGAGCAACTGGAACCGGCTGCCGCCTGTACTACCGGTCAGCGCGAACGAGGAGGCCAACAAGAAGGTCGCCGTAACACCGGTCAACGCCGCGATCCGCCATGGCGCCTCGCGCTCGGCAACCCAGGCCACGCCGCCTGCCAGCAGACAGCCGGCCAGCATGATCGGGAGCAAGGTCGGCTTCGTCCCCGTCGCCAAGGCGAGCATCAGGACCATCACTGTCCAGACACCTCGTCCTGCCTGGCGTCGCAGGATCAGTACGGTCGGCCCGAGCAGGCCCAGCATCACCACCGCCGCCATGGTGCCGGTCGGTCCCTGCACCACCTGAGCAGCCGACATGTTGGCCGTTGGGGTGTTGACCAGTTGGATCGCACCCGGCAGGACTCCAGCGAGCAGGCCGGCGAGCGGTGCGGCCCACTTGCGCTCGCTGAGCAACTCCCCGGCCGCCCAGCCGACCAGGACCAGCGTGAGCAGCATGGTCAGCGGCCACTGATGAATGAGCACCGTGGCCGGCCGAACGTCGGCCATCACGGAGCCGCTCGCCATGGAGGCGGTCGCGAACCAGTGGTAGATCAGAGGCTCGCCCAGCACCCATGGGTCCCGCGGCGTGACGTCGTGCAGTAGCTGCTGGACCAGACCGAGTTGGTACCAGATGTCTTGGTGGCGGGTCGCCGGCAGCGGCGGGAGCGGGACGGGGCGCAGGAGGACGAGCACGGTCCGGACCATCGCCAGTAGGAGGCTGGAGACGAGCAGTACGTGCCACCAGCGTGGTGGGGCGGCGACCGGCGGTCGCAGTGCCTTGTTGAACGCGAAGAACAGCAGTAAGCCGGCGACGAAGGCCCACTGGAGTAGCGGGAGGCCGAGCGCCGTACAGATCGCCCAGACGGCCAGTTGCCAGGCGAGCCCGAGCACTGCGCCGAAGCCCAGGTCCTGCGTCAACGAGCGGCCGCCGGCCAGTGCGCGCCAGAGGAGCGTGCCTGGCAGGAGTACAGCGATCAGCCAGGTGAGCACCCAGCGGACGCTCTCGCCGGTCGAGTCGCCGATCCGGACCAGCAACAGGACCGCGCTGAGCGGCACCAACAGCCACCACCCGAGCAGCCCGATGCCAGGCCGTAATCGACTGGTCACCGTCGGATCTTACTAGCCTTCGGAGGCCTCCTTGACACCCTTCACGAGCATCTCCCACATGCCGCTGGAGTGATCCGCCTCTTCCTGGCTGCCGTTGTTGTCCTGGGTCAGCTTCAGCCGCGTGCCGCCTTCGGTGGCAGACAGTGAGTAGGTGAGCGTGTGGTAGTTCTCCGGTACGTCGGGCTGCCCGCTCAACGGGCTGTAGTGCGTCACCTTGAGCAACCGGGCCTTCTCGACCGCGACGATCTCACCCTTGTCGGTGTACTGCTTGCCCTCGTACTCGCCCTGCCAGGTGATCGGGCTGCCCGGCTGCCAGTCGGTCTCCACGTCGGCCCCGAACATGAACTTCTTGATCTGCGCCGGGTCGGTCAGGACGTCCCAGACCCGCTCGGGCGACGCGTCGATCTCGGTCTGCGCTGTGGCCAGATAGTCGGCCATGATGTCCAACTCCCATCGGTGTCTTCTGACAAGACCGTACGACGTCACCGCCGTACGGTCTTGTAGAAAAGCGTCACCGGACGGGTCAGACCACGATGACGAGCTTGCCGCGGTTGTGCCCGGCCTCGCTGACCCCGTGCGCCGCGCGGGCCTCGTCGAGCGTGAAGGTCTTGGCGATGGCCGGCTTCAGCTTGCCATCGGCGACCAGCTGGACCTGCTCGGCCAGACCGGCCTTCTTGACGTCGTCCGCCACGCCCCCACTGGAGACGGTCACGCCGATCTCACCGGCCGCCATGTCGGCGATCGTGACGATCCGGTCGGTACCGCCGCGCAGCTCGATCGATTCCTGCAGCCCGCCCTTGCCGGCCGCGTCGAAGACGGCGTCGACACCCTGCGGAGCGACCTCCTTGACCCGGTCGACCAGGCCCTCGCCGTAGGTGATCGGGATCGCGCCGAGCGAGCGCAGGTACTCGTGGTTGGCCTCGGACGCCGTACCGATCACGGTCGCGCCGAGCGCGACGGCGAGCTGGACGCCGACCGAGCCGACCCCACCGGCAGCTCCGTGCAACAGCAGCGTCTCGCCCTCCTTGAGGCCGAGCTCGTTCAGCACCCGGGCCGCGGTCTCACCGGCGACCGGGACGGCGACAGCCTCTTCCCACGAGACGTTCGCGGGCTTCTTGGTGGCCACACCGAGCAGCGCGTACTCGGCGTACGAGCCGCCCTGGGACCAGCCGACGACCTCGTCTCCGACAGCGAACTCGGTCACGCCCTCACCGATCTGGTCGACCACACCGGCCACCTCGGCTCCCGGGATCGCCGGGAACGTGGTCGGCATGAAGCTGTCGAACCAGCCGTACCGGACCTTGAAATCCATCGGGTTGACGCCGGCGGCCTTGACCGCGACCCGGACCTCGCCCTGGCCGGCCTGCGGCTCCTTGGCGTCCTTGACCTGCAGAACCTCGGGCCCACCGAACTCTTCGAAGACAACCGCTCGCATCGCACTGCTCCTATTCATTGAAGCGTCAAGTGAAGTACTTGAGTCTTCAATGACAGGAGCGGCGCGAATATTCCCGGCCGGCTACGCGTCCGGGTCGGCCAGGCGGGGGAAGAGGGAGTCGCCCTTGACCAGGATGGAGCCGACGGGGAGTTGAGCCCAGGTGCCGGCTTCCTGGATTCGCTGGTCCTTGAGGGGGCCCAGCTTGGCTTCAGCGCCTAGGAGGGTCCAGAGCTTGGCGGCTGTTTTGGGCATGGTCGGGTTGTGCAGGACGGCGACGGCACGGAGTACCTCGGCCGAGGTGTAGAGGATGGTGGCCAGGCGGGCCTTCTGGGACTCGTCCTTCGCCACCTTCCAGGGCTCCTGCTCGGAGACGTAGCCGTTGACGGCGCCGACGAGGTCGTTGATGGCAGCCAAGGCGTCGTGGAAGGCCAGGGAGTCGATCGCCTTGTCAGCGGCCGCGACGGTCTCGGCGAGCTTGTCGGCCAGGGCCTGCTCGGCGGGGCCGTGGTCGGTGGGCTCGGGCAGTTCGCCGTCGAAGTACTTGTTCACCATCGCGGCGATCCGGCTGGCCAGGTTGCCCAGACCGTTCGCGAGCTCGGAGGTGTAGACGGCGTTCAGGTGCTCCCAGGAGAAGGAGCCGTCCGAGCCGAACTGGATCGTCCGCAGGAAGTAGTACCGGAAGGCGTCCGAGCCGAAGTGGTCGGTGATCTCCTTCGGCGCGATCGCGGTCAGCTTCGACTTGCTCATCTTCTCGCCGCCGACCAGCAGCCAGCCGTGCGCGAACACCTGCTTCGGTACGGCGACGCCCGCGGCCATCAGCATGGCCGGCCAGATCACCGCGTGGAAGCGGAGGATGTCCTTGCCGACCAGGTGCACGTCGACCGGCCACAGCTCCTCGAACCGCTCCGGGTCGGTGCCGTAGCCGGCCGCGGTGACGTAGTTGAGCAGCGCGTCGATCCACACGTAGAGGACGTGGTCCTCGTCCCACGGGACCGGGATGCCCCAGTCGAAGGTCGACCGGGTGATCGACAGGTCCTGCAGGCCCTGCTTCACGAACGAGATGACCTCGTTGCGGGCGCTCGACGGCGCGACGAAGTCCGGCTGGGACTCGTACAGCTCGATCAGCTTGTCGGCGTACGCCGAGAGCCGGAAGAAGTAGTTGGTCTCCGAGACCGTCTCCAGCTCGGTGCCGTGGATCATGCACCGCTGGGTGCCGTCCTCGTCGGTCCGGATGTCCGCGGGGAGCTTGAACTCCTCACAGCCGACGCAGTACAGGCCCTCGTACTCGCCCTTGTAGACGTCGCCCTTGTCGTACAGCGTCTGCCAGAAGTCGCGGACCCGCTCGGTGTGCCGCTTCTCGGTCGTCCGGATGAAGTCGTCGTAGTCGATGTCGACGTCCACCCAGGCCGGCTTCCAGGCCTCCTCGACAAGCTTGTCCGTCCACTCCTGCGGGGTCATGCCCTGCGCCTGAGCGCTGCGCATCACCTTCTCGCCGTGCTCGTCGGTACCGGTCAGGTACCACTTGCGCTCGCCCCGCTGGGCGTGCCAGCGGGTCAGGACGTCCCCGGCCACCGTCGTGTAGGCGCTGCCGATGTGCGGCGGGGCCGTGACGTAGTAGATCGGGGTGGTGACGTAAAAGGCCTTCTCGGACATGTCTAAAGGGTAGTGGGCCGGGCTAGCTGGTCTTACCAGGGTCTCGGGCGGCCAGTACGGCGTCGTAGACCGTTCTCTTCGGTACTCCGAACCGCTTGGCGACATCCGAGATGGCCTGCTTACGCGGGGTGCCCGCTTCCTCGTCGGCGGCTACCTCAGCGGCCAGCTCCTCCGGGCCGAGTTCGCGGGCGGAGGGGTCGGCGCCAGCCACGACGATGGTGATCTCGCCCCGGACGCCGTCGACCGCCCATTCGGCCAGCTCGGCGGCCGTGCCCCGCTTGACCTCTTCATACGTCTTGGTGAGCTCGCGGCAGACCGCAGTACGGCGATCCTTGCCGAGCGCGTCAGCCAGATCCTGGAGCGAGGCGGCCAGCCGATGCGGCGCCTCGAAGAAGATCATCGTCCGCTGCTCCCGGGCCAGCTCCTGGAACCGTTTAGACCGCTCCGCCGACTTCCGCGGCAGAAACCCCTCAAAGGTGAACCGGTCCACCGGCAGCCCGCTCAACGCCAGCGCCGTCAGCACAGCCGACGGCCCAGGTACTGCGGTCACCTGTACGCCGGCCTCGATCGCGGCAGCCACGAGCCGGTAGCCGGGATCCGACACGCTAGGCATCCCCGCATCGGTCACCACCGCCACCGTCTGCCCCTCGACCAGCAGCGCGACCAACTCATCGGTCCGCTGCCGCTCGTTCCCCTCGAAAAAGCTCACCACCCGCCCGCTGACAACGATCCCCAACTCACTGGTCAGCCGCTTCAGCCGCCGCGTATCCTCCGCGGCCACCACATCCACTTCCCCCAACACCCGCCGCAACCGCGCGGACGCATCCGAAAAGTCCCCAATAGGAGTCCCCACCAACACCAATCGCCCGGTCACACCGGCCATCATCGCAGCCGGGGAGGCGGTGGTACCGCATCCTCCGTACCATGGCCGACGTGACTGCCGTGATCGAGGATGACACCGCCCAGCCGGCTGAGCTGCCTGGGGAAGATCGGGAGACGCTCGGTCGGGACGTTCTCGGTAGACGGTTGCCCCCGCTCAAGGAGCGGCTCTACCCGCCGATGCCGAAGGACTTCGAGGGCGGCTGGATCGCGACCCTGGCGATCACGGCGCTGGCGGCGATCCTGCGGTTCTGGAACCTCGGCAACCCGGTGAAGTTCGTCTTCGACGAGACGTACTACGCCAAGGACGCGTACTCGCTGCTCAAGCACGGGTATGCACTGCAGTTCATCGACAAGCCGGAGGGGGCCGCCGACAAGGCGATCCTGGCCGGCAACCTGGACGTCTTCAAGGACACCCCGAGCCTGACCGTGCACCCCGAGGTCGGCAAGTGGATGATCGCGGCCGGTGAGCAGCTGTTCGGGATGAACACCTTCGGCTGGCGCTTCATGCCGGCGCTCTTCGGCACCTTGACCGTTCTCCTGGTGATCCGGACGGTACGCCGGATGACGCGCTCGACCCTGATCGGCTGTATCGCCGGCCTGCTGCTCGCCGTCGACGGACTGCATTTCGTGATGTCGCGGGTCGCCCTGCTCGACATCTTCCTCGCCTTCTGGCTGGTCGCCGCCGTTTCGTGCCTGGTGGCAGACCGCGACTGGACCCGGCGCCGGCACGCGGACTCCCTCGAGCACCGCGACGGCAGCCGCAAGATCGGCCGCTGGCTGCTGATCCGGCCGTGGCGACTCGCAGCCGGCGTCTGCTTCGGGCTGGCGCTCGGTACCAAGTGGTCGGCCGTCTGGGTGATGGCCGGCTTCGGCATCCTCGTCTTCGCCTGGGACCTCGGCGCCCGGCGTGCGCTCGGCGCCCGGCGCGCGTTCATCAAGTCGGTCTTCGTCGACGGCCTGCCCGCGTTCGTCAGCATCGTGCTCGTCGCCGGCATCACCTACACGGCGACCTGGACCGGCTGGCTGCTGCACGACAACGCCTACGACCACGACTACGCGGCGAACCATCCGGCGCACGGCGTGATGAAGGTGATCCCCGACGACTTCCGGTCGCTGATCCGCTATCACCAGGAAGTGCTGGCGTTCCACACCGGCGACTACATCAAGAACGCCACCCATCCGTACCAGTCGCACCCGGCCGGCTGGCCGATCGTCGCCCGCCCGATCGGGTTCGACGCGGTCAACGACATCAAGCCCGGTACGGACGGCTGCACCGCGAAAGCCGGGGTGAACTGCCTGTCGGTGATCTCAGCCGTCGGTACGCCGCTGCTGTGGTGGGCCGGCGCACTGGCCCTGATCGCCGCGCTGGTGTTCTGGATCGCCCAGCGCGACTGGCGGTTCGGGATCCCGATCGTCGGGTTCTTCACCTGCTGGATCCCATGGTTCTTCTTCGACGACCGGCCGATCTTCTTCTTCTACGCCGTCACGATGATCCCGTTCACCTGCATGGCGCTGGCGATGGTGCTGGGCAAGATCCTCGGCCCGGCCAGACAGGCGCTGCAGGCGTCGACGCCGCGCCGGCTGGTCGGCAGCGCGGTCGTCGGCGCCTTCGTCGTCCTCGTCGTGCTGAACTTCGCCTACATCTGGCCGATCCTGACCGACAAGGTGATGCCGCATCCGGACTGGCTGAACCGCATGTGGTTCAAGTCCTGGATCTAGTGCAGCTGGCCGTGCCCCTGGCCGCCCTGGTCGCGGAACCGCTTCTTGTGGCGGCGCGAGCTGACCTGGCCACCGACGCCGCCGAACAGCGCGATGCCCTTGACGATGACAACCGGAGCGTTCGGGTCGGGTGACTCGCCGCCGCGGGCGCCGAAGCCGCCGAAGATCCCGACGCCTTCGTTGCGCACCTCGACGCTGTCCGGCACGGTGATGTCGATCCCGCCGAACATCGCGAACGCCCAGATCGTCACCTCGCGACCCTCGAAGACGGCATCCGTCATGTCCAGGTCGTGGCCGCCGAAGACGCAGATCGCGTTGATCCGCCGCTTGACCCGCCAGCGGCCCTTGCGCTCACCGCCACCGAAGACGGCGACCATCGCCTCGAAACTGTCGGACGGGTTGGCCGGCTCCTCGATCGGCACCGGACTGTTCGACGCCGCGGCGACCGGCTGGAACGGCTGACCCGGTACCGCCAGGTCCTGGGTGATCGGCTCGAGCTCCCCCAAGGTCCTGGCCTGCAACGTCTGCTCGAGCCGCTCAGCGTGCTCGTCCTGCGTCAGCCGCCCGGCCATCAACGCATCCCGCAACACGTCGACGACCTGGTCCCGATCGGTGTCGGAGGCCCGCAGATGTGCATGCGGATTCTGGCGCTCGGGCAGATTGTCCATAACCCCGAACGATATCCCCACCGCCCGGCCACCGGAACGAGATTTCCGCCGATCTCAGGGGGCACCCAGGGCGTTCACCGAGACGACCGGAGCAACGAACTCGGCCGGTACTTCGTGAAGCCAGGCTCGCGCACCGCGTCGCCACCGGTGGCGAAGTCGAACACCTTGCTCCAGCGCTCACCGAGCGCGCTTGCCTTGGCATTCAGCTGAGCCGGATCCGTGCTGGGCCAGCGGCCGGTGGTGATGCGAGTCAGGAGCGTTTGGAGGGCGACGCCTTCCTCGCCTACCGTGAAGGCGCAGTGGGTGGCGCGGGCGACGAAGAGCTGGCGGAGGTCGGCCGGACTGCCGTGCTGGCGGACTTGGGTTGCGTACCAACGTTCGTGATCCGGGACCGCAAGGTCGGCCGTGTTGTGCAGCGTTACGACCGGCGACGGGGTGGTACCGCGAGGCACCGCATGGCGCAGCATCCACTGCCTGGCTTGGCGATCCGGGCTGATCCGGGGAGCCGCCGCCAGCCGCGCGAGGTCTTTGCCCAGATCGAGACCGGCCTCTTTGTAAGCCTTGCGGACGAAGGGCAGCTGGTCCGACTTGGCCAGTTGCCGCGCATAGTCGACGCCGATGTTGTACGAAGGGTTGCCACCTGCGTGTCCGGCGAGGTCCGCTTGGCCGACCGCGCCGAAGACGCCCACGGCGCCGTACAGCTGGATCTCGTAGAGCGCCCGCGCTTGCCCTTCGACCGAGGCAGGCTTGGGATCGAGCGCCGAGTTCCAGCCGGTCACGTTGCCGAACGCGCTCGCCAACGCGATCCGCGCCCGGCCCTGCGGGGTCTCCACCTGCGTCGTCATCACCTGCTGCAATCGCTGCACGCTCCCTGCTGGATCCTTCGCGTCGACCAGCTCGACGTCCTTGGCGCCAAGCAGCGTCTTGAGTGCGAAGTTGATATCGAGCGACATGTTCATCTGCCCGTACAGATCGATCGGCGTGCACATCGCCAGCACCCCGTCGATCCGGTCCGGGTGCTTCTCGGCCAGCAGCAGCGAGATCGCGCCACCGCCCGACGACCCGGTCGCGACCGTACGCCGCGGCTTGCCGACATGATCCTCGAACCAGTCCAGTACGCCGATCTGATCCCGCACCGCCTCCTTGACCACGAAGCCCGTGCGCCCCGTGAAGTCGGACGCCGCCAGCGCGTACCCCTGCTCGAGCAGCCACTCCTCGCTGTCGACCCGATTGCCGTTCCCGGGCGGGAACTCCGGCATGTCCGCCGGGTAGTACGGGTGGCTGTAGATCAGCAGCGTCCCGTTCCACCGCACCGGCGTCTCCACCTTGTACGCCGCTCCGCCGATCGTCCCCGTATACGTGTGACGACCCACGGCCTGCTCGGCGGCGATCGCCGCGGTACCCGACACCGCAACCAGCGCCATAGCAGCTGCCGCCGCAAGCGCTCGACTTGCTCTCTTCATCGTCCTGCTCCTTCTCGGTGGGAACCTTCATCCACCTGGTCGGAGCCATCTGCCGGAGCGGGACATGCGAGAAGATGTCCCTGCAGCGGACCTGACTCCGACTACTGGACGAGAGGCCCCCAGCAAGGGAGCCGCGTCGGCGAGGAGTGCGAGATGAAATTCATCATGCTGGCCTACACGAACGCCCAGAACTGGGTCGAGGGCACCTGGGACCCGGAGGAGGTCCAGAAGGCCTGCGACTTCTTCGAGCAGCTCGGCAAGGACCTGGCCGCGAGCGGCGAGGGCGTCTACACGGCCGGCCTCGGCGACCCGTCGCTGACCAGGACGATCCGCGAGACCCCCGGCGGCACGGTCGCCGCCGACGGCCCGTACGCCGAGGTCAAGGAGGTGCTGGCCAGCTTCGGCATCGTCGACGTGGTGAGCGCCGACCGGGCGTACGAGATCGCCCAGCAGATCGTCGACGCGGTCGGTGACCTCGTCGAGGTGCGGCCGCTGATGGACGGTTCCTGACCGTGACCGGCTTCGAGCACCTGCTGCGTGAGCTGACGCCGCAGGTGCTCGGCGCGCTGGTCCGGCGGTACGGGCACTTCGACGCGTGCGAGGACGCAGTACAGGAAGCACTTCTGGCGGCGTCGCAGCAGTGGCCGCGCGACGGCGTGCCGGACCAGCCGCGGGCATGGTTGATCACCGTCGCGTCGCGGCGGCTGACCGATGAGTTGCGCAGCGAGGAGGCGCGGCGGCGGCGTGAGAACGCTGTGGCGGTGGAGGTTCCGTTGGTTGCCCCCGGCGCCGATTCTGCCGGCCCTCGCGACGCTGACGACACCTTGCTGTTGCTGTTCCTGTGTTGCCATCCGTCGCTGAACCGGCCGGCGCAGATTGCTCTCACCCTGCGCGCGGTCGGCGGTCTGACGACTGACGAGATCGCCCGCGCGCTGCTCGTCCCCGAAGACACCATGCGCAAACGCATCACCCGCGCGAAGCAGAGCGTCCGGGCGTCGGGCATCCCGTTCCGGCCGCCGCCACCGAGCGAGCTGGCCGCGCGGCTGGCCGCAGTACTGCAGGTTCTGTACCTGATCTTCAACGAGGGCTACACGAGCACCGACCGCGTGGACCTCGCGGAAGAAGCCATCCGCCTGACCCGCCTGCTCCCCATCAACGGAGAAACAGCAGGCCTGCTGGCTCTCATGCTCCTGACCCACGCCCGCCGCTCAGCCCGTACCACCCCCGCCGGCGACCTGATCCGCCTGGACGAACAGGACCGCAGCCTCTGGGACGCGGACCTGATCGCCGAGGGCACCACCTTGATCACCGACGCGATGACCCGCTTCCCGCTGGGCGCGTACCAACTCCAAGCCGCCATCGCCGCGGTCCACAACGAAGCGAAAACCCCGGACTCCACCGACTGGCCACAGATCGTCGCCCTCTACGACCTCTTGATCCGCTTCGACGACACCCCCATCGCCCTCCTCAACCGCGCGGTCGCCGTAGCCATGCTCCAAGGCCCCCAAGCCGGCCTGAAGCTCATCGACGACCTGGCCAAAGACCCCCGCCTGGCCAACCACCACCGAGTAGACGTAGCCCGAGCCCATCTACTCGAACTGGCCGGCGATCTCCCAGCAGCCCTCACCACATATCTGGCCGCAGCCCGCAAGTCCACCAACCTCCCCGAACAGCGCTATCTGAACACCCGAGCCGCCCGCCTGAGGACCTACTCTTAGCCCTGATCGGGGTGGAACAACTGGGGGTATGGGCAATGGCGGGGATCGGTGACGGCTGGCCGGATTTATGGTCGGCGACGCTGGAACGCGACGGGCGGGTGATCTTCCCGATCCGCGCGGCTGCGGTTTGGCGGGAGCTGGGCCTGATCTGGCTCATCGTCGCCATCACCCAGACGCTCTCATTCAGCCAGTCGTGGGGAGAGGGCGACACCCGGCAGTACCTCGCACTGGCTGTGGTGCTGTCGGCCGTCGTGGTGACCTTCTGGCACACCTCGCGGCTCTATGCCCGCTACCCGGCCCTGACCGTCGACGAGTTCGGCCTGAAGATCGGCCTCAAGAAGTCCATCGGCTGGTCCGACCTGGGCGCGATCGGCCTGCTCCGCGGTGGGAGGTTGCCGATCATCCCGAAAGACGCCTGGGGCAAGGAGCTGATCATCCCCGCGACCGCCGCCAAGGACATGCAGGCCCTGCAGCAGTGGTTGGAGGAGCTGCTCAAGAACCACCGCACGGCTGAACAGTCCGCCGCAGAGTCCTCGGACTGACGCTGCGACCGCCAGCCCATCAATCGCCCGTAGATCGGCCGGATACACCAAGGTAGGCGCTTACCTGTCCGCCATTGATGGGCTGGGCGTCCGGCAGCTGCCATCCGCAACCACGTGCGTGGAAAGAAAGCGCGCCCCGGCCGCGAGGGCCGGGGCGCGTTTGGGTGAGCTAGCTGACCTTCACGATGCGCTGCGGGCTGAGCGCCTGGGCGTGGTCTGCGTCGGCGGTGAAGAGGACGCGGTACGCGAAGGAGCCTCGGGTCGTCGGCTTGATGCCGAAGGCGTAGCCGCCGGTGGTGGTCAGTTTGACCGAGGCGATGTTCTTCCAGGTCCTGGCCGAGTAGAGCTGGAGGTAGACCAGCTTGCCGGCGTGGGCCGGGGTGACGACTCCGGAGAATCTGGCCGTCTTGCCCAGGGTGATGGCGGTCGGGGAGAGAACCGAGGTGACGGTCGGCGCGACGGCGACGTTGAGGTCGACGGTGCGGGTTCCCATCAGGTCGGCGTTACCGACGAAGACCATCGTGTAGACCGACGAGGTGGTCGGCTTGATCGCGTAGCTGACCGCACCGGTGGAGCTGGTCGTCAGCGTGGTGATCAGCTTGAGCGCCGCCACGTTCTTGGCCCGGCCGTACAGCTGGACCGGCAGGCCCGCGTACGCCTTGTTGTCGATCCGCAGCACGCTGCCCTTGAGCGTGATCGTGCCGCCGTAGTTGATCGCCGCGGCGGTCGTGGTGATGCTCGACTTGACGCCGTTGACGGCCTTCGAGGAGATCGGGCTGAGCTTGCCGCCCTTGTCCCTTACCCAGCCGGCGTACGTGTAGGTCGTCGCCGCCTTCAGCCCGGTCACCTTCACCGACGTCCCGGTGCCCGTGTAGACAGCCGTTCCGGTGTTGATGGTCGGGGCGACGCCACCGACGTTCTGCCGGATGATCACCTGATCGAGATCGGTGATGTCCGGGAGCGTCCACGCCACGTTGGCGGCCAGGTACGCCCCGGTCGCGGTGAAGGTCGGCAGCTTCGGCGGGATCAGGTCGCCGGTGCTGAACACGATCGAGAGCGGCGCCAGCGGCGTACCGGCCGTCTCCTCCACCCCGGAAATGATGATCTTGTACGCCGTTGCCTCCGGCAAAGCAGCGGCCGGGGTGATGGTCGCCTTCAGCGTCGCGGGGTCGTAGGCGACCGTCGCGGGCACGGTGGCGCCCGTCTTGCCGTTCTGCAGCATGACCGTCGCGGGGGTGACCGTCGACTCGGCGACCGGGCGAGCGAACGTCACCACCGGCGTGGTGTCCGGGGTGGCGACCGAGGACAGGTGAGCGGGCGTGACGTCCCGGATCGGGTACGCCGGCTCGGTGCTCGTCCCGCCGGAACCGGCCTCGGTCACAGACAGGCTGTACGACCGGCTGTCCCAGGACCCGTTGTTGTTGCGGACCGCGATGTAGGTCTGGCCGACGGTGGCGCTGACGTCGACGGACGCGGTCAGCGGGCCCCAGATCGGCTCCTTCGTGGTCGGGTTGATCGGCGGGAAGGCGTTGACGTCGCGACCGAGCGACTGCAGGTCGCCGTTGTAGACGTCGACCTCCGGGCCGACGTTCGCCCAGTTGCCGGTCGACTCGTCGAACCGCGCGCCGGTCACCGAGACCCGCAGGTTGCGCGCGGTCTCGGAGTTGATCGAGTACCAGTCGACGTCGCCCTCGGTGCTGATCAGCCCGGAGACGGGAGTCAGGCCGATGTGGGTGGAGCGGGACGGTTGGTCGTTGCCGTCGGCGGCACCACCGGCGAAGTCCGTCGTCGTCTTGCCGCCGAGCGCCGCGAACGCGTCGACGATGCCGGCGCCGTAGTACCGGTCGAAGCCACGCGGGCCGGCGTCACGCGACAGCGCCATCAGGCGCTGACGGATCTGGGCCGGGGTGAACGCGGGGTACTTGTTGCGGACCAGAGCCGCGATCCCGGTGACGATCGGCGCGGAGCACGACGTACCGGTGCAGTACCAGTACGGCAGGTAGTCCGGGTCCGTGAGGGCGCGCGAGCCGGTGCTGAGCAGGTGGACGCCCGGTGCCGCGACGTCGACCCAGTCACCGAACGAGCTGAAGTCGGACAGCTTGCCACGCTCGTCGGTGGCCGCGACCGCGATCACCTCAGGGTAGGAGGCCGGGTACTGCAGGACCGAGTTGCCGTCGTTGCCGGCAGCAACCACCACGACGACGCCGTTGGCGACCGCCTGCGCGATCGCGTCGTGCAGGACCGGGTCGTCCTGGTCGCTACCGAGCGACATGTTCACCACGTCGGCGCCGTGCGCGACGGCCCAGTTGAGGCCCCTGACGATGTCGGAGTCGAAACCGTTGCCCTCGAAGTCGAGCACCTTGACCGGCATCGCCTTCGCCGTCCAGGCGACACCGGAGACACCGATGGCGTTGTTGCCGGCGGCGGCGATCAGGCCGAGCGTCATCGTGCCGTGGCCTTCGTCGTCGATCGGCTGGCTGCCCGGCGAGATCGCGTTGTAGCCGGCGACGAGGCGGCCGGCCAGGTCCGGGTGACCGATGTCGACGCCGGTGTCGAGCACGGCGACGATCTGGGTGCCGGAGGTCTTCGAGAGGTCCCAGGCCTGCGGCAGCCGGACCGTGCTGGCGAAGATCGACTGGTCCTCGCCGTAGTACTCGTCGTTCGGGATGGCGGAGATGTGCCGCTTGTAGTTCAGCGAGGCCAGCTCGACGGTCGGGTCGGCCTTGACCTTCTTCAGCAGCTCGGGAGCGGGCAGCTCACCGGTGACCTCGACGGTCTCGGCCGTGACCGAGTCGTCGGTCTTGCTCTTGAACCGCGACAGCGCCGACTGCCGGGCCGCCTTGGTGGCGGACGGCTTGAACTTCACCACGACCGAGTTCGGGTCGTACTTCGGTCCGGTGGCGTCGTGCGCTGTGAACTTCGGTGTATATGGACCCGGCTGGGCCGCTTGGCTGGCGGAACCGGTGACGGCTACCAGCGTGGCTGCGACCAGGGCGGCAGGAATGCCGAGGCGCAGGAGATGGGCAGGACGGAAGGACACAGGACCCCCCCAAGGGTCTCAGAAGTGACAATGAGCCGGAGTATGGCAGAGGTACGGACCAGAACTCGCCCCGGATCCATGTCAATAGCTGCAACTAAGGCCTTACCCGTAAGGCGAGCAGGACGCCGGCCAGGGTGACGGCGCCGAAAATCAGCGCCAGGCCGGGATATCCCCCGAATCCCAGGCCGACGCCGCCCAGCGCTGCACCCAGGAAGGTGCCCATGCTCATGCCGGCGGCGTTGACGCTGAGCGCCGAGCCGCGGAGGTCGCCACTTCGGCGTACCAGGAGGGTTGTGACGCACGCCGCAACGGTGGCGTGGGCGGCGCCCATGAGGGCGGTCAGCAACAAGGTGACCGGGAGGCTCGGAGTGAAGTAGAAGGTGGAGACGGCGAGCAGGGCGGCGAGGAGGCCCAGCAGCAGGGTCTTCTCAGGGCGTACGGCTGCTACCAGGTATCGGCCGGCGAAGAGGTTGCCTAGGAAGAAGGACGCTCCGCTGAGGGACCAGACGAGGGCGAACCAACCGGGGGCGAGGTCGAACTTCTCGTCGTAGAAGGCCGCCAGGTAGGCGAGATAACCCATGAAGGCGGCCGTCCGCAGCATCGCCACCCCCAGCAGAGGTAGCGCTCCGGGGATCTTGGCCAGCGCTCGGTAGGTGGCCAAGTAACTCGTGCGCTGCGTTGCCGTCAGGGGTGATTTGCGGCCCCGGCCGCGCCAGAAGAAGGCTGCCGACAGCGTCAGCGCAATGGCGGAGGCGGCAAGTAAGTTGCCACGCCAGCCCCAGAACAGACCCGGTACTGCGAGCACCGGCGCCGCGAGCATCGCCATCATCGACGTGGTTGCCGACACCAACGTGGCTGCTCGTCCCGCAGCCGCCGGGGTCTTGAAGCGGTCCGCAGCGGCCGCGCCGATCGACGGGCCGAGGATCGAAGTCGAGGCGCCGATCAGCAGGCAGAAGGTGGCCAGCGCGAAGACGTTGCCGATGGCACCCAGCGCGGCCGAGATCCCCAGCAGCGCCAGACCGCCGGCAGCCACCAGTTCCCTGGCGAAGCGGTCGATGAGCGGTGCGAGCGCGATGCCAACGATGAGGGCTGCGAGGCCTCCGAGTCCCCGCAGTCCGCCGATCTCGGCGACGCTCCCGTCCGCGGCCGCCGCGATCGGCACCAGGTACATGCCGAAGACGGTGAACGGGATCAGGCTGACCGTGGAGGCGAGCAGGAACGGCCACAGCCGTTTCGCCATCCGCCAGTCGCCCGGCACTTCTCCTGTCCTGCGAACTTCAGTGGTGCTCACGGCGTCTGTGGTCCGTTCTGGCGGTAGCGGTAGAGGGAGGTCGGGCGGGCGCTGAACTGGGAGAAGGGGAAGGGCTCCGCGGACAGGGCGGTGACGCCGGCGCCGAGGAAGGCGCGGGCGACGGCGCTGCCGGTCTGAGCATAGATGGCCAGCGGCTTCGATTGCTCTAGGCAACTATCGAGCAGAGTGTCGAAACTCCCGTTGCTCAAGGTCATTCCGGTCGCCACGACGGCGTCGGCGGCATCGATAACCGCCGTCATGTCGCGGGAAACAGGGAGTCCGGACGCGGTCTCCCGGAGGTTGAAATCGCAGGGCAGACAGGTGCCGCCCAGAGCGGTGATCGCGTCGACCAGCGGGTTGACCACGCCGATCAGCGCGACCTTCGAGCCTTCGGCGACTTCGAGCAGGCCGGCTACGGCGGCGTCGCGGGCCCGGGCACGGACGTCCGGCGTACCGGCGGGAAGGATGACTTCTTCGGCCTGGGCTGACAGGTGGTGGGGCTCGACGGCGGCCAGGTACGCATCCAGCGCGGCGATCCGGACCGGAAGGGGGCCGTCGGCAAGCAAATCGGACAGGGGCCGGCCGGAGGCGTCGGCGCAGTAGTCGGGATCGACCTCGCCGGCCTCGAAGGAGCAGGCGCCGAAGACCTCGCCGACCCGCAGGAGGACGTAGTAGTTGCGGTAGGTGACGTCTGCGCCGGGGAGCCTGGTCGTGTGGTGGAGCCAGAAGGCGCTGGTCACGCTCAGGGACGATGGAGCAGGTCCGTGTGATCCGGCGAGGACGGCGGCGGTGAGTGCGGCGACGGTCATGGCAGATTCCTCAGCTTCTCGGCGTCGTAGGTCAGGGCGGACAACTCAGGACGGCCTGCAGGCTGGAAGCAGTACAGCAACGACCTGCGATCGGAGGCGGTCCGATTGGGGGCGGACCGGTGCACCATCAACCCCGGGAACATCAGCACGGAGCCGGCCGGGGCCGTGACGGTCACCGTTGTCGCTGGATCCACCGTCGAGGGATCCACGAGTAAACCCGTCGGATCGCGCGGATCCCTTGGCGCCGGGCCGTTGCGCTGGCTGCCCGGAACCAGGGTCATCGCGCCGTTTGACGTGGTGTTGTCGTCGAGCATCACGATCGCCGTCGCGATCTCGTACGCCGCGTCGCCGGCGCAGCAGTACCAGTACGGGAAGTCCTGGTGCCAGGCGAACTCCGAGCCGACGCCGGCCCGCTTGAAGTTCAGCTTCGACACGAACGGGCCGACCTGCTTGCCGATCAGCTCCGCCATCGGCTTCGTGAGCCTCGGCTCGGTCCACAACGCGATGAGCGCCGGATGCAGGTGAGCGACCGGCGCGAGGCTCCGGACAGCCTTGCCAGATGCGTCCGGTTCCCAGTGGATCGTCGTGCCGCGGATCTCCTCCAGGCGATGACCGTCCGGCCAGATCGTCACCTTCGTCTGACCGGACTCGGCGGCCGACACCACTTCGGCGTGCACCTGCTCGGCCGCGTCCCGCAGCCGGCCGACTTCCGTTGCCGTGAACAACTCCGGCAACACCAGGTACCCCGCATCCATGGCAGCACTCTAATGCGACGGTGTCGCAGATGGGAATTCGCGGCGCTCGGCCCAGGCCGATTGGCGCCGGTCCCAGGACATGGCTGACCAGGGGACGGCGAGCTCGTCGAGCGAGTCGATCTCGCGCGGGCGCATGGTGTCCATCGGGCGCGCCTCGGCGTACCGGGAAAAAGCGGACTCGACGTACCGGGTGCCGGTGTCGGCGGCCAGGAAGACGTGCGTGCGGCTGCTGTCGCAGTTGTGTTCCCACAGTGCGGACAGGTACGCCGCGCCCGCGGACAGCCCGGCGAAGACCCCGCTCGTCCGCAGCAGATCCACGGCCGCCGACATCGCGTAGTCGAAGGAGACCCAGTGCAGCCGGTCGTACAGCTCGTGCCGCACGTTGCGGAACTCGATCGAGCTGCCGATCCCCGCGATGATCATCTCCGGATCCTGCGTATGCCCGGCGCCGAACGTGATGCTCCCGAACGGCTGCACGCCGACCAGGTTGACGTCCCGCCCGCGATCCCGCAGGAATGCCGCGATCGCGCCGGTCGACGCGCCCGTGCCGACTCCCCCGACGAGACACAGCGGGCCGGCCGGCACCAGCTCGGCGACGAGATCCGCGACTGCGCCGTACCCGAGGTAGTGGATGTCGTCGTGGTACTGCTGCATCCAGTGGTACGACGGGTTGTCGCGCAGGATCTCCCCGATCCGGCGGACCCGGAGGTTCTGGTCCAGCTGCAGGTTGTTGGACGACGGCACCTGCTCGACGGTCGCGCCGAGGATCTCGAGCTGGATCTTCAGCGTCCGGTCGACCGTTGTGGAGCCGACGATGTGGCACTTCATCCCGTACCTGTGACAGGCAAGCGCCAGGGCGTGTGCGTAGATCCCGCTGGAGCTGTCGATCAGGGTGTCGCCCGGCCGGACCGCGCCCGTCTCCAGCAGGTGGCGTACGGCGCCCAGCGCGGAGTACACCTTCATCGTCTCGAACCGCAGGCAGATCAGGTCCTTGCCGACACGGATCGGGTCCGGGTCCTTGATCGCCTCCGCCAGGTGATCGTGCAGTTGCTTCATCGGTGCGGTTCGCTCCTCGTGTCGGCACTACTGGTCAGCACGGGCGGAGGCTCTGGGGGTCGATGCCCGATCCGGGCGGCCCTCACCAGCCGCTGGGTCAGTTCGGTGTCGGGCTTGGTCATGACGGTGGCCGGCGGGCCTTGTTCGACCACGCGGCCGGCGTCCAGCACCAGGACGTGATCGGATACTTGGGCGACCAGGCCGAGGTCGTGGCTGATCCAGACGAGGGCTGTGCCTTGCGTCTTCAGCTCGTTGAGTAGCTCGACGACCAGGCTGGTGCCGTGTTCGTCGAGGGCTGTGGTGATCTCGTCGCAGATGAGTACTTCGGGGTGGGCGAGCAGCGCTCTTGCCAGGGCTGCTCGCTGGAGTTCTCCGCCGGAGAGGCGGCTTGGCGGTCTGGCTGCCGTGTGGGCAGAGACGCCTAGACGGGCGAGGGTTGCTACGGCCTCCGCCCTTGCTTTCGACGGCGTGACGCCGCGGAGGCGGATCGCGGTGCGGGCTACTTGTTCGTCGACGAGTCGGCGCTCGTCGAAGGAGCCGCGGACTTCCTGCCAGACGTATTGGACTTGGCGGGTCTGGTCGGGGGTGCGCTTGCGTAGTACGGGGAGGTCTTCGCCGGCGAGGGTGATGCGGCCGGCGTGACGTTCGTGGAGGCCGGCGAGGCAGCGGGCGAGGGTGGTCTTGCCGCTGCCGGACCGACCGACGACGCCGACGCAGCCACCGGGCGGCACGGCGAGATCGACCTCCTGCAGGATGGGGTCGCGGCCGCGGGTACGCAGCGACGCGGAGATATTCATTGCCTGGAGCAACGGCTCGATTCGTTGCTGGGTTCCCTTTGTTGCTGGAAGTTGTGTTGCGGTTGGAAGAACATCACCGACCACCCGCCCGGCGTCGAGCACGACGACCCGGTGAGCCAGCGCCCGGACCAGCTCGAGATCATGACTCAGCAGCAAAATCCCCAACCCCGCGGCCGCCAGCTCCTTCAACTCCTCAACAAGCTGCAGCCTCGTGATCGAGTCCAGCCCAGTGCTCGGCTCGTCCAGCACCAGCACCTTCGGTCGGCAGGTCAACGCCTGAGCGAGCGCAACCCGCTGCCGCTGCCCACCCGAAAACTGATGCGGAAACCGCCGCAGCGTGGCTCTGTCGGAAGGCAACTGAGCACCCCTCAGCGCCTCACCCACCACCTCTTCCCCAGGATGATGAAGCTTGCCCAGCTCATTCAGACCGGCCCCGATCCGCCGAGCCGGATTGAGCGCACTCCCCGGATGCTGAGGCATATAAGCCACCACCCGCCCCCGCACCCCCACCGCAGCACCCGCCACGCCATTGCTGTCGACAACCAGTCGCCCATCAACCTCCACCGATCCACTCAAAGTCACCCCCTCGCTGTGCTCCCCCAGCAGAGCCAGAGCAGAGGTCGTCTTGCCCGACCCTGATGCACCGACGAGTGCCGTAACCTCGCCCGCCCACACCGCGAAGTCGACACCGTCGACGAGGATGGCCCCGCCAGCCACCGCCGACAGCCCGACGACCTCGACCACAGGACGCTGCCGCTCGAGCCCGCTCGCGCCCCGGCGGCGGCCGTCCGGCTCACTCTCCACTCCACCGCGGTCGGCCCGCTCCACCCCTTTCATCGGGTTGCCTTGGCCAGGCTTCTGGTGCGGTGGACCACCCGATCGGCCAGCAGGTTGAAGCCCAACGTGAACGAGACCAGCAGGAGCGCCGGAGCCAGCACGGCCCAGGGCTGCAGCAGCAAACCCTCGCGGTTGCGGGAGACGCTTACTGCCCAGTCGGGGGCGGTTGGGCTCAGGCCCAGGCCCAGGAAGTTGACTGAGGCGACCAGGAAGACGGCGAGGGTGATTCGGGTGCCGATGTCGGCGGCGACCGGGCCGAGCACCGCCCGGCCGACGTACCCGAAGTGGATGCCGGCCCAGCTCTCCCGCTGCATCCGCAGTGCTTCGACCACCGGACCGCTCGCCGCATCTAGCGCCGCCGCCCGCACCAACCGCGCCACAGTGGGCACATTCACCGCGGCAACCGCCAACGTGATGGCCAGCGGCGACGCCCGCCACCCCACTGCGACCACGCTGATCACCAGCAGCGAAGGCAATGGCAGCAGCACATCCAGCGGCCGGATCAACAGCTCGTCAACCCAGCGGTGCCTGGTCGATGCGGCGACGAGCCCGATCAGCCCACCAAGGACATAAGCGATCAGCACAGCGCCCAGCGCCATCCCCAGCGCCGTCCGCCCGCCCACCAACAGCAACCCGAAGACATCTCGCCCAAGACCATCAGTCCCGAGCAGCCCCGTGCCCTCATAAGGCAGCCCGGCTTTCGCCGTCACGTCGACGAGTGGCCCGAAGACAGCCACCAGCAACGGCACCAGCACGAGCAGCGCGGAGACGGCGAGCGGCGTACGGGATCGAAGCGCTCTCATCGCAGCAACTCCGTCCGCGGTACCAACCGGTTGCAGACGAGGTCAGCACCAAGGTTGATCAACAATGCCGCCACCGCCAGCACCAAGGTCAGTCCCTGGACAACAGGCACATCCCGCGTCTCCACCCCATCAACCAACGCGGTAGCAAACCCAGGGATCGCAAAGATCGCCTCCACCACCAACACCCCGCCCAGCAAGGTGTCCCCGGTCCGCGCCAGCTCCTGCACCCCAGGAACAGCCGCATTAGGCAACACATGCCTGAGCAGCAACCGCCGCCGCGGCACCCCTAACCGCCGAGCCTGTACGACGTACTCCGCGTGCAACGCGTTGATCGTCCCCGCCCGCACCTGCCGCGAAAGCAAGCAAACCGTCCGCCCGAGCAACACAGCAACCGGCAGCACCAACAACACAGGCGACGCCACCAGTGACCCACCAACCCAGGTCGCCGGCAGCCACCCAAGCTTCAGCGAAAACAAGGCAACCAGCACGACAGCGATCACGAAGTCAGGAATCGCACTCAACGCCAGCGTGATCGACGTGATCGTCCGATCCAGCCGCCCGTTCTCCCGTGTCCCCATCAAGATGCCGAGGGCAACGGCCAGCGGTACCACCACAACCAGCGTGGCAACCGTGAGCACCAACGTCGCCCCCACCGATGCCTTCACGATGTCCAGCACCGGCCCGCCACTGATCAGCGAAGTACCGAGATCGCCGCTCAGCACATTGCCGAACCAGTGCACGAACCGCTCGAGCGCAGGCTGATCCAGCCCGAGCTGTTCCCGCAACCGCGCAACCTGCTCAGGCGTCAGCGTCTCGGTGAAGCGCATGTCCGCGGCGTCCCCCGGCAGCAACGCGGTGAGCACGAAGACGAGGACGGAGAGAACGGCCAGCTGGACGATCGCCAATGCAGCCCGCTGGGCGGCATACGACCGCATTCAGGCCAGCCACACCTTGTCGAACCGGCCCGAGTCCAAGGTGTTCGGCGGGACCGCCTGGACACCCTGCACCTTGGCCGAGACGGCGACCAGGAAGTCCGGGTGCCCCCACGCGAGGATGCCGCCCTGGTCCCGCAACGTCTTCTGCAGTTCCCCGTACTTCGCCGCGCGCGCCGCCTCGTCCGTCTGCACCTGCGCCGCTGCGAACGCGGCGTCGAAGGCCGGCCGACGCCAATGCGTCACGTTGAACGGCGACTTCGACAGCAACCGATCGGTGACGTACTGCGGGATCGGCATCGCCCCCGACCGATGACTGCCGATCGCGCCCTTGGTGAGCAGGTCCTTGGCATAGGTCTGCGCCGAGCCGGTGGTCACCTTGAGCTTCACGCCCGCCTCGCCGACCTGCTCCGCGAACAGCGTCGCCGCCTCGACGAAGCCCGCCGAGGCGTCGGAGGTGAAGATCTCGACCTCCTTGTTCAGTAGGCCGGCCTTCTTGAGCAGCGCCTTCGCCTCATCCACGTTGCGCTCGCGCTGCGGCAGATCGGCCGGGTAGTACTGGAATCCCTTGCCGAACAAGTCATTGCCCACGACCCCACGACCGGCGAGGACGACATCCACCAGCCGCTGCCGATCCGCGAGCAGCTTGAAGGCCATCCGTACGTCGGGATTGTCGAACGGCGGCTGATCCACCTTCATCACGAACGCCTGCGTCGTACTGCCCTTGGCCGCGACGATCTTGACCGTCTTGCCGGCCTCGGCGGTCCGCGCGAAGGTCGCGGTCATCTCGTTCGCGTACTCCGCCTGTCCGCCCTGCAGCGCATTGGCCCGCGCCTCGGCGTCGGCGGACAGGATCTGCAGCTCCTCGATCTTCGCCGCGCCGTCCCAGTAGTCGTCGTACCGGTTGGCCACCAGGGACCGGCCCGCCTCGAAGGAGACGAACTTGAAGGCGCCGGTACCGACGGGCTTGGCCGGGTCCTTGAAACCGTCCCGGACGATCTGCGTGCCGATGCCGGCCAGCAAGGCGGGGAACTCGGCGTTCGGCGCGGTCAGGACAAGCTCGACCGTCCGCTTGCCGATCGCCTTGCACCGCTTGAGATCGAGCGCCGCGAGCGAGGACTGGGCGACGCGTTCGGGGGTGTTCGGGTCGGCGATCCGGGCGAGGCTGTAGAGGACGTCCTCACTGGTCAACTGCTTGCCGTCGTGGAAGGTGGCATCTCGCAACGTGAACCGCCAGGTCGCCGCCTGCGCGTCTGGCTCCCACTTCTCCGCCAGCCGTGGCAACGGTTTCAGGTCCGGCCCGAGCTCGACCAGCTTCTCGTAGATCGCCTTGTGGCGGGCGATGTCGACGAACAGGCTCTGCACGTGCGGATCGAGCACCTCTTTGGCGCCGCCACCGGCGAACACCGCCCGCAACCGCCCGCCGGCCTTCGGTCCAGCCACCGATCCGCTAGCGCCGCCGGACCCGCAACCGGCCACCACGGCCAGCCCCAGACCACCGGCCAAGCCGAGAAATCCCCGCCTGTTCAGAGCATCGGACATCCGCATTTCCTTCACGGTGAGGGGGCCCCGACGAGGAGTGGTCGCCGGCTCGAATCCTGCCGTTAATGAAAATAGTTGTCAAATTCAGGCGCATCTGAACGGACCCTCATCATTCTTCCGGCACACTCCCCCACCCCGTCGCCCGTGACGGCGTGTCACCGCGCACGGACGCCGGGTACTGGGAGTTACTACCGGTTCGCCAGGGTCAGGCGGCGGTGCGGACGGTCGTCAGGGCGTTGCTCCAGGAGACGACCTGGTCGAGCAGGGTGGTGACTTCGGCGACGTGGTACTCGGCCGGGGTGAACTCGCTGAAGTTCTTGAAGTCGGTCATCAGCGAGAGGGCGACCTGGGCGCGGACGGTGGCGACCTTGAGCTCAGCCATCACCAGGCGAAGGTGCTCGACGGCGCGGGTGCCGCCGGCCGAGCCGTAGCTGACGA
Organism: Kribbella koreensis; assembly: GCF_039525325.1. NCBI lineage: Bacteria > Bacillati > Actinomycetota > Actinomycetes > Propionibacteriales > Kribbellaceae > Kribbella > Kribbella koreensis. The sequence continues at coordinate 150,242 of NZ_BAAAHK010000011.1, forward strand.
AGCCGGCCGCCTTGTCGTTCCACTCGGCGAAGAGGAAGTCGATGGCGTTCTTCAGCGCGCCGGAGGTGGAGTGGTTGTACTCGGGGGTGACGAAGACGTAGCCGTCGAACGAGCCGATCTTCTCGGCCCACGGGAACGTGTGCGGCTGGGAGTACTGGCCGGCCGCCGGCGGGATCGCCTCGTCCAGGTGCGGCAGCTTGAAGTCGGCGATGTCGACGAGCTCGAACTCGGCGTCGCTGCGCTGCTTCGCGATGTCGAGCACCCACTTGGCCACGGCCTCGCCGTTGCGGCCCGGGCGGGTGCTGCCGAGGATGATCGCGATCTTGGGCATGTTCTTCCTAACGCTGTGGGGTCTTGTTTTGGTGACGCATCACCAAAAGTAGCAGATTTAGATGACGCGTCAACCTAAGGGGTTTCAGCAGTCCGCGGCGGGGAGGTCGGCGAGGACGCGGTCGAGCATCTTGGTGAGCTGTTCCTGCTCCTCGCGGGTCAGCTTCTCCAGGAAGTGGGTCCGGACGGCGTCGACATGATCGGGCGCGGCGGCCTCGATCGCGGCCCGGCCGGCCGCGGTGATCCGGACCATCGAGCCGCGGGCGTCGGACTCGCACTCCTCGCGGACCACCAGGCCGCGCTTCTCCATCCGGCTGACCTGGTGCGACAGCCGGCTGCGCTCCCAGCCGATCGAGCGGCCGAGGTCGCGCGTGCGCAGTACGCCGGCTTCGGAGCTGGACAGCGGGTGGAGCAGGGCGTAGTCCGCGCCGGACAGGCCGGAGGCGATCAGGCGGGCCTCGAGCGTCGCGGTCAGCTCGCGATAGGCGTCACGGTAGGTCTGCCACAGATGCGACTCCCGCGCATCGAGCCACCGTGTCTGCGTCATCCACCTATCCTACGTGCTTCTGTTGACATGTCACGGTGTGCGCGACAACGCCACGGCGAGTCCTACCGTGCCGGCCATCACGAGGAGTTCGACCGCCGCCAGGCGCCAGAATGCTGCAGGCTCGTTGGCGGCGAGGGCGGGGAGCGTCGCTTGGCGATGGCGCCGGCCGATGTAGACGAGTACGGCGAAGGCGATCGCCTTGGCGAAGACGAGAGCGCCGTAGCCGGTGGTCACCCACTGGGTGATGAGCCCGAAGCCGTCCTCGCGGCCGCCGAGATGGATCTCGGCGGTGAGCAGTCCGGTGGCGCCGATCGTCAGCGCGCAGACGAGGGCGAGCCGGCTGAACTTCTCGATTGCCGCCTGCTGATCACGGCCGTACCGGATCAGCGAGCCGAGCCCGCCGATCCACGCGGTCGCGCAGAACACGTGCACCACGAGGGAGGCGGTGGCAAGCACCGACCAGAAGGCAGTCCGCTCGATCGCGCCATGTCCGGTGAGCAACGGGCCCGTGAGGGCGGCGGCCGTCAGCAGCAAGGCCACCTGCGCGGTACGGACGGTACGAGCACCAGAGAGCACCACAGCCAGTACCGCCGTCAGCACCACCGCAACAGCAAGCGCCCGCACTTGGTTGACCCCGCCGGCATCGCCGGCCCGAGCCCCCAGCTCCGAAAGTGGCACCCCAAGAATCACCGAAGCAGTAACCAGCAACCCCCCAACGCTGGCCACAGCCCAAACCCCAGCCGCCACCGCCGCATCCTGGCAGGCGCGCAGGCCCTGCGGGCCAAGCTGCTGCACGCGGCGCACCGCCTCGCCCCGCGCGATTCCGCCCTGCGCCTCCCCGCCTCGGACGCTTCCAGCCCGCGGCAGCCCCCGCCCGCTTCCGCTCTGCGGTTCGCTGGCGTTTGTTGCTGGGAGCAACCATGCGGCAGCCAGCACAGCGCCACCGGTGGCGATTGCGGATAGGTCGGCGAGGACTCGTAGTACGGGGACTGCCCATGCCACAGGCCGGCCTGCGCCCGCGAGCCCTGGGGGTAACGGCTTAGGAGCACCTCCCCCGGCTAGGAGTGCCACGACCACGACCACGAACGCAGCCGCGACGACTCCCAACCCCAGCAGCTTCCCCGACACCCGAGGCGCCGTCTCGACGCTCATTGCGGCGCGGGCCGGCGGCGTACGATCACGATCGCCAGCGCCACAACCACCAGCATCACAAGGCCCATCGCGACGATCACCACGACATTCGAGCTGCTCTCCGACGTCGGCGGTTTCGCGGCAACCGGAACCGCCGGATGACCCGCATGGGTGATCTTGAAGCTCCCGCCGACCGTGATCGGGTGACCGTCGGCCGAGACGATCCGCGCGACGACGGTGTACTCACCGACATCGACCAGCCCGTCCACAGGTTGGGTGACGGTGTTGTCGATCACCTTGATCTCGCCGGCGGAGACATTCGTGCCCTTCGGCGACGTGACCTGGACCTCGGCGCCGGTACTTCCGACCGGCTCGTTGAAGGTCAGCACCACCTGCGTCGGCGGCGCCGCCTGGGTCGAACCGTCGGCCGGCGTCATCGAATCGAGTTTGGCGTGCGCCGCCGCCGTCCCGGTGGAGAACACCAGGACGAGCAGCGAAGCACCCAGCAGAGCGAACAGGCGACGCACGATTACGGCGTCACCTTCCGCGTCCGGCCGGCGCGCAGCCCGAGGCCGAGTCCGACCAGGCCGAGCAGTAGCCCGGCCCCGCCGAGCACGCGGGCGAGCGTGTCCGACGAACCGCCCTTGTCCTCCGTGGTGGCGGCGACCGGCGTGATCGCGGTGGCGAGCTTCAGCGACGGCGCCGGGTGTTCCGGCTTGTCCGAGGCGTCCTTGGCGACCTGTTGCCACTTGACCACCTCCCCATCGCTGTAAGTCTGTACCGCCGGGAAGTCGAGCGAGTCGACGCCCTCGGGCAGCTTGCCGACCGACAGCCCGAACTCGTCGAAGTCGTTCGGCGGTACGCCGCCGGCCTGCGCGGTCCAGGTGATGGTGGTGATCGCCTCGGTCAGCGTCACGTCGCCGACCTTGACCGCCTGCGGCAGCTTCTCGGTCGTCTTCACCACCTTCCACCCGTCCTTCACCTGCGCGCCGACATGGGCGAACGGGTGATCCTTCGGCAGCGTGACGACCAGCTTGGTGGTACTCGCCGTGTCGGACTCACTCGGCACCCGGAACACGAGCTTGGCGTACCCACCAGGCTTCGCGTCCGGCGACGAGACGGTCACATGGGCAGACGCCGAGCCGGCAGCACCGACCAGGACGAGCGCGGTCGCCGCGGTGATCGCGGCAGCACGCAGGACAAGACTCTTGGGCATGACTGGAAACCCTCTCTAGGGCAACGGTTCTGGGGGCGGATCAGTAAGAAGCTGCAAGAACTCCGCACCCAGGCGGCCCCCGCCGCGAAACCCCAGAAACCAACCACCGCTGAGTAAGTCGCGGCACCTCCGGTACGCCGACCAGCACTGCACCGACACCGGGCACTGCAACCGGCATAGCCGGCACCTGCGGCACCAGCCGAGCCAGAATCCCAGCCACCCGGTGCACCCACCGATGAGCCTGGGTAACCAGCGCAACCCCCACCAGCAACACGAACAGGTGCGCCGCCGACATGCTCACCACGCCAGCAAGCCCACTGTGCATAGCCCCTGCCATGTCACCAGGCGCAGCGCTGACCAGCCCGTCGGACGCGGAGTGAGCGACGCCGCCAGAGGCGGCATCAACCAGGCCGCCGGAGGCAGCGCTCGCCAAGCTGCCGGAGCCGACGGCCGCCGAGGCGTCGACCCCAGGCATCGCCATCCCGGCCATGTCATGCATCCCAGCCATCCCGGCCATGTCGTGCATCGAGCTGTGGCCCATGGCCGCGTGGTCCATGGCCGCGTGGCCGACGGCTCCGGGCTCCAGCGCCGCGCGCTGCGCCGTGCCGTCCGTCGAACCGGCCGCCGCCGTGGCGATGGACGTGGGGGCGCGGTGGCTGGCCTCCAAAGCTAGGTGGGTGATCAGTTGGAGGGCGCCGAGAAAGCCGAACGACAGCCAGCGGCGGCCGGCCACCTGCTCACCGAGGGACCAGCCGAGGGCTGCCAGTGCGATGAGTTGTGGGAGTGCTGCGAGGGAGATGGTGCCGCCCGCGACGGCGTGGCCGGCTGCCGCGACAGCGACGCTGAGCGTCGCGATGGCGGAAGTCGCACTCGTCTCGGCACGCAAACCCGGTCACCTTCGTCATTCGCAGTGATGGCAGCGTGACCGACGGTGGGCGGGCCGCGCTCCAGACAACTCTACGAGTGGACGGGGGCCGGTGGTTCCCGTCTCAGTGTGCCGCTGCGAAACGTAGTACGGACCCGAAGAACCGCTCCGGCTCCTCCAGATGCCCGAAGTGCCCGGAATCGGCCAGTACGACGAGCTCCGACCCCGCGATCCCGTCGTGCAACTGCCGCGCGAACTTCTCCCCACAGATGAAGTCGTACGCACCGACGATCACCAGCACCGGCGCCGTGATCTCGCCCAGCCGATCGCGCACATCCCACAACGCGGGCTGCCGCTGCGGATCGATCGTGATGTCCATCGTCGGGAACCACGAGGTCAGCCGTGGCGAGATCTCCTCGAAGTCCTTGAAGTAGACCGGCAGCAACCGCCGCAGATTGTCGAGATGCGCCTCCCGGCTGTCCGGCAGCTCCGAGTCCTCATCCCAAGCCGCCTGTACCTGAGCCGCCAACGCATCCCCGGCCGGCCGTCGAGCCACGTACGCCGCCAGCTGCCGTCCAGCCTCCTCGCCAAGCTCCGGCCCGTTGAACGCCATCCCGTCGTACACGATCACCCCACGCAAGAGCTCGGGATAATCCAACGCGAACTGCAGCGCCACGAACCCACCATGCGAGTGCCCGAGGAAGAACACCTTCTCCTCGCCGAGCTGCCGCGCCACCTGCGCGGCGTAGTACGCGTACTTCGGCATGCTGTAGTCGCCATCAGGCAACAGATCCGACGCACCCGTCCCCACCGGCTCGATGTAAACCATCGTCAGCTGCTGCTCGAGCTCCGGCATCCGCAGATACCCGTAGTGAATCCCCGGCCCACCCGAGTGCACCAGACACACCGGCCCCGCCCCCGCGACGTGATAGCTGACCTTCACACCATCGACGCTCAGTTCTGACATGTCGCCAGTTTGCCCGACCATGCAACCGATTCACCGCCCGGCACGTTTGTAAGCCGACCGCTAGAGAGAGGTGACCGTGAGAAGCGAGGCTGAAGCCGAGTACGTCGACTTCGCGACCCACCACGCCGGCCGACTCTGCAATACCGCCTACCTACTGTGCGGAGACTGGCGGCGCGCCGAGGACGCGACCCAGGAGGCGCTGCTCAGGCTGTACCGGAACTGGCCGCGACTCCGACGCAAGGGCGCCATCGGCGCCTATGCCCGCAAGGTGGTCGTCTCGACCACGCTGGAGGGGCTGCGGCGCCGGTCGAGTACCGAGGTGGTGGGCGGCGAGACCTACTTCGCCTCCAAGGCCGACCCGTCCGACCCGGTCGGCCTGCTGGAGAGCCGGCTGCTGATCGTCGAGGCACTCGCCGAACTCCCTCCGCGCCAGCGCGCCTGCGTGGTGCTCAGGTACTTCGACGAGCTCTCCGTCGACGAGACGGCCGAAGCGCTCGGCTGCAGCACGGGAACGGTCAAGAGCCAGACCTTCCGCGCGCTGGACAAACTCCGCCTCAATCCAGCCCTTGCCGACCTCAGCGATTTCGCCGGAATGGGAGGTTGAGATGACTCGCCAGCTCAAGGAACTGATGGACGAGGCGACCGACCGGCCGGCCTTCACCCCCGATGTCGACCGGCTGGTCGCCACCGGGCGCCGGCAGGTCCGCAAACGGCGACTGCTCACCTCGATCGCGACAGCAGCCGCCGTCGCCCTGCTCGCAGGCGGAATCACCGTCGCCCTGACCACCACCAACCAGTCAGCCCCCGCGCCCGCGGTGAACGGACCCAAGCCGGTCGCCCCGGTCAGCTTCTGCGAGACCGACAAAGTGGCTGCCCCTCGTCCGCCCAGCAGCACTGACCCCACCAGATGGTCAGAGGTGGTCCTCGTGACGGACGACGCCGACGGCACCACCTCGGTCCGGTTGTCGCCGGCCACCGGCCAGATCGCCTATTGCACCACCTGGCTCGGCATCGAGGGAAGCACCCGGAAGCCCCGGCCGACCGGCTACTGGACCATCCCGCTCGGACGGATCAACATGGTGCACAAGTTCGAGGCCACGGGCTGTGGCAGCGCCGCACGCAAGGACTGCGACGGCATCTCCATCGGCTTCGCCGGCCGGCTGCCGAAGCGGGTCACCCGGGTCACCCTGGTGGGGAACGGCCAGACCGTGGACGCCGTCCTGAGCAACGGCTTCTATGTCGGCCGCTACTTCGCACCACGATCGAGCGGTCAGTACGTCCCGATCATGGTCAAGATGTACGTTGCCTCCGGCAAGCTGCTCGTCCAGGCGACGGGCTGAGCGAGTCCCGCTGCTTCATCAGGGATGATAGGCGGTATGAGTTCGGGTGTGCCGGTCCTGGAGGTCGGCGGAAGTCACGTGACGGCGGCGGTGGTTTCGCCTGCTACCGATGGAGTGGAGGGGCTGTACCGCGCGGGGCTGGATTCGAAGGCTTCGGCGGAATCCATCATCGGGGAGCTGTGCGCGGCGGCGAAGCAGTTGCCGTTGGCAAAGGGGCTGGCGGTGGCGCTGCCCGGGCCGTTCGACTTCGCGGCCGGCGTTGCCTGGTACAGGCTGGACAAGTTCGCCGCGCTCTACGGGCACGACCTCGGCCGGAGTCTGCGGGAGCGGCTCGGGCTCGACCGGGTCGTCTTCCTGAACGACGCCGAGGCCTTCACGGTCGGCGAGTGGTCGGTGGGCGAGTTGCGTGGGCTCGACCGATGCGTCGGGATCACGATCGGCACCGGGATCGGCTCGGCCTTCCTCGACGACGGGCGCGCGGTCCGTACCGGCGACTCGGTCCCACCGGGCGGCGAGCTCTACAAGACCTCGTACGACGGCCGCCCGATCGAGGACTGGATCTCCGCCCGGGCCATCCTCCGCCGGTACGCCGAAAAGCTCAGCGACCCACTGCCGCCGGCAACCGGGGTCAAGGAGATCGCCGAAGCCGCCCGAGCCGGCGATGCCGTCGCCAAGAGCGCACTGGTGGAGTCGTTCCAGGTGCTCTCCGATGCGCTCGTCCCCTGGCTCGAGCGCTTCGAGGCGACCCGCGTCGTGCTCGGTGGCTCTATCGCCGGCGCCTTCGACGTCGTCGCCGAGGTGTTCCCGTTCCCGGTGAGCGCGACCGCCGACGCCGAGCACTCCGCCCTGATCGGGGCCGCGGAGCACTACCTCAGAAACTGACGGAGCCTGCCGCTACGGTGGCCGGCATGCCTCCCCGCAAAGCCACCACGAAGCTCGCCGCCCCTCGCCTCCGGGCGCAGCTCGACGAGCGGACGCTGACCGCGGGCGAGGTGGACGACGAGGACCGCCTCACCGATCTGGCCCTCACCGACCAGGACCTCGGCGGCCTGCTCGCGGAGCACGTCGAGCTCAGCGGCTGCCGGCTCACCAGGGTCAATCTCGGCGGCTCGGACCTCGACAAGCTGATCCTGGTCGACCTCGAGCTCGACCACTGCGACCTCGCCAACGCCCGCTGGGCCGACGCATCCGGCACCCGGCTGGCGATCACCTCATCGCGGCTGACCGGGTTCGCCGGGTCCGGAATGAGCCTCCAGCACGTCACTGTGCGGGACTCTGTGCTGGACTTCAGCTCGTTCCGGTTCGCGAAGTTCCAGCGGGTCGAGTTCACCGACTGCCGCCTGCAGAGCGCCGACTTCGTCTCGGCCGACCTGACCGGCACGGTCTTCCGCCACTGCGACCTGACGTCGGTCGAGTTCTCCCAGGTGACCGCCACCGGCGCCGTCTTCATCGACTGCACCTGGGACGGCACCCGCGGCATCGGCAGCCTGTCCGGCGCCACGATCGCCAACTCCTCCCCGATCGACACCCTCGCCGTGACCGTCGCGATGGCCACCGCCCTGGGCATCACGCTGGGCGACCCGGAGGAGCTCTCTTAAGGCGAGTTAAGGATGCGCGAGGTGACCTTGCCGCCACGGTCCGTCGCTCGGACAGTTGCGGGCACAAGGACACCTGGAGGCATCGTGCAAACACCAAGCAGTTCACAACGGGTCGTCAGCAACATCTTCAAAGGCTCGATGGGCAACCTGGTCGAGTGGTACGACTGGTACGTCTACACCGCCTTCGCGATCTACTTCGCACCCGTCTTCTTCCCCTCCGGCAGTCAGACCAGCCAGCTGCTCAACACCGCGGGCGTCTTCGCGGTCGGCTTCCTGATGCGCCCGGTCGGCAGCTTCCTGCTCGGCCGGTACGCCGACCGGCACGGCCGGCGAGCCGCCCTGACCCTGTCCGTGACTCTGATGGCCACCGGCTCCCTGGTCATCGCGTGTACGCCGGGTCACACGACCATCGGCATCGCCGCACCCGTGTTGCTGGTGACAGCACGGTTGCTGCAGGGCCTGTCGGTCGGTGGCGAGTACGGCACCTCCGCGACGTACATGTCCGAGGTGGCGTCCGAGGGTCGGCGTGGATTCTTCTCCAGCTTCCAGTACGTCACCCTGGCGGCGGGTCAGTTGGTGGCGCTCGCAGTACAGATCCTGCTGCAGCAGACGCTGTCCAAGAGTGACTTGGCGTCATGGGGGTGGCGGATTCCTTTTGTGATCGGGGCCGTTGCCGCGGTCATCGTGTTCTGGTTGCGGCGGTCGATGGACGAGTCGGCCGAGTTCGAGGCACAGCCGGCGTCGCGGCGGTTCCGGCAGGGCTCGCTGGCCGAGCTGGCCAAGCACCCGCGCGCGGTCCTCACGGTGGTCGGCCTCACGCTGGGCGGCACGGTGGCGTTCTATACCTTCACGACGTACCTGCAGAAGTTCATGGTCAACACGACCGGCATCCAGAAGACGACGGTCACCTGGATCAACTTCTTCGCGCTGCTGCTCTTTGTCGGGCTGCAGCCGCTCGGCGGGATGCTGTCCGACCGGATCGGCCGGCGGCCGTTGCTGATCTTCTTCGGCGTCGGTACCACCGTGCTGACCGTCCCGCTGCTGACGGCGCTGGAGGACGCGACCCCGCTGCGCGCGTTCCTGCTGATGCTCGCGGGGCTCGTCGTGGTCACCGGGTACACGTCGATCAACGCGATCGTGAAGGCGGAGTTGTTCCCGACCAGCATCCGGGCGCTCGGGGTCGGGATGCCGTACGGCGTGACGGTGGCGGTGTTCGGTGGGACCGCGGAGTACGTGGCGCTGTGGCTCAAGAACGCGGGTCACGAGTCGGCCTTCTACTACTACGTCTCCGGGTGCGCGGCAGTCAGCCTGATCGTCTACCTGACCATGTCGGAGACGCGCGGGAAGTCGCTGAGCAGCGCTCGTCCGGTACACCGTGAGCGGACCACAACGGCACAATGACGCAATGCGCACTCTCATCGCGGAGGACGACAAGCTGGTCGGCCGGGCCCTGCGGGACGTCCTGAGCGCCAACGGACACACCGTCACGCTGGTCGACTGCGGTGCAGACGTACTGCTCCGGCACGCCGAGGCCCAGGTCATCCTGCTCGACCTGGGCCTGCCGGACATGGACGGCCTGGAGGTACTGCGCAAGCTCCGCCGGGTCGACGACGTGGTGGTGATCGTGCTGACCGCCCGGGACGATGAGCGTTCGGTGGTACTCGCACTGCGGCTCGGCGCGGACGACTACCTGACCAAGCCGGTGCGACTGGCCGAGCTGCTGGCACGGATCGAGGCGTCGGTACGCCGGTCGCGGCGGGCTGAACTCGACGACAACGGTTACGAGTCGGGCGGGCTGCGGATCGACTTCGGGTTGCGGCAGGTGGTTGTGGATGGCGTGGTGCTGCATTTGACGCCGTTGGAGTTCGACCTGCTCGCAGTACTGGCTCGGCGGGCCGGTACGGCGGTGAGCCGGGAGGTGATCCAGGACGAGATCTGGGGCGACGCGTTCCTGACCAAGTCGAAGGCGCTCGACGTCCATCTTCACCAGTTGCGGATGAAGCTCGGCAAGCCGGTCATCACCACCATCCGCGGCTTCGGGTATCGACTGGAACCCCTCGACGCATGAGAGCCCGGCTGATGAGCGTGCTCGCGGTCGTCTCCTTTGTGCTGCTGGCGGCTCTGGTACTGCCTTTCCTCTTCGCCGTCTCCGATGCGCAAACCCAACGGCTACAACTGACCCGGAGCGCCGCGCTGGACCGCTTCGCCGGTCTGGCCGATCGCGCCGACTACAGCTCGGTCCGGATCGAGGCCGAGCGACACCAGGAGCTGTACGGCGAATCGGTACTCGTCATCGATGCCTCCGGCAACGTCGTCGTCGCCACCGGCGGCCTCACCCAGTCATCACCCGGCGTCGCCGCGGTCGCCGACCTGGCCGCGCGCGACCTCCCGCAACTGAGCATCAACGCCCTCCGCCCGTGGAGCTCTGCCCACCCGCTGATCGCCACACCGGTCGGCTCACCCCACGAGCCAGAGGGCGCGGTGGTACTCGAGGTCGACGCCTCACGGGCGGTCGGATCGGTACGCCGACTGTGGCTGGTCATCTGCTTGGCAGCCTTTGCTGCCGCCCTACTACTGCTCTTCATGGCATCCCGTGCCGCCCGCTGGGTGATCCGCCCCGTCAAACAACTCGAAGACGCCGTAGTCGAACTAGGCCGCTCAGCCACCTGGAACCAATCCCTGGAAGCCAGCGGCCCACCCGAACTACGCCGCCTAGCCCAAGCCGTAGAGGTCATGGGAGCCACCGTCCAGCATTCAATCGACGTCCAACGCCAAATGGTCGCCGACTCCTCCCACCAACTCCGCAACCCCCTGGCCTCCATCCGCCTCCGCATAGACGGCCTGGCCCCCGAACTCCGCGACCCCAACAGCCCCGCCTTCTTACACCTCCAGGACGACCTGGAACGCCTCGAAGACGTCCTCAGCGACCTCCTGAAACTAGCCGCCCTAGAAAGCCGGGTAACCGACCGCCTCCCTCTCTCCCCCGAGCAATCCCTCTTGGAAGCCGTACTAACCGAGGAACTGGAAATCTGGCGCCCCGCCGCCACCTCCGCGGGCGTAACCCTCACCCTGCAAGCCGAACCCGGCTTAGTCGCCGCCGCATCCGAACACGACCTACGCCAATTAGTAGGCGCCCTACTGGACAACGCCATCAAGTACGCAGGCAAGTCAGCAACCGTCGCCCTGACAGCTACCCGGGCACCCGACGGCCTACAGATCCAAGTCTCCGACGACGGCCCGGGCCTTCCAACCGAGCAGCTACCGCTGGCCACCCAACGCTTCTGGCGCGGCGGTGTCTCCACCCTGGGCACCGGCCTCGGCCTGGCAATCGCCGAACAAACCGCACTGGCTGTGGGCGGAGAGCTCACCCTGTCCCACACCGAGCCCCACGGCCTGACCGCCACCATCCACTTGCCGGAGGCAACATGACCCTCCTCGGCAACACCCCCACCCCCGACTCCCCGACCACCCAGCCCAGCCCCACCACCTCCCCAACCACCGGCACCACCCCTCCAGCACCGCAGTCGAGGCTTGCCCGGCGCACCGCTCTTGCGGCCCTGGCAGCCGCGACCGCAGCGTTTGCTGTGGCCGCTTGTAGCAAAGGTGAGGGTGGGAGCGATCGGCTCACCATCGCAGCGGGTGAGCCGGGTGGGTTCTACTTGGAGTTTGCTCAACTGTTGGCGGCTCAGCTCAACCTGGCCGGGGTTGCCAAGGAGGTCGTGGTGCTGCCGACGCTTGGCAGCAAGGACAATCTGCGGTTGCTGCAGGACCGCAAGACGGATCTCGCATTGAGTCTGGCGGACGCGGTCTCGCCCAACCCGCAAGTGAAAGCGCTGGGGCGCGTCTACGAGAACTATCTGCAATGCGTGGTGCGCGCGGACAGTACGTACAAGACGCTTGCCGACCTAGCAGGTACCAGGATCTCCGCAGGTGCCGCCGGGTCCGGCGCAGCGTTGACGGCTGCCCGCATCCTCACCACCGTCGGCGTCGACTGCACCGTCGACCATCTGTTGCTGGAGCAAGCGACCAAGTCGCTGGAGTCCCGAGGGATCGCCGCGATGTTCTGGTCAGGCGGCGTACCGACCTCCACCCTCGACAAGCTCAGCCAGCGCGTCCCCCTCCGGCTGATCCCGCTCGACGGCCCACTACCCGCACTCCGGCGTACCTACGGCCCCGTCTACCAAGACGTGCGAGTACCGGCCGGCGTCTACCGCGGCACGGCACCGGTGAAGGTCGCCGGCATCCCCAACCTCCTCCTCTGCCGCCCCGACCTCCCAGTAGCCACCGCGCGCCGCGTCGTAGAGACCCTCGTCCGGCGCGCCAGCAACCTGGTGCCACCGTCGGCCGTCGGGGCGCAGTTCCTCAACCTGCAATCGCTGGTCGTCAGCGCCCCGATCGACCTCCACACCGGCGCCATACAGCAGTACCGCCGGATGTACGGATGACTAGCTGTTGTACGGCTCCACCAAGAGCTTCAGGCTGGCAGTCGTGTCAGCCGTGACAGTCACCGTCCGGGACTCACCCGGTAACAACCAGAAGTAGTTGTCGGAGTACAGCGCCGGCAACATCCGCTCGTTGTTGCGATCCCGCAGCGAGAGCCGGGTCAGCGCAGCCACCGACGTACCGGTGTTGCGAATGGTGGCGGTGAGTTTCCCCTTGCCGGCGGTGCTGTTGACGCTCAACTTGGCCTTCGCCAAAGCATTGACCGCCTGTACGTCGGCCGCCTCGCGATAACGCCAGTAGGTGTTCTCCGACAACACCTTCCCCTGAGCATCGGTCAGCTTGAGCCGCAGCAAATGCAGAGCCGGCAAATCCGCCGAGTTGGGCACCGTGAACGAGTCGGCCTTCGCGGACGCGCCAACGCTCACCGCCTGCTGTTGCGTCGGCTTGAGCTTCACACCCTTCAGGTCATACAGATCCGCAGTAACGGTTGCCGCCAGCACCTTCGCAGTGTGGTTGATAGCAACGATCTTCCAGTCGGTCTGATTGGCCTGGACGTGAATCGCCTCGCACCCCTTGCGAGCCCCGTAGTAGCTCCCATTCACATCGAGGTCGTAGTCGTACGTCTGCCAGACCGTGCTGTGCCACGCCGGATGCGACATCCACAGCAGCAGCGCCGACGCGTCCTCCCACAGATTCGCGTTCCACGCCTCGAACATCGCCCGCATGTTCTCGTAGTTCACGAACTGCGCCTTGCGAGTGAACTCCGCCAGCCCACTCGACGACCCGAGCCGGTCATCGATCGCGCCCAGGTACGTCTCCGGATGCTGGTTGCCGTTCGTCGACCAGTCGTGGTGATACCACGGCGTACCGATCGGCCACCCCGGTTCGCCCTTGCCGACCAGGTTCTGCATCGACTCGATCACCGGGATCGTCGGCATCCCGATCTCGGTGTGGAAGCCGAAGTTGACCGTGTCGTAGGTGAACTTGTCGAAGTACTTGGCCGGATCGACCCAGTAGTACGGACCATGGCCGGAGACGAACCCCGCCGCCGAGTCCGGCAGGTAGAGGATCTCGCCGTCCTCCTCGGCCGCCGCGTCGATCAGCCCCTGGTTGATGCCGCCGGGCGGGTGCTGTTCGTTGGCGCCGCACCAGATCACGATGCTGGGATGCGTCCGGTAGCGGACGATCGTGTCGCGGGCGATCTCGACGTACCCGGGCAGGTTGTCGGAGAACTCGCCGGCCTCCCAGAAGTCGTTCCAGACCAGGATGCCGTTCTCGTCGCAGGCCTGGTAGAACTCCTCGCGGGTGCTCGAGCCGATCCAGTTGCGGATCATGGTGAAGTTCATGTCCCGGTGCATGCCGATCAGCGCGCGCATCTTCGCCGGCGAGACACGACGGAGCAGTTCGTCGTACCCCCAGTTGCCGCCGCGGCAGAAGACCTGGACTCCGTTGACGCTGATCTTCAGCGGGACCGGCGCGTTGCTGACCTCCTTGACGTCGGTCCAGTCCTGGCCGTTGTCGGACACCTGGACCACGAAGGTCAGCGCGTACGCCGTCTCCCACAGCAACTCGACCTGGTCGAAGGCCTTCGCCTCGCCGAGGTCGATCTGGACCCACTCGTCGTCGTTGTACTGCGACGACCAGCGGCTGCGGTCGTTGCCGTCGTTCACGTTCGTGGCCGGGCTGCCGTCGTCGGACGAGGCGGTCGCCGTGCCGGCGCGAGCCAGGTCCGTTGCCGCATTGGCCGAGTCCTTGATCGCCAACGTCCAGAGGGAGAAGCCCCAGCCGGTGGCGCGACGGCGGCCCTGGATGCGCAGGTACCGCTTGGTCTGCTTCGCGAACTGAACCGTCTGGGCCGCGCTGTTGGTCGCGGGGTCGATCTTGATCGGCAGGTCGTAGCTGTAGCCGAACTCGCGGATGCCGAAGGTCGTCGTCCGGCTGTCGCTGACCTTGCCACCGATCGCGGCGCTGAAGGTCAGGGTGTGCAGGTCGGGCGCGCCGTAGCCGTTCGGCCACCAGAGCTTGGGATTCGTGACGGTGACCGCGTCGAAGGCGACGTTGCTCTGCTCTCCACCTTTGAGGGTGACGGTCTTGGTCAGCGTGTTGCCGTCGAAGACCGCCTTCACCGTCACGGTCCGGTCGGCGGTCGCCGCGTTGCGGACCGGGATGGTGACCGCGACGGTCGCCCTGCTCGTGTCGGGCACCTTGCTGACGACGCGTGCGTCGCCGAGCACCGCGTCGCCGGTCGAGCGCAGGCGGACGTGGTTCCAGATCCCGGCCGCGCGGTCCCGTACTGCGGGCATCCAGTCCCACCCGGACGCCGAGAGCAACGTCGGCGAGTCCTGCCAGAGCTTGCCCGACTGGACGAAGGCGTCACCCTTGTCGCCCTTGTCACCCGGCGACCCGGGGTGCGGCATCGGCGTGATCTTCACCGCGAGCGCATTCTTCGCCTTCAACGCTTGGGTGATCTCGAACGAAGCCCTGGCGAACGGCGACTTCAAAGTCCCGACCTGTACGCCGTTGAGCCACGCGTCCGCCTGGTGATTGACCCCGTCGAACTCCAGCCAGATCCGGCGACCCGTGCTGACGTCGAGGCCCTTGGGGAGGTCGAAGGCGCGTCGGTACCACCAGGCGTGGCGGCTGAGCGCCTCGGGGATCTCCAGGTTGTTCATGCCCTCGGCGGGCTCGGGGAAGTGGCCCTGCTCGACCAGGGTCGCGAGGACCGTGCCGGGGACGACCGCTGGTAGCCAGGTCGAGGTGTCCTGGGTGGGGCTGGAGAGGGCGGCGCCATCCGTAGTACCGGCGAAGTCGTCCATGGTGAGGGTCCAGCCGTCTTCGACCGGGACTGTGCCGTCGGCTGCCTTGACCAGAGCGGGCGCGGTCCCGTGGTGGGTGCCCCAGGAGGTCCAGCCGGTTGCCGCGGGGCGGGAGCCCTGGGCCGTGCCGTAGACCTGGAAGCCGTTGAGGCCGAGCGGATTGCCGTTGGCCTGCTTGGTGCCGGTCAGGCGGACGTACCGGGCACTGGTTGCGGTGTCGAGGGTGATGTCGACTACTCCGCCGGGGCTGTTGGTCGCCTGGTGGACCGTGCGCCAGGAACTGCCGTCGGTCGATACGTCGATGCGGAAGTTGGTGGGCGAGCTGGAGAGGATCTCCTGGCCCTGGGTCTGGCCGTAGGGGTTGCCGCCGGACAGGTCGAAGGTAGGGTCACCAGCCTTGCCTTCGAACGTCAGCGTGAGCGCCTCGACGCGGCATTTGGCCTGCAGGTCGACCGTGATCCACTGCGGATCAGTGGTCGCGGCACGCCAGCCGGAGCCCCGTACGCCCGTCTGCGCGAGGTTGTCGACGGCGAACTGGGGCGGGGTGGCGGCGTACGCGGTGGAGGATGCGGTGACCGGGCGGTAGAGCGCGAGGTCGGTCCTGGTAGCAGCCTGGGCAGCGAAGGCCTCGGTGGGGAGGGCCGAACTCAGGGTGATGCCGGCGAGCACTCCGCCGGTCGATGCGAGGAAGGTCCGGCGGGACAGCGGATCGGACGGCACGTTGTGACTCCCAGGGCGGTGTGGGGTTTTATTTCGTAATTAACGCAGATCCGGGGACTTACTTCAATCCCTCAATTTATCCATGCCGGCGATCAGGAGGTCGATGGCCCTGGTGAATGCCTGATCGGCTGCCGTCACCCAGGGCTGCGCGCCGTACTCGCGTTGCCTCGTGGCGATCGCCGCCGATTCCGGGAAGCGCTCGGCGAAATCCGGCGCGGCCTCGGCGAGCGCCTTGCCTGCGGCAGCCCACCACTCGGCGTCGGCCTTCGCGATCGCCGCCCGGGCGTCGGCGGCCTGCCTGGCCGCGCCCTTGACGATGCTGAACAGCGCGCTGGTCGCCGCCTGCCGATCCTCGAACGCCAGCTCCGCGGTCGCCAGAATCTTCAGCAAAGACTCGAGCGCCTGCTGCTCATGCGGACCGAGCACTGGTCGCGCCGACTGGATCTCGAGCAGCCATGGATGCTGCAGATAGAGGTCGCGAAGCTTGCCGCTCCACCGCGCGACGGCCTTCCGCCAATCGCCGCCGGCGCGGACCTCGCCCAGCTCCGCATGGACGCTGTCGTACATCAGATCGATCAGCACATCGCGGCTGACGACATAGGTGTAGAGCGACATCGCGGTCCGGCCTAGTTCGTTGCCGACGGCCCGCATCGTGACCGCCTCAAGCCCGTCCGCGTCGGCGATCCCGACCGCGGAGGCGACGATCTCCTCGACACTCGCAGCCTGCTTCGGCCCGCGCCGAGGGCTCGCGACCTGGCCCCACAGCACCGCGATCGCCCGCGCCGGATCAGTCCGCATTTTACTCCTTACGACGTAAAGTGTTACGGTAACGGCTTACAGCGTAAGGAGTTTAACGTGATCGACTTCGAAGTCCACGGCACCGGGCCGAATCTCTTGCTACCGGTCAATCCTGCCCCACCGGCCGAAGGTCCGGAGGCCGATCAGATGCGCGCCTGGGGCGCCGATCCGGGGCTCGGCCACAGCTTGGTCGAGGGATTCAGCAAGCGGTTCCGGGTGATCGCCTTCGACTACGAGGGCTTCCTCCAAGCACATCCGAAGCCGACGACACTCACGCCTTCGGTCCTGGTCGACGACTTCCTGGCGGTCGCCGATGCCGCCGACGCTCCATCCTTCGCCTACTACGGCTACAGCTGGCTCGGCATGGCCGGCTTACAACTCGCCATCCGCACCAACCGCCTGACCGCCTTGGCAATGGGCGGCTACCCACCCCTCGACGGCCCGTACGAAACAATGCTCGCCGTCACGACCGCGACCCACGCCGAGGCCGGCCAACCGGTCACGGGCGCCGTCATCGAGCCCGGCGACTGGGACAGTACGGAAGTTCCCCTGACCAAGGAACAGACCCAGCAATTCGTCACGCTCTACCAAGCCCTACAGGGTTTCGACGACCACGCGGTCACGTTGACCATCCCGCGGCTCTGCGTCGCCGGCAGCGCAGACAACATCCAGTACGGCGAACGCTGGGGCAACACCCTCGTCAGCATCGGCACGCCGGTGCTTGAGAACCGGGCCGAGCTGGAGCGACTCGGCTGGACAGTGGAGGTGCTGGATGGCCTGGACCATATGCAAGCGATGCAGGCCGCCCAGATCTTGCCGGTGGTCGAGCCCTGGCTGGCAGACCAGCTCAGGAAGTGAACGGCACCCTGGTCCAGCTCAGGACGTCGCGGTTCTTCGGGTCGATCGTCACCCGCAGGTAGTTGTTCACCGCGGTCGAGCCGTCGATCGTCACCCGCGTCAGGTTGCTCACCGGCTTCGTGACGCCGTACAGGGTGAGCCACTTCGACCCGGCCGCCAACGGCTGGTCGGCGTTGTACTGGTGGCTGTCGCCATTGAACAGGTACACCGGACCGCGGAAGGCAGCCGACTCCTGGGCGATCGCCTGCACGACCGGCTGGAATGCGTACCAGTCCGCGTACGCCGGGGCGGTCACGGTCGGGTCGAACATGTCGGCCTGGGTCAGCAGGACCACTGCCCGGTTGTGCTCCTCGCGCGCCCGCGCGAAGGTGTCACGGATCTCCTGGATGACGCCGGCGGTCCGGCCGAGCACCTCGGCGGTCTGCTCCGGCGTCGGCGCCGTTCTCCCGGTCCACGGCGCCAGGCTGTTGTTGCTTCCGACGACGTGCACCGCCGCGAACGCCACGTCGGCCCGGGTGAACGTCACGTCTTCGGGAAGGCCTTGCCCGGCCTGGCTAGTCACCTTCGCCGGGTGCTCACCCAGCGTCCGGCCCGGCGTCGGGAAGAACACCGACCGGATCTTCGCCAGCCGCTCGAGCGGGTTGTACGCGCCGTTGTTGACCCGGTGGCAGTCGGTCCACTCGTTGTCACCGACGGTGTAGACGAGCGGATCGGAGAACTTGTCGAACTGCGTCTTCACCTGCCCGAAGTACTCGTCGGTGCATTGCGACGAGCCGTCCTTGATGTCCCCGAGATGGCTGACCAGCCTCACCTGGGGGTCGGCGTTGATCTGCTGGACCACCTTGGGGAACGCCGCGATCTGCGCCGCCCCGTAGGGGATGTCGCCGATGACGGCGAAGGTGTACGGCTTGTCCTCATGACTCGCGCTGGTGGCGGTGGCGGACGGAAGACCGACCGTCGCGGCGATCAGCGCGACGGATCCGGTGATGAAGGACGCACGGCGAAGTCTCACGAGTTGCTCCAAGTTCAGCGGGGATACCCGCCCACTTTTCGTTCCCTCGATGAACTCCACTTCACGGCCGCATGAATATCGCCGCCTGAGTGCCGGCTGAGAGCAGGTCAGCGGGCGAGGTACTTGCGGACGTCGTCGGCGACCTGGGCGCGGTGGACCATGCCGTACTTCTTGAGGATCGCGCTGAGGTGGGTCTTCACCGTGTTGAGGCTGATGCCGAGTTCGGCGGCGAGCTGGTCGTTGTCGAAGCCGTCGACGAGAAGGACCGCAACGCCTTGCTGGGCCTTGGTCAGGGTGGCGTAGCGGCGTTCGGGGCCCTGGTCGGTGTCGAGCATCATCTCCATCAGCTCCGACTGGATCTGCTCGGTCGCGCGAACCAGCCGGCTGAGGTGTCCTTGGACGGCTGGACCCGACCCTTCGGGCTCGGCCATCGCCTCGACGGCGATCGCCCGAAGCGACGCGATCTGATGGCCGAGGTACTCCATCACCCGATCGGAGGTCAACAGGTTCTGCCCTTCGTCGCCGGCCGGCAACCGGCGGAGCGCCTCGGCGTCCTCACCCTCCCGGGTCAGCACCCGCGCCACGAATCCGCTCAACCACTCGAACGCGCGGACCGCGTTGTCGTCATAGCTGTTCGGCTCGTAGCTGTGCATCGACAACATGCCGAACAACCGGTCGGTGCCGCCCTCGCCGGCCCGGAAGATCGGTACCGTGACGGCATCCGCGGACAGCCGGCTCAGATCGCCGAACTGGACCCCCGTGTGCAGGACGGCACCGTTGTCATAGGCGAACCGGTAGGTCTGCCGGTGCTTCAGCAGCCACGCGGTCTGACCGTTGGGCCCGAAGTTGTGCGTATCCGGATCGAGGTAGGTGCCGGAGTCGTAGCCATAAGGGAACCGGACCCGGTTCGTGCCGTGCAGGAACCCCACGTAGAAGGTGTCCACCCGGGCGATCTTGGCGCAGACCGCCCGCACATAGTCGTACAGACCGTAGTGATCGCCCCGGTAGAGCGATTGGATCTTGTGGTACGCCTCGCGCAGGATGATCGCCGTCTCGGCGTCCACCCGCAGCGGAGCAGGCTTGTCGGAATTCACCGGCCGCCGTCCCCCTAGCTAGTCCTTCCTTGCAAGCAGGACTATGCCGCCGTCACGCTCGGTTGCCAAGGGCTCGGCCGGGAACAGGGCAGATGCCAATAGCTGCAAGTGACGACGACGCCAGGTGGATCAGCTCAGTGTGTCGACCAGGTCGCGCACGCTCGCGACGGTCTTCTCCCCTCGCCCTGAGGCCAGCTTGGTCAACGCCGCGACCAGTTCGGCGTCACACTGCGCGACCTTCACCATCCCGTCGGCAGCGACTACTTTGAGTTCGCCATGGCCCAGCGCCCGGCTCCGGTGAATCGGCCGCACCGCGCCCGCCCGCAGGTCGAACACCAGACCGCCCCGCCGGCGCTCGACCTCCGCCCGCACCTGCCCGACCGCTCCACGCTCGCCGACGACGAGTACCGAAGCCATCACCGGCTGGATCCCACGAAACGGCGGCACCTCAGCCGTTTGCACCCCGACCCGCTCGGCCGTCTCCCGGATCGCCTGCAGATCGACGGGATCGATCACCACCACTTCCCGAACGGCCTCCACCGTTTCTCCTTCTCAGCCAAGACCGTTGGCGTGAACGCGGGGGTGGCGACCAGTGTGACCAGTCAGATGCGGACCGCCCGATGTACCGCCCCCAGTACACCCGGCGATCGATCGTTTGGAGTTCACCACCTGGTTGAACTCAACCGACCCTTACGACACATCCCCAACCTGGAGCCCTGCGCTCCCCGGCCACACCGTCCACCACCACCCACGCCCACGGTTCCGAGACCCGCTCGAGCGCTCAGACCACCCGTCCCCAGTGCCCCCACCGGAACAAGCAACCACTGAACGACCGAACCATCGGCCTCCTCCATCCCCCTGACGCAAAGACTGTCACTCTCCGCACTCCCCGCCCATCCCCCACCGAATGAGCCTTCAACCACCGAGCCCTCACCCCAGGGATGAGACCCCAAGCTCACCTCACCCGGGGTTTACCGTGCCAGCCATTTCAGGATCGCGCGGTTGGTCTCGTCGGGCTTCTCCTGGTGGATCCAGTGGCCGCTGTCGAGGTGGATCTCCTCGACGTCGGGCACGAATGCTGCGAGGTTCTCGGCAGGCGCCACGGTGTCGCGGTCGCCGTAGATCATCAGGGCGGGCTGGTGGATGATCGGGTCGACGCCGGCGAGCAGGTGCCAGTCGCGGTCGAGGTTCCGGTACCAGTTGATGCCGCCGGTGAATCCGGACTTCTCGAAGGCGGCGACGTAGACGGCCAGGTCCGAGTCGCTCATCAGGGGGTCTCCGACGGGAGCCTCCGCTCGGGCGAGATCGATCATCACCATCCCTGGCTGCGGCTCCTTGCGAGGCTCGTTCCTGCGGTACAGGTTGCGAAGAAACTGTGCCGGGTTCTCCTCGAAGACGGCGTCGGCGACGCCGGGATGCCGGTTGAAATGGACGAAGTAGTAGTCGCTGCCGAGCACCGCTTCCATGAACTCGATCCACGGGGTCTCTCCGCGCACCGGGTACGGCATGCTCAGGCAGATCACCTTGTTCACCCGCGCCGGATGCAGCAGGGTGAGACTCCACACGACCATCGCCCCCCAGTCATGGCCGACGAAGGTCGCATCCTCGTAGCCGTAGTGGTCGAGAAGTGCGACAAGATCGCCGGCCAGCTGCGCGACGTCGTAAGCGGCAACCTCGGCCGGCCGAGAGGAGTTGCCATAGCCGCGCTGGTTGGGTGCGATGACGTGGTAGCCCGCAGCAACGAGAGCAGGCACCTGATGACGCCAGGTGAAGGCAAGATCCGGCCACCCATGGCAGAGCACAACAGGCTTCCCGCCGTTCTGCCTACCTGCTTCGAAAACCTCCAACTCCACACCGTTGACAGCGATCAAGATGGGCTCGGGAAAGTCGCTGGGGTTGCTCAGTGATTTCATCCCGCCAACCTAGGCAGCCATACCGGCCACCTCATGACCGCTTCCTCAGAACTGTCGCGGCGTACCAACCCAACCCAACCCACGCAAAGGGGGGTGCGGGGTGGCGAAGCCCCCCGCCCGCGGCGCGAAGCGCCGCACAAACAACCAGGGCGACCCGCTTCACGGAACCTCGTGAACACAGATCGCCCATCGCCCTGGTGGAGCTGAGGGGATTCGAACCCCTGGCCTCCTCGTTGCGAACGAGGCGCGCTACCAACTGCGCCACAGCCCCAGGTTGTCGCTGATTGCCTTGCGACCGCGAAACTCTAACACGCGGGCGGTCGCTGTCTGAAATCGGTTTGGGGTGTGGATCAGTCGCCTACCGCCCGGCGGATTTCGGGTTCTTCCACCGGGGCAGGAGCAGGCTCCGGTACCACCGGTGCCGCCTCCGGTTCGGGGTCGGCGGTGCGGGCTGAGGAGAAGACTTCGGGGCCGGACAGGCTGATGGTGCGGACCGTCCGGTCGGGGGCCTTCTCCTTCATCACGTAGGTGGGCAGCGTCACAGGGACCGGGTCCCAGAGGCCGTCGGTGCGTGGCTCGGGCTTGGTCTCGGCAACGGGCTCGGCGACGACCGGGAGCTTCACCTCGATGGTCAGCTCCTGGTCCGGCGACAGCGGGGGCGCAGTCGCCGGGCCGCGGTCGTGGTGGGCCTCAGCCCGGGCACGGCGCTCGGCGGCGACGGCAGCCCGCTCACGCGCCTGGCGACGGAGCTGTACGCGAGTCAGCACGACGAAGCCGACGATCAGCCCCGCCGGTACCGACAACGTCCACCAGGCAAGCATCTGGAAGCTGGCCAGCGCCGTGACCGACAACAGCGAAAGGGTCAGGATCGACAGCACCCGCCGGCGGCGCATAGCGGCCACCCGGCGGGCTCGGTTCGGAACGTACCGCGCAGGCGGCGACGGATCCTCAGTCACTTCGTCAGGCGACTGGCCCGGAGGTCGCACGACATACCGGGACCTGGCTTGTACGTCGGTCGCCCGCGACAGCACGCGCGCTTCCGACGACGAGTACTTCTCCGCCGAGCGGCGTGCACTCGCCTCGTCGTTGCGCTTCAGCAGCATCGGGACGAGGTAGGCAGCCCACGCGGCGACGATCGCCACATAGATCAGCCCTGTCGTCCCCATGCGACGACGCTAAGACCCCGGACGGGTCAGGTCCGGTACGTGAGCCGGTGTGTCGCAAGAAGACTCGTGTGACTGGTGTGAATAGGCACGCAGCGTGATCAGGGTAAACGTGCTACCAGGCCGGGCCCGACTTCCTCGGCGTTCAGGGCGAAGATGCGATGGTCGCGCCACTCCCCGTCGATGTGCAGGAAGCGCGGCCGGTCACCTTCATAGCGGAAGCCGAGCTTCTCCACCACCCGCAGACTCGCCTTGTTCTCTGGGCGGATCGCGACTTCTAGCCGGTGCAGGCCGAGCGTGAACCAGCAGTGGTCGGCAGCGAGCGCCACAGCCGCCGGTACGATCCCCCGCCCGGCGTACTGCTCGTCTACCCAGTAGCCGAGGTTCGCCCAGCGCGCCGAGCCGTAGGTGATCCCGGAGACCGTCAACTGACCCACCAGGGGCCTCTTGGCCTTGGGACCGGCAGCACCGGCGTACGTGATGACGAAGGGCAGCATGCGTCCGTACCGCGCCTGGCGGTTCCAGTCGCGAGCCATGGCCCGGAAGGTGCGGGCACCGTCGTCGGCGCCGGGCGGTTGGGTCGCATCCCAGGGGCGGAGCCAGCTGATGTTCCGCTGGCGGGCAGCACTCCACTCGGGGCCGTCAGTGGCCTTGAGGGGTCTGAGTCCTACCTGCCCGTGTTGGAGTTCCACGGGCCAGTGCACTACGGCCATCAGTCCTGGTCCGTCCGGACGTGGTCGCCACCGCGCACCTGGTCGACCGCATGCCGCAGTAGCGGCTCCAGCACGATCAGCCCGTCCTTGACGCCACCACGGGAACCCGGGAGGTTCACGATGACCGTCTTGCCGGCCAACCCCGCCAGACCTCGGGACAGCGCGGCAGTGGGCACGCCCTGCGCGATGCCGTAAGCACGGATGGCCTCGGCGATACCAGGGATCTCTGTCTCCAGTACTGCGCGCGTGCGCTCCGGCGTCTCGTCTGTGGGCGAGATACCCGTACCACCGGTGGTCAGTACGACGTCGTACGCCGCGTCGACCGCCTTCACCAGCGCCTCGCCGACGGGAGCCCCATCCGGGACGACCGCGGGCCCATCGACGGCGAAGCCCCAGCTAGCGAGCCGTTCCGCGATCAGCGGCCCAGTGGTGTCCTCGTAGACACCAGCAGCAGCTCGGTTGGAGATGCTGATGACCAGAGCCCTCACGGCCGCTCCCAGTGCCCGGTCTTGCCGCCTTCTTTCAGCTCCACCCGTACGTCGGTCAGCACAGCCGCCGGGTCGAGCGCCTTCACCATGTCGATCACCGTCAGCCCCGCGACCGCGACAGCCGTCAGCGCCTCCATCTCCACCCCGGTACGGTCGGTGGTCTTGACGGTGGCAACGATCAGTACTGCGTCGTCTGCCACCTCCAGCTCGACCTTCGCTCCGGTGATGGCGATCGGGTGGCACAGCGGCACCAGGTCGGGCGTGCGCTTGGCCCCCATGATCCCGGCGATCCGGGCGACCGCCAGCGCGTCACCCTTCGGCACACCCTCGCCGCGCAGCGCCGCGACGACCTCCGCCGACACATAGACCTTGCCCGAGGCAACCGCTCGCCGCGCACCGGCCGACTTCTCCGAGACGTCGACCATCCGAGCGGCGCCGGTGGCGTCAACGTGGGTCAGCCCCCCGGCAGATTCCGTCATCCGGTCTCCTCGTCCAGCAGCCAGAGCTCTGCCTGGTCGCCGGCCCGGACAGAGGTGACGTCCTCGGGCACCACGATCAGCGCGTTCGACCGGCTCAACCCGCCGAGCAGGTGTGAGCCGTGGCCGCCGACTGTACTGGCCATCCAGCCCTGATCGCCGGAGGTGGCCGATGCCCGGACGAACTGCCGCCGCCCGGCCGGGGACGAGAACCCGTCCAGCACCACGCCCTGCACCGTCTGGCGGCGGTACGGCATCGCCCCCATCAGCTTGCGCAGCGCCGGCCGTACGAACACCTCGAACGACACGTACGCCGACACCGGGTTGCCCGGCAGCGTGAAGATCGGTACCTCGTCGTCACCCATCACGCCGAAGCCCTGCGGCTTGCCCGGCTGCATGGCGACCTCGGGGAAGTCGATGGTGCCGAGCTTGGTCAGCACCTCCTTGACCACGTCGTACACGCCCTTGCTGACGCCACCGGAGGTGATCACCAGGTCGGCGCGGACCAACTGGTCCGACAGCGTGTCCATGATCTTCTTCGGGTCGTCATCGACGATGCCTACCCGGTAGACGACGGCACCGGCCTGCCGAGCCGCTGCAGCGAGCGTGTAGCTGTTGGAGTCGTAGATCTGCCCATCTCCGAGCCGCGTACCCGGCTCGCGGAGTTCAGCGCCGGTGGAGACGACTACTACTCGAGGACGCGGCCGTACGGTCACCCGGGCGCGTCCAACAGCAGCCA
The DNA here is from genome assembly GCF_039525325.1 of Kribbella koreensis. Lineage (NCBI taxonomy): Bacteria > Bacillati > Actinomycetota > Actinomycetes > Propionibacteriales > Kribbellaceae > Kribbella > Kribbella koreensis. The sequence goes on from NZ_BAAAHK010000011.1 coordinate 175,469, forward strand.
GTACTGCGATCTGCCGCGGACCCAGCACGGTGTCCCGGTCCATGACCTTGTCGCCTGCCTGCAGGTCCTCACCGGCGTGGCGTACGGAGGCACCTAGCGACGGCTGCTGCGCGATGTGGACTCGCGCGGCTCCCCCGTCGGTCCACTCGACAGGTACGACGCTGTCGGCCCCGCGGGGCATCGGTGCGCCCGTCATGATCCGCACTGTCGTCCCTGGAGTGACCACAATCGGCTCAGCCCGCCCAGCGGCGATCTCACCGACCACAGGCAGAGCGATCGGGTTCTCCCGGGATGCACCGGCCAGGTCGGCCGCCTGTACGGCGTACCCGTCCATGGCGGAGTTGTCGAAGCCAGGGAGGCTCACTGGAGAGACAACGTCCTCACAGAGCACCAGCCCGAGCGCCTCCATCAACGGCTGCTCGAACGGCGGCAGTGGCCTCACCCTGCCGAGTACTGCTTCCAGATGCTCGTCAACACTCCGTCTCACGCAGAGGACTCTAGGCCATGCCCTCTAGTGCAGGAGGAACTCCGTGACGGTCTGCCGAACAGTGCCCGCTCCACTGACCTGCAGCGAGTGGCCGGCATCCGGTACTACGACGAGCCGTGACCCCGGGATGTCCCGGTGAGCCTCGAGGCCCCAGACCAGCGGCGTACCCAGATCCCGCTCGCCGTGCAGCAGCAGGGCGTTCACACCTCGCAGGGACAACCCACGCACCTCAGGGTCCTTCACCTTGGGCCAGTTCTCGCACATCACCATCTCGCCGTTGGACCGCGCCGCAGCGGCGTTGAACGGCCACAGCTGCTCAGGAGTCAACCTGCTGACCGCCCGATCGGCCTTGCGGGCCCTACTGTGCACAGGCGACTGAGCACCGCCCCACGGGAAGTCCAGGTCGAGACAGAGGGTCGCCGCCTGGATTCCCTGGCTGTACTCCGATGCCGGCGCGCTGCCGTCATCGGCCCGCACGCGACGGGCGACGCTCCCCAGGTCCCGGTGTCAGACGGCCTTGGCACTCGTCACCGCCTGATGGCCGCCTTGGAAGTACCCCAGCCGGGCCACACCCTGGCCGCCCGTCTCGGCCTGTCCAAAGCGACCGTGTCCTACCACCTGGGGCGGCTGCACAGCAGTGGCCTAGTTGAGCGCCGCCGTCTCGGCCGCGAGGTGTACTACGCCAGAACCCCCGCCGCGGACCGGCTCACGACACCGCTTCGGGATGCGCGCCCCACACCATCCTGACGTCCGGCACGCGCTCCTCGTTGTCGGCGCCGTCGGTACGCCGTACCTCCGTGAACCCGTGCCGCCGGTAGAACTCCTGTGCCCGGGTGTTGCTCTGGAACGTCCACAGGGCGAGTCCACCGGGCCGCAGGTCCTTGGCCAGGTCGACCAGCGTCGAGCCGACCCCCTGGCCGGCCACCTCCGGGTCGACGTACAGCTGGTCGAGGTCGTCGCCGTCCAGCGTCAGTACGGCGACGATCCGGCCGTCGTCCATCGCTACCCAGCTCTGCCCGTCCGGTAGCAGCACCTCGGCGAACCAGCCGCGCACTTGTTCCTCAGTGTGGATCGCCGGTGGCAACTGCGAGTCTTGTGCGTGCCGGGACCGCCACCAAACCGCTGCGGCCTCGTCCGTGTCGTACGGCTCCAACGGCCGGATCCAGACATCATCCACGGAGCTCGGTCCCGTCGGGGATCTCCCGGCGTTCACCGGCCGGCGCCTCCACCTCGACCTCGCCGAGCACCACCACATCCTTGCCGAAGGCAACATCACCGCGGACCTCGAGCCGGTCGGCCCGGACCAGCGACGGCGGTCCGGCCGCGAACCGTGCCTCGAAGTCGGCGAGGATCTTGAAGTACTCCGGATCGAGGTCGACGTACGGCTCGTCGCCCACGTGATGGGTGGTCAGGTCGCCGGCGTCGTTCAGCTGGTACACGTCGGAGCGCAGTACCAGCAGGTCGTTGGTCGTCTTGACCGGCTTGAACCGGCTCCGGTCGACGACCACCGCCTGCGAGCCCTCGAAGGTCTCGATCGCGGTGCCCATCGCGGTCTCCAGCTGGATCACCTTCGGCGAGGACGAGTCGGCCGGGTCGACGGTCTTGCGGTTGACGATGATCGGCAGGCCGAGGATGCCGTCGTGGCCGGCCATCAACTCGGCGAGCCGGTCGAGATCGATCCACAGGTTGTTGGTGTTGAACGTCTTGTGCCGGGTGATGTCCTGGAAGTGCTTCGTGTCGTCTGGAGGCACCTGAGCGCTGTCGCGCAGGATCAGCCGGCCGTCGGACTTGCGGACGGCGACGTGGCCGCCCTTGCGGTCCGACCTGGTCCGGCGGCAGACCTCCATCCCGAAGGGGACGTCGTGCTCGACCATCCAGGCGGCGATCCGGCCGTCGGGGGTGGCGCCGAGGTTGTCCGCGTTCGAGATGAACGCGTGCCGGAAGCCCTTCTCCCGGAGCGCGTCGAGCGTGCCGGAGGCGACCAGGGCGGTGTAGATGTCGCCGTGGCCGGGCGGGCACCAGGCGAGCTCGGGGTCGTCGGGCCACTCGGCCGGGGTGAGGTCGTCGGCGAGGAGCTTGGGCTCCATGTTCTGCTCGAAGTCGAGCGGGACGCCGTCCACCGGCAGGTCGGAGTACTCGCCGAGGATCGCCAGCGACTCCTTCTTGGTGCGGAAGGAGTTCATCAGGACCAGCGGCAGCGGTACGTCGTACGCCCTGCGGGTGGCCAGGATCTGCCGGGCGATGATGTCGAGGAAGCTCAGTCCGTCCTTGACCGGCAGCGCCGACTTGGGTCCGGTGACGCCCATCGACGTACCGAGACCGCCGTTGAGCTTGATCACCACCGTCTCGGCGAGGGCGGCCCGCCGCGACTCCTCGCTGGGATCGAGGTGCTCCAGATGGGGCAGTTCACCCACCGGATCGATGTCGTCCTCGCGGATCGTGCCCTGCTGGCCCGACTCGAACAACCGGTAGTAGTGCGAGAAGACTTTCACCGCGACGTCGGCGACTCCGGCCGCGCGCATCTTCTCCTGTGCCTGTTGGAGACCTGCCTCACTCATGACCCAACACTAGGGTAGGCATCCTCACCGCGACGTTAACTGCGTCACTATGCGTCTCTAGGATCACCCTGTGTTCTCTTCGAAGGCGGCATTGCGTTCGCAACTGTTGGCCGCCCGGCGCGTAACGGCCGCTTTGTCCGGACCTGGGCTGCTCGCGGTCGCCCGCGAACAGGTCGAGGTGGTCGCCGCGCGGACGATCGCGGTCTACGTCTCGATGGCCAACGAGCCGCAGACAGGCCCGCTGATCGACTGGCTGCTCGCCTCCGGCCGCGAGGTTCTGCTGCCGGTCCTGTACGCCGACAACGACCTCGGCTGGGGTATCGCCCCGGGCGCGGCCGACCTGGTCCCCGGTCGACTGGGACTCTCAGAGCCGCCCGTGGATCTCGGCGCCGACGCGATCGCCTCCGCCGAGCTGGTGATCTGCCCTGCGCTCGCGGTCGACCGTCGCGGCGTACGGCTAGGCCGTGGTGGCGGTTCCTACGACCGGGCGCTGGCCCGAGTCTCTCCCGGTACGCCGACCTGGGCCGTGGTCCACGACTCCGAAATCCTCGACGAGCTCCCGGCCGACCCGCACGACCAGCCCGTCAAGGCAGCACTCACCCCGACCCGGCTGGTCCAGCTCGGATAGCTAGTTGTCCTTCTCCGGTTTGGTGAAGGTCAGTGTGTGCTTGCGGGTCGCCTCGACGGCAGCGCGGGTGAAGGCCCACGGCAGCGTCTCGCCGCGCACCCACAGCTTGGTCTGGTCGATGTAGTTCGACGAGAACGCGTGCCCGGAGACGCCGGTCAGGTTGATCCAGCGCGACTTGTCGAAGTCGGACAGGTCGACCACCATCCGCATCGACGGCGTCGAGATCACCTTGTACCCCTCGGCCGCGTCCCACGAGGTCGCGTCGACGATCGACGACCCGCCGCCCAGCTCGTACGGGCCGCGGTTGAACAGCTTGTCGACCACGCCGATGCCCGACGTGCCCAGCGTCTGGTTGGTCAGCGTCAGCTTGTGCAGCCGGCCCCACTGCCAGTTCGAGGGCTCGCGCGCCATCTTGGTGGTGATCTCGGCCCGCGCGTTGACCAGGGCCTCGCGCAGGATGTCGTCGCGGCTCTCCCGCTGCGTGGTGTCGAGGTTGTCCCACCAGGTGCTGTTCGGCTGGGTGACCAGCGTCCGCATCACCTCGAACCAGCGGGACCCGCCGTCCGGCCAGGCGCTCTCCGGCAACTGGTCGTGAAAGGTGAGCTGGAGCAAGTTGCGCCAGACGACGTTGAAGTACGCCGCGGGCGCGGAGTCGGCCGGCTGGGTGAAGTCCCAGTTCCGAAGCGTGTCCTGGCCCTGCCGGTCGAACTCGTCGTTGATCTGGACGTGCAGCAGGTACGGCATCAACTGCTCGGCGTTGCGGTTCTTGGTGTCGAGCTGGATCGAGGCCATCGCGTTCGCGTCGAGCTTGCCCGCGGCCCGGACCCGCTCGAGGATCTGTTGCGCGCGGTAGCCGTAGTCCCAGTCGTCGGTCAGGTGGTACGGGTACGTCTCCGGCACGACCGCCTGGTTCGCCGTCACGATCACGCCGTCGACGGGGTCGGCCTCGGTCGGCATCGCGTCGAACGGGATGTAGCCCTTCCAGTGGTAGCGCGAGTCCCAGCCCGGCACCGGCCAGTCGCCGAACCCGGCGTTGCGGATCGGGACCCGGCCGGGCGCCTGGTAGCCGATGTGGCCCTCGCGGTCGGCGTACACGAGGTTCTGGGACGGGACCTCGAAGATCGAGGCGGCGGCCCGGAACTGGGTCCAGTTCTGGGCCCGGTTGATCGCGAACAGGGCGTCGGCGGTCCGGCCCGGGGTCAGCGCGGTCCATTGCAGGGCGACGCCGAACGCCTCGGGGCTCTTCAGCTTCTTCGCCGACAGCTCGCCGGCCTCGCGCTCGTCGTCGCCGACGTCGGAGATGATCGGGCCGTGCCGGGACTCCCGGACGATGATCGTCTCTTCCTTGTCCTGGCCGGCGACCTTGAACTTCTCCTCGCGCCGGGCCAGGCCGGTGCGCTTGTTGTCGTACATCACCGCGTTCGGCCCGGCGAACTTCTCCAGGTACAGATCCATCACGTCGGGGTCGAGGTTTGTGAAGCCCCACGAGATCGAGGCGTTGTGGCCGATCACCACGCCGGGCAGGCCGGAGAAGCTGAACCCGGACACGTCGTACGGGCACTGCGTGTTGACGTTGTTGCAGTGCAGGCCGATCTGGGTCCAGATGCCCGGCATCGTCGCGCCGAGGTGCGGGTCGTTGGCCAGCAGCGGCTTACCGGTGGTCGTGTGCTCACCGGAGACGACCCAGGAGTTCGAACCGATGCCGTCGCCGCGGCCGATCAGGTCGGGCAGGCCCTTGGCCACCTTGTCGATGGTGTCGAGCGACTTGAGCAGGTCCTCGGTCAGCATGCCGCGTTGCGGCGCCGGGGCCTGCTCGGAGGTGGTGAACGCGCCGCCCTTGGTCACCGCGGCCGTCGCGATGATCGGCTCGTTGCGATCGAAGGGGTAGTCCGGGTAGAGGCTGGCGATGTTGGCGACCGGGTACTTCGCCGCGAGCTTGGTGCGGGTGATCTCGTCGTCCATGTTGCCGCCGAGGTCCCACGCCATCGCCTTCAGCCAGGCCAGCGAGTCGGCCGCGGTCCAGGGCTCCGGGTGATAGTCGGGGCCGGTCGGGTCCTTCAGCGACAGTACGGCGTACTCGAGGCTGAGGGCGGAGCCCTCGTGGGTGTCGAGGTAGGCGTTGACGCCGCGGGCGTAGTCGTCCAGGTACTGCCGGGTGGTCGGCGTGAGCAGGGCGAGCTCTTTCTCCGCGACCCGTCGCCAGCCGAGCGTGCGGACGAACTTGTCCGTCTCCAGCGCCTTCTTGCCGAACAGCTCGGCCAGCCGGCCGGACGTCACGTGCCGGCGGAAGTCCATCTCGAAGAACCGGTCCTGGGCGTGTATGTAACCCTGAGCGGCGAACAGATCACCCGGCTTGTCGGCATAGATCTGCGGGATGCCGTTGCCGTCGCGGACCACCTCCACGTCCGCGTCGAGTCCGGTCAGCTCCACCGTCCCGTCGTAGCCGGGGAAGGAGTGGCGGACGACGAAGACGCCGGTCCCGGCCACCACCAGGAGCAAGGTGGCGAACACGATTCCGGACAGGATGATGACACGCAGCAGGCGACGCACGGACCAAACTTAGAGAATCCGGCCCCGCACCCCAAATGCCGCTCCCCGAAACCTGTGGACACAGAGCGGTCTAGACCGCCGATCCCGGGCAGAAGTTGGAATACTTCGGGCCCGTAACGCATTATTAGCAGTCGAGTAGTAGGAGTGCCAGCGGCCTGAAGGGGAATCACGTGCCGACGTACCAGTACCAGTGCACCGAGTGTGGTAACTCGCTCGAGGTCCGCCAGAGCTTCACCGACGACGCCCTGACGGTCTGCCCCGAGTGCCAAGGGACCCTGCGCAAGGTGTTCAACGCCGTGGGTGTCGTGTTCAAGGGCTCCGGTTTCTACCGCAACGACAGCCGCTCGTCGGGGACCAGCACGCTGCCGGCCAAGAGCGAGTCGTCCTCGTCTTCGTCGTCGGAGTCGTCGTCCAACGGATCGAAGGCGTCGTCCTCGGACTCGTCCAAGGGTTCGTCGTCGTCTTCTTCCGGCTCGTCGGGTTCGTCCGGGTCGTCGTCGAGCAGCAACACCAGCGCCGCCTGAACTTCCTTTGTGGACAACGGAAGAACGGGCTTCTTAGGCTCGTACCTTCCCTGGCATGAGCCGACTTCTTCTTCGTGACCTGCTGAAAGCCGTTCGCCGGCACCGCCGCCTGCTGGCCGGGGTGTCCGCGGCGGCAGCCGTGTACTGCGGCATGGCCGCCCTTTCCCCGCCACCACCACCGACGGTCGCCGTCCTGGCCGCCGCCAGAGACCTGGCCGGTGGCTCGCCGCCGACGGCGCGCGACCTTCGAACGCTGCGACTCCCTGTCGCCGTCGTGCCCGCCGGCGCCCTGCAGCCGGGCAGCGACGTCGCCCGACGTGTCCTCGCGGGACCGGTGCGCTCCGGCGAGCCACTCACCGACGCGCGGTTTCTGAGTCCTGCGTCACTCCCCGCCGGGCAACTGGCCTATCCCGTCCGAATCGACGACGCGGACCTGACCACGCTGCTCCAGGTCGGCGACCGGATCGACCTGTACGCCGCGACGAGCACTCCGGCCGATGCCGCGACTCCCCTGGCTGGCGCCGTGCGGGTGATCGCATTGCCCGCGGCGCGTCCGTCGTCAACCGGGACCTCGGGGGCGCTGGTCGTGATCGCGGCCGGGCGGGACGTGATCGGCCGGATCGCGCAAGCGACGGCGAATGCACGGATCAGCTTCGCACTGACGCCCGACACCAGCTGATCCATCGACTGGTCACTTATCGGACACGGGCGGTGGCGATCAGTGGCGGTGCGGCGCGGTTGCTCGCGATCCAGCGAGTGGAGTCCTACGTTTTGCGGGTACCCAGCCGAGGGTCCGCCCGGGCCCCGCATCGTGGAGGCACTGCACAATGATCGACGGCTTCAAGAAATTCCTTATGCGGGGCAACGTCCTCGACCTCGCCATCGCGGTCGTGATCGGCACCGCGTTCGCCACCGTGGTGAAGACAGTGGTCGACAACCTCGTGTCGCCACTGATCGCCTCACTCGGCGGCAGCAACGTGAACGGACTGGCCTTTCACATCGTCGACGGCAACGCCGCCTCGAAGGTCGACATCGGCGCGATCATCAACGCCTTCGTCGTCTTCTTCCTGACCGCGCTCGTCGTGTACTTCGTCCTGGTCGTCCCGATGAAGAAGATCCAGGACCGTCGCGCGGCCAAGGCCGGCACGCCCGAGGAGGAGCCGGAGCCGTTGACCATGGACCAGGAGCTGCTGGTCGAGATCCGCGACGCTCTGCGGGCCCGTCCGCTGAACTGACCGAGGTCATGAAGGTCCGGTCGGCTGTGTCCTCGCAGTACAACGCAGTCGACCGGACCGGCGGCCGCGGACCCGCAGCCCGGTCGGCTCCGGCAGTCCGGTCGGATCCGGCGGGTCATCGGCTCCGGCAGGGCAGCTGGCCACGGCGGGTCAATCGGCTCCGGCGGGTCAGTTGGCCACGGCAGGTCAGTTGGCCACGGCAGGTCAGTTGGCCACGGCGGGGCGGTTGGCTCCGGCGGGTTCGTCAGTCGTGGGGTATTGGAGCCAGGTGTAGTTGATGGGTTGGGGCTTGTTCCATTCGGCGGCTATGTCGTCGGGGACGGGCTGGAAGCCGGCTCGGAGGTAGGCGCGGATGGCTTGGGTGTTGTCGGGGCGGACGCGGAGGAAGATTTCGGCGTAGCCGGCGGACCGGGCCGGTTCCAGGAGAGCGCGGACGAAGTCGGTGCCGACGCCCTTGCCGCGCAGCGCCGGGTCGACGATGAGGCGGGCCAGCTCGACTTCGTCTTCTTCGTCGTCGAGCCAGAGTTCGCCGTACGCGACCGGGGTTTCGCCATCGAAGTACAGGTAGGCCCGGATGTCGTCGGCGATCGCGCGCCAGCTGGTCAGGATGTCGGCCGGGAACGGGTACTCGTCCCGCCCGGTCAGCAACGCGACCTCCTGCGCCGTCGTCGCCCAGCCCGCGACGAGTGCCGTGTACTCACTCTCGAACGACCGCAGCTCCATCAGGACTGTCTCCTCGCGGAAGCAGCCAGCGTCGCGGCCAGTTCGTCTTTGTGGGGTGGGAAGTATGGGGTGGGTGGTTCTGGGCAGCCGGGGAGTTCGCGACTGCCGGGGATCAGGCCCAGCAAGGCATCGACCGTCTTGCGTTGATGAGATGGATTCTCTGGCACCGAAGGGAGGACTGCCACTGGAATACCCAGGCGCGCAAGGTCTTCGTCCCGCACTCCACGCAAGGTGTCCGCAGCGAGCAATTCGTCAGCCACGGTTGATGATGCGCCCCTGGAGGTGAGGCCTGCGCGCGTGCGTTCGTCGGTCACCGGGTCGCCGCCCGTCGCCGGCCAGGCCAGGACGAGTCCTTCGACCAGCTCTGGGTACTCGATCGCCAGAAGGGCAGCCACCGAGCAGCCGTTGGAGGCGCCGACCACTACGACCGGTTCGTGCGGAAAGTGTTCACGCAGTATCGCGACTTCTTCGGCCCAACTGCCTGGCTGCTGGGGACGATCAGGCGCCAGGACGGTGACACCGCGCACCTCAAGTGCGGCGACGATGCCCGGAGTACGCCAGAAGCGTTCCGCGTCCATCGGTTCCCACAAGCCACCGTGGACCAGGAAAACCGTGCTCATCGACAGCGCAGCCGGTCAGTGATGCGGCGGGACCTCGCGCAGGATCCGCTCGTCGTCGTCACTGCTGAAGTCGTTCTCACCCCAGGTGCGCGGGTCGTCGTCCCGGGTCTGTTCGGGCAGCAGCGGCTCGTCGTCTTCGTACGGGCTCGTCATACGCTCATTTTACCCCGTGACCAGATAGACGCAGTGCCGTGACAGTTCTGCCACGACCAGTGAGATCCTCCTCGACCATGATGGGTTCCCTTGCCCAACCGGAAGGACCGAGTCGTGAGTGCATCAAGGACACGGGGCTTCATCGGGGCGACGCTCGTCGTGACAGTGCTCGGGTTTGCCGCCGCCTGCGGTAACGAGGACTCCAGCGGCGCCGGCGCCCAGCCCAGCAACCCGCCGACCACCCCCAGCACGCCACCAACAATGCCCACCGCCACCCCGAGCGGAACACCGAGCATGGACTGCCCGCAGACCATCACCGCCGTCCGGGACGCCGTCGGCAAGGCCGTCTGGGGCAAGGGGACCGCCAAGTCCCTGTTCCAGCCGGTCAGCGTCACGATCTGCCAGTACGACGCGCAGGCGACCGGCCAGGACTATGCGACCGTCACCACCAAGCGGACCGCGGCCCAGGCCGTCGACCTCTTCGCCTTGGTGAACAGCGCGAAGCCGGTGCCGAAGAAGCCGGCCGTCTGCACCAAGGAACTGGGGCCGACCTACGTACTGCGGTTCACCGACAACGACCGCGGCGTGCTCTCGTACACCGCGGAGGCGTTCGGTTGCCGCCAGCTGGTGGCGACCTCGTTCGAAGGACAAGGCAAGCCCGGCGAGCTCGCGTCGCCGCGGCAGGTCTCTCCCGAGCTGATCAAGGCGCTCGGCCTGCGCTGACCCTGCCCCGGACGTGCCCCCCGAAGCCGTCCGGGCCGGGGTCACCCCGCCCGCCTTGTGGGTTCCACCCGCAAGGCGGGCGGCTCGGCCTCCGCACCGGTGAGATCGAACTGTGTGTGAATCTCTGCAGCACCCTGGGTAGCACACTGCGTCTAATAGGTGTGAGGTGTTGTACGCCCAGTTGGGGAGTTGCGAGTGGAGTTCGAGGAGTACGCGTCCGCGCGCGGGCAGGAACTGGTGCGCCTCGGTTTCACCGTCTCCGGCGACTACCAGCGGGCGGAGGATCTGGCCCAGATCGCGCTGATGCAGGCGTTCCGGTCCTGGCGCAAGGTGCAGCGGGCCGACGACCCGCACCACTATGTGCGCCGGATCCTGATCAATTCCTATCTGTCGATGACGCGTCGCCGGTCCTTCACCGAGGCCCCGGCGGCCGACCTCGACACCGATCGCACGGTGCCGGATCCGGCCACGGACATCGTGAACTCCGACGACCTCTGGCGAGCCCTCGCCACGCTGTCGGCCCGGGAAAGGGTCGTCCTGGTGCTGCGCTACTACCAGGACCTGGACGACCGGACGATCGCCGACCTGCTCGGCATCAAACCGTCCTCGGTGCGCGCGACCGCGAGTAGAGCCCTCGCCGCGCTCCGCAGGACGAGGCAGTCCCACCGTGTTGATGAGAGGTTGTCGTGAGCAAGACAGAGCTGGAAACAGAGCAACTGGAGGACGGCCTGCGCGCCACTTTCGAGCGCGCCGCCGCTTCGGTGCCACCGTCCGCCGACCTGGTCGGCCGGGCGACCGTCGGCGCGCAGCAGGCGCAACGGCGTACCTGGCTGATCTCGGGGGCCGCCGCAGCCGCGGTGGCCGTGGTCGCCGCGGTCAGCTTCAGCCTGGCCGGTCCGTCCCAGTCGACTCCGCAGCCGGCGGGGAGCAACCCTGCACCGGCCGGTTCGAATGCTCAGGCTCCTGCAGCCACGGCCCAGGCCGTAGTCGGCACCTGGCGACCGGTGCATCTCAGCGGCTTCACCACCCTCAAGGCGGCCCGGCCGGACAACCCGACCATCACCTTCAAGGCCGACGGGACCTGGGTCGGCTCCGACGGCTGCAACGGGATCAACGGCACCTACTCGATCGGGCAGCGCGGCGAGTTCAGCAGCAAGTCGGGCAGTCAACGGATGGTCGGCTGCGACAACGTCCCGCACACCGCGATCCTGGCGGCCGCGAAACGGATCACCAGCGACAAGACCGGCCTGACGTTCTACGCCGGCGACGGGCGAGAAGTTGCGAGATACGCTCGCGCACGGTAGTCAAATTTGCTTGCGGACGGTGATCGCCTATTGACTATGAGCTGTCCCTGACCGGACGATTCACGGAGGCCGTCCACCGATTGGGGAGCTTAGTGCGACTCTCAGCTACCGTTCCGCTGCTCGCTCTTAGCTCAGTGTCACTGGTCACCGCATCACTTTCGGCCCTGCCGTCGACGGCTGCGCCGGGAGTACCGGCGACTGTGACGCAGGCCACGGTGTGCAACCACGCCGACCCGACGACGACGTCCTCGGACGCCGCCAGGCTGTCCCAGCCCGTCTCGGCCAGCGACTCACGACCACTCGGCCAGGCGATCGCCGAGGGCGTGACCAGCGCCGTGCGGTCGATCGAGCCGCTCGACGCGACCGGGCGGCCGACCTCGGGTCTTTCCTACGGGCTGAGCCAGGGCATCGTCGGCGTACTGGGGTCGCCTGAGACCGGCTACAAGGTCGTTGTGGACGACTCGGTGGTCGACGAGAAGAAGTACCAGGCAGCCGTCGCCAAGAACGTTCCGGCCGCGGGGCAGAAGATGCTCGGCCTCGAGCGCAGCTGCCGTTCCGCCCGCTCGATCGCGGACGCCTGGAACCGGATCAGCGCGCGTTCATGGACCGACGCGGCCAAGACGACGTACAGCGCGGACCTGGACCCGGCGACGGAGGAAGTCGTGGTCGAGTACGACAAGGCCTCGACGTCGGCTGCGTCGGTCGCGGCGTTGCAGTCGCTGGACGGCGTACGGGCATCGGCCGGTGGTCTGCAGCGGACGTCGCGGGTGAGCGACACCCCGACCGGCGGCCACTGGGGCGGCGCGATGATCAAGTCGGCGCTCAAGTTGTGTACCGCGGGCTTCTCGGTCGTCAAGCGGTCGAACGGCCAGCGCGGCTCGGTCACGGCCGGCCACTGCGGCGGCGTCGGCACGGTCTGGAACTCGGGTACCAACTACTACGGCACCACATCGGTGCGGACGAACTATCCCGACTACGACCAGTCCCTGCTGACCGGCAGCTCGTACGGCCCCAAGATCTGGACCGACGGCCCCGGCGACTCGGTCGACACCCGGACAGTCAAGGCCGCCGGCGACCCGGCCCTCGGCTCCTTCATCTGCCAGTCCGGCTACAAGAGCCTCTCGATGTGCCGGCTCACGGTGAAGTCGCTGAGCGCGAAGTACTGCGACACGGACGGCTGCACCACCTACGTCATCCGCGCGACCCGCGACAACGCCGTCGCCATCCGCGGCGGCGACTCCGGCGGCCCCATCTACACCACCTCCCCCGGCGGCGGCGCCACCATCCGCGGCCTCTCCTTCGCCGGCGGCGGCTGCACCGCCTCCAACTGCATCACCCTCTACGCCGAGCGCTACGCCTCCATCTCCGGCCACCTAGGCGTCAACGCACTCATCGGCTGACTCCGCTACCCTTGTCCCCGGTCCACACGTGCGCCCCCGTAGCTCAGGGGATAGAGCGTCGGTTTCCTAAACCGTGCGTCGCGATCGCGAGCTACTGCTAGAGATATCGCTCTGACCTGCGAAGACTCGACTGACGACAGCTTCGCATTTGATACTTGGGAACGGAAATGGGAACGGTCGACGCTTAAGCTCGGTTCCCATGGGGACTCCGAGGAAACAACGTGGGCACATCGAGGAGCGCTCGAACGGCACCTTCCGTGCCGTCGTCTCGGCCGGCACAGATCCGTTCACTGGCAAGCGCGTCTTCCTCAAAGAGACGTACGGCACGTACGACGAGGCCGAGGTGGGCCTGACCGAACTGCTCTACAAGGTCGACAAAGGCAAGGTCGACAAGGGCAAGCTCACCGTGATGGACGTGCTCGACAAGTACCGCGCGGTGGTTGACCCCAAGCAGAAGCGGCGCACGAAGGTGCGCCGCGACCAGCTGATCCGGGACTACCTAGAGCCCCGCTTCGGCGGCGACTTCAAAGCGGCCAAGGTGCGAGCAGAGATGCTTGAGAACTACTACGCCCTACTCCAGGTCTGCAGGTACAACGCAGAGCTTCGTGTGAACCACAAGGCGAAGGACCACACCTGCGAGCCGTTCGCGAATAGCTCGATCCGAGCAATCCATTTCATCCTCACGGCAGCCTTCAGCCGTGCGGTCAAATGGGAGTATCTGCCCGTCAACCAGCCGGCCCTCGCCGAACCTCCCGAGTTCGAGCAGGGCATGCCCGATCCACCAAGCCCCGAAGAACTTGCCCCGGTCATCAACGAGGGCTGGCGGGATCTCCCCTGGGGCATGTTCCTGTGGCTCACCATGCTGAGCGCCAGTCGCCGCGGAGAGATGTGTGTCCTCCGCTGGACCGACATCGACTGGAAGCGCGGCGTCATCATGGTCGAACGGGCCGGCGACCAGTACGCCGGCCAGGTCGAGGAGATCACCACCAAGCGGAAACAGCAGAAACGCCTCGGCCTGGACGCGTACACGATGGAATTGCTCACCATGTACCGCGAGTACTGCGAACGCCAGTGCAGACGCCTCGGCGTCAAGCTCCGTCGCGACGCGTTCCTGTTCTCCAGCCAGCCCGACTTCTCCGATGCCTTGAAGCCCAACACGGCGACGCAGCGATACCGCCGCCTAGCCAAGCGCAACGGTCTCCGCAGCACGCGCCTGCACTCGATCCGCCACTACTCAGCAACCGAATTGCTCGGCGCCGGCGTCGACCTCCGCGCCGTACAGGGCCGGCTCGGGCACACCCAGGGCTCAACAACCCTGCGGTTCTACACGGCCTGGCTCGAGCGGACCGACAACGCAGCGGCGGAGGTCCTCGCTAACTCGATTCCAAAGCCAGACTTCGCAGCCAGGACACCACGCCACGCCTGGGAGGTCCTCACGGCGACACTCCGCGCCGATATCGAATCCGGCAAATATCAGGTCGACTCCGAACTCCCATTCGCCCGCGACCTAGCCACCGAACACAACGTCTCGGTTGGCACCGTGAGCCGAGCGACAGCAGAACTGAAGAACCTCGGCCTGATCGAGGCGAAGCAGTACCGCCGAGCCAGGGTGATCCGGCAGTACATACCACCGGTGGCGGTCGACGAGGCAGGCTGACCGTCACGTCAGCCCTGGCCTCATTGGGTGCCCCCGGCAGGATTCGAACCTGCGGCACATGGTTTAGGAAACCATTGCTCTATCCCCTGAGCTACGGGGGCAACGCGCGGAGCCTAGCCTATCTGACTCTCTGGCATGAGGTGGCCCCATTCTCACCGCTTCAGCCGGGCACGGCGGCTATTGAACGGTGAGGGCACTGCAGAGCCCAAGCTATTTCAGCGCAAGCGGCTAGAACTGATTCCAGGTCGTGATGGCGTAACTGGCGATCCTCCGACGCGGCGACGCGTGGGCTGAGGGCGAAGCGAGAGCCCGCCTGACGCGGGCGAATGCACGGACACCAAGCGCGCCCGGAGAGTCGAGCCGCCAGCGCCATCTCATCGTCCTGTGGAACTGTCAGTGGATGGTAGACGGGTCACGTGCCGATCTCATCGACATAGAACTCGCTTGGAATAAAGCCGTTTCCAAGCGACCAAGCACGGGCGGCAGCTAGGCGCCCAACGGCCACATCTACGTCGGCCATGGTTGCTCGCATGATCTCTGATCGCCCTCCGCAAAAGCCAACCTCAACGAGTGGGTGTAGGTCTCCGTCTCGGATCAGTTCAGCATCCAGCTCGGCCGCGGTCACGGCTCGGTACGTGTCTAAGCGCGGCTCCGTGACAAACAGGTGGACCATGTCGCGCGGCACCAATGCTGATCGCTCAGTCCTTCGCTGAGACGCGGCGGCGTCCAGGTCAGTGATCTCGTCCTGACTGGGAGGCGGCGTGACTCCCGAGGTCGGTTGCGCCCGCATTGCTTGTATCTCCCGGTCGTCTGCAGCACCTTCGCCTTCGCGGCCGAGGCCCTTCAGAACCTCGAAAGTCGATTGGACAAGTCGTAGGTACTCAAAGCGTTCGAAGGCAGCGGAGTAAGCAGCTGCTCCGAGACCGAGCAGATCTTCGAATGTAGGTCTGAGCAGGCAATGAATTTCACCGTGTGACCGCGGTAGTCCGAGAGTGAGCTGAGGAGTTAGGTACTGGGCGATCACGACTCGCTCTCCGGAGATTCGGTTCACGGTGGTGGGAATGGTGAGCAGCCGCCTCGTTAGGTCGTATCGGCTGGCCGCAACTGATGCGATCCCTGCCGCGTAGAGGATCGCGGTGGCTGGAAACATGCGCAGATGGATGAGAGCCGTCGAGCCACTAACAAGTGGCTGGACGCTGAACCGGCCAATCTCGTCGAACCACCACTTGTCTACCGAGGAGTTGCCCCAGTACGCGCAGGTGGCGACGAGGGTCAGCGGGACCTCCATGGCGGCGTTTAGCACAGCGCGACGCCTGGCGTGCTCGGCCTCCACTCCGACCATATCGAACACAGTTGTAGTCAGCACTTCGCATGTGCGCAGACGCTCAAATTCCGCATGAACGACATCGTGAAGCGGTACAGCTACTTGTGCGCCAGCAAGTGCCCGCTTAGCGGAGGCCGCAGCGACTGTTGCGGTCAGTGGGTGCCTTTTGGCGGTGTCACGGATAGCTTGGCAGGCGTCTGCCAGCGCCCCAAAGAAGGCATCCGCAGTTGTGCGGGCGACAACCGCCTGCCGCTGCGCTCGAACCTGCTCCGCAAATTCGCCCATGGCGAACGGCTCTACCCAGTACGTCGCGTAAAACCGCGTTGAGTTGCGGGAGACGGCATCACGTAGGGCTGGGTCCCACGCGGCTGACCAGCCGGCGCAGATCAGGCCATAGTCGCGGAGAACACGGTCTAGCAATCCATCTATCTCGGGCCGGTAGGTATCCAGCTCCTCAGCGGTGTTCAGCATCGCGGTCGGATTCAAGTAGTCGCCGTGAAGATGAATAACGACACACTGAAGCGTGTGGATCGGCGCGAGACCCTCGATGTCACCAGGTGACGCCACGATCGTCGGCTCGACACCTTCGTCACGAAGCGCAGCTTCGATGAGGCGATCGAAGTTGAGGGTGAGGATTACCTTGACGAGTCCATTTTCCACGAGGCGCGCGATGGCCCGGTGCGCCGGCGACGGCTGCTTCAAGCCAGCGTCTCGTTCTTCAATGGTCGGTTCGAAGAAACCACGCAACAGCGCTTGCCGTTCGGATTGAGTGCTCGCTAGCGAGCTCAGCAAATCACCATAGGTGGATGGCTTCCCGAACTTTTCGGAGTACCAGGCGAACGCGTCGTCGGGTTCCTCACCCAGCGCTGCTGCCAATCGCTCGATGAGCGCCTCCTGCACTCCCCATGCTGATGGCAAGCCGCTGCTGACTGAAACTCCAGCACCTATGAGCAGTGCATAGGCGGCAGGATTGGATGTGAGGGCAAAGGCGGCCGTCAGATGTGGTTCGACACCAAGATCCTGCTCGGTCACTGATTCACTCATGTCTCCGCCTCATTCACATCACCACACGCAAGTGTTGAGGACTGTATCGCGGAGGCTGCTGGCTTCGTCCACTCCCCAATCACGCTGTTCCGTCAACTTGGCACGGACTCAAGGGTGGCGCGAACCAGACATCGTGGCGGGTCAAACCGACGTTACGAGGAGGACGCTCAGCGTCGCATCCGCCCTCTAGCAGCGCTTCTAGCAACACGAACACTCGCACCACACTCGAAATCCACCATGAGTTTCGAGGATTTCGCACCACGTGCCACGAAGGAGCGGCAGCATTGGACGCCCCAACCGGGGAATCCCGAAGGCCTGGACCAGCTGTTCCACACGGTCGACCTGCTCGCCGACGAACCGCGGCCAGAAGGTACGACGGGGTATAGGACGCCGGACCGCCGGCGGTTGCGCAGTGGGCGCTACCGCGTGCTGTACGACGTCAACGACAACACCGTGACGGTCGTCGTGATCCATGCGGGTCGCACCAGCTGATCGAGGGCATGATGTCACGCCGACCGCTTGCGGCCGATGTAGCAGGCTAGGGACGGACGTGCTTGCAGAGTCCGCCCTGGCGGTAGCCACCAGGTACTTCGGCTCCGACCGTGGACCAGAACTGGCGCGATTCACCGAGATGTCCGCCGAGGGTGTGCCAAGCCAGACCGGGGAATTCCGCACGCAATGCGGCCAGGCCAGCGCTCGCCAACCCCGCTCGCTGATAGCGCGGGATGGTGTACGGCTGCTCGACCCAGCCCAGGCCACACCGACGACACACCCGGTAGTCGACGGCAAACACAAACTCGCCGTCACGGTTGGCCGCGTCCTCCAGGTTGGCTGCACGCTGGCGCCAGCCCACTCGCTCACTGGAGGCGGTGTCCTGCCACGGCGTCGATAGCCGTGGAACCTTAGGCCAGTCGGTGGGTAGCCCAAACCGCCCTCGGCTGATCCAGCGCAGAAACTCCCGCATTGGCTCACGCCCAGGCACTCGGCCGACTTCGGCCGTTGAAGATACGAGCTTACGCACCGCGCCCCAGTCGGGCTCGCCGCCCGAATCGCTGTCACTCGTGGAATCCATCACCGAAAGCTATACGCCAGCGACGACAGGGGCAGTGTCCTGCTCGCGGCGAGTTGGGACGGACTTCTAATCCGTTGGTCGCAGGTTCGAATCCTGCCGGGCGCGCCACCTAACTGCGCAGGTCAGACGCCAGCTCTACCTCGGAACCCTCCATGAACATCGGCTCGCGTGGGGCCATTCGTGGTGCGAACTAGGGTCGAAGCGAGTCATCTGGAGTTGCTGTTCGCTCTATATAGGGCCCGCTACTCATATCGGGCCCGCTACTCGGCATAGTTCTGCGGCGCCGAAACGCACCGCAGCACCACCTGGAAGCCCAGCTGAACCCGGCACGCAGCGACGCTGCCACGCCCAACCGTCATGGACGACGCCCGACGCGGCCTCGTACGCCACAATGTCCCTGTGGGGGTAGCAGAGTGGCTGGAGAATCACGCCGATCGACTCGCTGAACGGTCGCGATGGCGAGCTGATGTCGCAAAATTGGTGGTGACGTTCACGACCGGCGTCGCAGCGACCGTGGTCGGTACCGCGCTCCAGGTTGCACCGACCAACAAGACCGACCGGGTAGCTACGTGGCTGCTGGGTGGAACTGTCGTCCTCGCACTTGCCGTCCTGGTTCTGGACCGTCTGCGGGAGCCTGACCATGCCGCTGTTCTCGCAGAATCTGCCATCCACGGCTGGGATGAAGCGACGCTGATCGCAGAACTCCGTGTAGAGGTTCTTGCGACTGCACAATTCAATCACCGCTGGCTGGCGGTCGTGCGAGGAGCCCTTGCCGTCCAGGTATCGACTGCCATCGGGGCTGGGACGTTGGCAGCGATCTCTCTGCTGCGTGAAGTTGGACCGTAGACTCGTTGTATGAGAGGCCGCGGATCACGCGCAGGTGCCCGAGGACCGTTCTGGATCCCCGGGGAAAGACGCACGTGGCAAGCCGCCGTAACGACAGCCCGTGAGATGCTTCGAGCGGCGGACGACGCCACTAGACGCTCCGCCCCTACAAACTCTCCCCCAGCCGCACCCAGCCCAAAGGGGCAGCCAGCCGATGGGGATGCTTCCAGCCCTGGCAATGTCGAGCCAACTGTGCACGCCGCGGCAGATGCTTCGACAGAGTCGGCCGATCGGCCCGTCGGCGCCGACCTGCGATCGGACGAGTCCGGGGAACCAGATCCGACACTGCCAGAGGACTCCGAGCGGGCTGGCCAGGAACAGGCCGAGAACCTCAGCGGCGACGATAGTCCATCGTTGCCGATCTCCGAGACCTCAACGCAGCAGTCGGCGGCGCCGGCCACCAATCGTGCTGGACTGCGCGTGGGCGTGGTGGGGTGCGGGTACTGGGGCTCGAAACACGTCCGCGTACTGCACACCCTGGAAATGGTCGGCACCGTCGCGGTGATCGACCCAAACCCGGACCGTGCTCTTCAGCTGTCCCGCAACTACCCGGCACTGGAGGCGTACAAAGATCTGGACGAGGCGATACCGCACGTCGACGCGGTGATCATCGCCACGTCGCCGAGCACGCACAAACCGCTTGCACTGAAGGCGATCGCGGCCGGCGTGCACGTGATGGTGGAGAAGCCGCTGGCGACCACCGCCGCCGACGCCCGCGAGATGATCGCGGCCGCCAAGGCGGCGGGCGTGGTGCTGATGGTCGGCCACACCTTCGAGTACCACTCGGCGGTCTGGCAGCTGCGCGAGATGGTGCAGAACCGCGAGCTCGGTAAGCTGTACTACCTGGAGACCGCGCGGTTGAACCTCGGTCTCTACCAGCGCGACTGCAACGTCTTGTTCGACCTGGCGCCGAACGACGTGTCGATCGTGAACTACGTGCTCGGTGACATGCCGGTCAGCGTCCAGTGCTGGACTTCGCGGCACGCGAACCCCCAGCTGGAGGACGTCGCCTACCTACGGCTGCACTACATGGACCCGGACGTGACGGCCAACATCCACGTCAGCTGGCTGAACCCGGACAAGGTCCGCAAAGTCACGATGGTGGGCAGCGAGAAGATGGTCGTCTTCGACGACCTGGCCACCCAAGAGCGGATGAAGGTCCACGACAAGGGTGTCTCGCGGCCACCGCGGCTCGTTGACGAGCTGACCGAGCCGCCGATGTCCTACCGGTACGGCGATGTCGTCTTGCCGCACCTGGTGATGAACGAGCCGCTGATGGTCGAGGACGAGCACTTCGCCGAATGCATCCTGACCGGGCTGACCCCGCTGACCAGCGGCGCCAACGGCCTGGCCGTGGTCGAGGTCCTCGAGGCTGCGCAGATGTCGGCCCGCGAGGGTCGCGAGGTGCTGATCGAGGAGATCGCCGGCAAGCCCGAGAAGGGGAGCGCCGATCAGCACCGCGAGACCATGTCGCGGTTGCGCGGTAGGTAGGGGTGTGTATCCCGACCGGGACGCGCCACTCGCGCCCTGGTCAAGTGCGCTTCGTGCGCCGCGATAGCAAGGCCGCTGCACCTGCTGCGATGCCCCCTCCGGCTGTGCTGGCTTCCCCATCAGTGCATCGTGCCAGCCTCACCACCGGGCTGGCAGCAGATAGAGGGAATCGGGGGTCTCTATCAACGCCGATAAGATTCGTTACGTCGGGCTGACAGGAGTAGCCGCAATCTCTCAGAGGGAGCCGCTCACCGCGAAGCCGGCCAACCAGCGCGCCTGCGGTGTCAGGGACGACGGTGCGGGACAGAACTCGAGAGCCCGACCAGAAGATTATGAGAGCCTCCGTCATCGCCACACAGGCACTCATTAGGCTGCGCTACTTCGCGAATCACCCGCATGAAGCGACCCTAGCAACACCACTTGACATGATTTCGCACCATGCACCGCACCACACTCACGGCCCGTCTTGGGGCGTGCATCCTCGGCGCGGCAGGCCTACGATCCCGACTCGAACTGTTCCGCGACCGCCTTTGGTGTAGCTCTCTTGCTCCCATCGCGCCGGCAAGCTGAGTCTTCGGACAGGACTCATGGCTGTCTTCGATCGGGCCGTCACCGCTCACCCAAAGATCGAGCACGTCGGGCGGCTGTCGCGAGAACCTCGCCTACATCGGCAACAGTCGCCATCCTCTGGGCAGTTATCTGCGTGCCTACGGTCCACACGATCTCGACTTCAGACGGCCCAGACCAGCGAAACCTCCAAGTGTTGGCTTGCGAACGCCGGCGGTCCAGAATGCATCCCCCAAGAAGCTCGACGGCGTGGAGTGTTTGGACGCACGCGCGGTCCGCACGTGAGCTATTCCAGCTGCGCTGGTCTGTCTGATCTTGCCTGCGACGCTGACCGAACGCGTACCTTCAGCACGGTGACCGGATTCCTCGAGTTCAACATTGCTGTCCCGCCGCGGTGATCGCCCAGTTCACTACACGCGCTGGCACAAGCGACGCGGGACCCGCACCGTCAAATCCGCCTAGTCGAAGCGGAGTCTCGAGTATTTCAACGGATGGCTTTGCGGGCGGTGGTGGGGTGTATCCTGCATCTGTCGCATGTCGACGACGTCGGAATGAGCGTCATGGCTCTTCCGAGGACGCAACTCCTGAGGCCGCCACAACCGAGGCGGTACCGAGGTGGTCCCTGCTCCCGCCTCGCGGGAGCACTCAGGTCTCCCCCCAACGGGGTGTCGGCAGGTACACAGGCGTGGCCTACGAGATAGTCAGCTACGTGACCACAATCGTCGCTTGGGCCGGAGTTGACCAACGTAAGGTCGCCTCGGTATACATCGCCAGCGACAGTCGCATCTCCTGGGGGTCGCACCAATGGAACCAAGGGCGTAAGACCTTTGCTGCGACTGGAACGCCGCACATTTTCGGCTACTGGGGAGATGTCCTGTTCCCTTCGATCGCGCTGCCGACAGTTTTGGATGAGCTCGAAGCAGGCGTGATCCGCCCCAGGGGCTCGGCTTTCGGTGAGATCGGCAGTAGCATTCGGCGCCTGTGGAACGACTACCCGAAGCAGGAGCAGAGAGATCTCGGGATAATCATGGCAACCCGGCGCCGCGACGCCATGATGTCTGTCTTCGAACTGGCCGTGATGACATACGAAGCCAAGACCGACACCTGGCACATCGACGACGTTGAGATGCCAGACCGCTCCTCGCGGCTGCACATCGCCGGCACTGGCGCATACGAGGTCCGCAACGCCGAGAATCTATGGCAGGAGAGCAGCCATAAGAGAACGAGCCGAGCCGTCTACAGCGCCTTCGCTGAGGCACTGGCGCAAGGGAAAGATCGGAACTCAGGTGGCGGCCCCCAGCTGGTCGGACTGCGTCGGATCGGGCCCGGCATCCGCTTTGGCATCTTCCACCAAGGCCAGCGGTACATCGCCGGCGCGCGCATCCCCCAGGCATCGGCAAGATCAGCCGAAGTCGAGTGGTTCAACGAGCTGTTCGAGCGAGTTGACGGCGCGAACGGACGACTCTTGACGAACGCTCAACGCCATGCCCCCCGTTGATCCTCCGGCGTGTCAGCCACCGACACTCTCGTCCTGCGACGGCTTACCTGACCAGCTAGTTTGGTCACGGAACCGTCGAGGAAGTCCCGAAGCAGAGACAACTGGGTCGAGGCGCGCGACCCCAACTACGGTCAAAGCAACCCCACCATCACCGCGATCCTGGGGTTGAACCGCCGCGATGCGATAGCGTGGCGACGTGCACATCACGCGACTTAGGTTCGACGCCTTCAAGTCACTCCACCGTGTCGAGTGCAACTTGGATGGATTCACGGTACTGACGGGTCCAAATAATGCTGGCAAAAGCAACTTGGTCGATGGGATAAATTTCCTACGGGAAACCTTCGAGTATGGCTTGGAAATAGCAGTTGCCCGAGCGGGCGGGTACGACAACATCGTATATCGCAACGGCACCCAGGAGAGTTCTGTCGGGCTCGGAGTCGAGGTCAGGCTTACTGATGTTGAAGCTCTGATGTACTCGCGGAGGCACCACCGACCCGACAGCGGGTGGGATTCGGACGGAAGCGAATACACAGTAGAGCTCCGCTTCACTCTCGCGCGCGCCGGCGACGAACAACTCCCGAGTGGCTTCGTAGTCCTGGACGAGCATATCACCTTCCGCGATTCCGAAGGAATCGTTCTAAGAATGTCGCGTGACGCTGAAGGAAATGTCGCGTTTCGCCGAAGCGCACGGATGCGCGGGCGGCGGACACCCTACGCTGACTTGCTATACCCATTGTCTGACAATTCATTCGTCAACTTTATAAAATCTCGACCCACTCGCCAAACATTTCTCAGCCTCGCTGAGCTTAGATTCGGCGGTCTTATTAGCGAGATCTTCGAGCGGCTTGCCAGCAGTCGCGTATTTCAATTGTCACCGCATCAGAGCAGGCAAACGGGAGTGACGACACCGAACGCACATCTTGACCGGCATGGCACAAACCTGCCTTCTGCAGCTGACTACATGCGAAGAAATAGCTCGAAGTCCTGGCGGCGCGTTCAAACAGCGATGAGATCAGTTCTTCCCGAACTTGAAGAAATAAAAATCTCATACACTGATGACAAGCGGCTAGCACTGCATTTTCAGGAACGTGGGAAATCAAAGGCCTGGAACGCGAATGAAGTGTCGGATGGAACAATTCAAGTCTTGGCCCTGTTTGTAGCACTCTTCGATGAACGGTCACCGTTTCTGACCGTCGAGGAGCCAGAGAACGCGCTTCACCCCTGGGTTCTGCGCCAATTCATCGATCTCTGTCGCGAAGCTGCCGACAAACAGATTCTCCTTACCACTCACTCTCCCGTGGTGATTGACTACGTTCCCCCGGACGCCTTGCGTCTGGTTTGGCAGCGCGATGGCAAAACGTCAGTTGCTCGCGTGACTGATTTGAACCCAGGCCTCCTTCGACTATGGAAGGATGGCGAACTTCGTACCTTCGATGCATACGACGCCGGGCTTTTCGAGGAATACGTTCCCGAGCGATTCTTACCCGAAGCACCGGAATAGGAGCGACCTGAGTGAGGATCGCAATATTAACCGAAGGAGACGGCGAGTTCAAAGCACTTCCGCGCCTCTACCCACAGCTTCGTGAAGCCATCCCCAGATCCACCATTCTGCGGCCGCTAAAAGTGGCCACCACACCTTACGCAGCCCCGGGGACCATCGCTCAACAGTGCATCTCTCGGCTTACAATCGCCAAGTCTCAACAAGCCGACCGCTTCATCCTCCTTCTCGATCGCGAACAGCAGGACAAGTGCTCTGGGGTTATCGCCGATAGCATCTCTTCGCAAATCATCAAGAAGATTTCACTGCCACCCAAGTCCCTATACGTGGTATTGAAGGACCGGACCTTTGAGAATTGGCTGATCGCCGATCCAGACGCTCTGAGATCTCAGCGTGCCCGATTCCGGCTGACCGTTGCATTCGAACGGGCCGCCGGCCGGGGCGGCTCCGATCGAGCCGATGCCCTGTCACTCCTCAAGGCCGTTGCCGTGGGGAGTGATTACGACAAGATTGAGGACGCCGATAGGATCTGCGCACGCCAGTCCATCGGGAAGGTCGCTTCCAACAGTCGAAGCTTCCGTCATTTTCTGCATGCCATCGGTCATCCCGATTATCAAGATCAATGCCGGCAGCCGGTGCGAGTGGATGATACGCAACCCGCTTCCCGCCGGGCACGCCGCGGGTAAGCGCCATCTTCGCCCTTCGGTTGCCACCCGCGCTCGGAGCGGCTTCGTAGCGCGCGATACCGGGCTGCCCCTGGCAGCCAACCAGTGCCGCAGTCCCTTGCTTCCCGGCTAACGCAGC
This sequence comes from Kribbella koreensis, assembly GCF_039525325.1. Taxonomy (NCBI): domain Bacteria; kingdom Bacillati; phylum Actinomycetota; class Actinomycetes; order Propionibacteriales; family Kribbellaceae; genus Kribbella; species Kribbella koreensis. Next base: position 200,214 of record NZ_BAAAHK010000011.1, read on the forward strand.
GATCTGACACCCTACTGGTGTCTCGATGGCCGGGCCCTTTGCGGTGCGAACTCAGGTCAAGCCGAGTGAATCAGAGTTCCTGCGTGACGACCCCAACCGGCGGCTCGGCCGATATGCTGTCATGCGTGAGCCCTCTGATCCTGCCCTTCGACCAAGCATCATTTTACAACTTGGTAGCGGAGCTACTGGCCGGAGAACTGCTGTCTCGCGTATTGAAGCGACGGAAAAGATCTACTACTTACCTTGGGCTAGTAGCGGCGGCCGCAAGCGTTTCAGCTGAACGTCAAGGAATCCTCGTGCCGCCCGATCTACTGGAAGATCTATTGAAGAATGAGGATTTTTGGGCAGCCCTGGCAGCCAACAACACAGATCTAGCAGTGGATCTTGTCAATCCCGTCATTGCCGGAAATGGGAGTCTGAGCGGCTCAGGCATGGCCGCAGCCGTCGTAGTCGGCGAAGTACTCATCGCGGCCGACTCGGAACTGCCTCCAGAACAGCGTCTCCATCTCGCTCGAATAGAGCAGGTCAGAACCATACTGGACGAGGCGTCAAGCTACCTAGCAGGCATCCAGGAGGAACTGCGGCAAGGCTTTGAGCGGGTGGTACAGCTCGTTGAGGGATCGGCGGACGGAACTATCCAGCGACGCGAGCTCCCAGCGACACCACTTGCCCATTCTGCCGATTCGACACTAGTTGCCCGAACATGCCTTACGGAATTATTGGCTTTGCAGCAGCCCTGGGGGGAATGGTCGGACCGGCGGACTGAGCTCGAGAGCGTCATTGCGGAGCGCCGCCACAGAGGTGACACGTCGATCCCCAAACCGAACGTAGCGCGAACACTATTTGCTCTTGAGGCCCTCGACCGATTCGATGATTCGCACGTCGATCATGCGCGCGACCGGGCTCTGACGTGGATGACATCAAACCTTTTGGATGGATGGTTCTGGGAATGGAGCCAGGGACAGACCGAGCATTCAGAGACGAGGATCCTGGAAGCCCGACGGCGGGCAGACGTGCGGCATACCGCGCAGGTCCTTACCGCACTCTGCCGCTGGCAAGATCGGCGAGACCACCTCGACGCGATGGCAAGAAACCTTGTCGCCTCTCAGTTACAGCCGAGTGGTCTCTGGCCAAACAACGCGCGCGGTGCGACACCTCGGATACTGGCGACCGTCTACGCGGTGGAAGCTTTGGCCAGCATCGTAGGCAATGTCTTTAGGCTTCCTGTCGCCGACCTGCTAAACCGCGACGAAGAGCGAGCCGTTCGCAGATCGTTAAGGCACGGCATCGACGCCTTGATACAGGCCAGTGATCGCGGTGGAGGACTTCTCGGGACGGAAGGGACCGATGGCAGCCCATACCTGACGGGCCTCGCCCTCTTTCGGCTCGGCAGACTTTCGCAGCCGGGGTCGGAGTTGGCAGAACTCTCTTCGACGCTCGTCGATGGCCTCCTCAGAACGACCCAGGTCTTCGGATGGGAGGACCGATCTGTTCCACCTGCATTGCGAGCAGCAACTCGGCGGCGTACGACATTGCGGTGCGCTGCTGGATTGGCGCGTCTCGACGTTGCTGGCTTTCAGGTATCAAGAGAACTTCTACAACATTCACTATCGCTTGTGGAATTCTATGTCATTAACGCAGAAGAGCAGGGCCTAGATTCGCCCGATTACGCTTGCGGGCTAATCGGCATACTGGCAATGCTCCAGGATCTCGACTTGTCGCCAAGCCTGGGTAAGGTGATCACAGAGGCAATTAGCAAACAAGTCACCTACAAAGCAGGCTGGGCAGAGGAGATCGAAATCCTTCTCGAGTCCTGGCACCCATTCAGGGCACTCAGCGTTCCGGGCTACATAGATGTTTCAGCTGAGTACCTTGATCGCCTACACATGCTGAAATAGCGTGCACCAGCCCGCATTAGATGCCTTTCTTCCCAGTCAGCCGGAGGCGCAGGGACCATATCGCGCGTCTCGCGTCCACACCTTGCCGCAAAGCGGTAGACACGAGACGGGTTGTCTTTGCGCATCGAGAGAATCGGCCAGGTAGTCGCCTATCGGACGTGCCGGCCGTCGTGTGAACCTAAGTCATTCGAGCCTGGGGTCACCGGAAGTCGCGTGATTTGGTTTTGGCGGCGAGTGGGAGCGGTTGGAGTTTCTCGGCGTTGAGGTTGACGACTTGGCCGGTGCGTTGGATGCGGCCGGTGACGATGACTGCGGCTGCGCCGCGGGCGACTTTGGCGTTGTGGTTCCAGGCGCCGATGGAGATGACGATGTTGGACATGCCGGTCTCGTCTTCGAGGTTCATGAAGGTGACGCCGGAGGCGGTGGCGGGGCGTTGGCGGTGGGTGATGACGCCGGCGACGCGGACGCGGGAGCCGTCGTCGGCTTGGCGGAGGTCGGCGGCGGACAAGATACCTTGCGCCTTCAGCCAGCCGCGGATGCGCTGGACGGGGTGGGCGGTGGGGGTGATGCTGGTGGACCACAGGTCGGCCATGTCGGTCTCTATCTCGCTCATCCCGGGCAGCGTCGGCGGTGGGCCGGCGGCGGTGATGCCCGGGAGCCGGTCGGGGCGTTCTTCGGCGGCGGCGCCGGCTTGCCAGATGGCTTGGCGGCGGTCGAGGCCGAAGGAGTCGAACGCTCCGGCGGTGGCGAGCGCGTCGACTTGTTTGGCGGTGATGCCGGTGCGGCGGACCAGGTCAGCCATCGATTTGTACGGGCCGCCGGCATCGCGCTCGGCGACGATCTTCTCGGCATCCTTCTCACCGATCGAGCGCACGTCGGCCAAGCCGAGCCGCACCGCATAGGCAGCATCGCGGCGATGCGTAGCAGTGCTGAACGGCGCATTGAGGTCGAACGGACCGACGACAGGTTGCGGGTCTACCAGGCAACCCGGATCACCCGTCGGGCCGGTGAGTTGCTGGCCGTCGACCAGGGGTTCGAGGTTGGCGTTGATGCCGGAGCGGTCGAGGTCGGGGCGGCGGGTCTCGACGCCGTGGTGGCGGGCGTCGGCGACCAGCGATTGGGGCGAGTAGAAGCCCATCGGCTGCGCTCGTAGGAGCGCGGCGAGGAAGGCGGCTGGGTAGTGGAGGCGGAACCAGGTGGAGGTGTAGACGAGCAGGCCGAAGCTGATTGAGTGGGACTCGGCGAAGCCGAAGTTCGCGAACGCTTCGATCTTGTCGTAGATCTCGCCGGCCAGGTCTCCGGTGATCCCGTTCGCCTTCATACCCTCGAACAGTTTCGTCTTGAGCGAGGAGATTTTCTCGATGCCGCGTTTGGAGCCCATCGCGCGGCGCAGTAGGTCGGCCTCGTCGCCGTCGATGCCGCCGACGGCCATCGCCATCTGCATCAGCTGTTCCTGGAACAGCGGCACACCCAGGGTCCGCTCGAGGACGGGTTGGAGTTTTGGGTGGAGGTAGGTGATGGGTTCTTGCCCGGTGCGGCGGCGGATGTAGGGGTGGACGGCGCCGCCTTGGATCGGCCCGGGCCGGATCAGCGCGATTTCGGTGACCAGGTCGTAGAACCGGCGCGGCAGCAACCTGGGGAGGGTGGCCATCTGGGCGCGGGACTCGACCTGGAACACCCCGACCGAATCACCGCGGCAGAGCTGGTCATAGACGCCGGCTTCTTCCTTCGGGATGGTGTGCAGCGACCAGGCCTCGCCGGTGTGCTCACGGACGAGGTCGATGCAGTACTGGAGGGCGGCCAGCATGCCGAGGCCGAGCAGGTCGAACTTCACTAAGCCCATCCAGGCGCAGTCGTCCTTGTCCCACTGCAACACCGTCCGCTTCTCCTTGCGGGCGTGCTCGATCGGCACCACCTCCCCCACCGGCCGCTCCGTCAGCACCATCCCACCCGAATGGATCCCCAGGTGCCGAGGGAACTTCAGCAACTGCGTCGCCAGCGCGGTGACCCGTTGCGGGATGTCGCCGTCTCCCCCGCCGCCAGCAGCGATGTCTGCCGACCAGCCGTCGACGTTCTTGGACCAGGCGTCTTGCTGCCCGGTCGAGTAGCCGAGGGCTTTGGCGGCGTCGCGGATGGCGGACTTGGGCCGGTAGGAGATGACGTTGGCGACCTGGGCGGCGTTGCGGCGCCCGTACTTGCCGTAGACGAACTGGATCACTTCTTCGCGCCGGTCGGAGTCGAAGTCGACATCGATGTCGGGTTCCTCGGTGCGGGTCGCGGCCAGGAACCGCTCGAACGGCAAGTCGTACAAGATGCTGTCCACCGCGGTGATCTCCAGTGCATAGCAGACTGCCGAGTTCGCGGCTGATCCTCTGCCCTGGTAGAGGATCTGCTTGTTGCGGGCGAACCGGCAGATGTCGAACACGATCAAGAAGTAGCCGGGGAAGCCGCGCTCTTCGATCACATCCAGCTCCCGGTCGAGTCGCCGGTAGGCGTCGGGGCGTTGCTCGCGGGTGCCGTAGCGGGTCTTCGCGCCGGTATAGGTGAGGTGCCGTAACCAGCTCATCGGCGTTTGCCCCTCGGGCACATCCCGCAACGGCAGCTTCGGTTTGGCCCGGCGTAGATCGAACCCGAGCTGGGCGGCCAATGCCACCGAGTACTCGACGGCGCCGGGGTACCGGCGGAACTGTTGCCGCATCTCGGCGCCGGAGCGCAGGAATGCCATCCCGGCTGGCGGCAGCCAGCCGTCCATCGCGTCCAGGTCACGGCGTGCTCGTACTGCGGCGAGCGCGGCGGCGAGCTGGTGGTCGCGCGGGTTGGCATAGTGCACGTTGTTCGTCGCCACCACCGCCAATCCCCGTCCACGGGCTAGGTCGGCGAGGATCCGGTTGCGGGTCGAGTCAGTCGGCAACTGGTGATCGATCAGCTCGACCACCACCCGGTCAGTGCCGAACAGCTCAACCAGCCGCTCGAGCTCACGATCGGCGGCGGCCGAACCCTCTGCCGCTCCCCCAACCTCCAGCGCCTGGCGTACGGCACCTTTGCGGCAGCCGGTGAGCACGACCCAGTGGTCGCGGCCGCGGGCGGCTAGCTCCTCGAGGTTGTAGACGGGTCGGCCTTTCTCGCCGCCGGCCAGCTGGCCTTCGGTGATAGCGCCGGCGAGCCGGTGGTAGCCCTCCTGGCCCTCGGCCAGCACCAGCAGATGAGCGCCTTCGGGGTCCGCGACACCGTTCTGCGGCCCCAGTAATCCCAGCGAGAGCTCGGCACCGAATACCGTCGGCACACCATGCGCGGTCGCCGCCTCAGCGAACCGGGCCGCGCCATAGAAGCCATCGTGATCGGTCAGCGCCAAGCCGTGCAGGCCGAGGTCGGCCGCGGTCTCGACCAGCCGCTCCGGCTGGGACGCACCATCGAGAAATGAGAACGTCGAGTGCGCGTGCAACTCGGCGTACGGGACCGCGTCCGCGCGGAGCCGCGCCGCGCGATCGATCGGCGACTCACCGTCAGCGGTGGGGACGTACGGTCCACGATGCTGACTCCACGCCGGTGAATCACCGCCATCACCGGCCGCGGGCCGGCCGCCGTCGCTGCCGGGTCTCGACCGGTTCGACAGCCGCCGCTCCAGCTCCGACCACTTCACCGGCGGATTGTTGTAGCCCATCGGATGTTCCTCCCGTTGACACCGAGACTAGAACATATGTTCGAACATCGGCTATCGTGGGCCCATGCTTGGACGGTTCACGGTGCGCCCCTCAGACGCCGGCGACGGCACCTACGGCGTATGGGACGGCGCGGTCAACGGCTGGCGCGTGGCCAACCTCGACAAGGCCGCCGCCGAGCAAATGAGGACCGATCTCGATCTGCAGTTCAACGCCCACGGGCCACGTCCGGAGGAGCAGATCCGCTCCGTCGACCCGCCCCAGCCCGTCGAGCACCTGACTGCCTGGGAACCGGGCGAGTTGGACGCGTGGATCCGCGAGGGCGGCCAATGGCTCGGGCGCGTCCGCGACCGCGACGGGCACCTCGCCTGGATCCCGCAGTCGGACCTACGGCCTGCCGGACAGGAGACCCCGTGATGGCAAGGAGTGTGACCTGATGGCAGGTGGACCGACGATCAGGCTCGACGGCGGACCTGGGCACGGCCAGATCTACTTCGAAGCGGAGTTCCGCGATCGGATCAAGGCCGCGCAACGGATGCACCGCACCGAACCGGACGAGGCCGGCTGGGCACTCGGCTACGCACCCGGCGGTCTCTCCTCGGGCGGGGGAACGCTCTGGACCTGGCGAGGAGTCAACTGCCATCCTGCCGATCTACGCGACCCTGACTTGGCCCCTTACGGTGGCGTGTTCGCCGCGGAACTCCACTCCGCGCCTGGTGCTGCCGCATAGCAGACCTTTCGCTTGTTGAGGCATTGGACCCTGCGGGTAATTCGGCATGGCCTACAACGAGTTCACGTGATCTTGCTTGTGGGCCTCGGCCGCTACCCCTTGACCCGCCATGCGCCGCCAGGTAGCCGTTCGTCGGCCCTTCTCCGCGGTCGCAGCGATTCGCGATCGCGGCGCGGTCATGGCAAACTTGTCGGCGCCGTAGTAGACGCAGGACATGAGTTGCACCGTGGAAAGGTGCAACTGATGAGTAGTGTGCAGGCGTGGGCTTCGGGGCGTCCGGTGGACGCGGCGGTAGCGCTCGTGCTCGTAGTGGGGATCCCACTTACGATCATCGTCGTTGCTGTTTGTGCGATCGCGTGGCGATCGCTCACCCTCCCCCCAGATGACCAAGTTCATGTACGGAAGTTGATCAGGCTGATCGGTCAGATCATCAGTGACCTTGTTCGCTGGGGCGGGCGCCGACCTTGATGTGCGGAGGCCCTTGCCAGGGCGACGAACCTGGCAAGGGCCTCGGCCGTTTAGTCGCCCCACCGGCGCCGTCTAAATGCCAGGAGACGACGCCTGGCTTGGGCCCTCTCAGCCGCGCAATATGTCGGTGAGGAATGCTCCAACCTTGGTTCGCTCGGAAGGTGTCAGTACCTCCGTGAAGCCGGCGGGAGCGTGGAGCCGGTCGAGGTATCCAAGGAACGCTCGGAGGATCTCAATGCAGTCGGTGACGTTTTCGCTGAGGCCGCCCTCGGCGGCGCGCTCGTCGGCGGTCTGAAGTGCGGCGCGGGCCAGATCGGCATTCCATCCTGCGTCGGCCCTCCTCTCGCCGCGGGTGACGTAGCCGTAGCGTGGTTCCATCCACTGCTCGGCGCGGGCCGGGTTGGGTCCGAGGGATTCGATGTACGCCGCGACCTGCCCGCTTTCGGCAGGGCTGAGGAACTGTTGCAGGCGGTGCGGTAGGTGGAGTTCTTCGGCGTAGAAGACGACGGCTTCAGTACATTGGACGACCGCGACGAGCTGGTCGTCGCCCGTCTCGATGGCCTCGTCGAGGGTGTCGTGGGGGTAATCGAGCGCGACGACCAGGTCCATATCGATGCTGTCGATGCGGGTCTGGCGCTCGGTGGTGTTGGGATGTGTCATCGGAGCCACCTATCGCTCGATCGCCGGGTGAGAACGGTTAGTGATGCTGGGCTGGGTCTCGGACCGCGGCGTTGCAGCGGTCCCGGGAGAGCCTATCTGCCACGTCGGACCAGACTCGAGCATGTGACCTGCAGTGCCAGCCGGCGGCCGGTTCCGCAGCACCCACGCTTCGGTGCCTGGGTCGTTGAAAGCGATCCGCCCGCCAGGAAACTCCTGAATGACATCCTTGCGGACCAACTCAGCGACGGCCTGCTCAATCTGCTCGCGGTGCGGCCTGGGCACATGTTCTTGGAGGCTTAGCAGGCTTCGTGGCTCTGTCCCGCCGCGAGCGGCGAGGGTCTGGGTGAGGGCCTGCTCGGGAGCGGTGAGCTGGCGCCAGGTCCGGGTGTGCTCGCCGCGTTCGAGGTGAGCGGTCGCAGCAGCAATCCCGTGCTCGGCAGCCGCCGCGTTGATCCGGTCACCAGCGGGCGCGGCCTCCCACGCTTCGTGCGCAGCGAGCTGGAGACGTCGCGGATGCCCCTGGGAGAATTTGACCAGGCTTTCGAGGGCTGCGGGGTCGAACCGTACGCCGCGCTGTGCTGCGGTCTGTTCCAACACGTGCGCCGACTGCCGGGGCGTCAACGGACCGAGACGGTGAGCGGCGAACATGCCGTGCTCGTCTGCGCGGGCTACGCGTTCCTCGCCTGCAGGTGAGGCGAAAGCCACCACCCCGATGGGGTGACCTGCCCGGGCACAGTCCACCAGCCCCTGGCACAGCTCACGCACTTCCCGCGGCGACCACTTCTGCAAGTCGTCGATCACGATCACGGCAGGCGTCGCTGTCCGTCGCGCATGCTCGCCGGCCTGCACGAAATTGCGAGCGATGTCCGCTTCGGGGGCCCGTGGGAGGCCGAGATCCGAGGAGACGCTCGGTCCCTTCAGTCCCACCGAAACGCTCGGCCGCTTGAACACCGACTTGAGCCGCCCGAGCTGGGTCCGCGCAACAGCACCGAAGCTGCGCATCGACTCGCCATCCATCGCCTGCCGCAGTACCGCGCCGGCCTTCTGCCGGCCATCCCACTCAACCACCGCCACCCGCAGGGACTGATCGCTCAGCACCCCTAGCGCGGCGCGCGCCACCGCGGTCTTCCCGATCGCCTTGGACCCCACGATCAGCAGGCCGTTCGACGACTGCACCTGGGTTGCCGCTATCCGCGAACTGAACCCACGCATCAGGTCGAACTCGACGACACGCCCGCTCGGCGCTGCCGGCGGATCACCCGGTCGAGGCGTGAAAGGACTCCCCAGCATCCTGTCTCCCTCGTCGACCACCGATCAACAAGACACTACCGAGAATCCGCGCCGATCATCTCGAGCCCTGTGGAAAACTCTCCTGCGTTGCACGAACTTGCAACAACTGTCCTCGCGAGCGAGCCGTGTGAGCCAGGCTCAACAGCGCTGGACTGCCGGCGCCGTCTGGCATCGCTGTCGACTACAGAGGGCGGCTCGATACGGCGTCGAACCACTCGTCCTCGTGGTGGTTCGCGGTGATCTGTTGAAATGCGCGGGCAGCCGTAGTCGCGTCGGGCCGGTTCTTGGTGGGAGATTTAGAGGCCAGAAGCACCGACATCGCCGCCGCAAGCGACTTGAAGGTGGCGTACTGCTGGACGTCGTCCGACCGCCACTGCACCGGCTCATCTGCGCGTATCGCCCGGCGCAGGGACTTGAATGCTTGGCGGAGGGCGCCGAGTATGGCGATGTCGTCATCGCCGAGAACGCGCTCAGCCGCGACCTTCGCGAGCAGCGACTCCACCTCACCCTCCATCGCCGTAGCGCGCAGCAGACAGTCCCACTTGGCGTTCTCGGGCTGCGTGAACGGGGCGGTGTGGCTGCCCTTCATTGCATTCCAGGTCTTCCAGATCGCGATCGCCTCGCCGTAAAGGCGCTGGAAGTCCCTGGCCGCGGTCAGGTTCAGTTCACGATTCTTCTTGACCTGGTCCCAGTGGTCTGTGATCCGAGTGGTGATGAACCAGCCGGCGCCGAGCGTCGTCAGCACGCTCACCAGCGAAACGGTGACAGATTGGATGATCGACATGAGCCCCTCGCGTCCGGCCGCAAACCTAGCGGGTGATGGTCAGTGCTGAGCTAGCCCAGGGTCTGATTATCCGCGTTATGTTAAGTGGCCGCGCTGCTCGCAGTCGGCGGGCGCGGCACAACAAGTGTCGGCGGGTGGTGGGATCGTTTGTGGCATGAGGATCACAGAGCGGCATCTGGAGGAGATTCCCCAGACGAACTTGCGGATACCGGTGCGTGAGTTCGCTCGTGTCTGGTTGCGGGCCGAGATTCGCTACGACGCGTCTGAGGCAGCCGGTGAGCCCGAGAACGGGTACCTAAGCGGGGTGTGCGCGACGTGCGAGTGGCTTGCAGGCGTGTACATCAAAGTGCCGAATCGTGACGGGGTACCACAGATGACCCTTCGGCCGGCACCGCTGACGACTGGCTACGGCTACGTGAAGGCCTACGAAGAGCTGATTGCCGCGGAGACGTCCGCCGCTGAGCAAGTTGTTGCAGCCAGGTTGCCTGGTGAACCGGGTTTCCCTGACGGTGTGCTTGCGACACTGTTGTGGGCCTGGCGGCGGTCAGGTGTGCCTCCCATAGAAATCCCACAGAAGCAAACTCGCTGAGGTTCGTAGCTCAGCATCGTTGCCGCTCGTCGCAAACCGCTGGCGCATTGTTCGTGCGCCTGTATAGGCATGCAGAAATCAATGGTGCTTTAGGCAACGACCCCGCAGCAGCCGCGAGGCGAGCATCGCCCGGCGCTGAATCTCGGTTACGGCCAGTCCGCTGGAGGCGGCGTTCGCGACCGAGGATCTCGATCGGGTTTAGTCGACGTCGCAGCGAAGCCACCAGCAGTCCAACGTCAGCGACTCTCAACCGGCCGAGAGCACTCGATTGCGGCTCCTGGACAGGTACCTGAAGCAGGTCGCCGAGACCAGCCATCAGCCGGAGCGTATCGAATTCGCCCGATGGCAGATCATGCAGGCGGCTGAGTTCGTCGATTGCTGTTGCGCTCCTTCTGTCGTGCACGGTATGCGGCCTGCCGGCACGCATCGGAACAGTAGTCCCGCGGTCGACCGTTCCACACGGTTGCAGTTGTGCGGCACGGGCAGCTCTTGCAGACTTGCAGGGAGGAATAGTCAGGATCAGTCCATCCGTGGCGGTCGCAGTAGACCAACGGATCCTGGCCGGCGCTCCCGAGATCTAGCTCCTCCCGAACCCTCCGCATCGCCCGCTCACGGATGTGTTCTGGCATTCGACCGAAGTCCTCAGGCGAAAATAAGACCTTGCCCTCTGCTCCGCTCCGCAGCTTCGACATGGTCTTTGACTCGATCTGACGGATCCGCACGCAGGTGACCCCGTAGACCCTGCCAATCTCTTCCTGCGTTCTCGGCCGAGCAGAAGCCAGGCCGAAACGCATCGTCACGACGCCAAGCTCGCGCGGAGATAGTGTCTTGAGAACCTCCAGCAAGAGTTCCAGCGCTTCCTCAGGGTAGGCACGGCGAGCCGTTGGATCGCTTGGACTCTGCCCTCGCCTCTTCATGGTCGCTCCTTGGCTTCCGTTTCATCCACTCGGGCACCGACATCCATCGGTGGCGCACCACCTACAGCATCCCCTGCGGCCTCGTTGACCTGGAGGGGGCCGGCGCTGCGGACGTTCAGATGAGGAAGATGGTCCGCCAGTCGCCTGAATATCGCCACTGACTCCTTGAGGACGGCGGGCACATCCTCCTCCTTTGCCTGACACAAGGCGACGGTGACAACAACGCCTGCCACCAGTACCAGTAGCAATAACGGTGACAGCAGCAAGAACAACTGAGATGTGGACATGGTGAGCAGCCTCCGGGCACGACGAAGAGCCCCGACCGCGGGCGCGGGCGGGGCTGCAGATGGGCAACAAAAAAGCCCTCAGCCGAAGCGGCTGAGGGCTTGTGGGCACAGCTGTGCCTGAACATGAGGAAAATACAGTTACTCAGTGGCGCGTGTCAACCCGTCACGCACGCTCAGCCGCCTGATGAGACCAGTGGGGGTAGTTTCGTAACGCCTGTCGATGCCCCAACCGTCTCCACGCCTGGAGGTGCATGTCCGGTGCATCTGCTCAGCCATGAGAGGCGTGCGGTTCTGTCGTGGCGAGTCGGTTCAGCGGCGACTGCGTGGGTTTCGGCTTCCTGCGGTCATTCCTGAGGTGATGGTGCGTTCGGCCTCGTTCCTGGGCAGGCCGATCCGGCCGGCCGCCGAGACCAGCTCGTCGCGGGTGGTGTGCTCGTCGAGCATGTCTGCGCCGATAAGTTGGCCGAGTGCGAACGCGGCGGAGTTGAGGGCGTGGTTACGTCGGCCTTTGGTCGCGGCCAGCAACTTGTCGAGTTCGCTGGTCAGCGCCGCCAGCGCATACGCGTCGGTGTGCCTGGACACAGGGACGGGCCTGCGTCCTGGGTCCACGGCCTCGAGAGCTGCGAGGACCCGGGCGATCCAGTCCGGCAACGACTGCGGTGGCAGGGATCCGGTGCTCGTGTACTGGCGCCCCTCTATTCGCGATCCGGCACCGACGACGTACCCGCCGTGGCCTCTGGTGTCGACCTTCCACCCGATCCGGCCGGCAGTGTTGGGGAGTTGTCGATCGCTGGGCTGCTGGAAGTACAGGTGTCGTCCTCCCGACGGTGTGGTGACGGTGTAGGTGGTCGGCACGGACGCCACGTGATCAGCGGCAACCAGCACCAGCACATCGGCACCCGACACGGCTCCTCGAGAAACCCACTCCACGGGCGGCAGATCGTCAGGAGTCTTCGGCAGGTCGAGATCCACGACCAGCAGCCCGGACGGGCCGGTAGCGACACCGATGTTGTACGGGGCTCGCCGCCAGGTCCTGGCGATCGTGAGGTGGTTGGTCGTCGCGGCGGCTTCCCAGTCCTTGGCGACTGCGGGCACCTTGCGACCTGGCGCCAGCGGGAACACGAACAGTCCTTGATCGGCATGCCAGTGCGCTGCCCGGCTGAGCATCTGGTGCGTGGCGTCGGTCACGGGCTGTGGTTTGCGTCGCCGCCTGGTCGGCAAGCTCACGGCTCGACCTCCTTGGCAGTGGGGTGGACTCTTTCAGACTGGACCCGTTGCGGCGCCTCGGCGTCTGGTTCGCGCAGCTCGGCGTAGGCCCGGACTCCGAACGAGCCGCGGTTGGCGTAGGTGCGGTCCCCGCCGGCGACCTCGAAGTGCTCGCGAAGGTGCGCTAGGAGGCGGGCGATCTGGTCGGCCTCTCCGGACAGCCTGACCTTGATCGTCACTCCTGAATGCCCTTCACGCTTGTGGCGTCGGTGTGGCTGGTCAGGGCACGGTGGCTGGGATCGCCGTTCCACAGGACCCGCAGCGGGCCGTGCCCGGCGACCGTTGCCAGGTCGACGATGTGGGATGTCGAGGGCTCGCCCTGGATCGGCAGCGTGCAGGCGTAGGGGTCGCCGTCCTCGGTGAAGTACAGGACCCAGATATCGGCGTTGCAGTCGAGCAGCACCGGTGTGGTGCCGTTGGCTTCCCAGACCAGCCTTTCGAGTTCGTCGCCGTCGGTGAGTACTGCGCCGTTGGGGATCTCGTCTGTCGCAGCTTCTCCGGGTTTCGTGTCCTGGTTCGGTGTGCCGGCCATGATCAGTTCTCCTTCGAGGTCGCTGCGGGGACGCTGTAGTGGGCGAGTTCGGGGATGCGCAGGTGTGGCCAGTGGCCGTCGACCAGGAGGGTGTCGACGAATCCGGGCGACCAGTCCGGCAGGGTGTCGCTGCCGGGCAGCAGCGTGTTTTCTCGGGCGTGCTGGTAGAGCCTGCTGGCCAGGTCGCTACCCCACCCATCTGTCCGGCCGCGGGTGTCGCTGGCAGTGACGAAATGGACGGTGACACTCAGCTCAGTGGGATAGCCCAATGGATCCTCGGTCCGCAGCTGCTCCCACCGTGCCGCGACCGTGGCAGCGAACCGCTGTTCGTACTCGGCGGCGTCGCTGTCTTCGAGATCGATCAGCGCAATCTCAACGTCTTCGATCTGTTCCAGCTCGTCATCGGTCAGTTGGTCGCGCGCCGGCGTCCAACGATCTCCGAACAGCGTCTGGCGGATGTGGGCCAAGCTGGCTTCGTAGGTCTCGTAGATGCTGAGTTCGTCGAGTTCGTAGGTGCTGCTGGCAATGATCTCGACCGGTTCGGTGCGGTACGTCATCAGGAACTCGTCGTCGCAACCGACCGTACTGCTCAGCATCCGACCTACCACGTCGGCCTCCCACGAACCTGACCGTGCCTGGATCACGGCGTAGCTGCTGCCGAGGTTGGCGGCCACCGTGGCGAGCACGTGAGTCACGAACTCGGCTCCGTCGCCGCCGCGTTCTTCGTTGTTGATCGCGCGGATCGCACGGGTAATCGCGGTGTGGGCGACCTCGAAGTCGTCTAATACCACCGGGTTACTGCTCGGGTTGCCTTCGTCCCTGTTGCTGGTGGGTGGTGTGGTCATTTCGGGCTCTCCTTTATGTGGTTGAAGAGTGGGGAGGGTCGCCGGTCGCTGCGCGACCCTCCCCTGCGGTCTTGGTCTGGGGTCAGGCGGCGGTCGCGTAGCCGTAGCCGAAGGAGGCCGCGACGGCGTGGATCAGGTCACGGGCGCAGGGCGGGGTGACGGCGTTTCCGGCCATCTTCACGAGGTCACGATTGCTCGGCAGGTTCCCTTTCGCGTTCACGACGTCCCACCTGTAGGTGGGGGCGAACGCCATCCCGCCCGCGACCTCGCCTGGCGTGAACATGCGTGCCGAGCATTCGGGCACCATCGCCTCAGCCTGCTTGAGGTCGGCGGGTGTCACTCTCGGGCGGCCACCGCGCGGCGCGGCCTGGATCAGCGACTGGTGCCCGGCGGTGGTGAGGGTGCGCATGTATTCGGTCACGGGTGTGGTCATCTCCGCGCCGCCGGTGTTGTTGCGGTGCACGAGCGCGTACCGGTCGACGGTGGTCAGGGTCCCGATCGGCAGTGTGGCGGGTTTGGCGTACTCGGCGTTCCCGTAGTACGGCGAGACCAGCGCGTAGGCGTCACGGGTGGTCAGGGTCCGCAGCGGTTCACTGGTCGGGCGCGCGTCGTCGTTCCACGATCCACCGGCCGGGGTGACCAGGGCGTGATGGTTGCCGCTGGCACAGAACGTCGCGGCGGGCTCCATGACTGTGCGGGCATCCGACCCGCCACCGCGCAGCTCGGCCACGAACGGTGTCACCATCGCGGTCTCGGCGCGGGTCGTCTGGGTCCGCAGCGGCTCCCACAGTGGCGGTGCCGTCTTCCCGTCGCGGCCCTCCACCGGCACCGCGAGCCCCTTCGACTCGGTGGTGTGGAGGGTGCGCAGAACGTCGTCGGTCGACCAGGCGCGGTAGTAGGCATCCGGGTCACCGAAGCGGGGGTGGTTCGGGTCGGCGGCGTCGTACTGGTTCCCGGTGGCTTCGAAGTGGAACGGCCCCCAGTAGCGGGCGATCCCGGCCGCGATCCGGGCGCGGGTCTTGGGCTTCAACCGGTCACCGATCAGCTTGCCCGGCAGCGTCCAGTCGATCGCGGCAGCAGCGGGCAGATAGCCCGGCTCGACGACCGTGCCGCACGCGGCGTGCACGTAGACGTAGGTCTGGCGGTACCGGCCGACGGTCTTGCCCGGCTTGAACGCCTGCCGCGACTCGACCATCTTCACGCACCGGGTGCAGTACGCCTGGGGCCGCAGCACAGCATCGAGGTCCGGGGCGGGCGAACCTGCCAGCCAGCAGACGATGTAGATCCGGTCCCTCGACTGTGGCGCCGGCGCACCGAACGCCTGGGCGTGCATCGAGTTCAACGACACGACCCGGAACCGGTAACCCAGCTTCATCAGGTCTTGGCGCCACACCTGCCAGGCCAGCCGGTACTTGGGCTGGGTGGCAATGTCGACCACGTTCTCGATGATCATCGCCCGGTAGCGGTGGTGCTCGGCGAACTTCAGCACGTCGAACATCAGCAGCCGCGACCGCTGCGCGGCCTCGTCCGACAGTGGGTCCTCGAACAAGCCCTCCTCGATCGCCGGGAGCGCTTTGCCGTTGGCCTGCGACCATTTCGTGCATTCCGGCGAGGCCCACAGCAGGTCGGTGCGCGGGAAGTACCGGGGGTCTTCCTTGTGCAGGTCGGCCGTGGAGTGGTCGGTGTCGGGGTGGTTCAGGTTGTGCACGGCAACGGCCAGATCCCAATGGTTCGCGGCGATCCGCACCGACACTCCCGGTACCTGCACCGCACCGGAACTCGATCCGCCCGCACCGCAGAACAGGTCAGTCAAGGTCAAAGTCATGTCCAGCTCCTCCTCGTGAAGGTTGGTGCGGGGAGCGCTATGGGTGGGTGGTCCTTCACCACGGCGCTCCCCGAGTCGGCGGATTAGTTGGCGGTCTCGGTGTGCTCGTAGAGAGCGAAGTCGGCCTCGTCGGGGTCGTTGCCGGTGAACTCACGGCCGCAGCAGCAGAGGCTGCCGAACATGCCGTTCTCGTAGGGCTGTTCTTCCGGGGTCACATCGCGGTGCTGGGTCGTGGTGGCCATCGTGTTCACCAGCCCGACCGGGTGAAGAGCTTGGTGCGGGTCTTGCGGGCCGGGCGCGGCTTCTCGTACAGGTGGCGGCAGCAGAGGGGTCCTCCGCACAGGAGGTGCTTGCTTGGGTTGCACCATGGCTGGCATGGGGTGGGGGTTCCGGCGGGCTTGTTCTTGGTCATGGTGTGCTCCCTGGCGCCTGGTCGCTGGTGGGTGTTGTGTTGGCGGCAGCCCCGTTCTTGGGGGCCTGCCGGCTACTGCCGCCTAACAGGCCGTCCAAGAGGCTCCGCGCGAATTGGTGCCGGCCGTTGTCACGTGGTGGACAAGTGCGAGGGAGCGCAGCGACCGGTGAGCGAAGCGAGCGCCGCCGTCCTCCAGGTGAGAACTGCCGGGACCAATTCGGGTGGAGGGGGACGGTCTGTTAGCCGCCCGCCATACCCGCGCCAGGCTGTTCTTGCTCCGGCCCCCTAGGGCCGGGTCGCTCTCCCGCCCGCCAGGGGCGGGAGAGCCTGGGCAGCGCTTCGCGCTACAGGCCGGCGGCCGGGTCGTCGGCCTGCGCCGCGGCCGTGTCCTTGTGGTGCTCGTTGTCGGTCTGTGCCGCGGTGTCGTCGCGGTGCCAGCGCGCCAGCTCCTCATCGCGCTCGTTCGCAGATGCCTGCTGCGCGGCGTCGAGCTGCTGCCGCGCCTGATCGACGACACACTGGGCACGTGCCGCCGCGACCGCACATGCCGTCGTCTCGGTCACCGCAACCGGCTCATCGGCCGTCTTCTCATCCGCCGGCTTCTCCGCGGCCGGTGCAGCCTCGGCTGCCTCGATCGGTTCCGAGACTCCGGCGCCGTCCGTGACGGCGTTGTTGTTCTCGCTGTTGTCGTGGCTGTGCTCGGCGGCCTGATCTCCGACTTGGCTGGCTTGTTCCTGGCCCTGGTGTGAGCCGGGAGCTGCCCAGTCCCCGTACGGCGGGCGCTCCCGTTCGGCGGTTGGACCGCTGCCGGCCTTCCACGCGGCCTCTTTGTCCGCGTCGGTCAGCGGGTCACCGAGCCAGCCTTTTCCCCGCAGCTCCACGGGCACCGGGTCGTCGGTGTCATCGGCGGCGTCGAGGTTCTCGGTGTTGTCGAGGTCGCCGTAGTGCTGAGCGGCTTCATGTTCCATCCAGTCCTCGAAGTGTTCTTCGCGGGACTTCTCCACGAACTCATCGCCGTCACCGGACGACGACTCGTCGGCAACGACATCATCGGTGACCTGGTGGTCGGTATCGGCCGGTGTGTCGGTGAGATCGTCGCGGGCCGCAGGGGCTGCGTCCTCGAAGATCACGCGGGCACGGCCGGTTTCTGGATCGGTGCTCAGCCGTACGGTGCTGCCGTCGGTTGCTCCGTCACGGGTCATCCGGGCCACGGCTGCGTCGATGTCTTCGCGGCGGTAGGGTTCGCGGCCGGCCTGTCGGGCCTGTCGTAGCAGCTCGCCGTGCAGCGACTCGAGGTCGAGCCACGCCGACGGGAAGTCGGTCTCGACCTCGGCCATCCCGTAGGCGTGCTGCACGGCCCGCTCGATGCCGCGTTCACGCTGCAACCGTGCCCCGGCCTCGTAGTCGCTCTCTTCCGTGGCGTTGCTGGCCTGCTGACCGTCGGCGCGTTCATCGTGCTGCTCGTCGGGCAGGTCGGGCGGAAGTTGGAGGCCGTAGCGGTCGAGGAGGTTCTCCATGTCCGCCTGCGCGGCGGCGCGGGACTGCTCGATGGACGCCTGTCGATCGGTGGCGTCGATCGCGTGGCTCATGGCCCACCACTCTTCGTTTTGCGCGTGGTCGGTGATCTGGTCGGCGACGGTTCGCAGCCGACCGGCCGTGTCGAGATCACCGGCCGCGACCATGGCGTCGGCCTGCCGCGCGAGTCGCTGAATGAACTCGCTGTGGCCTAGATCGGGCGGCGTTCCGTGCTCCAGCCACTCCTCAGCACTGGCCCACGCGTCATCGCCGCCGGCAGCGGTGCAGGTGTCGGTGTAGAGGCTGCCGAGGCCGGCTGTGCGGGCGAGCTGGTCGGGGTCGGACCGAAAGACCTGCGCCGCCTTGGTGTGGTGGCGCAGGTGCGCCCGTCCCTTGGCCCTCCACTCTTCAAGGGCTGACGGTAGATCGGCCGCGGTGATCTTCTGCTGTGCGAGGTCGTCGGCGACGTAACCAAGCTCTTCCCCCATCTCGCGCCAGACCGACTCGTAGTAGGAAGCCGTCAGCGAGTCGGTTGCGGTCTCGGCGAGCGTCCGCAGATGGTCAAGCTGGTCGGTGAAAGGCGCCAGCTCGTCGCCTCGCTCGGGCGTGGTCGCCTGTTCTGTGGGCCGGATGAGCTGGGTCAGTCGCTGCGTCCAGCGGGGTCGGTCGGTCATCGTTTTGCTCCTGTTCTGAGTGTGATTAGTCGTCGTACCGGTCCATGACCGGGCCGGCGTGGTGTGCTGTGTGGTCGTGGCTGGCAGTTGCGGTGGCCTCACTGGCGCGGGCCTGGTCGTCGTCGTGCCAGCGGGCGAGTTCCTCTTCGCGGGCGGCCTCGTCGGCCTCGTGGTGCTGTTCGGTCGTGCTGCGGTGCTGAATCTCGATCAGCGCCCGCTGCGCCCGTCGTGCCGCCTCGGCGGTTTCCTCCGCGCTCGGCACCCGCGGGGTATCGGACTCAGCGACCTTGTCTTCTGTCGATGCGATCTCGCGAACGTCGGCCGGTACCTGGCTTTCCCGTGCCGCCTGCTGCTCGGCCGGGTCGGCCGACCGCTGGACGGCTCGGTGGTCGGTACCTTCGTCCGTGTCAATGCCGTCGGCAACGATCTCGGCGTCGACGAACTCGGCCTCGTTGACCTGTTCGGCCGGGCCGGTGGCGAGTTGGTCGTCCACCAGTTCGGCCTCAACGAACTCGTCGCCGGGCTGGGCGGTCGCCAGATCGCGTTCGCGGGCTTCAGCGACCTCGGTCAGGTCGTGCTCGTCGAGGAACCGCAGATCGTCGGTGTCGTCTCGGTCCTCGGTTTCGAGCTGGTCAAGCAGCTCGTCGCTGGTGGGGCCGGTGTCGGTGTTGTCGATGCCGCGTTGCTGCAGCTCGTCGGCGGCGCGCATCGCGGCGGCCTGGGTCTCGGCGGTGTGGGCCAGCCACACCGCCCGCGCGTCGTCGGCTTTCTGCAGCTCGGTGGCGCGCAGGTCGAGCGCCTCGGCCAGCGCTTTGGCCTGTTCGGCCTCGGTACGTAGGTGCGCGCGGGTGTCCTCGTCGGGGCTCGCATCGGCCTCGGCGTTGCGCAGGGTCGCGGTGCGGCGCTCCTGCTCGGCGGCCTGGCGGGTTCCGGCCAGTTCCTCTCCGACATAGGGCGGCGCCCAGGCCTTCTCGCGTTCGTAGGCGCGGACCCGGACGCGGAGCTGGCCGGGCGACATCTCGGCTTCGGCGCGGTCGGCCTCGGGCCGGCCGAGCGCGCGCCAGGCGGTCCGCCACGACGCATACGCCTCGACCTGCCCTGGCTTGGGCGGTGGGCCGAGCGCGTCGTCGGCGGCGTCGTGTCCGATCACCTCGCGGTGTGCGGCGACCTGGGCGGCGCGCTTGATCCAGTCGGCGCGCAGCGGGTCGTCTTCGGCGGGAAGCGGGCCGAGGGCTTCGGCCCACTGAGGCTGCTCAGTCGCGACCTCAGCGCCGAGTTCTTCCGCGCGGGCATCGGCTTCGCGGGCCAGGTCGGCGAGATAGGAGGCCCATTGCGGGTCGTCGATCTGCGGGAGCCGCTCCGCGTAGGTCTCGCCCACGGCGTCCAGCACAGTCGCTTGCTTGATCCGGTCCTGGATTACGAAGCTGACGTTGCGGGCGTCGTCGAGACTCCGCTGCTGGATGGCCTCGGAGAGGACCTGGCGCGGGTCCTTGCCTGCGAGTTCCACCTGGCGCAGCAGGCTCGCCAGTGTCCCGGCACCGTCGTCGGTGGCCAGCGCGTAGCGCTGGTCTTGTGTGAGGACTCCTGCGTCGGTGAGTTCGTCGAGCCACCCGGCCGTGCGGCCTGCGGTCGCGAGGGCGATCCCGTCGGCCAGCAGCTCGGCCGGTGTCCGCAGGCGCTGTGCTTCGGCGGCGGACTCGGCCGCTGTTTGCAGTGCCGACAGTTGCGGGTTGTCCAGCTCGAACGTTGCCCGCAGCACCGACAACGCCGACCGCTGCGCGGCATCGTTGGTCTCGCCGAACTCGGCCTCGGATGCCAGTGCTTTGGTCACCACATGCGCGGTGTTGCTAGCCCGGCCGCGGGTCATCGCAACATACAGCGCGTGCAGGGAAGTGCTCTGGGTCGCGACCAGATGGCTGGTATCGACCGTCATGCCTTGGGAGGAGTGGACGGTGGCGGCGTAGCCGAGAGCGACGTGCTCGCGGACATAGCTGCCGGGCAGATACATCTCTCGGCCCGGCGCGCGCGTCCGGGTCCCCTGGATCAGCGGCACGACCCGCAGCCCGCCGTCATCCAGGACCGCGTCCACCACGAACTCATCGCGGTTGAACGCTGCTCGGATGTTCCCGAGATACCCCTTCAAATGCCACGCGTTGAGCCGGGTCTGGATCAGGTCGCCACGCCCCACCCGATTGCCCGACGACGCCAGCGCCACGGTGCGGTCGTCGTCGACCTGGCCGTGGGCGACCAGGCGGGCGCGTAGCTGCGCGGACAGCTCGGCGGCTTGCTGGTTCGTGTCGACGATCAGCAGCGTGTGCCGCCCGTCGAGGTGGTCGGCCAGCCACGCGTCGGCCGCCGATCGTTGCGCGG
The DNA here is from genome assembly GCF_039525325.1 of Kribbella koreensis. Lineage (NCBI taxonomy): Bacteria > Bacillati > Actinomycetota > Actinomycetes > Propionibacteriales > Kribbellaceae > Kribbella > Kribbella koreensis. Next base: position 220,935 of record NZ_BAAAHK010000011.1, read on the forward strand.
ACTCGATGTGGCCGCCGTCGAGGATGCGGCCCTGCTTGTGATAGTCCGCCAGGACCGCTGTGTCACCGTTGCGCAGCCGCAGCGACGCCGGCCCCTCCCAGGGCTGGGCAAAGCGGCGCGTCTCGACCAGCTCGTGGGTTGGCGCGTTCTGCGTGACCAGCTCCATGCCGCCACCGGCACCGACTGCGGCAAGCTGCCGGTGATCGCCGACCAGCAACAACTTCGCATCGGCATCGGCGCAACGCGCCTGGATCTCGGCCAGGTCGGTGGTGTTGGCCATCGCCGACTCGTCGACCACCACCAGGTCACCGGCGCGCAGCCGCCACGCCTCCTGCTCGGGGCGCGCGGACTCGTCGGCAAGATGCTGCTGGGTCTGCAACCAGCGGGTGATGTTCATCGCGGTGACGCCGTCGGCGGCCAGTACCTCGGTCGCGACCTGGGACGCGGCAAGTCCCACCATCCGGTGCCGCTGCCCCTGCCACAGGGCCGGGTCCTCCCACGCTCTCGCCAATGCGCCTACGACACGGGACTTGCCGGTGCCTGCGGGACCGACCAGCGTCTCGACGCTCGCGCCGGAGGAGAGAATGTTGCGCACGGCCTCGGCCTGGTCCTCGCCGAGCTTCAGCCCGTCCTCGGCCATTTTCTGCACGAACACCATCGCGTCGCTCCACGCCATCGCTGCTGCTCCGCGCGCGTAGCCCGCGGTCGCAAGCTGTCGCTCAGCCCGCACATGGTCAGGTGTCACGTACCGGGCCGCGCCCGGCGCCGAGTACGCCGAGGACCCGTCGGAGCGGACCAGCTCGGTGGGCAGCGCGCCGGCCTGGCCCCGGTTCTTGGTGTCGACCTCCTGCGCCATGGCCAGACCGCGTTCGGTCAGCTTGTCCAGCAGCCGAGCGACCTTCGCGGGCTTCATGGTGCCGAGGTTGTCGGGCAGCGCGTCGCTGATCGCTCGGGTCAGATCGGCCGCGCGCCAGGTGGCGTGCTTGGACTGCACGTCGGCCAGCGCCAACTCGAGGACCTTGGTCTTGTTGACCCGACCTGGCAGCCATTGCCGCCGCCGGGTGGCGAGCACGTCGGCGGCGACCTTGCCGAGTCCCCCGCGGACCTCGGCACGCAACTGCGCGTCCCAGCGTTGCAACCGGGCTTCGTAGGTTTCGCCGTCGTGCGACTTCGCCCGCCGGGTCGCCAGTGTCGCGGTCTCCTGCAACCGGGCGAGTTCGAGGTTGTTGGGTTCGCGTCCGAACTTCTTCTCGAACGCGGCCACCAGCGGCGCGGTCTTCTTTGTGATCGCCCGTCGGCGTGAGCTGAACAGATCCATCACGGCCTGGTCGACGCCTGCGATCTCGCGCGACTTGCCGTCCGGGCGCATCACGAACTGGACCCCGAGCGCGTTCACGAGGTGCTGTTCCATCACCCGCTCACCGACGGCCGCGGCGGCCGGGCGGACCCGGTGCAGTGCCTTGGAATCGAGGGTGCGCCACTTCCCATCGGGTCCCTGAACGCGGTTGAGGATCGCGTTGTGGATGTGCAGCTGCGGGTCGTGGTCGCGCGAGTCGTGCTGGAAGAACGACGCGATCGTCCAGTCGCGGGTTTCGGCCCATCGGCCGGCCGCGCCGCCGTGGTGCCCGACGCGGGTGTATCCGGCGTTGTCCTGTAGATACGACAGGGCGGCGCTGTTCCCGGCCCAGATCGCATCTTCGACGATCTGCCTCCGCTGACCCCACTGCACCGCCTCGGACTCAGCTACCCGCACCGCGGTGCGGTAGCGGTGCACCGCAGGCCGGTCACCGGCCCGCTGCGCCTGTGCGAGTGCACCGCGGGCCGCCTCAGCCGCACCGAGCGCCTGCACTTCCTCGGCCTCGAACGCCGTGTGCAGCACCGTGATCGATTTCTGCGGGCTGAACGTCGCGTCGTGGAAGGACACGTTGTTGCGTACGGACCGGCCCGCCTCAGCCCGCAGCTCGTTGCGGCGCTCCGCTGATGCACCGGGCTCCTTGGCCAGTGCAGCCGCGTACACCTCGGCCTCGGTCTTGTACGCCCGGCCCGTGTGGCCGAGTGTGTCGGCGTCGTCCCACAGGGCGGGGTCACGGAAGCGCTCGTCGCGCGGGTCGAGGTAGCGCTCATACAGCGCGGTCATGTCCTGGTTGTCGACCTCGCCGGACAGGCCGAGGGCCGCAGCGCCTCGCCCGGACCAACGGCCCGGCGGTTCGCCGGCCGCGACCGCGCCGGTGTAGTAGTTCTCCCGGCCGGTCGCAACCGACCCGGTCAGATAGCTGGCGCTGTGGCCGCTGTGGATGCCCATCACAGCCATGCCGCACCGCCTGCCGTGATCGGACCGACGGGGCCAGAATCCGTCCTCGGGCGCAGGCCGACCAGACGACGCGAAGCGGAGTCGATGCTCCACTTGATCGTGATGCCTGGGTGTGCATGATCGATCTTTGGGGTTGGGTTTGTGCTGCTGGCTGTTGCGAGGACTGTTGTCGAGCTGCTCGGTGCTGAGATGACGGCTTCGTACTGACTGATGGTCGATTGCTCCTTGGTGGGTTGGGTCATCGGTTGCTGCTCGTTTCGAGATCGATTTCGGTGGGGTCGTCGAGTCCGGTGTCGGTGCCGGTTTCCCCGGCAGCCGTGACGAGCAGGAGCTGCCCGCGCGTCTGCGGCCGCACCTCCCCCGCCCCATCAGGCGCCGCTGCGGGGGTCGGGTCGACCCACCCCGCCAGCTCGGCCAGCCGCCGCGCTCGTCCAGAGCCGACCCCGAGCGCGCGGCGGATCTGCTGCTGGCTCAGAGCCGCGCCGGCGTGCTCGGCGTCGGCGATCTGGCGCAGCTCGACCAGGAGCTCCTCGTCGGTCGGTGCAGCCGGGCTGTGCGCCTCGCAGTGACCCGAGCAGCCCGAGACGGTTTCTTTACCGGGCTGGGTCTGGGCCTGCACCGGGCTGGCTGCACCGGGCTGGTGAAGCGACCGGGCCAGGCTGGGTGCACCGGGCTGCGTCGGTTGCTGGGCCGGGCTGGTCTGGAGCGCACCGAGTAGGTAGGCGATCAACCACACCGGTGCACCGGGCCGCTCGGTGCGGGTGTCGTCGGCCGCCGGGTTCTGCTGCGCGGCGGGGCCGGTGAGGCCAAGGGCGGCGGAGTCGACCAAGGCGAGCAGCTCGCCAGGGGTCAGCCGCCCGGCGGTCGGAAGGAGCGCGGCAAGCTCGCTGGCCGAGAGTAGGCCGTCCCGGATCGTTTGCAGGCACGCGGTCCGGGCCGCGCGGGCGGCGTCCAGTGGCCACAGCTTGTAGCTCGGGCATAGCGTCGCCAGCCGTGAGGCCATCCGCACGACCTGCTGCACGAGCGCCCGCGCGGCCGCCGGGTCGTCCGCGCCGGTCCGCGACAGGTGCAGCCACACGCGGGTCGTGATCACCGGGGACGTGAACCAGGTCAGCGCCGACAACCTGGGCTTCGCGGGCTGCGCGAGCTTCATGTGCAGACGCAGCAGGTGCGCGAGCATCTCGACCAGCACGGCGTAGGCCAGTGGCGCGAGCGCGTGTGCGAGAGCGTCGGCGATCCCGGTCGCGGTGTCGATGTTCAGCCACACCGTGCCACCGATGAACACATACGTCGTGACGAGTGCGCCGGGAATCCGCCAGCCGCGCGTCAACGCTGCCAGCCGTAGCGCGGTGCAGGCGATGATCATGCCGTCGGCAACCAACGGCACCAGCGGGCTGTCGAACTTCACTGAGACCGCGCTGAACGACCGCGTACCACCGATCCCGGCCACGCCGAGCGCAGCCACGATCGCGACCACGATCAGCACGCTGCGGGTCGTCAGCCGCCCGGCCGCGACGGCGGCAGTGATGCCCCGGAAGGTGCGGCGGGTGAGCCAGATCGCCAAGACGATCACAGCGACGGCGACCAGCAACGCGGCCGCGCCGGCCACGATCATCGGCCAGGTGATCGTGCTCGGGTCGGTCAGATCGGGCAGGGAGAATCGCGTCGGGTTCATCGCTGGCCTCCAGCGGTGTCGGGGACGGCGGCCAGGGCGCCACGGCGTCCGGCCTTGATCTGTGCTGCGGTCGGCTCGGGGCCGGTCTGGTGGCGGTCGGTGGCCCACCAGGTCACGAACGGGTCGGCTTCGGCCGCGAGCGGCACGGTGACGGCGGACTGTCCGGCGTCGTCGCGGTGCTTGAGCACGTCGCAGCTCGGCGCGTATTCGCTGATGCGGCGGGTCACTCCGGGGCGTTGCCGGTCGTGCCAGTCGCCGACGAGCTTGTTCGACGCCTCCGGACCTTCGTAGGCGGCGGTCCATGCGTCCATCAGCCAGACCAGTTCCTCGACGATCTCGGGGTGCCACAGCCAGCACGGCGGCAGTTCCTCGCGGGCGGTGGCGTAGCGCAGATAGACCAACCCCATCCACGGCAACAGCTCGCTCAGCACCGCCTCCACCGCTGCCGCGTCGCCCTCGGGCAGGCGCAGCCATGACCGCACCGGCTCGGCCTCGCCGTCGCCGGAGGCCTTGGTCTTGGCGGGTTTGGCGGTCAGCCGAGCAAGCAGATCCTCGAACGACGTCACCGTGTTGCCGAGCGACTCGACCGTGCGGGCCAGGGCCTTCAGGTCAGCCTTGGCCGCGGTGGACTTCGCGGCCTGGTTGAGCGTGTAGACGTCACGGCCGAGCGAGTCGACCGTACGGGCGAGCCCGGCGACCGCTGCCAGGGCGGCGGTGCCGGGGTCTTGCTCGTCGTCGTGGCGCATCAGTCGTCTCCTTCCTCGTAGAGGGCTTCGAGCCAGTCGGCGAACTCGTCCGCGTCAATGGCGACCAGCCCGGTCTGGCGGCCGTGCTCGTCGTAGGCAGGCACCGCGCGCAGTCCCGCGTCGTCCAGCTGCTGGCAGCCGTAGTAGGCGCGCAGCTCGTCACCGGGTGACCCGGCCGGGGTCGTCATGCGACACCTCTCTCGTCGTAGGTCCAGTCCTCATCAGCGCCGGCGTGGGCCTGCTCGGCGTCTCGCTGTGCGGCGTCGTCGGCGTGCCAGCGCGCCAGCTCTTCGGCCCGCTCGTCGTGCTGTTGGGCGACGTCGATGCGGCCGGCTGCGCGGGCCAGCGCCTCGGCCGCCCGGCTGGCCGCCATCGACGCGTCCTCGGCCTCTGCGCCGGCGGCGGTGTCCCAGGCCTGGACGGTGCGCCACCCGTCGGTACCGCCCGCGGTGGGGGCGATGCCGGCCTCGTGGCAGTCGCCGCACAGCTGGTCGGTCGTGCGCACGAAGTGGTCGACCGGGCCACACCCGGCACAGACCTTCCTGGCCGCCAGCGCCTTCTCGACCGCCGCGAGCTGCTTGTCGCTCGGCGTCCGCTTCGCCTTCGCCAACGCGTCGACGTACAGCCACGCGAACCGCTGATCGCGCTTCCACGTCAACCGCGCGAACGGCTCCTGCCCGCCGCGGCACAGCCCCCGTTCCCGCAGTTGTCGACGCGTCGACAGCCCCGCCGGGGCCTGACCGAACTTGAACTCCGGCAGGCCGTTGCGCACCCGGCCAGGCCACCGCCGCCCATCCGGCAGCACCACCCATTCCGTGCCCCGGCTGCTCACCTGGTCATCGCGGCCGGTCATGACGTGGCCTCGATCCAGCCGCCGTCGGCGATCGAGCGGCTCTGAGTCGGGAACGGCACGACGATCAGCAGTTGTCCGGCCAGGACACCGTCTGTCTCCACCTCGGCGAGGTCGTAGCCTGCGGCAACGAGCGTCGAAGTGGCAGTGCGGTCGTCGAGGCGAACCAGCAGGACCGGTTCGCCGTCGCGGTCGAGCCGCACGTCGACGACCATGCCCCCGACCCCGATCGGGCCGTCGCTGCCGGACGGGGCGTACGCAACGTTGACGCGCTGGTGCAGTTCGAGGCCGGCGCACTCGGCCATGAACACCAGTGCGTAGTCGCGGATGCGCTGCTGGGCGTCGAGGCCGAAGCCGAGCTGCTCGAAGCGCTCCGCGGCCTGCTCGGCCACCGGCAGCGTGAACAAGCCATGCAGATTCTGCACCGCCTGCTCTGCGACCCGGCGGGCAGCGGCCCGTACGGCAGCCAGGTCACGGCGCAGCGTTGCCAGCTGGGCGCGCTGAATCACGATCGTGTTCTCGCGGACTCCGCACGCCGTGCAGTTGGGCGTGGCATGCCGGCCGGTGCGTCGGCGGCTCATCGCTGCACCTGCCGATCCGCTGGCTCCTCGGACGCGACGGAGCGGGCGGTGTCGCGGTCGGCGAGTGCGGCGCGGGCGGTGCGCATCGCGCCGGCCAGCCGTAGCCGTGCCACTAGCTCGCGGGCCGGATCGTGCGAGTCGAGCCAGCCAAGCGCAGTAGCGAACCCGCCACGAACCCACGCGTCGAGCTGCTCGGCGGCAGCGAAACCGCCGTCGCGGAACGCGGCCACAGCGGTGACGAGTCGGCCACCGGCCTTGAGTTCCAGCGCTTCGCCGTGCCGGGTCACCCATTGCACGATCGGCCTGTTGTGGAACCGCTCGCGGCGAAGGTCTTTTCGGGTCCACGCCATCTTGACCCGACCGATCGCGGGCGGCATCCCCCGCCGGATGATCAGGGCCTGACCCGTGCGCAGCTGCGCGACCTGGCCCGGCGTGAGCACCGGCACGTGCCGGTCGCTGATCGACTTGGCGCCGCTGGGGTCGCGCGTCGCGGCGACTTCGAGGCGCTGCCCGCACAGCGTCGACCAGAACTGGAGATCGTCCTCGGCGGCACACCCGGCCATCACGACCTTCGTGGTCACGTTGGTCATCAGCGCATCGGCGGCGGCCTTGCCGAACCGCTCGATCAGCTGCGCCCTGGACTGCACCGAGATGTGCATCGTGATCCCGCGCGACCCGAAGTCACCCGACCACTTGTCCAGCGGGATCAGGCAGATCAGGGCCGCCTCGTCGAGCACCATCGTGAGCTGCGGGTCCAGCCGGCCACCCGGCATCCGGACCGCGATCGCCTTCGCCTGCCGCGCGATGTGCGCGGTCAGCGCGGTCACCAGCGGCGCGGTCTTGCGATCGTCAGAGCCCAGCAGGTAGACCGTTCCCCGCTCGTCCAGCAGCCGCTGGACATCGAACGCGACCCCGCCCGGTGCCGCCGAAGCAGCCGCCGCGGGCACCGACAGCCACGACAACGCGGGCATGATCGTCGTCGAGATCGACGAACGCGTCCGGTCGTTGTTGGTGAAAAACTGAGTGGCCTGCTGCTCAAGCCCGGCCGCCTTCGCGACCCGCAGCTCCCACAACACGTCGTCCTTGCCCGAGTCCGGGTGAGCAACCCACCGCTGCACGTCGTGCATCGAGTAGCCACCCAACGCCGCAGCGTGCAGCAGCGCCGTCAGGGCCTGGCGGGCCAGATCGACCCAGTGCTCGGCGTCCTCGGACTTCGAGCCAGTACCGTCCAGCAGATCCGACGCGCGATCCATCGCGGTGGCCGCCGACTCACAGCCGGACAGCGGGTCGAACGTGATCGTCGAACCCTCATCGGTCAAACCGTCCGGGTCGAACACGTACACCGGGCCACGCTTCGACCGCTGCCCGCGCGTCACGGTCAAGATGTCGGTCTTGGTCGACGTCGCGATCACCGCGCCCGGAGCATCCAGCAGATGGTTCATCACCAGGCCGGTCTTGCCAACTCGAGGACCCGCGAACGTCGCCGTGTGGTCCTCCGCGCTGGAGCGAACCTTGACCCAACCGACGGTCGCGATCGTCGCGCCCAGCTCGGTCAACGGCACGAAGCGCCTGCGCCATGCCGGGACCTCGGCCAGGGACGGGCGGACCTGCTTGGCGTTCTTCCGCAGCATCCGCGCCGACGACGTGCGGTACACGTCGCGACCCGACGCGAGACCATCCGTGACCCGACCCGCGCGCCCCAGCTTGCGCAGCAGACCCCGCGAACTCGACTGCGACCGCAGCCCCCACGTCACCGTCACCGCCAGCACCACGACGGCCATAAACAGCGGCTGCCACCACCGTGCCGACACCGCGACGGAGTCCGGCAGCGCCCGCAGCACCAGGCTGGCGAACACCAGCCACGCGGCCGTCGCGACCCCGGAGCCGAGCCGTCCGTTGACCGCGACCAGGCCCAACGTGACCAACAGCAGAACGCCGCCAGCGATCAACCATCCCGCGGTACCGCCCGGCGCCTTGAGCCGCAGCGCAACCGCGCCGGCCAGCAGCACCCACAGGGGCGTGGCAATCAGAGCGCCGTGCATCAGCCGCCAAAACAGCAACCCGGCGGTCACCAGACCCACGGCACCGGTAGCCGCAGCCCAGTAGCCCACCTCGGTCAGCAACGGAGACCGGTCAAACCACACCGCCGCCACTCCCCCGACCAGCAGCACCATCATCACGCCCGCGAACCGCGGCGCCATCGCACCCTCGGTCGTCGTCGGCCGCCGGTTCATCGCGCACCACCGACCAGCACACCGACCACCGCAAGCGTCACACCCAGCACAGCCGCCAGGAACGACACCCGCAGCCACTGATGCTTGGTCCACGCGATGTCCGCCAACCGCTTCGCGTGATGACAGATCGCCACCAGCGGCTCAACAACGGTGTCGTCGTCGGCCGCAGGCGACAGATGGTTGGCCACGAGTTGCTCGACCGACCGGCGGCGCACCGCGCCGAAGTACAAGAACTCCCCCGGCAGCAACGCATCCGCAGGCCGATACACCCGCGGAATCACCACCAGCAACGCCGAACCCAACGCCACCGCCAAACCAACCAGCGCTACGCCGAACATTGCGCGCGTCACGGCCGGCGCCGCATCCGACTGCGAGACCAGCGTCAACACCACCGCAGCCAGCGCGGTCTCCACCGTCGCCGCGAAACCCGCCTTCGTGTCCGCCCGATCGATCGCCGCAGCCGCTGAGTCATGCAGCCGCCACGCCAACGCGATCGCCGTCTGCTCGCTCATCACGCCTCCCCCGTGACAGGAGCCGCGTAGTCCTCGCCGGTGGGAATAGGGCGGGCCGTGAAACGCAGCTCGACTCGGGGGCCACCAACACGGCGGGCAGCCGAGTAGCCACCACCCGGCTGAAAGGCAGCCGATACCCCGAGCGCGAGCGCGGCGGCCTCCACCTCGCGCATCTCCTCCGAAAACGACTCACCGATCGGAAGACCAACCGCCGACACGAACGGCAGCGACAACTCCGGGTGATCCGCCACGAAAGCGGCCAGCTCGAACAACCCACGGATCAGTTCCGCGCGCTCGGCCTGAACCTCCAACATCCCAAACCGCGGCACCCACTCCGTGCCGCCCTGCCCCTCGTCAGTCATGCTGTAGACCTCTCGAACTCGTACCTGAGTGATGGGAGAACCGGCCCTGTTCTGGTTGGCGCCTGTGCGGGGCCGGTCTTTGATCTGCGGTGCAGCTGCGTGGCGACTCATCCGAGTGCCAGCAGCTCTCGCCAGTCCTTCGCGTCGATGAGCACCCCCCGCTTCAACGCCTCAGCCGCGAGTCCTTCGAGCGCGCCAGCGGGCACGAAGATGCGGCGGCCGACCCGCATGGCCGGAAACTCGCCCTCCCTGATGGCGCGGTAGAGGCTGAGCGAAGAAATCTCAAGCTCGCGAGCCGCGTTCGCGACGGTGAGCCATCGCGGGTTCTCAGTTGACTCCGTCATGCCTACCTTCTTTCGTGAGTTAACTAGACTTGTCTAGTCTAGACTAGCTAAGTAGTTCGCATCAAGAGTTCGGCTAGTCATGGCTAGGTCACCTAGGCCGGACTAGAGTTCACTCATGAAGTTGGATGAGACCGCCTCAGTGCCGGCCTACGAGAAGGTCGCCAATGCGATCCGAGCCGCCATCGCGGACGGCGAGTTGGCGCCCGGCGAGCAGTTGCCGTCCGGTCCAAAGCTTGCTGAGCAATTTGGCGTCGCACTAATGACCGTGCGGCGAGCGATCGAGACGCTCCGCGCTGAAGGGCGCCTCCGCTCATCCCACGGAGTTGGCGTATTCGTTGCGGCTGGCGACGCCAAGGAGAGTGAACTGGACACCCTCCGAGCCGCGGTCGAACAGCTAACGAAGCGTGTCGACCACCTGGAACAAGAGACAGGCGTTGCCAGGCCGAACGCGCAACCAGAGTGACTTCTTGAACTCCGGATTCCTCTTGTCTCCATGAGAACTAGTGAATACTGGTGATCGCGGAGCGGCCATGAACCCAACCGCACTCAACCGCACTTCGATGTATTGGCAGATTTCTGGGGAGGCCAATGGTGACGACGGGCGCCAGCTGGACGGGCGGGCAGGCGACCGCCCTCCGCATCGCTCTGCGGTTGACGGTGGACGAGTTCGCGACACGCCTCGATGGGTTGTCTCCGCGGGGCCTTGCGAAGTGGGAGCACCAACCGGACGTTGAAGCGAGCATGGACACTCAGCGCGATCTCGACTACTTGCTGCGCACGGCAACGCCTGACGAGCAGGCCCGATTTGCGAGTTTGTGGGGAGACCAGCAGTGACGCTGGTCGCCAGCTGGACTGGCGCGCAGGCAAGCGCCCTCCGCGTCGCTCTCCGGCTGACGATGGACGAGCTCGCCGCTCGGATTGGCGGGATGTCCCCGCGGGGCGTCGCGAAGTGGGAGCACCAGCCGGACGTAGTGCCGAGCATGGTCAGCCAGCGCGACCTCGACTACATCCTGAGCGCCGCTTCGCCTGACGAACAGGCGCGATTCGCAATACTGATTCAGGAGCTCGCGCAGCCAGTGCCCCAGAACGGGTTGACCGACCGTCAGGTGGTTCGAGCGACGGACCTCGTCGTTACGCTGACGCCGACCGGCAGCTCGTTCGCCAAACCCACCAGTGACACCCTCTCGTGGTTTGAACAGAACCTTCGCAACCAGTACACGGCTGACAACCTGCTCGGTCCACGTGCGCTCATGCCTCTGATGACCGAGTACGTCGGCACAATCGAGTCGATGCAGCAGAACGCTAACGGTGCCGTTCTCGCCCGACTGCTTCGCATCGGCGCCGGCTATGCCGAGTTCACGGGATGGCTTCACCAGGACGCCGGCGACATACGAGGAGCAACCGCCTGGGCCACTCGCGCACTCGAGTGGGCGCAGGGTGGCATGGACGATCGGATGACATCCTTCGTGATGATGCGGCGAGCGGCTGCGGCTCTGACCGCTCGACACGGGGCCTATGCTGTTCGGTTTGCTCAATCGGCGCAACGATTCGATTCGCCAGAGACCGGCCGTATCCGGATCATCGCGGCCGTGACAGAGGCGCACGGTCACGCGATCGCAGGTGACGGCGGGGAATCCGACCGCGCTCTGGACACTGCGGCCGGGCTACTGGAGAAGTACAACGGCGAGATCCTGGACGGTGATCCGACTGCAGACCGCTACTGCGAACTCGGCTTGTACACAAAGATCGCACGTGCGAAATGTGTTCTCGAGCTTGGCCGAGGCAACGAGGCTGTAGACGCCTTCACGGACGTCATCGGGAGCCTGCCTGCGGACTACCACCGCGACCGCGGGCAGTACCTCGGTTCGCTAGCACAGGCGCACATCCTTGCGGAGCAACCAGAATCGGCAGCTGCGGCTGCCGAGGAAGCCTACGGAATTGCGATCGCGACCGGCTCGACTCGTACCCTCAAAGATCTCCGTCGGACGATGCCCTCCGGGCTGGCTCCGTGGTCCCACATTCCCGGGGTCGGACGATTTTGTGCGATGCTCGCAGCGGTCGAACCAGAGATTGGCGGAAGCTAAGTGTTCTCACTCTCCACGGACGCAGCACCAGGCCGGCCGAACGAGGACTTCGTCGTTGTCACGCCTGACCTGGCCATAGTTGTCGACGGCGCCGGCGTGCCGATGGGCGGCTGCCACCATGGCGTCGCCTGGTATGCGCAGCAGCTCGGTGCGCGCACTCTCGCAGCCCTGGCTGGCCGGCCGGACCTTCCATTGATGGAGGGCCTGCACGAGGCCTTGGTGGCGGTCGCCACGTCGCATGCCGACACCTGCGATCTGACCGACCCCGGAACGCCGTGTGCCGCAGTCGGCATTCTTCGGATCGGTCCAGAGACCGTGGACACGCTCGCGCTGTCGGATGTGACGGTAGTGGTCGAGAACGGGGATGGTCCGCAGGTCACCTGCGATCTCCGGATTGAAGAGATCTCCGGGACTGAGCCGGATGCCGTTGCTGGACTGCTGTTCAACACACCTGAGCACAAAGCAGCCCTGACCGCGCTGGTGAGCAACCAGACTCGCACTCGCAATCGGGCTGATGGCTGGTGGGTTGCCGCCGCCGAGCCAGAAGCCGCCCGTCACGCAGTTGTAAACACGTATGCCCGCGGCGACATCCGCAGACTAGCGATCTTCTCAGACGGCGCTACCCGCCCCGCCGATCAAATGGGCCTCTACACGTGGTCGGAGTACTTGGACCTGCTCGATAATGTCGGCGCGGCCGGCCTCATCGCCCACGTGCGCGAGATCGAAATTGCCGACCCAGACGGCGCTCGTTATCCCCGGACGAAGCGCCACGACGACGCGACCCTCGCGACCTGGCGCGCCAGCCTTTCAACTCGTTCAGAGTCACAGTTGTCATCGCCAGAGTTGATGTGGCAAGCAACTTAGCCTGGGCGTGGTTGCGCTCATCACCGCATGGCTTCTGCTACGCGCCTAACGGCAGAACGCTTTCGAGCCATACACCGCCCTCAACCAGGACGCCGTCGTGATGGAGCACTTCACAGCGCTGAAAGAACCGGCGACGACCGTGACCGCGTCACTTTCGTATGTCGATCCTGAGGAGCCAGCGAAATGTTGATCAACTCCGTGGAGATCCGATCTTTCCGATCGATCAAGGACTCCGGGCTTCTCGAACTCGGCCCGGTAACAGTACTGATCGGGCGAAACAACTCGGGTAAATCAGCGCTACTACGGGCGATCTACCTGGTCCAGTCGGGCGCACACTTTCAGGAGGAGGATCGCCGCCTCCGCGAGAGAGGCGACGTTCAAGTACGACTCGGCCTGGCTCAGCCTTACGCATCGCCAGTGAAAGCCGTATATCGCAACGATGGACCTCCTCCAATCGACCTGGCGCTCGAGGTTACTGTGCCGCCAGCGGGTACGCCCGCTGTCCACGCAACCTGGCTGCAGGGAGCGGCTAGGAACAATATCTCCCCTCTGCCGTCGGCCAGGCCACATCACCTCTTCGTGCCGGTTTTCGCGCGCCGCAAGCCCCTCAGCAGCTACGACAGCAACGTCGACATCGATAAGTCGAGAAGCGTCGCTGTGAATGACCACAACCTGACGGCTTGGATACACTCCCTGACAGGTGACCACCCCGAGAGCCGACGATTTCGCGACCTCGTCGGCCAGGTTCTCGGCAATGAAACGTCCGTGAGTACGTTCCCCACACAGCACGGACAGCAACCGGGCCTAGCTGTCAGCCAGTACGAAGGCATCTCCCTAGACCGCATGGGCGAAGGCATAAGTGGCGTGCTCACTATCCTTGCCGAGTTGGCCAGCCCCGGTCCCCGCGTCCTGCTGATCGAAGAACCCGAGAATGACCTCCATCCCGAAGCCCTCCGAGAGTTGTTGCGCGTCATCATCGAGGCAGTGAATGAGCACGCCTGCCAGGTCATCGTTTCCACGCATAGCGACTTTGTTCTTCGTACCCTCGGCTCCACTCCTGGCGCAATAATCTACAAGAGCAGCCTGTCGCTGCACCCGGGCGACGGTCTGCCGACCACCGAATACACTCGCCTCCGCAGCGCCATCGAACGACGCGATGCGTTGGCGGACCTCGGTTACGACGTCACCGACCCCGTCGGCTGGCTGATCTTCGAAGAGAGCACGGCCGAGCGGTTCTTCCGGGAGGTCCTGATACCCTTTTTTGTTCCCCAGCTCGCTGGGTTCAGGACGCTCGCAGCCGGCGGCACCGGCAAGGTCAAGAAGATGTTCGAAGACCTACGTCGCTTCATGCTGTTCGTGCAGAAAGTCGAGGATTCAGAAGCCGAGCCGGAGCCCAGAGCGTGGGTCATTGTTGATGGAGACCAGTCCGGGCACGAGGCTGTCGCGGAGCTCGCTGGCAAATTCGAGCGCTGGCCTTCGGACCGCTTCGTGACACTCAGTGAGCCAACGATCGAAACCTACTACCCCGACTGCTTTCAGGAACGTGTCAAGGCCATCGAAGACGCACGTGCGGCCGGCGCGGATTGGAAGTCAGTTCAGGAGCAGAAGGGCGCGCTCGTCGTCGATGTCTGCTCCTGGTTCAGTGACACAGATGGCGCCAAGTCAGAAATCGAAGCGTCCGCGGGTGAGCTGATCGACCAATTGCGGATCATCGAAACCAGGCACCGTGAGCTCTACACCTAGGGCTGGCGGTCGACGGCCTGTGTGACCACTATGCGCGGGCGTCACGCGTGGTTCCGGACCCTGGACAAGTACCTCGAAAGGGTGGATGGGACCTCCCGGCTGCACCGGCGCCCTGTCGTAGGTCCCGCAGTGGTCGGCATGAGCGCGGTACGGGCGGCTGTCGATTTGCCGGGCGAAGCGTGGGCGCCACCGGGAGCCACAACCCGTTCGCACGTCGTTTGTGGCGCGCTGACGCTGGCAATGATGTGTCTCGATCTTGGTCGACATGCACGAACGAGGCCAACAAGCACTGTCAGCTCTCAAGCCGTGACGACAAACTCCACAAGCGCCAGAGCGCGGTACAAGTGGTTGCCCAGACCGCCCCGATCACTCCCGCGACCGCTGGTTGGCCCAGGACTGCCACCGTGATCAAGGCACCCAGGCACAAGATGTTCCCACCAAACAACAAGTACGTGAGGTGAGAGAAACGTCGACCGACGGTCGATGCTGAAGCGGAAGGTGGCCGGAGTGCATGGACCTCTTCCGTGTCAGCCGAGCCGGCGCTCGTCTTCGCCGTCTTACTCGCCCGGCGCAGGCCGTTCGTCGTATCGTTCACGTAGACGCCGCCTCTTCAGTAGGTGTCGCTGCGGGCCCTTCGTGGCCGCGAGGGGCCCGCAAACCTTCCAGATAATTGTCACCTACGTAGAGGCTCGCCGTCAGAACTCGCCAAAACTCGCCAACGTCGGCCACACACAGAGGAGTACCCCGATGCTTCGGATGCCCGACGAGGAAGACTTGCCGCCAGGCCCTGCGCGCGACCTCTCGCAGGAGCTCTTCAATCTCTACCTGCGAGCCGGGACCCCTTCCACACGTCTAATCGCCAAGATCATCGCGGACCGCGACCTCGCTGGGGCCCTTCGTCGTGACGCCATCCGCGAGGCGATTCGAGGGTTGCGCGTACCGCGATGGGAAAACCTCGAGGCACTGGTAGTCGTTCTCGTCACGCTACAGAGGACCTTTCACGAGCAACAACAGGTCGATCAGGTTATGAGCCGGATCAACAAGCTTTGGCTGCAAGCCATGAGCGCCCAGCAAACGACCAGCCGACGCCGGCCTCCTCGCGGGGCGCCTCCCGTTGACCTCGACGCTCCCCCGCCTTCCTTGGAGCCGCGCAACTCTGATCCGGAGCCAACTGCAGAGCTGAGTCGGCTGATCGGGCGCAACACCCCTGAGCGCGAACTGTTGACGGACCCCGAGATGGAAGAGAACCTGCCCGACCCATTCGCTCGGCCCTCACCCCTTCACGGGATGCCCGAACCAGGCCGGACGCTCACCTCAAATGCGGACTCCTCCAGTGCGACACAACGAGGCTCTGAAGCCAGTGGCGAGAACGCGTCGCACGGCCCGTCGAATGCGTCTACCTCGACGGAAACACACCAGCCAACAGTACGAAGGATATTGCGACCGGCCGGCGATTCGCCTGGGTCCCCCATCGACCAGCTAGCTAAAGAGCTAGATGACCTCTCCCGCGGCCGAGGCATCCGGGCGCCTGACGTCGGACGTCGACTGGGGCCGGGTTTGACAGCATTACTCGGCTATAGCGACATTGACGCCATGTCCCAGATCAGCGGACGAAGGCAACAATCACTCCAGGCCGAAATCCAAACGCTGCTACTAGACGCCGCTCAATACCTGCCGCAAGAGACTCAGGATGTATTTCTCGCCAGCCTTTCGGTTACTGATGAACAGGAGCTTCTGGCACGGCGTCTTGACACGTTGGGCACCGCATCGGGCCGTGGCAGAAGAACTATGATCCGCCGCCTTAGAGAGGCAAATCGAGCTGTTGCGCAAGTCCTCACTCGTAGACTCCGTCCTTCTAGCGACACTAATCCATTCGCAGAGCGCGGGTGGTTCATTGACAGAATCGAATCACACGCTGCCGTTGGATTGCATCGCATTCGATTGACCACTAGAAGCGATGTCAAATTCACCCACGACGGCGTCAAGGTACTCGAGGAGTCGATGTTCCTTAATGCGACAGCAGATGTGACGGTCGAGCCTCTAGAAGGAGTCGACTTCCTCGAAGTTGAGCAGCTGTCGGCAACCGTGAAACGCATTGCCATCCATCTCCCGCAGTCGTTTCACACCGCGGAGACTTATCGATATGGCCTCGCTGCGACCATTCCCGCCGAGCATTTCCGGCCATATAATGTCCTGGTGCCAATTCGTCGCACGCGATCTTTCCATGCAACGGTGTCGTTCGATTCTGACGTGGATGTCGATAAAGTTTGGACATACAATGGAGTGTTGCCGCCGCTTATTGAAGACGGCGCGCCTGTTGATCCGAGGTCAGTCGCCGCTGATCACGGGAAGTTCGTCGCCGCTGAGTGGCCAACAGTCCGCCAGGGTCTCGCCTACGGAATCGGCTGGAGCTTGAAGGCGTCACATTAGGCCGGTCGTCCATACTGAAGCGCAAGGCCTGCCTCGAGTTGTCGTAAGTCGCGAGATCAGGTTTTGGCGGCAAGCAGCAGGGCCTCCGCCAACTGACACGCGAAACGATCCCTGAAAAGCGGCGTTAAACCGCGCCACCTGGCTCGCTCAGGACTAGTGCTGGCAGCCTCGCCAGAGTCGTCTCCGACTCCCTAACCTGAGGGTCCGATGCACTGACCCCATGCAGCTCTCGGATACACCCGTATCCGAGTCCCGCCAGCGTACGGCGGATCACAGTTCGCGGGGACCTATGTCAGGCGCGCGAGCACCCCTGGGCGCCGTGGTCGTCAACAACGGATCTTGCCTGGGAACACCCGTGGGAACACACGAGAGATCACTGACGCTCACAAGGCACAGTGCCGCCAATCTGCTGATATTGCCCTGACGCCTAGAGAGCGCTCAGAGAAGCCCATGGTCACGGCAGCGCTCGGTTTCCTAAACCGTGCGTCGCAGGTTCGAATCCTGCCGGGGGCACCCTCTGCGACCACCCCTCTGCCGAGGCAGAATCGGGGTGTGAAGAAGCCTGAGACCGATCCTGTGATTGCCCGTAATCGCAAGGCTGCCCATGAGTATGAGCTGGGGGAGTCTTGGGAAGCCGGGATTGTGTTGCAGGGGATGGAAGTCAAGGGGTTGCGGGCTGGGCGGGCTTCGTTGGTGGGTGGGTTCGCTCAGGTCGAGGATGGCGAGATCTGGCTGCATGGGGTGCATATTCCGCAGTACTCGCAGGCTCGGTGGTTCGAGGGTGGGTCGCGGCGGAAGCGGAAGTTGTTGTTGCACCGGGCACAGATCGACAAGATCGAGCGGAAGGTCAACGAGAGCGGATTGACCATCGTGCCTACGGTTCTGTACTTCAAGGACGGGCGGGCGAAGGTGGAGATCGCGCTGGCCCGGGGGAAGAAGAGCTGGGACAAGCGGAACGCGCTCGCGGAGCGAGAGGCGACCCGCGAGGTCGAGCGCGCGGTCAGCCGGCGACTGAAGGGTCGCAAGGACTGATACGGGACCACTTGCCTGGGTAAGGCAAACGGTGGGTTACCCGGAGGCCAACATCCTGGAGCACTGACATCTGTCATGGGGTGGCCGTCGCCGGGTGGCTTACTGTCAGCGGTGATCAACCGTTTACCCCTCCCCCGGAGCCCTCGTGCCGTTTGTCGTGCGCTTGCGCCCCGCTGGTGCGTTGGCCGTCTGCGGGATCCTGCTGGTCCTGTCCGGGTGCTCCGGGCACGACTTGGCAGGTGAGACGCCGACTGTCACCGTGTCGCGGGGGAACTGCGGTACCGGGTGGAAGGATCCGCACAGCGGGGCGCAGACCGTTCAGGTCAGCAATGTGGGGACGGTGACTACCGAGGTCGACCTGATTGATCCGGCGACCGGTGGGGTGTACGCCGAGGTGGAGGGGCTTGCACCGAACACCAGTCGGCCCATGCAGCTCAACCTCGGGCGGGCGTCGTATGCGTTCCGGTGCTTGGCGGAGGACACCGATGCGGTGACTGGGCCGGCTATCCAGATCACTGATGGTCCTCCCCCACCGGTGCCGGCCGTCCTGCCTGTCACCAGCCAGGACCTGAGTGGTGCTGTTACGGAGTACCGGGGGTATGTCGGCGCGGGGCTCGGGAGGCTGGCGGGTGAGGTCAGCACGCTGGTACTGACGTTGCGGGGCGGGGATCTGGGGGCATCTCGGGCGGCGTGGTTGAGCGCGCATCTGGCGTATGAGCGGCTGGGGGCGGCGTACGACACGTTTGGCGACTTCGCCGATCAGATCGATGGGATGCCGGATGGGTTGCCTGCAGGGGTGCGGGATCCGGGGTTCGGTGGGTTGCGGCGGATTGAGTACGGGCTGTGGCATGGGCAGTCGCCTCGATCGCTGGTGGCTGTCGGGACTCAGCTTGCTGCTGCTGTCGCTGGGCTTCGCGAGGACTTCCCGAAGGAGCGGACGGATCCGAACGATCTGCCGCTGCGCGCCCACGAGATCATGGAGAACGCGCTGCAGTTCGAGCTGACTGGGCAGGCCGACCAGGGCGGCGGCACTGGGCTCGCCACCATTGGGGCGAACTTGGACGGCACGCAGGCGGTACTACGTGCGCTCGCGCCGGTCATGAGCACGCGGTACTCCGGCTGGCCGCAGGTAGCCACGTGGATCGCGACCACCCGACGCCTGGTCGCCAAGGGGCACCGGCCGGACGGCACCTGGATCGCACCCACCGCGCTGGACCAGCAGACCCGTACACGCCTCAACGCCGCCGTCAGCCAACTGGTGGAAGTACTGGCGCCAATCGCTGCCATCGGCGACGTCAGGAGAACCTCATGAGCACCCCCGACGACCAGCCGGCCGGGGACCGGCCCGGCACGGTGCGGCCCGGCACCGGGCACTCCGGCACGGGGCGGTCCGGCGCGACGCGCCCCAACCCGGAGCAATCCGGCGCGGAGCGGGCGGGCACGGGACAGTCCACCTCCGGGCGGGCCAGCGGGGCGACGTCGGGCGCGGGGCGGGCGGGGACTGGTCGGCGGGCGTTTCTGCGGGGTGCGCTGACGGCTGGGGTTACTGGGGTTGCGGTTGGGGCGGGTGCGGGGGCCGGGAATGCCCGGGTGGGAAGGGCCGACGCGGCGCCGGCGAGCGATCCCGTCGTGCCGTTTCATGGGGTGCATCAGGCTGGGGTTACTACGCCGGCTCAGCCGCAGGCCGTTCATGTGTCATTTGATGTGCTTGCCCAGAATCGCGCTGAGCTCACCGAGCTGTTCCGGACGTTGACCGACAGGGCCCGCTTTCTCACCGCCGGTGGGACGCCGCCGGATCCGGGGATCTCGGCGCCGCCGACCGATTCCGGCGTACTCGGGCCGACAGTTCCTGCCGACCGGCTGACGGTCACCGTCGGCGTCGGGGCCTCGTTGTTCGACGATCGGTACGGGCTGGCCAACCGCAAGCCATCCGGGCTGACCCGCATGACCACCTTCCCCAACGACCACCTCGATCCCGCCGAGAGCCATGGCGACCTGAGCCTGCAGTTGTGCGCCGACAACCGCGACACGGTGGTGCACGCATTGCGCGACATCGCCCGGCACACCCGCGGCGCGATGCAGGTCCGGTGGCGGTACGAGGGGTTCACCTCACCGCCCCGGCCCGCAGGCACTCCCCGCAATCTGATGGGGTTCAAGGACGGTACGTCCAACCTGGACATCGACGACGCGGCCCTGATGGACAAGCTGGTGTGGTTGCCGCCAGCAACCGATCAGCCGTGGGCCGAGGGCGGCAGCTACCAGGTCGTACGGCGAATCCGCATGCTGGTGGAGTTCTGGGACCGGGTCTCCATCAACGAGCAGGAGAACATGTTCGGCCGGCGGCGCGACACCGGCGCCCCGCTCGACGGCAACGACGAGCACGACGTACCGAACTTCGCCGCCGACCCGATCGGCGCGGCGATCCCGCTGACCAGCCACATCCGCCGGGCGAATCCGCGCACCCCGCAGAGCGACGAAAGCCGCATCCTGCGCCGGCCGTACAACTATGACCGTGGCGTGGACAACGTCGGCAACCTCGACATGGGGCTGGTCTTCGTCTGCTACCAGCGCGATCTCCAGCGCCAGTTCGAAACCATCCAGAAGCGGCTGGCCGACGAGCCGCTGGTCGATTACATCCAGCCGGTGGGTGGCGGCTACTTCCTCATTCTGCCCGGGGTCCGGGACTCCGCCGACCATCTCGGCCGCGGGTTGCTCGCATGAAGTGCTTCACCAAAGGAGGCAATTGTGGTCCTCAAACCTCGTACCTGGAGTAAACGAACCCGAACGGCGGCGATCACCGGCGTCGCCGGGGCCGGCGTGCTGGCGCTGGTCGCCGCGGCCGGTCCCGCCTGGGCCGGCGACGGCTGGTGGCATCACGATGGCGGCGACCATCCCAAGCCACCGGTGACCGCCAGTACGCCGATCAAGCACCTGGTCGTCATCTTCGACGAGAACATCTCGTTCGACCACTACTTCGGCACCTACCCGAACGCTGCCAACACCGACGGCACCAAGTTCCAGGCGGCCCGCCACACGCCGCACATCAACGGCCTGACGCCGACGCTGCTCGAGCACAACCCGAACCAGTTCAACCCGAGCCGGCTGAGCCACGAGCAGGCGATGACCTGCGACCAGAACCACGGCTACGGCGCGGAGCAGAAGGCGTACAACGGCGGCAAGGCCGACAAGTTCGTCGAGTACACCGAGACCGACAAGTGCACCGGCCAGCCGATCCTGTACGGCGCGCCCGGCCTGGTCATGGACTACTACGACGGCAACACGGTCACCGGGCTGTGGAACTACGCCCAGCACTACGCAATGAGCGACAACTCGTACAGCAGCAACTACGGTCCCTCCTCGCCCGGTGCGATCAACCTGATCTCCGGTCAGACCCACGGGATCTACGCCGTCGACTCGGTCACCGGCAAGAAGGTCACCGACGCCTACACCGTCGCGTCGCCGGACGCGAACGGCGTCGGCACGATGATCAACGACCCGGACCCGGCGTTCGACGACTGCTCGGACAACAACCACACGTCGAAGAACGCGCTCGGCGTGATGACCGGCAAGAACGTCGGCGACCTGCTGAGCAAGCAGGGCGTCACCTGGGGCTGGTTCCAGGGCGGCTTCCGGCCGACCAGTACCGCCAACGGGTACTCCGTCTGCGGCGCCACGCACCAGAACGTCGGCGGCAACACAGTGGTCGACTACAGCCCGCACCACAACCCGTTCGAGTACTACCAGTCGACCAGCAACCCCAAGCACCTGCCGCCGACCTCGGTCGCCAAGATCGGGCAGACCGACCAGGCCAACCACCAGTACGACCTGACCGACTTCTCCGCTGCCACGAAGGCGGGCAACCTGCCGGCGGTCAGCTTCCTGAAGGCTGGGGAGTACCAGGATGGCCACGCCGGCTACTCGGACCCGCTGGACGAGCAGCACTTCCTGGTCAACACGATCAACGAGCTACAGAAGTCCAAGGACTGGGCCTCGACCGCAGTGGTCGTCGCGTATGACGACTCCGACGGCTGGTACGACCACGTGACGCCGCCGCTCCGCAACGGTTCCGCGGACCCGGCCAACGACCAGCCGGCACTATGCGGCGGCAAGCCGGCCGCTGGCGGGTACGCCGACCGCTGTGGCTTCGGTCCGCGGCAGCCGCTGCTGGTGATCAGCCCGTTCAGCAAGACCAACTACGTCGACCACAAACGGACCGACCAGACCTCGATCCTCAAGTTCATCGAGGACAACTGGCGGACCGGCTCGATCGGCGATTCCTCGTACGACGCCCGCGCCGGCTCACTGACCGGCATGCTCGACTTCCACCACCGCCCGAACCCCCGGCCGGTACTGCTCAACCCGGCCACCGGGGCCGTCACCAAGCACTGACACGCAAGACCTCGGGGCCGGACGATTCGTCGTCCGGCCCCGAGGTGTTGTTCGGCCGCCGCCGGGGGTTCGGGAAGATAGCCGCATGGACGAGGACTCTCTGACCGAGCAGGCGAACCTGACGGAAGCCGACGCCGAGCGCGTCCGGCAGGAAGTCGAGAGTGCCGCCGCCGACCCGGCGGCCCAGGAGGAGTGGATCCGGCAGTCCAATCTGGTCTACGGCGGACTGGCGGCTGCCGGGCTGGTGGTCGTGCAGCCGTTCCTGACCGAGGACCCGCTCGACCTGGCGGCGACGGTGTGCGTCGTCGCGTTCGCGGTCTCGATCCCGTTGCTCGCCGCGCTGCTGGTGCTGAACCGGCAGGAGTCCTTCCGGCGCCGGACGAGCACGTCGGCGCTCGTCGGGGTGGCGAAGGCGGTTGCCCAGGGTTCGGCGTTCGTCGGGCTCACGGCAGCCTTCTGGCACATCTCCCTCGGTGCGGGCATCGTGTTCCTGGTGATGGGGTTCGTGGCGGTCGGAGTGCACTCCTCGGGTTACGTGCAGCTCGAGTACGACTCGAGGTTCCGCTCGAGATTCCGCCGTATGTCGGATCGGGGCACCGCCGTTCGTGGTGATGGTGCAGGGGCAACTGTTGCCCCGAGAGGAGACGACAGTGACTGAGTATCTGATCACCTTCAACGACGAGTGGGTGCCCGAGCACACGCCCGAGCAGATCCAGGCGAAGTCGGCCGCGGTGAAGCCCGTAATCGACGAGATGAAGGCGGCCGGCGTCTTCGTCTTCAGCAACGGCGCCCTCGACGCCTCGACCGTGCTCTGCAGCGTCACCGCCCAGGACGGCCGGCCGGTCTTCAGCGACGGCCCCTACGTCGAGTCCAAGGAACACCTCGGCGGCTTCTGCGTCATCCGCGTCCCCGACGACGAAACCGCCCGCCACTGGGCCGGCCGCCTAGCCGTAGCCCTCGACTGGCCCCAAGAACTGCAACGGTTCCCGCCTGCCGTCGGAGGCTGAACCGGGTTTTTGCAACAAAGTGCAGAATCGGGGCTTCCGTCTTGAATTCCTTCGCGTCTGAAACCAGCCTTCAGTCTGACCCGGGCAAATGACCGAACGACTTCAGAAGGGCTTCACTATGCGCCACCGCATCATCGCGGCACTCGCAGGGACAGCACTCGTTTGTGTCGCCGGGCTCCAGGCCGCTCCGGGGATTGCCGCTTCAGGAAAAGCACCCCAGCCGACGCTGCACAACGCAGAGTTCTCGGTCGGCGTGGACGGGAAGACCACCACCCGGATCGACGGCAAAGTAGCGACGGCCGCACCCGGCAAGGTACTCACCAATTACTACAACGGCTGGAGATTCCAGAACAAGACGATCTGCCAGGACAACAACATCGGCGCCACCTGGCCGATAGAGGCGGCCGGCAACGCCTTCGAGTCGGGCACGGTCAACCCGGTACTCACCTATGCCGGGCCGGGCTCGAACTGTCCGGCCAGCATTCCGCCGTACCAGGTCATTCACTACTCCGTTTACAACGCCAACGACAACAGGTGCTCCAAAGCGACCGGCCAATGGACCGGCGATGCGCCGAAGATCTGGGCGACCGAGGTCGAAATCCAGATGAACAACTACTACCCCAGTTGCAAATCCTCCGCGCAGCACCTGGCGAACCATGTCTCGAGGATCACCGGTCAGGCGCTCGGCCTGGCGGAGTTCACCGAGACCAGCGGTAACCCCTACATCATGAACACGGGCAACGCCAATATCTACAGTTATGCCGGGTCCGGCGACCGGACCAATCTTTACTGGCTCTACAACTGACCGAGCAGCCGGACAGCGGACCGGCATCGTCGCTGGATTGACGATGCCGGTCCGTTCGGTCAGCGGCCGGTGAGGTCGTTGAGTTTGTCGGTGGCCGTGTTGGTGAGGCCTTCGGTCGGTACTTCGATGCCGGTGGCGTCGGCGAGTTGGTCGCCGGCTGTGTTGGCGTGGTCCTGGGCCTGGTCGGTCAGGCCTTCGGCCTGGTTGGTGAGGCCTTCGGCGGATTCGGTGGCCTGGTCGGTGACGCCGCCGAGGTCTACGCCGGTGGCTTCGGTGACCTTGTCCGTCGCGGATTGGAGGAGTTCGGACGCCTTGTCCTTGAGGCTGTCGAAGAAGCTCATCTGCTGACCCTTCAGTCGTTGTCGGCTAGGAGGGGAGTCACCGACCGTAGCAAGGCAGGGTAAGAGGTTGCTGAGAGCTGACGATCTCCTTGGGTGGTGGCTGTTCGCGATATATCGTCGGATTATCGTGATGGCTCGGTAAGGAGTGGTTGGGATGACGGGTTCGGCGTTTGTCGGTGGGTGGCCCGGGTTCGGGCGGCTGGATTGTGATGGGTTCGAGCAACTGAAGGAAGAGCTGCGCGCGGCGATGACGGGGCAGCGTGGCCGGCGCGGTGGGCAGCAGACGTTCGGTGGGCATCCGTTCGGCGGGCAGAACCCGTGGGCGATGTTCGGCGGGCCGCAGTGGGGTGGCGGGCCGCGTGGGTTCAGCAGGGGCCCGAAGGCGCGGCGGGGCGACGTACGGGCGGCGATTCTCGCAGTACTGGCGGAGCAGCCGATGAATGGTTACCAGATCATTCAGGAGGTCGCCGAGCGCAGTGGCGGAGCCTGGAAGCCCAGCCCTGGTTCGATTTATCCGACCTTGCAGCAGCTCGAGGACGAGGGGCTGGTGACGGCCGATGCGGCGACCGGGCGGCGGACGTTCACGCTGACCGACGAGGGTCGCGCCTACGTCGCCGAGCACGCCGACGAGGTCTCGGCGCCCTGGGAGGCGATGTCGGCGCAGGACGACGACGAGAACGGGCTGAAGCCGATCCTCGGGCAGGTCGCGACGGCGATGTGGCAGATCATGGCCGCCGGTTCGGCCGAGCAGCAGGCCAAGGCGCGGGACGCGTTGATCACCTTGCGCCGCACGCTCTACTCCATCCTCGCGGATGACGACGACGGTGACCGGTCATGAGCGGATACCTCCCCGCCAGAGGGTCGCTGCGCATCGGTGACGCCGAGCGCGACACCGCCGTCGAGCAGTTGAGCGAGCACTTCGTCGCCGGCCGGCTGACGCAGGAGGAGTTCGAGGAGCGCAGCGACCAGGCGACCAGGGCCCGGTACGCCGATGAGGTCGAACTCCTCTTCGCCGACCTCCCAGAACTGGAGTCGGCCAACCCGGGCCACCCCAGACGCAAAGGCCGCCCCGGCCCACCGCCCCCGCTGATGTTCATCCTCCCCGTGCTGATGATCGGGCTGGTCGCCTCAGCGGTGATACTGGCAGCGCCCTGGTTGCTGTGGATGCTCTTCTGGGTCGCCATGATCAGCGGACCCGTCCGCCACCAGCGCTGGCACCAGGGCGGCCGACGGGGTTAGGACCCGGACACTAGGCTCTGCCTGCATGAGCTCCAGAAGGCCACGCCGGGCACTCCGCGCGCTGATCGTCGTCTTGTTGATCCTCGCCGGCCTCGCCGTCGCCGCCGACCGGATCGGTGAGTCGCTCGCCGAGGGCCAGTTGGCCAAGTCGGCGGCCGACGAGGCAGCGAAGTACGACGTCACCGCGGCCGAAACCAAGGTGGAGATCGGGGGCTTCGGCTTCCTGCCGCAGTTGGCCAGGAGCAAGTTCGACCAGGTCACGATGACCATGCGCGAGCCGGAGATCGAGAAGATCGCGGCCGAGGACCTGACCGTCGACATGCACGGCATCCACGTACCCCGCGAGGCCCTGACCGGTGACCGGAGCGCCGCGGTCACCGTGGACCGGGCCGACGTCAAGCTGCGTCTGTCCCCGTCCGCGCTGGCCAGACTCACCGCGAACACCAGGGGCATCGACAAGCTCACGCTGCAGACCGTCAGCGGCAACCTGGTGGCCAAGGCGACCATCCAGGGCCTGAACGTCTCCGCGACGGTACGGCCCGAGGCGCGCAACGGCCGGATCGGGCTGGTGGTCGACGAGAGCACCCTGCAAGGCATCCCCGAGCAACTCCGCGGCACGGTCGGCGCGATCCTGTCGCGCGGCATCGTCGTACCGGAGCTGCCCTTCAAGGCCAAGCTCCAGCAGGTCGCGATCGAAGGCCAGTCCATCGTCCTGACCGCGGCAGCCACCAACCTCCAGCTCTCCGGAGCCTGAAAACCTTACAAACCGCGGGCCGCAAGGGCAGCTATCGCAGTGGCGATCTCGGCTGGGTTGGAGATCAGGGTCAGGTGGTTGGCATCCGGAATCAACGTCGGCGCCGGCGCACCGATCCGGTCGGCGGTCTCGGCGGCGTTGCCGCCGTTGGTGTCTCGAGCGCCGAAGACGACCGACGTCGGGACCGGTACGTCGCGAAGCTTCGCCAACCGATCAGCTGCGACTGCAGGGATCCCGCCCGACGTCATCTGCCAGACGGCCTGTTCGGCACCCGGCTGACGAAACGGGCGGACCCACTGCTCGACGTCCATCGGCGGACACGACGCACCGCAGGTGGACTTGTAGATCCGTTTGAGCAGCCAGTCGGACCCCAGCACCATCCGGAACAGCGTCGTCCGGTACGGCGGCACGATCACGCCCGTCGGCGGCCTAACGCCGGGAAGCGGCAGCCCGTCGCCGTCGAGGAACATCAGCCCGCCGATCCGGCCCGGCTGCTCCAGCGTCGCCTCGGCCGCGATCCCCGCGCCGAGCGAGTGCCCGACCAGCACCGGCCGTGGTTGCCCAGGGCCCCCAAGATGCATCGCATCCAGGAAGCCGAGCAACTGCGCCGCGAGATGCTCGACCGTGTACGGCGCCTTGCGCTCGCTGTACCCGTAGCCGGTGACGTCGTACGCGTAGACCCGATGCGTCTTGGCCAGCAACGGCACCAGGCGCGACCACGTGTCGACCGACTCCACCGAGCCGTGCACGAGTACCACCGGTGTGCCAGTCGTGCCCCAGCTGTCGTAGCGGGTGTTGACGTCACCCGCCTGCACGAACTTCAGCCCTTCCGGCGCCGGCTCCGTGCCGCCGGTGAAGGCGTTGTACGTCAGTGAGCCGGCCGTGACGACCAGGAGGAACACGACGATCGCGATGAGAGCCCGCCGCAGGAACCGTTTCACCGGCCAAGTCTGACCGACCACGCAAGCGGAGGTTCACTGGGCTTCCCGAAGTACCGGGGGTTAGGTGATGCTGAGCGGATGGGGATAGTTGGGCGGGGGCGGGAGCTCGGTGCGCTGCGCGGGTGGCTCGATGACGCGCGCGGCGGCAGGGGCCGGCTAGTGGTCTGTGGGGGCGAGGCGGGGATCGGGAAGACCCGGCTGGCTCAGGAGTTCGCGGGGATGGCGCTGGCGGCCGGTACTGCTGTCTCTTGGGGCCGTTGCGTCGAGGGAGAGGGCGCGCCTGCCTACTGGCCGTGGCGGCAGGTTCTGCGCGGGCTGAGGGTGGACGCCGACGAGGTACTCGCGGGAGATGACCGCTTCGGCCTGTTCGAGGCCGTTACTGAGGCCATAGCGCAGGCCGCGGGTTCGCAGGGGCTGGTGATCCTGCTGGACGACGTCCACCGCGCGGATGAGCCGTCTCTGCTGGTACTACGGCATCTCGCGGCCCAGGTGAGCGACTTGCCGGTACTAGTCCTCGCTACCCATCGCCTAGGTGAGCCGGGGAGCGCACGCGTGCTCGCCGAACTGCCTGCCGAGCGTCTGGAGCTCCGGGGGCTCGATCTCGGAGCTGTGCGGGAGCAACTGCCGATGGCCTCGGCGGAGCAAGCCGAGCAGGTCTTCCAGGTGACCGGTGGCAACCCGCTGTTCGTCACCGAAGTCGGGCGGGCGATCGCCGACGGCTCGTGGCAGCCGGACCGGCCGCCGCGGTCGGTGCTGGACATCGTTGCGGGCCGGCTCGACCGGGTCAGTGGCGACTGCCGGCGGATGGTGCAGGCGGCGGCGATCGTCGGGCGGGACTTCCAGCTCACCACAGTTGCTCCGGTGCTGGACCTGACCGTTGAAGACTGCTTGCCACTCGTCGACGAGGCCATCGCCTTCGGTTTCCTTGATCAGCCGGGACGGTTCAGCCACGCGCTGACCCGCGATGCGGTGGCTGCTTCGCTCGGTACCGCCGAACGGGCCGCCCTGCATCGCGGGATCGCGGAGGCGTTGGAGCGGCAGCACGCGGGCGACCTGAGTGAGCACCTGGTGGAGATCGCTCGGCATCGGGCGCATTTGGCGCAGTATGGGGAGGGGCCGATCGCGCAGTACTGGTTGACCCTGGCCGGCGACGAGGCGGTCCGGCGGCTGGCGTACGAGGAAGGTGTGCGGCTCTATCAAGCGGCCTGGGAGATCGCACCTCCAAAGCCTGATGAACGTTGCGCAAGGCAAATAACTCTTGGACGAGCGGCCCGGCTGGCCGGTGATCTGCCGACTTGCGTCAAAGCGGCAACCGAGGCCGCGGCGGCCGCGATGGATGACGAACAGCGGGCCGAGGCAGCGCTCGTCCTCGAGGCCGTCCCTGACCCTGGGATCAACACGGTCGCCAAGCGCCTGTGCGAGGAAGCCATGGCCGGCCAAGTGACCGATGCGACCAGGGCGAGGCTGCTGGCCCAGCGCAGCCACCTCGCCTTCTACGACGGTGAACAGGACCGCACGGACGAACTCAGCCGAGCAGCCCTCGGCCTAGCCCGCCAGGCACACGCCGACCAGACGACTGTCGGCCAAGCGCTCGTCAGCCAGGCACTCGCCGAGCAGGCGCTGGCTGATGCACTGCATGCCCGGCAGGAGGCTTGCCCAGGACCGGCCGGGCGCGCCGAACGGTTGCAGCTGGCAACGGAGATGCTCGAGCTCGCCCAGCGGACCAGCAATCCCCGCGCAGCCATGTGGGGTGAGCTCTGGCGGCTGGACGCCCTGATCGAGAGCGGTCGACTGGCAGCAGCGGCAGAGGATTTGCCCGCTCTGGAGGTCGCGGTCGAGAGAGTAGGCGGCCCGGTCAGCGCCTGGCATCACGACCGCGTCGCCGCGTGTATCGCCCAGGCTCGCGGGCGGTACGACGAGGCTGCCACGGTTGCCCGGCGCGGGTTCGAGCGGATGCGGGTGATCGAGAAGGCACCGGCCACCGGCGCGTACTTCGCCTTGCTGGCGGCGCTGGCCGGTCACGTCGGGGTCAGCCCGGAGGTCGCCCGGCAGGCGTTCGACCCGCCGCCCCGGTTCGCGACGATGGCTCATTTGTCGCGTGCGTATCTCCAGACCTGTGCAGGGCTCACGAGCGAGGCGGCCGCGTCGTACCGGCAGGCCGGCCCGCTCGACACCTGGTCGCTACCCGTCTTCTTCACCCTGCCCGGGTATGTGTACGCCGCCCTCGCCTGCGCGGGCATCGGCCGGTACGACGACCTAGCGGAACTCCTGCGCCGGCTCGAACCGTTCCGGGGTGAGCACGCGGTCGGCAACGGCGTTGCGTACCTGGGTCCCGTTGAGTTGACGGTCGGCCGCGGGGCCGCAGTACTCGGTCGGCTGGACGATGCCGTCGAGGACCTGACCGCTGCGGTCCACCAGGCTGGGTCTGCGGGTGCGCCGGGGTTCGTCGCCGAAGCGCAGTACCACCTCGCCCGGACTCTCCTCGAGCGCAACCGTCCTGGCGACCGGGCGCTGGCCGAATCCAACTCGCGCGATGCAGCGCGGTTGATCAGCGCCCTCGGGATGACCGCCTACCAAACACCGAGCCAGGAACCTGTGTTGAGCACGCGAGAGACCGAGGTGGCGGCCCTCGTCGCCGAAGGCCTCACGAACCGGCAGATCGCGACCCGGCTGGTGCTGTCCGAGCGGACCGCGCAGAACCACGTCCAGCACATCCTCACCAAGCTCGGCTTCACCACCCGCAGTCAGATCGCCACCTGGGCGACCCGCGGGCAGTTGAGTACCGCGATGAGTGATTCGGCGGATTCGCGCAAGCCGGCCGGCTCCTAACTTGATCCGTGTGGCCGCAACCGCAGCCGCCCGAACAAAGGAGCCAGCCATGCAATGGATCGCGATCGCCACCCCGCCGTTCGCCTCGATCGACCAGTTCGACAAGGTGATGGAGCACGTCGGCGCCGAGCCCGAGGGCCTCCAGGCCCGGTACGTCGGTACGGCACCGGACGGCCTGCGCGTCGTCACCCTGTGGGAGTCCAAGGACGCCGCCGACCGCTTCTTCGCCGACCGTCTCGGGCCGGCGCTGGCCAAGGCGCTCGGCCCCGAACCGGCCGGTCAGCCCACCGTCGTCGGGGTCGACGTCGCCCGCACCTACACCCGCTGACCCGCGCCGGTCAGAAGACGAGCGAGAAACCCTCCTCCGCCACCTGCTCCTTCGTGTAGGAGATGCCGTCGACCTTGAGGCCGTTCGGGTCGAGGAGGGTCAGGGTGCCACCCCGGTTGCCGAGCTGGACGGGTGCCCGCAGAGCGATCCGCAGCGCATCGCCGGCCGGCAACTCCATCGCGGGCAGAGACATGCGTTGGCCCAGCCGGTCGACCAGAGCCCAGTCGTGGAGGTCGATCAGCGCGGCGCCCGGGTTGAGCAGCGTGACCGTCTCGGGCTCGGGAGCCGGGCCGATCGGGTTGACCAGCGCGGCGATGATGCGCAGCGTGCGATGCGGGTCGGTCGGGCCCGGAATCGGTCCCGGCTCACCCGGCAACGCATGGCCGGTCGTGTCGTCGGTGTGCCAGGTCTGGCTCTGGAAGGCGAGGAAGATCGCCACCCACTGATCGGCGAACCGGAACAGCAGCCCGCCGTCCTGCCACACCCCGTCGTCCTTCGTGAACGATCCGCTGTTGCCCTGGTTCATGTGGATGTCGTGCACACCGTTCCCCGGCGAGAAGCCGAAGATCTTGTCCGGTACGCCGCTCTCCGGCCCCCATCGCTCGCCGATCGCGTAGATCCGCGCATCCGGGTCGGCGAGCGCGCGAGCGGTGAAGAACTCCAGCCGGTCGGCGAGATCGTTGTCCGGCCCGGGCGCTGTCGCCGGCATCGGCCGCATCTGCGCCCGGTCGAACAGATTGCCCCGGATGTAGTCGAGCGCCGCTCCCCCACTGACGCTGTCCACGTCGCTGAACCCATCGGGAACGGTCCGCAGCACATCCAGCACCGGATGCTTGAAGTCCTCCACCGCCAGATAGAGCAACTCCGACGGCGACTGCTGCGACAACACATTCACCGCCACCCGGTACTCCGTACCGCCGCCCCGCACGTGCACCTGGAAATGCGGCGAGTCCACCCCGCCCTCGGCCCGCCGCCCGATCACGGTCCCCACCAGTACGCCGTACCGCTTCAGCGCCATCGTTCGTCCCTCCCCCACAGAGCGGGTTCAGTCGGTGAACCCGTTGGAGAAAAGCATCGCCGTAGTACCGGCATCTACAAACAGCTCGACCCCGGTGATCGCCCGGGCCTCCGCCGACAACAGGAACGCGACCGCATTGCCGATGTCGATCGCCTCGACCGCAGCCGGCAACATCTGCTGCTTGGCGACGAACTCATCCAGCACGTGCTCGTTCCCCCGGACCTCAACCGCCCCCGGATGCACGATGTTGCACCGAATCCCGCGCCGCCCGTAGTCCCGGGCAATCCCCCGGCTCAACGCAGCCAACGCGGCTTTCGTCCCGGCGTACAAGGTGAACGTGTCAGCCGCCCCCGCCGAATGCACCGACCCGATATTGACGATGCTCCCCCCACCGCCCTCCACCATCACCGGCACAACTTCCCGGATACAGGTCCAAGGCCCCCGATAGTTGATCCCGTTGACCCGATCGAACTCCTCCGGAGAAGCCTCCGCCCCATCCCCGCGCGATCCCACCCCCGCGCTGTTCACCAACCCATCAATCCGCCCGAACTCAGCCACCGTCGCGGCCACCACACCCCGCACCGACTCCACATCGGTGACATCGAGCTCCATCGCCACCGCTTCCCCACCCGCGGCCCGCAACTCATCCGCAACACCGACAGCCGCCGCCAAGTCCCGATCCGCAACCACCACGGTCCACCCCTTGGACGACAGCGCCCGGCAGATCCCGTTCCCGATCCGCGGCCCGCCCCCACCCGTGACGATGCAGACGCTCATATCCCAGTACTCCCCTTCGCCGATGGTCCTCGCCATCCTCCCCGAGGCGCCGCACTGGAACGCCGAGCCCCCCGAATCGGTTGCCGCGGCAGCGAGCGGCTGGCCATGCATACCCAACTCGACAGGCAACCGCTTACCCCCAGCGTGTCGGGCCGATTCGCCGGAGTTGTGCGTGCATGGCGATGCGGGTTGGCCACTTTGTGCTCGACGTGAGTGAATCCGTCGCCGAGGGATGCTCAGGCGGAGCACTAGGTGCTGCAGGCAACTGGTTTGGCAGGCTGATGGGGGGTGTTTCGGTCCAGTCGCAGGGCGGCCGCTGCGACGCGACCAGCGCAATCCGAGGCCCCCGGATCCGGCGGGCAGGCCGGGTCCGGGGGCTGGCGAACGGGGTTACTGGCCCGTGAAGACGAAGCTCGAGCCGGGTTCCTTGAGGATGTCGCCGTCGCGGGAGTTGGTGATGACGACTCCTGTGAGGTTGGCGTTGCCCCGGGCGCCGCCCATCGCGAGGATGCCGGAGCCGTTGTTGGACTTGTCGATGCGGACGTTGGTGATGGCGACGTTCGGCATCTCGCCGCCACCGGTCTTGAACTGGATTCCGTCGTAGGTGGAGTCGTAGATGTCGGTGTCGCGGATGGTGACGCCGGGGATCGGGAGGTTGGACGGGAACAGGGTGATCGCGCCGAACTCCTGGTCCTCGTTCCAGAACGCGCCGCCGGTGCGGTACAGGCCGTTGTTCGCGATCAGCGTCGTGCCGGAGAACGGCAGCGGGTCGTGGTCGGTCGCGAGCATGATGCCGGGGTAGTTCATCGTGTCGTAGATCAGGTTGTTCTCGATCTTGTTGCCGTAGCCGCCGTAGATCGCGATGCCGTTGGCGCGCCAGGGCAGCTGGACGGTGTTGTTGGTGAACGAGTTGTCGTGGCCGATGTCGACCGACTGGTCCTTGACGTACTTGCTGGCCCAGACGGCCATCGAGTCGTCACCCGTGGTCCGGAACGACGAGTTGAAGACCTTGGAGTTGCGCGACCCGTTGGCGAAGTTGATGCCGTCGGCATAGATGTCGCGGATCCGCATCCCGCTGAACTCCAGGCCGTCGGCCGGGCCCCACAGGTCGGGGATGTTGTCGTAGTCGCGGCCGACCCAGACCGCGACGTTGGCGTGCTCGATCCAGACGTTGGTGATCTTGGTGCCGGTACCGAACCTGCCGTTCAGCCCGACGCCACCCTCGGCGTTACCGTCACCACCCCGGATCCGGCCGGACCCGAAGATCGCGATGTCCGAGATCTGCGTGAACTTGTCGATGTCGAAGCCGAAGTTGCCTTCATGCGGGTGGTTGATTCCACCGGCGTTCTGCGGCTCGATCGTGGAGTAGAGCTGCGAGTACCACATGCCCGCGCCGCGAATGGTGACGTTGCTGATCCCGACCTGGTTGTACTGACCCCGGTTCAGCGGGTCGTCGGTGAGGATCTTCTTCTCCTGCCGCCATTGGCCGGTCGGGATCCACACGCAGCTGATCACGCCGTTCTGGTCATCGGTGACGGCCCGCTGGATCGCGTCCGCGTCATCGATACCGTCACCGGCGATCGCCCCGTACTGCGTGATGCTGGTGCACCCCGCCGGCTGGGACAACGCGGGCGCCACCTGCTCCAGGTCGATCATGTCGACGATGTAGTACGACGCGGTGTCACCCGAATCGCGCTGCAACTTGAACTTCGTACCCGCCGGGTAGGACTGCGACAGCAACGCGTGCGACTCGTCGAAGAGCCGGCGCGCGTCACCACCCGGGGTGTTGGTCAGCGACTCGGGACCGTCGCTGGTGCCGTAGAGCCAGCTGTAATGCGACGACAGGTTGAGCTTCTGCGCGAACGTGCCGTTGACGTAGAGGCTCAGTGTCGCGTCGATGCCCTGACCGTTGGCCGAGTCGGGGATCGAGTTGCGCACGACGATCGAGTTCGTCTGGTTGGTCGAGGTGAACTCGACGTACTGCCCGGTCGAGTTCAGCCGGACCGACTGCCGCCCCGACGACTCGGTGGCGAAGTTGGTGTGGCCGAAGGTCCGGAGTGCGTCCGTGGTGAGCAGCGTGCCGGTGTAGTTCGCGGCCTCGGCCTCGTACGAGGTGTACGGGACCGCGGCGCCACGGCCGACGACGATCGCGCGGGACAGCGAGTTGTTGGTCTCGTTGGTCTCGGCGACTGCGTTGGTCGAGTCCGCGGTCGCGGTGAGGGTCGCTCCCCCGCTGGTCGCGGTCCACGTGCCGCTGATGGCGACGTTGGAGGTAGCGCCGGCGGCGATTGCTCCGGTTGCGCCGGTGAGGGTCGCGCTGCCGACGGTCAGTCGCGTCGTACTGGCTGCTGCTGACGACGTACCGCGGTTGTTGACGGCGACCGTGAAGCTGACCTGGGCTCCGACGGCCGGGTTCGGCGGGTTGGAGGTGATGCTCAGGACCTGCAGGTCGGGACCGGGAGCCTGCGACACCACCAGTTGAGTCGCGGCGGTGAAGGTGTTGTTGGTGTCGTTCTGCTCGACGACGGCGTTGGTCGGGTCGACCACCGCCGACACGCTGTACGTGCCTTCGGCGCGGGTACCGGCGTTGTACGAGACCGTCGTCGATGCACCGGCGGCGAGAGCGCCGACTGCAACGGTGCCGACGACCGTGCCGCCGAGGTTGAAGTTGAGCGAGCTGGCCGGGGCCGCTGCCGTGCCGATGTTCTGTACGGTCGCCGAGAGCGTGATCGGGGTCGACTCACTCGGCGAGGCCGGGGTCCAGCTGGCCGCGGTGACGACCAGATCCGGGTTCGGGGCCGGCGTACCGATCACCTGGAGTTCGGCGACCTGACCACCGGGGGCGCCGGTGTTGCTGAAGACCTGCAGCCGCAGATCGGCGAGGCGACCGGCGACCGGGATCTCGACGGTGTTGCCCGAGGCCGGGCTGAAGTCGTAGTTGGCGCGCGCCTTCAGAGTGGTGAAGGTGGTGGCGCCCTGGTCACGGCCGAGCACCTCGATGCTCTGCGTCCGCGGTCCCCAGGCCTGGTCCGGGTTGAGCTTCACGACGACCGAGCTGACGTCGGCGTTGGCGCCGAGCTTGACGGTCAGCGTCGACGGGAAGCCGTTGGACTCCCAGTAGGTGGCGACGTTGTTGTCGTTGGCGTTGGTCGCGACGAAACCGAAGACCGACGAGGACGCCTCGATCGGCTTGCCGCTGGCGAGGTTGGTACCACCGCCCTGACCGGTACGCCGGACCCGGTTGCTGTCGCCCGACTCGTTGCCGGCCGCGTCGCGGGCGCGGACGAAGTACTCGACCGTCGCCGTCGCGGGCTGCGACTCGGTGAAGGTGAGCACATTGCCGGCGACCGTGGTGACGGCGGCGTTGTTGCGGTAGACGGTGTAGCCGGTGACGCCGACGTTGTCGGTCGACGCGCTCCAGGCGAGCCGGATCTGGCCGGAGCTCGGCTCGGTGAGCGCGAGATTGCCGGGCACGCTCGGCGCCTGGGTGTCGCCGCCGGTGTCCGGCCCGTAGAGCTCGAACTCGGACAGCTGGCCGGCCGCCCAGCCGGTGTTGCCGGTGATGTTCAGCCGGACGTACCGGGTGGTCGCGGCCGGGAAGGTGATCGTGACGGTGTTGGCACTCCCGGGCGCGAAGTTGTAGCCCGCGCTCGCCACCAGGTCGGAGTACGTCGTGCCGTTGGTACTGCCCTGGACCGCCAGCGTCTGAGTGCGGGCGCCCCAGCTTGCGGGGAGTTTCAGAACGACCCGGTCGACCGCGACAGAGCTGCCAAGGTCGGCCCGGATCCACTGCGGGAAGGCGTTGTTGGTGCTCTCCCAATAGGTGTTCTGGTTGCCGTCGCCGGCGTTGGTGACGGGGTAGTCGCCGAGCGAGCTGTTGGCGGTCAGGGTCTTGGTGAGGACCGCCGTGGTGGCGGCCGAGGCTGCGGGGGCGGTCGGCACGAGGCCGATGACGATCAGGGCGGCCACGACAAGGCCGCCGAGCATTCGTTTCATAGGTGTCCTCAGGGCGGAGGGGCGGGATCTCAAAGTTGCAGAGATTTGCAAGCTTTTTGCGAGACGGTAGCCAAAGGTTGCAGTCCCATCGCCTCTACGTCAACGGCTCGTCACTGGCGGAATACGAGATCTCCGGTCATTCGCTGCCAGCTCGTCTGGTCGGACCAGAGCGAGGTGGGCGCCAGGTATGGGCGGAGGAGGGCGGTCAGGCGGGGGTCGGCGCGGTTGCGGAGCTCGGCCGTGGCGAGGTACCGGGCGGTGCCGGCCAGGAGGTCGGCGAGCTGGATGCGCGGGTCCGTGCGGGAGTCGAGCATGGTCATGCCGCGGAGCGGTTCGGGGCTTGGGGAGACCACTTTGAGCAGCTCGCCGACTCGAGCCACCCGGTGTCGAGTCAGCGCGCTCTGCTCGTCGTGGAGGATCGTGATCTCGGAGCCGTCGGCGGTCCACAGGCGGGCCGTTTCGAAGAGTGCGGGGATCAACGGCTCGAGCGGCGGCGGTACCGGCGAGCGGTCGTCCTGGAGTTCGGTGAGGACGTGGAAGAGCTGCGGGCGGGCGTCGCGGAGCGGTTGCATCAGCGGGTCGAGTCGCTCGGAGCGCATCCCGTCGAGCGTCTGCAGGAAGTGAGCGACCCACGGGCCGTCGATCAGGCGGTAGCGCTTGTGGCGCATCATCTCGACGAAGGTGTCGAGGAACGCGCGCCATCGCGTCGTACCGAAGACGACCGGTCCGGCGCGGTGCAGGGTCCGGGCGACGGGACGCAGGTCGAGCGCGAGGCTGGTGCCGGCGGCGTACGTCGGTTCGCCGATCAGCAGGTCGACCAGGCGGGTGACGGTGAAGTACGTCTTGTCGGTGAGGTGCACGGTCGCCTGGCCGTTGAGCGTACCGAGCAGCCACTCGACGGCGATCCGGTTGCGGAGGAGTTGGCCGGCCTTGTACTCCGTGGCGGAGTACCGGTGGAATCGGGTACGGATCAGGGCGGCGTACTCCGCAGCCGTCTCCTGGTCGAGATGCACGCCTGCGTGGGTGATGAGTTCATGGCCGGGATCGAGCATGTTCGTTCCGGTGAATCCGGATTCGTCACAGGCGATCTCGAGATGTCGCGACGACATGGGGCTCCCTGGGAAGGAAAAACTGCACGCTTGAGGGACCCGGCGACTAAGCAGGGTCGTCGATCACGCGATGGAACGCGGATCAGTAAGCGGCAGCAGCCTTCGCAGCGGACATGCAGCCATCATCGATGGAGCAGATGGCTGGGGCCAAGCTATTTGATCAGGGCTTACGGGCGAGGCCGGCCATGATCAGGTGACTGGCGCCCGTAGGACTGGCGGTCGGGGACGGCCACCATTCGCCGAGGCTGACCAGCCCTGGGTCGAGCAGCTCGAGGCCTTCGAACAGCGTGGCGATCTCGTCGGGAGTGCGGAACGTGACGGCCTTGAAGCCGAGCCGCAGCTTCTCCTCCACGCCGGTGGCGAACTCCGCCCGTCGACTCCCGTCGCGCGGGTTGCACGGATGCGTGAGCGCCAGATACGACCCGGAGGGCAGCGCGTCCAGGTAGCCCGCGACGATCTCCCGGGCGGCCTTGGTGTCGCGGATGTGGTGCAGTACCAGGCACTGGATCACCGCGACCGGCCGGCCGAGGTCGAGCGCGCCGGTGATGATCGGGTTGGCCAGCACGGCCGCAGGGTCGGACAGATCGCCCTCGGCGAAGAAGCTGTGCCGGTCGTCGGCGAGCAGCGCCTGGCCGTGCCGGATCACTGTCGGGTCGTTGTCGAGATAGACGACCTTGGCCTTCGGGTTCACCCGGGCCGCGATCTCGTGCGTGTTGTCGGTGGTCGGCAGGCCGGAGCCGAGGTCGAGGAACTGGACCACGGCCGCCTCGCGGAGCAGCCGCTCGACCACCTCGGCGAGCCAGCGCCGGTTCGCCTGCAGCAGTTCGGGCATCTCCGGCGCGACCTTGAGCACCTGCTGGGCGAGCTGGCGATCGGTCTCGTAGTTGTCCTTGCCACCGAGCAGAAGGTCGTACACGCGGGCGTCGTTCGGCCGCTGCATGTCGACGTCTGGCGCGGTTCTGCGCCGGCCGCCGGTCCCTTCGTCCATCTCCACCCGCCCGAATCAGAAAATCGCAATTACCGGAGGCTATCGCAGCAATTCGCTCTGTACACCGCCAGCACACCCTTACCGGCGATCTGCCCGCGAACTGCCCCGCGCTGTCCCACACCTCCTACCCGGCGGAACGCTGATGGAACCTCGTTCCGGCCCACGGGACATCCCTCGCCGACACTCCGGCAAACGCTTGCCGAAGGCGTTTGGGCCACCCCAGACTGAGCCACTGGCCGACACCGTCGGCCGATCACCCGGATCACCGCCCCGACCGGAGGACACCATGGACCGCAGGACATTCCTGACCAGTACCGCCCTAGGCGCCGGCCTCGCCGTCGCACTCCCCACCGTCGCAGGCGCGGCCTTCACCCAGGCCCGCGCAGTACGGGTGACCACGCTCGACCAGCTGCGCTCGGCGATCGCCGCGGCCAACCCCGGTGACACGGTCACCCTGGCCAACGGCAGTTACGCGGTACCGTCCGGCAGGCCGATCGCGATCCAGGGCAAGCACGGCAACTCGACCGCCTCGATCATCGTGCAGGCCGAGTCGGTCGGCGGCGTCACACTGACCGGCAGCCAGGGCTTCACCTTCGCCGACTCGTCGTGGGTGACGGTCAGCGGATTCAAGTTCCGGCAGACCACGATGATCGACCTGCCGACCAGCTGCACCCATCTCCGGCTCAGCCGCAACGACATCCAGCTCGCGAACACCGAAGGTCTCAACTGGCTGATGGTCCGCTCGGACTACTCGAAGGTGGATCGCAACCACTTCCACAACAAGTCGTCGCTCGGGGTGTTCCTGTGCGTCGAGGGACCCGGGACGTCCGGGATGGCGCGCGGGGTGCACATCCTGCGCAACTACTTCTCCGACCACACCTTCGGCGGCTCCAACGGCGGTGAGCCGATCCGGCTCGGGCTGAGCGGCCGGTCGCTGAGCGATGCCGGCGCGATCGTCGAGCAGAACCTGTTCGAGCGGGCCAACGGCGACCCGGAGGCGATCTCGGTCAAGTCGTGCAGCAACACGATCCGGGACAACACGGTTCGCAACAGCCTCGGCGGGATCGTCCTGCGGCACGGCAGCCGGTCCCGGGTCGAGGGAAACTTCCTCCTCAACGGCACCAACGGGATCCGGATGTACGGCAACGACCACCTGGTGGTGAACAACTACGTCGAGAAGGTGACCGGCGCCGGGATCGTGCTCGGCAGCGGATCGGTGCGCGACGACAAGCCGAGCGATTCGCCGGAGAGCCGCAAGGGCAACGACGCCCCGGACCGGGTGACGATCGCGCTCAACACGGTACTTTCCTGCGGTACCGCGATCGCCGGCGAGACGATGCGGACGCTCCCCCCGCTGGGCTGCACGATCTCCGACAACCTTCTGGTGGGTGACTCGGGTCGTCAGCTCGTCGACATGCCGTATCAGCAGGGAATCACCTGGTCGGGCAACCTGCTCTGGGGCGCGGCCGGCAACGGCAACATCCCCGCGTCGGGCTTCAGCCGCAAGGATCCCTTACTGGCAACGGGATCCGACGGCGTCCGGCGGCTGACCTCGTCGAGCCCGGCGATCAACGCGGCCAGCAGGACGTACTCCACCGTCACCCGGGATCTGGACGGCAACGCCCGGTCGGGCAAGGCGGACGTCGGCGCCGACGAGTACGGCACGGCCGCGCCGATCAACCGCCCGCTGAACCCCGCCGATGTGGGCCCGCAGTCCGCCTGACCTCCTGCGATGAGTTTTCCGGCGCTCGCTCGTCTTCATGAATCCAACGGAGATTCCTGGAGGAGAGATGGCGAAGGTGCTCTACGCGGTGACGATGTCGCTGGACGGCTTCATCGCCGGCCCGGCCGGTGACATGCAGTGGATGACCCCGTACCTCGGTCCGAACCCCGAGGTACGGGACCTCATCGGGCAGATCGGCTCGCTGCTGGTCGGCCGGCGGACCTTCGACGGCGACGACCCGAACAAGGGCCGTCCCGGCGAGGGCAAGGCTTTCGGCGGCGGGTGGGACGGACCGCAGTACGTCGTCACCCATCGTCCGCCGGAAAGCTCTTCTGCCGACCTGTACTTCGTTGACGACTTCGCGACCGCGTTGGCACAGGCGAAGGAGGCGGCGGGCGACAAGTACGTGAACGTGCTCGGCGCGGACATCGCCCGGCAGTGTCTCGAGGCAGGCGAGCTCGACGAGGTTCTCACCTGTGTCGCACCGGTCATGCTCGGCGACGGCACCCGCCTCTTCGACCAGCCTGGCGGGCACACGGTGAAGCTCGAACGGGTCAGCGCTACGGAGGTACCACTGGCGACAAACCTGTGGTTCAAGGTGACCTGACGAGTTAGCTTCGTCGGCATGGATGAGAAGCAGCAGATGCTGCGGAACCAGCAGGCCTGGGATGCGCAGACGGGGGCACATGTCGAGTCGGAGTTCTATGACGTCGCGTCGTTCAAGGCGGGCAAGAACTCCTTGCGGCCGTTCGAGCAGGAGGCGCTCGGTGACGTCAGCGGGCGGTCGTTGCTGCATCTGATGTGCCACTTCGGGCTGGACACGTTGTCGTGGGCCCGGCTCGGCGCTCAGGTCACCGGCGTGGACTTCTCGGCCGAGTCAATCGCCACCGCGACCGCGTTGGCGCAGGAACTGTCGCTCGACGCGAGATTCGTGCAGGCCAACGTCTACGAGCTTCCGGGCGAACTCGACGGCGCTTTCGACTTCGTCGTGATGACCTACGGGACCTTGATCTGGCTACCCGATCTGGACGGCTGGGCTCGTGCGGCGGCCAGGTGCCTCAAGCCGGGCGGCACTTTGTTCGTCGCGGACTTCCATCCGATCGCGATGCTGTTCGACGACGACCTCGCCCTGGCCAGGTCGTACTTCCGTTCCGGACCCGCCGAGCGCGAGGTCAAGCAGACGTACGCCGGTGAGATGGACCAGCCCCACATCCAGACCACCTGGCCGTGGACTGTCGGCAGACTCGTCACCGCCCTCGGCCAAGCCGGACTGCAGGTCACTCGCGTGGACGAGCTACCCCTCGACCTGCGTCAGCGCCATCCAGCGATGGTCCAAGGCGACGACGGCTTCTGGCGATTGCCCGGCGATCCGATCCCGCTCCTGCTCGCGTGCCAGGCGATCAAGCCATGAGGTAGTTAGTGGCATTAACCTAGGTCGAGTGAACAGTGCAGGCAAACGGCCCAGCGGACAGCATCACGGGGATTTGCGGCGGGTGCTGGAGGAGGCTGCGCTCGAGTTGGTGGGCGAGGGTGGGCCGAAGGCGGCGACGTTGGCGGAGGTCAGTCGGCGGGCGGGGGTGAGTGTCGCGGCGCCGTACAAGCACTTTGCGGATCGGGATGCGTTGCTGGCGGCGCTGGTGCAGAAGGGGTACTCCGAGCAGCGTGAGCGGTATGTCGCGGCGATGGAGGGGGCGCGGGATCCGGTGGCGAAGCTGGCGGCGTTCGCGCGGGCGTACGTCCGGTTCGCGGCGGAGCGGCGGGCGATGTTCGAGTTGACCTTCTCGGCGGGGCTGGACAAGGCGGCCTATCCGGAATTGCTTGCTGCTGGCAACGAGCTGTTCGGAGTACTGCAGGAGCCTGCCCGCAAGGCTCGGCCGACCGAGGCGGCGTCGCGCGAGCTGGTGCTGTCGGTAGCCGCGGCGGCGCACGGGTTCGCCGTGTTCGTGCTCGAAGGCGTCCTGGCCGAGGTCGACGAGGCAGAGAAGCTGGCAGAGTCGGCCGCGCGTTCTATCGTGCAGCCGGCCCGGTCGACTCCCTGACGACGAGCCGCGGCACGAGCGACACCTGCCGGCGCGGTGCCTCCGGATCGGCCAGCCGGGCACGCAGCAGCTCCACCGCGATCCGCCCAACCTCAAGTTTTGCAGGGGAAACGGCGGTCAGCGGCACTTCGGACAGGTCGGCGACCTCATCGTCGTAGCTGATCACCGACAACTCCCCCGGTACGTCGATGCCGCGAGCGAGCGCCGCATTGAGCAACACCGTCGCCTCCCGATCCGCGAAGCAGATCACCGCGGTCACCCCGCACCGCTGCACCTCGTCGAGGAACTCGTCAGCGCCGGCCGTGCTCCAGCGTTCGCGCGAGTCGATCAAGACGGGCACGTCGCCGAGGCCGGCCCTGACCTGCGGGGCAGTGTGCGGGCTGACCCGTTCCAGATAGGCGATCCGGGTATGTCCGAAACCGCGCAGATGCTTGAGAGCAGCCCGAGCACCCGCCGCATGATTGGTCCCGACGAACTCATGCACCGTCGCCGGATCCTCCAGCCCCCGCTCGACGAGCACGATCGGCAGCTCCAGCTCCTCGAGCTCCGCCAGCCCTGACGGACCATCCGGCGCGAGGATCAACCCGGCCGCGCCCGCGCCGATCAGCCCGTCGACGGCCAGCCGCTCCTCGGCGCTGTCCCACTCGGTACTGCGCAACAACATCTGCGCACCCTGCTTGGCCAGCTCGCGCTCGATCCCGACGATGATGCGCGGGTAGTAGTACGTCATCGACGGCACCGCGACCCCGATCAGCGGCCCGCTCTCGTTGCTCGCGATGTACATCCCCGAGCCCTGCCGCCGATAGACCAGCCCGTCCTGCACCAGCAGATCGACCGCCCGGCGCACGGTATTGAGGCTGACCCCCTGCTCCCCCGCGATCTGCTGTTCGGTCGGCAACTTCCCACCCGGCCACCGCAGCTCGGCGATCC
This sequence comes from Kribbella koreensis, assembly GCF_039525325.1. Lineage (NCBI taxonomy): Bacteria > Bacillati > Actinomycetota > Actinomycetes > Propionibacteriales > Kribbellaceae > Kribbella > Kribbella koreensis. The sequence goes on from NZ_BAAAHK010000011.1 coordinate 263,916, forward strand.
CCCGCCGCAACTCTTCCGCGAGATGCCGGGCCTTCTGCCCCCGCACAGCCTCCGACGCACTCATCGGGCTGACTCTAGCGGCCCGCCCCTGGAAATTCATTAGCATGAATCCATTGACGAAGAGAATGACTTGCCAGAGACTCATGCGAACAGCCCTCCTCAGTGATCCGCCTCTCTGAAGGAATCCGCCATGCTGAACCGCCGTACGTTCCTGGCTGCCGGTAGCGCTACCGTCGCAGCGATGTCTCTCGGACTCCCGAAAGCAGCCTTCGCCGCCCCGGCCGACTTCGCCGCGCTGCGTGCCAAGTGGGCCGCCGATCTGACCGGTGGCGCGTCCCTGGACCCAGCCGACCCCGACTACGCCGCCGCGCTCACCCGGCTCGACAACGCGGTCAAGGCGTCACTGGCCAAGCTCGACCGCTCCACCGACCGCAAAGCCGTCTTCATCGACTACCCGCTCACCCAGGACCCGTCGATCGCCAACACCTACGTCCGCCTGGAGCAACTGGCCACCGCCTGGACCACCCCCGGTTCGGCGTACCACTCGAACGCCTCCCTGCTGGCCGACATCCAGGCAGCCCTGGAGTCGATGGACCAGCTGATCTACAACCCCAGCACCGTCGAGTTCGGCAACTGGTGGTCCTGGGAGATCGGCGCCACGCGCCCCCTCGCCAACACCCTGGTCCTCCTGTACGCCGAACTCCCACCAGCAACCCGCGAGCGCTACTGCGCAGCGATCGACCACTTCGTCGAAGACCCGTACTGGATGTTCCCGCCCGAGCGCGGCAAGGTCCTCTCCACCGGCGCCAACCGGGTCGACCTCTGCCAGGCGATCATCGTCCGCGCCCTGGTCACCGACGACGAGGCGAAGCTGACCCACGCCCGCGACGGTCTCAGCGACACCTGGCAGTACGTGACGACCGGCGACGGCTTCTACCGCGACGGCTCGTTCGTCCAGCACACCTGGGTCGCCTACACCGGCACCTACGGCCACGTCCTGCTCAGCGGCATCGGCAAACTCCTTGCCCTGCTGGCGAATTCGCCCTGGCAGGTGACCGACCCCAAGCGCCAGATCCTCTTCGACTCGGTCGCCAAGGCGTACCTCCCGGTCGTCCACGACGCCCGGATGATGGACTTCGTCCGCGGCCGCGCCGTCTCCCGGTACAACGCCTCCGACCACAACGACGGCTACACCGCGGCCGAAGCCATCCTGCGCCTCGCCGCCGGCGTCGACACGGCACTGGCCACCCAGTGGCGATCCGCGGTGGCCGGCTGGCTGCAACGCGACACCTTCGGCAACATGTTGTCCGGGGCAACGATCCCGAGAGTGGCCCTGGTGAAGTCGCTCCGCGGCGTGACCCCGGCACCCGAGCGCGACGGACACACCCTCTTCAGCAGCATGGACCGCTCGGTGCATCGCCGCTCCGGCTGGGCGTACTCGATCTCGATGGCCAGCCGCCGGATCACGTACTACGAATGCGGCAACGGCGAGAACGAGCTGGGCTACCACACCGGCTCCGGCATGACCTACCTGTACGACAAGGACAACGGCCAGTACGCCGATGCCTTCTGGCCGACGGTGGACCGCACCCGTCTCCCCGGCACCACGGTCGACAGGCTTCCGCTGCCCCCGAAGGCCGGCGGCGAGTGGGGCGCGCCCCGGCCGACAACAGCCTGGGTCGGCGGCAGCACTCTCGACGGCTACGCCGCAGTCGGCCAAGACCTGGAGGGACCGCTCTCCCCCATGCGAGCCCGCAAGTCCTGGTTCTGCCTCGACGAGTACGTCGTTGCGCTAGGCGCCGGCATCACGGGCACCAGTGGCTACCCCGTCGAGACAGTGATCGAGAACCGCAACCTGCACAGCGCCGGTACCAACGCCCTGACCGTGGACGACCTCAGCCTCGTACCGGCGCTGGGCGACTCCGCAACGGTCAGCAACGCCAAGTGGGCGCATCTGGATGGCGTAGGCGGCTACATCTTCCCCAGTGGCTCGACGCTGCAGCTCCGCCGCGAAGCACGGACGGGCTCCTGGCGCGACATCAACACCGGTGGCACCACTACGCCCATCACCCGTCGGTACCTGACCATGTGGCAAGACCACGGCGTCAACCCGAGCGGAGCGGCGTACAGCTATCTCGTAGTGCCGGGAGCCTCAGCAGCCCGCACCAAGCAGCTGTCCAAGGCTTCCGGCCTGCTGGTACTGCGAAACACCGCCTCCGTGCAGGCAGTCACCAGCCTGCGGCTCGGCATGACCATGGTGAACTTCTGGCAGCCTGACCGGTTGGGCGACCTCCAAACAGACACGCCCTGCTCAGTGATCGCCCGGCTGAGGGGCCGCACCATCGAGCTTGCCGTCTCCGACCCGACCCAACTGGCCACCACCATCCAGCTGACTGTCCTCGGCAGGAAGATCACCGTCGATGTCGCCGGCGCCGCCGGCGCTACGCGCTATCTGACGCTATAGCGCCACCCATGATCGGGCGGATCTCCACTGCCAGGCCGTCGATCCGTACGTCGGGCAGCAGCCCGGCCAGTTCGAGCGCGCGATCCAGCTCGTCGACGTCGACGAGGTAGTACCCGCCCATGTACTCGTCCCGCAACGGCCCGGTCGACACCTCACGTCGACCGTGCCTGCTGCGGATCACCGTGCTCCGCGAGGGGTCGGCGAGCGCCTGCGTACCGACCAGCTCGCCGGCCTCGGACGCGACCCGCTCGAACTCGCCGCGCCCGGCGTGCACCGCCTCGCGCTGCTCGGTCGTCAGCTGCACCCCGGCGTCGGCCTGCAGAACCAGCAAGTACTTCATCGCCCTCCTCCGTCCCGGTCCGCGCGTTGCGGCCCTCACCACATGTACGCGGCCGATCGGCCCTTCTTGACATCCATACTTGGTGGATGATCACGACCGAGCGACTCGAGCTGCGCCGTTTCCGGCCTGAGGACGCCGAAGCCTTCTCGGCGTACCGGTCGGTGCCCGAGGTCGCCCGCTTCCAGTCCTTCACCGCGCCCTTCAGCCTGGAGGAGGCCCAGCGGACGGTGGCCAGTTACGCGGAGGGTGATCCGTTGCAGGCGGGCTGGTTCCAGTACGCGATCGCGCTGGACGGATTGCTGATCGGTGACATCGGGCTGAACACCTTCGACAACCTGATGCAGGCCGACATCGGCTACACGCTGGCCCAGGAGTACCAGGGCAAGGGCTACGCGACCGAGGCCGTCGGCGGGCTGCTCGAACACCTCTTCACCGTGCGCGAGCTGCATCGGGTCTCGGCGGAGGTCGACGCCCGCAATGTCGCTTCGGCCCGACTGCTCGAGCGGCTCGGCTTTCAGCAGGAGGGGTTCCGGCCGCAGAACACGTGGTTCAAGGACGAGTGGACCGACGACCTGCTGTTCGGGCTGCTGCGCAGCGACTTCAGCTCGTACCGCGGGCAGCCCAAGCACGAGCGGTGAGCTCGATGGAGCCGTCGGGGTTGGCCGGCAGCCTGGACTCCACCAGATGCCGGATCGCTGTTTGCGTGTTGGGGTGCAGGCTGCGGAGATAGGCGGGTCCGGGCCCTTGGCCACCGAGGAACGGCGTCCAGTACGCGTCAAAAGACTCGAACACGGTCGGTACGACGATCGCGCGGGTCTCGATGTCGCTGAAGCCTGCCTCGGCGAACAGCCCTTCGAGCCCGGCCGGATTGCAGAACGGGAAGGTCCGCCCTTCGTCCCGCTCCCGATCGTCCGGTACGACGTCGGCCGCCGCCTCCCAGAAGTACCGCATCAACTGCATGCCCTCGGCGTAGTCCCACACGTAGACACCGACCGTCCGGCCGATCTGCCGCATCCGGCGCAGGGCGTCCGGCCGGTCCGGGATGAAGTTGAGCACCAGCCCTGCCACCACCACGTCGACCGCTCCACCGACTGCGTCCGTACTCAGCTCGGCCGCGGGCAGCACCTCGAAGCGGGCCCGCTCATCGGTCACCGCGCCCCGGGCGAACCCGATGAAACCCTCGGACGGGTCCACCCCGACCACTGCACTCGGCTCAGCTTGAGCAAGGACCGCAGTCGTCAACGCCCCGGTCCCACACCCCACGTCGAGCCACCGCAGACCTGCGGGCTGGTCCAGCCACGCCACGAACTCGGCTGCGACCAGTCGGCTCCATCGCCCGACATACGACTCGTAGATCTCCCCCTGCGACCACTGACTCATCTCCGCACCATAGGTCGGTGCGGCCCGCTCGGCCAGCCTCAAGCGACTCGGCTGGGCAGCGAGACGCCGGTGAGGCGCTCGGCCTCGAGCCAGAGGCGTGCATTGGCCTGCTCGTCGAGGGACCGCCGCGGCGCCTTGGCCAGCTTGGTCGGGCCGACCAGCCCGAACCACTTGCTCGGACCGTAGTACGCGCCGGCGACTGCCTCCGGGCTGGTCGCCGCGTACAGCAACGGCTCGGCGCCTTGCTGGGCTTCCTGGGACGGAAGCGGATTGACCCGCTCGAAGAGCCTGACGGTCAAGGGCTTCTTGTCCAGGCCGAGGGTCGGGCCGGTCGTCTGCAGGTTCGTCCGGGTGAAGCCGGGGTGGGCCGCGTTGCTCATCAGGTTCCAGCCGCGGTCGTGGGCGATCGCGGCGAGTTGGTGCGCGAACATCAGGTCGGCGAGCTTCGACTGGGCGTACGAAGTACTGGGCCGGTAGCTCTTGTCCCATTGGAGATCGTCGAAGTGGATGCGGCCGAAGTTCGCCGCACCGCTGGCCATCGTCGCCACTCGCGGTGCGGGCGCGGCCAGTAGCAACGGCAGCAGCCGCAGCGTCAGCGCGAACGGGCCGAGGAAGTTGCTGCCGAACTGGAGCTCGAAGTCGTCGGAGGTCGTCATCCGCGAGGGCGGGGCCATCACGCCGGCGTTGTTGACCAGCAGATCGATCGGGGTGCCGTCCGCGATCATGCCTTCGGCGAACTCGCGGACCGAGTCGAGGTCGGCCAGGTCGATCCGGCGGACCTCCAGCTGGGCCTGCGGGTGCTGCGCCAGGATCTCCGCGCGGGCCGCTTCGCCCTTCGCCGGCGTCCGCACCGCCATCACGATCCGGGCGCCGGCACCGGCCAGCCGCCGGACCGTTTCCTTGCCGGTACCACTGTTCGCGCCGGTCACCACTGCGTACTTGCCGGTCTGGTCCGGGACGTCGTACATGGGCTGCTCCTTCGTAAAAGACTGGCGGTCTGTTACGAACGAAGCTATCAGACCGATGGTCTGATGACAACAGACCAGCGGTCTGTAGGATGTGGGCATGACGACTTTCCAGCGGGCCAGGAGCGAGGAGCAGCGGGCCGTCCGGCGGCAGGCGATCCTCACCACCGCGGCGGCGATGCTGGCCGAGATGCCGGTCGCCCAGCTCAGCCTGAACGAGCTGAGCCGCCGCGTCGGGCTGGCGAAGTCGAACGTCCTGAACTACTTCGACTCCCGCGAGGCGGTCCTGCTGGAACTGCTCGACGCCGAGACGCACGCGTGGATGGACCAGCTCGACGCGGAGCTGACCGCGACCGTCGACCCGGCGGCAGCGATCGACGACCGCGCCGCCGCCCTGGCCGACGCGATCGTCACGACGCTGGAGTCACGGCCGATGCTGTGCGCACTGACCGCCGCGCAGGCCGCCGTCCTGGAGCACAACATCTCCGTCGAGGTCGCGGCGGACTTCAAGCGCGGCTCGATCGCGAACTACGCGGTCATGATCCGCCACGTCCTCGCCCACCTCCCCGAGCTGGGCGAGGACGGCGCCGGCCGGCTGATCGCGGCGACCGTGATGCTGACCGGCGTCATCTGGACCCACTCCCACCCCTCGGCCGCGATCATCGCCGTCTATGAGACCGACCCCGAGGTCGCCGCCTTCCGGATCACCTTCGCCCCGACCCTCCGCGAGGCACTGCAGACGATCCTGGTCGGCGTGCTACCCCGCTAGCACTCCAGCGGCTCTTCGAAGAAGACCGGGCTCTGGTCGATGAAGACGCGGAAGTCGGTGATCAGGCCGGCCTCGTCGACCGTCCAGATCGAGACCGCCGGTACGGTGACGTCGCGACCGTCCAGCCGGGTGTAGGTCACGCTGGTCTCGGCGATGGTGGTGTCGTCGACTGCCCATTCGCGCAGCAACTCGTGCCTCAGCCCCTGCACCAAAGTGAAGAAGATCCCCTGGGTCGCGACGATCTCGTCCCGCCCGTCGGCCGGCTCGCGGTTGCCGATGGCGAACCGTGCCCGCGGTGCGAGCAACGCCCCGATCCCCTGCACGTCCTGCTTGTCGACGAGCGCGAATACGCTTTCTGCTGTTGGCATCCTGGCTCCCCCTGTGGTTTGTTGCCATCGACGCTACCGATCGGGCACGGGTCCGGCCACGCCATATTTGTGGGGTTTTCCGGTGAACCCGGACGCATGTGACCATCAGTACATGAACCACGCCACACGGTCCCGGGTTCAGCGAGCTGATCAGGGGGCCGCGGCACAGCGCAGTACTGAGTGAGGCGACCGGCGGTGACCTCAACCGGAGCAGGCGTTATCGCGAGCTGCTGTCGCCCAACGGCGTGCGCGGCGAGCTGCGGGTCACGTTGGTTGCCGACGGCTCCTGCTGGGGGTGCGTGTCGTTCTTCCGCGAGGCCCCGCACGACTTCACTGCCGACGAGCGCGATTTCATGCATGGGATGTCCGCCGTACTCGGGCGAGCCTTCCGCCGATCGGGGATCCACGCCAGGCCCACAGCTCCGGGCGCCGAGCTCTGGCCGGGAGTCCTTGTCCTGGGCAACGATCGGGAGATCGTCTCGGTCACCCCACCGGCCGTCGACTGGCTGCAGGAGTTCGGGTACTACGGAGCGCCAGGCCGCGACCCCTTGCCCTTCGAGGTCGTCAGCCTGGTCGAACGGGTACGGGCGACCGCCGGGGACGCGACCGCGCGGGTGCTCGGTGCCTCGGGCCGCTGGATCCAGTTGCATGCCTCACCGGCCGGGTCCGGGCAGGAGGTGGCCGTCGTCCTCCAGGCTGCGCCGAGCGTGTCGATCGAGCCGCTGATCTCCGCGGCGTACGGGCTGACCACGCGGGAGCGGGAGCTGATCGAGCTTGTTCTCCAGGGCTGTGGGACTCGCGAGATCGCGGAGCGGCTGATCGTGTCGCCGCACACCGTGCAGAGTCACCTGAAGTCGATCTTCGGCAAGGTGGGCGTGCGCAGCCGCCGGGAGCTGGTGGGACGCGTCTTCGCGCCGTGAGCCCCCGGCGGCCGGCACGCTCTCAGGGCAGGTAGTAGTTCGGGTTCGGCAGCTTGAAGGTTCGGTCGGCGTAGCCGCCCTTGAGGTCGCTGAACTGGTCGCCGAAGTTGGCGACGATGTCGTAGCCGAGCGACTCGATGTGGGCCCGGGTGGCCGACTTGTAGTGGATCGTCGTGCAGGAGCCGTTCGGGTCGCCCGCGCAGGCGGCCTTCAGATAGTCCGGGTACTCGGCGACCGGCGGCTTGGTGAACAGGCCGTCCTCACCGTCGCGCAGGCCGGTCGGCTTCGGGTAGCCGGCGTCGACGCCGATCCCGTCCTCGGTCAGGTTGCCGAGGGTTGCCTGCTCCTGAGCCGCGCCCCGCCCGGTCAGGAAGAAGATCGCGTAGCCCTCGCGCTCGGCCGACTTCACCATGTCGACCATGCCCGGGACGGCCGGGAAACGCTGTTCGGTCACGAACGTGCCGTTGGTACCGGGGTTGAACGCCCAGTTGCTGGCGATCTCGTAGTTCCAGGTCGCCAGCGACGTGTCGTCGACGTCGAGCAGGATCGCCTTGGTGCCACGCGTGTGGTGCCGGCCGGCGAGGAAGCGGGTGCCGTCCTTGGCGACCGAACTGGCCTCCTTGGCGTAGTTGCTGTCGGCGGCGAAGGTGCCGGTGCCCAACGGGTCGCCGTAGTAGTTGCGGAGCTGCTGCCGCAGTACGTCGATGTTGGTGACCTGCTTCTCGGACCGCGGCGTCGACGTCTGGATGGCCGGCTGCTGGGCTGCCACCCCCGCGGAGTACGCCACTCCGCCGGCCACGGAGGCGACGGCGAGAGTGGCGACCCCGGTGAGGATCAGCCGGCGCGACGGAAGGCGCCAGGAACGGTTGACCATGATCTCTCCCAAGTACGGGCTCAAATGCTTGCAAATGCAAACTAACCCTGGGAGAGCCGTCAGTGGTAGAAGTACGGGTCGAGGACCCGGACCTCGGTGATCTTGGTGACCGGCAGGCCGGTCGTCACGGCCGCGCTCCGGATCGCCTCCGGGGACGGGCCGTCGTAGATGCAGTACGTCGTCTTGTGGTCCGGTGACACGTAGGAATGCACCCAGGTCACGTCGTGCTGCGCGTTGCCGTCGACCACGTTCAGGCACGACTTGGCGCCACGGTCGTCGGTCGGGATGGTGAGGCCTTCGGGAAAGCTGCGCTCCACCAGGTAGCGGGTCATGGCAATACCTTTCTTCGTTGTCCGGAGGCTGGATCGCCTCCCACGAAGAACTCTGCTCGGCCGGGGCCGCGTGGCCATCGGGAGCAGCTCCCTATGTTCGGTGGGTCAGCTCCCTATCTTGTCCGCCGCACCCACTGAGCCGCCTCCTGCCGTGACGAGACGCCGAGCTTGCCGAGGATCGACGACACGTGGTGATCGACCGTCTTCGGAGAGATGTGCAGGCGGGCGCCGATGTCCACGTTGCGCAGGTCCTCCGCCAGCAGGGCCAGTACTTCGGTCTCGCGATCGGTCAGGTGAGCAGGGTTCTCGCGGGTGGTCGCGCGAGGCCTCCGCGGCAGCCGCTGGATCCCGCTCTCGCGCAGCTGCTTGGCGACCACTTCAGCCGTCGACCAGGCACCTAGCTGCTGCAGGCCGAACAACCCATCCACCTGCTGCTCAGGATCCTCGCTCGCGGTCAGGGCCAGCGCAGCCTCGTAAGGGCACCCGACCTCCTGCCACATCTCCTCATTTTTGTAAGGCTGGGCGACGTACTCCGGTAGCTCCGTCTCGACCCCGCCGAGCCGCAGCAACTGGGCCAACTCCCCCACTGCCCACGGATGCTTCAGCTGCACCGCGTGCTCGTAGGTCTCGGCAACAAGCCCTTCGATCAGCTCAGGCTTCCCAGTGAGCCACGCGTGCTCGGCCAGCCCCGCAGCAGCCGGCCACAGCCGCTGCAGATCCCCTGTCTGTACTGCGAGCTCCCACCCGCGCTGCAATGGCGTATCCGCGTCCGGGTCCCCACGTCTGGCCCGCAACCGGCCAAGCACGACATTGGCCACGATGTACGACGGCACGTGTTGCGTATGCGCAGCGAGAACCGCAGCCGCCCTGGCCCCCGCCTCGGTCCAGTGGCCACGCTCGAACAGACTCCGCGACTGCCAGGCCTGCACGTAGCTCCCGGAGGCATCCAGGTCGCGGTCTGAGCAGTACTCGGCGGCTGCTGCGAGCCAGTGGTCGGCCAAGTCGTACCGCCGAACCTCACCGGCTCCGGACCCGAGATTGGTCATCGCTGACGCGACGCCCATCTGATCACCGGCCTCCACCGCCGCATCCAGGCTGGCCGTCAGCACCGCGACAGCACGCTCAGGATCTGTCAGCCAGTGAGCGCTCCCGACCGCGTTGAGCGCACGGCCCAGTGCTTGGGTGTCGCCGAACCGCTCGGCATACTCCGCTGCTCGCGTGCCCAGGGCGATAGCTCCGGGCATGTCCCGACCGAGCATGAGCAACCTCGCCAGGGCCGCGTAGGCCATCGCCAGCCCTGGACCCGGCGTACCGGCTTCGGCGAGGGAGACTGCTTCGCGTGCCATCGCGTGGGCCTCGGCATTGCGGCCCGCCTTCCACAGCACGTGCGAGCAGCGGGCCATCACTGTGGCCTGCTTGCCGACCTCTCCCAGTGACGCCCACAGCTCGGCAGATCGCTCCGATGCCTTGATCGACTCGGCTAGGTAGCCACTGTTGTCGCAGGCCTCGGCACTGTCTCGCCATAGCGAGGCCTGCAACTCGACGGATGCTCCACTGACGTGCCGCAGCGCTCGGGCGTAGTGGTCGGCCGCCTGCCGATACGCGCCGACCTCTGCTGCTCGCTGGGCGGCCAGTGGCGCGTACTTCAGAGCAGCGGCACGATCCCCGGCCGCCTCCGCGTGGTACGAGAGTCGTGCGGGGTCCACCTCGTCCAGGCCGGCCAGGTAGTCCAGTACCTCGCCATGCAGCACGGGCAGCCGCGCGGGTGATACATCGGACTCGATCGCCCGCCGGGCCAGCTCATGGCGGAAACGCACGGTCTGCCCTTCCAGCAAGAGCATGCCGGACTCGATGCACTCCTCAACGCCCTTACCTGCGAGGGCAAGCTCGGCCCGGTCCGGCACCAGCGAGACGATGTCCAGGACCGCCCTGGCCTCCCGCCCAAGGCGAGCCGCTCTGGCCAGTACTGCGTCCCGCACGGTGGCTGGTAGCTCTTCGCCGGGCGCACTGAGTGCCTCCGTGACGAAGAACGGGTTGCCGTCAGTCACTGCGAACAACTGGTCGGCATCCAGGCCAAGTGGCTCGGCCAGCTCAGCCACTGCTGCTGGGGTCAGCGCGGGCACTTGCAACCGGCGTACCGGCCGGGCGGTGGCCAGGTCGCCCAGGACTCGGCGCAGGGGGTGGTCGCGGCCGACCTCCTCCGAGCGGTAGGTGACGATGACGAGCGCGGGCAGCTCGTCGATGCGGCGACCGACGAAGAGGAGCAGGTCGAGCGTTGCCTCGTCTGCCCAGTGCGCGTCCTCCACGACGGTCACCGACGGTCCGGCGGCCAGCAGGTCGAGGAACGCGGTGAAGAGCGTGTGCCGGTCAGCTCCTGATGCCAGTAGGCCGGCCAATGCGGAGTCGTGGCTCGACCTCGCGATGTCATGCAGTGGGCCGAGCGCTCGCGGCGTACCGAGAGCATCGCAGAAGCCGTAGCGGACCAACGGCTGGTCTGCGCAAAAGGCACGCACCAGGGAGGTCTTGCCGATCCCCGCCTCACCGGAGACGAACACCATCGCCCCGGGCTCAACCTCCCCCAGCGCCGCCAACAGCGCCCCACGCTCCAGCATCTAGACCCGCTTCACGTACCTGTGGCAAGGCACCGGGATGGCGTCGCCGTCCGTGGTCGCCGGGTAGTCGAAGGCACCCGCATCCACCCACCCACTGCGCTCGTAGAAGCGCCGCGCCCGCCCATTCCCCGTCGCCACCGCAAGCCAAGCTTCGTCATACCCATTGGCTTCGACCTGCCGCTCAGCCTCCGCGATCAGCAACCCAGCAATCCCAGACCCGCGATGCTCACCCGAAACATAAACCTGCTCAACCTCATCACCAACAACCATCACAAACCCAACAGGCTCACCGCCCCCCGCCTCCCCGGCCGGCTCAGCCCCGACGACCGCAACGGTCGTGTCCGGGATCCTGGCCGGCACCCGCTCCCAGAACGACTCCTTGGTGCGGACCGCAACCAACTCCTCCGGCACATTCCCCAGATGCCCGTCCCCCCACCCGGAGTACCAAATAGAAGCAATCGCGTCAGCATCCCCCGCCGTCGCGGCCCGCAGCGTGACAGTCATCCCGTCACTGTAAATCCTCAGTCCGGGTCGTAGGCCAGGTTTGGGCGGAGCCAGCGTTCGAGTTCTTCGAGGGGCATGCCGCGTCGCTGGGCGTAGTCGGTGACCTGGTCTTTGCCGACGCGGCCGACGCTGAAGTACTTGGCGGCGGGGCTGGCGAAGATCAGGCCGCTGACTGCTGCGGCTGGGGTCATCGCGAACGACTCGGTCAGGCCGAGGCCTAGCTGGTCTGCCTCGAGCAACTTGAAGAGCAGTTCCTTCTCGCTGTGGTCGGGGCTCGCCGGGTAGCCGAGGGCCGGGCGGATGCCGCGGAAGCGCTCCGCGTGCAGGTCCTCCAGCAGCGGCTCCGCGTCGGGCTCGAACCAGCCCTTGCGGGCCTCCAGGTGGATCCACTCGGCGAACGCCTCGGCGAGCCGGTCGGCCAGCGCCTTGACCATGATCGCCTTGTAGTCGTCGTTCTGGGCCTCGTACTTCGCCGCCAGCTCCTCCGCGCCGTGGATCGCCACGGCGAAGCCGCCGAGGTGGTCACCCGCCGGTGCGATGTAGTCCGACAGGCACCGGTTCTCGCGCCCCTCGGGCTTCTGGGTCTGCTGCCGGAGCATCGGGAAGGACGCATTCAGGTCGTCGAGGATGATGTCGTCGCCCTCGCTGTGCGCTCGCCAGTAGGCGTAGGCACCCTTCGCGGTGAACGAGCCGTCCGCGATGATCTGGTCGAGCATCGCGTTCGCGTCGTCGAACAGCTCGCGCGCGACGGGCTGCTCCAGGATGGCCGGGTACTTGCCCTTCAACTCCCAGGCCAGGAAGAGGAACTGCCAGTCGATCATCGCCCGCAGCGTTTCGAGATCGGGGGCCACCCGGCGTACGCCGATGAACTCCGGGACCGGAATCTCGCCGTAGTCGACGACCTCCCGATTCGCCCGGGCCGCCTCGACCGTCAGCATCGGCTTGCGCTGCTTGTTCGCGTGCTGCTCGCGGAGGATCTCCTGAGCGGCATGGTTGCTGATGGCAAGCTCTTCGGCCCGATCGTCGTCGAGCAGATCGGAGACCACCCCGACCACGCGCGACGCGTCGAGCACGTGCACCGTGGTGTTCTCGTACGCCGGTGCGATCCGTACCGCCGTGTGCTGCTTCGAGGTCGTCGCACCGCCGACCAGCAAAGGAAGCTTGAGCCCGCGCCGATCCATCTCGGCTGCCACCGCGACCATCTCGTCGAGCGACGGCGTGATCAGCCCGGACAGCCCGACGACATCGGCGCCCTCGGCGATGGCCGTGTCGAGGATCTTCGCCGCCGGCACCATCACGCCGAGGTCGATCACCTCGTAGTTGTTGCAGCCGAGCACGACGCCGACGATGTTCTTGCCGATGTCGTGCACGTCGCCCTTGACCGTCGCCAGCACGACCTTGCCCTGACCGCGGACGTCCTCGTCGCGGCCCTCCTGGCGGGCCAGCTCCTTCTCGGCCTCCATGAACGGCTCGAGGTAGGCGACCGAGCGCTTCATCACGCGCGCGCTCTTCACCACCTGCGGCAGGAACATCTTGCCCGCGCCGAACAGGTCGCCGACCACCTTCATGCCATCCATCAGCGGGCCCTCGATCACCTCGAGCGGCCGCTTGCGGGTCAGCCGGGCCTCTTCGGTGTCGTCCTCGATGAAGTCCACGATGCCGTGTACGAGCGCGTGCGACAGCCGCTCCTCCACGGTGCCCTCGCGCCAGGTCAGGTCGACCTCGCGCTTGGTGCCCTTGCCCTTCACGTTCTCGGCGAAGGCGACCAGCCGGTCGGTGGCGTCGTCGCGCCGGTCGAAGATGACGTCCTCGACCAGCTCCAGCAGGTCGGCCGGGATGTCCTGGTAGACGGCGAGCTGGCCGGCGTTGACGATTCCCATGTCCAGACCGACCTGGCCCGCGTGGTACAGGAAGGCCGAGTGCATCGCCTCGCGGACGATGTCGTTGCCGCGGAACGAGAACGACAGGTTCGAGATGCCGCCGCTGATGTGGACGCCCGGACAGCGCTCCTTGATCAGCGGGAGCGCGTCGATGAAGTTCTTCGCGTACCCGTTGTGCTCGGACATACCGGTCGCGACGGCCAGTACGTTCGGGTCGAAGATGATGTCCTCGGGCGGGAAGCCGATCTTCTGTGTCAGCAGGTCGTACGCCCGGCCGCAGATCTCCACCTTGCGCTCGACCGTGTCGGCCTGGCCCTGCTCGTCGAAGGCCATCACGACGGCACCGGCGCCGTAGTCGCGGATCCGCTGGGCGCGTTCGAGGAACTCCTCCTCGCCCTCCTTCAGGCTGATCGAGTTGACCACGCCCTTGCCCTGCACGCACTTCAGCCCGGCCTCGAGCACCGACCACTTCGAGCTGTCGATCATGATCGGGATCCGGGCCACCTCGGGCTCGGTCGCGACCAGGTTGAGGAAGGTCGTCATCGCCTGCTCGCTGTCGAGCAGGTCGGCGTCCATGTTGACGTCGAGCAGGTTCGCGCCGCCGCGGACCTGCTCCAGCGCGACATCGACCGCGGCCTGGTGGTTGTCGGACTCGATCAGCCGGCGGAACCGGGCCGAACCGGTCACGTTGGTCCGCTCGCCGATCATCACGAATCCGGTGTCCGGGCCGATCGAGAACGGCTCGAGCCCGCTGAACCGGGTCTGCTCGTACGCCGGGGCGACCGTGCGCGGCGGCAGCCCCTGGACCGACTTCGCGATCTGGGCGATGTGGGCGGGCGTAGTACCGCAGCAGCCGCCGACGATGTTGACCAGGCCGGACTCCGCGAACTCCTGCAGCATCCCGGCCGTCTGGTCCGGGGTCTCGTCGTACCCGCCGAAGGCGTTCGGGAGGCCGGCGTTCGGGTGGGAGGCGACGTAGGTGTCGGCGAATCGGGCGAGGTCTGCCACGTGCGGGCGCATCTCGGCGGCACCGAGCGAGCAGTTCACGCCGACGACGAGCGGCTTGGCGTGCTCGATCGAACTCCAGAACGCCTCGACGGTCTGGCCGGACAGCGTGCGGCCGGAGAGGTCGACGATGGTCACCGAGATCCACAGCGGCAACTCGGGAGCGACCTCGCGGGCGGCGGCGATCGCGGCCTTGCAGTTCAGGGTGTCGAAGATGGTCTCGATCAGCAGCAGGTCGACGCCGCCGTCTTTGAGCGCCGAGATCTGCTCGGCGTACGAGTCGCGGACCTGCTCGAAGGACACCGCCCGGTACGCCGGGTCCTCGACCCGCGGCGACAGCGACAAGGTGACGTTCAGTGGGCCGATCGACCCGGCGACGAACTTGCCACCGGCCTCGTCGGCGGCCTGGCGGGCCAACCGGGCGCCTTCGAGGTTCATCTCGCGCACCAGGGACTGCAGGCCGTAGTCGGCCTGGCCGATGCTGGTCGCGGTGAACGTGTTGGTGGTGGTGATGTCGGCGCCGGCGGCCAGGTACTGCCGGTGGACGTCGAGGATCACGTCCGGGCGCATCAGGTTGACCAGGTCCGGGTCGCCGGTGACGTCGTGGGTGTGGTCGAGGAAACGGTCGCCGCGGAAGTCCTCGGGCGTCAGGTTCGCGCCCTGCAGCATCGTGCCCCAGGCACCGTCGAGCACCGCGACCCGCTGGTCGAGCAAGGTCCGTAACTCGGTCTGACGATCCGTCACCGTCGGCCACCTCCAGAAGAGTTTCCGGAGGCGCCCTTACTCGGTAGACCCAGACCGAGCGTGGCGAGCCCTCCGGGCCCGTCGCAGCGCCTCTCGACCTGGACTTCGATCCTACTGATCGAGATGACGGAAGCAGAATCTTTGCCCGGATACTGAGATTACCCGCCAGTACCTGAGATGGCAGTTACAGCTCCCGGATGGCGTCGATGTTGCCGGCTTCCTCGGGATCCGGCTCGGGCTCGCTCAGAAACGCGGTCACACACTCGACCGCGACATCTGGCGCCAGCCGCTTGAGGCTGAGCGCCAGGATGTTCGCGTCGTTCCAGAGCCTCGCGCCGCGGGCGGTCCACGCATCGCTGACGGTCGCGGCGCGGGCACCCCGCACCTTGTTGGCCGCGATCGCAGTACCGGTCCCTGTCCAGCACATCAGTACGCCGAAATCGCACTCCCCCGCGACGACGGCCCGCGCCAGTTCCTGGGACATGGCCGGCCAGATGGTCGAGCCGGTCGGTGAGATCAGCTCGTGCTCCGACCGCAGATAGGTCAGGACTGCCTGCACGCATTCGTTGTCGTCATCGGAGGCAAACGCGATCTTCATCGGTCCAGCGTAGGCAGTCAGGTGGGTGAAACGGGCAGCCGCTCAGCCGATCAGGGCCTGGATTCCTGGGCCGTAGAGGTCGGCGATCAGGGACGGGTCGGCCGTGGCGGTCGGGCCCTCCTTGTCGACGGAGAGGGTGGCGCCGAGGCCCAGGAGATGGGCGACGATCAGTTCGGCGCGGATGGCGGTGTGGTCGCCGGTGAGGCGTTGGGCGTAGGCGTGGACGACCTGGTCGCGGAAGTGCTCGCGGAGGAGTTTGCGTTCGTCGCCGACGCCGATCGCGAAGATGACCCGGAGGAGCAGGTCGGTCTCGGTTTCGCGGCGCCAGTTGATCAGGGTTTCGACGGCGTGCCGGCCCAGCTCGGCGTCCGGCGCCGCCAGCAGGAGGGCGGCGGCGTCGCTGAAGTCGGCGACCCGGTCGAAGAGCGCCTCTTTGCCGCCGAAGTGCTTGATGATCAGCGAGGCGCTGACATTCGCGTCGGCCGCGATGCCGCGCAGGGTGACCGCGTCGTAGGGCTGGCGGGCGAAGGCGCGGCGGGCTGCCTTGAGGATGGCGGGGCGGCTGGCGCCGGTCACGTCGTACGGCCTGCCTCGGCCAGTTCGGGGTGCCTGGCCGGTACTGCGCGCCGCGCGGGGATCAGCAGCGTCAGGCCGACCGCGACCAGCGCGCAGATGCCCGCGATCACGAAGACCAGCAGGTAGGCGTGCAAGGTCGGAGCGGTGACTCCGGAGTGGGTGGCCACCACGTTGGTCAGCACGGTCACCACGATGGCGCTGCACACCGCCTGGCCGATCGTGCGCATCAAAGTGTTGAGGCCGTTCGCCGCGGCCGTTTCGGTCACCGGCACAGCATGCATGATGAGGGCGGGCAGCGCCGAATACGCCACGGCGGTTCCGGCCGAGACAACGGTCGCGCCGACCACGATCGCGGCCAGGTTCCCGCTGGTGAACAGGCGGACGAGGTACCCGAGCGCCATCAGCCCGGAGGCCACCGCGAGCGTGAATCGTGGCCCGCGAGCCTTCGAGATCCGGGCCGAGACGGGTGAGAGCAACACCATCGCGACGCCACCCGGCAGGAGGCACAGTCCGCTGACCACGATCGACGCGCCGAGGCCGTAGCCGGTCGACTTGGGTTCCTGGACGAGTTGCGCAGTACTGAGTGAGTTGGCGTAGAACGCGAAGCCGATCAGCAGCGCCGCCAAGTTGGTGAACAACACGGCCGGACGAGCTGACACTCGCAGATCGACCAATGGGGTTGCGCTGCGCAGTTCGTACCAGCCCCAGAGCGGCACGATCGCCAGCGCGGCGACGAACAGCCCAACCGTCTTGGGCGAGCCCCAGCCCCAGGCGCTCCCCTTGGAGACTGCGAGCAGGAGGCAGACGAGGAAGCCGCTCAGGCCGAGCGCGCCCAGGATGTCGAAGCGGCCGCTGCTGCGCAGCTTCGACTCGGGTACGACGAGCAGCACGGCTGCGATGTTGAGCAGGCCGAGACCGAGGCAGATCCAGAACATCGTGTGCCAGTTGAGGGACTCGACCACGAGCGTCGCGGCAGGGATGCCGAACGCGGCGCCGACGCCGAGGGTCGAGCTCATGATCGCGATCGACGGGATGACGCGCTCCGGCGGGAGCTCGTCGCGCAGGATGCTGATGCCGAGCGGTACGACGGCGACCGCCGCGCCCTGAAAACCGCGGCCGAGGATCAGTACCGGCAGCAGCGAGCTGATGGCGCAGAGCAGGGAGCCGAGGACCATCGATGCGAGCGCGATCAGCAGTACCTTGCGCTTGCCGTACATGTCACCGGCGCGACCGAGCAGCGGGGTGAAGACCGCGCCGGTCAGCAGGGTCACGGTGACCAGCCAGCTGACGTCGGCCGGCTTGCTGTGGGTCAGCGCGGGGAGCTGCGGCAGCAACGGCACGACGATCGTCTGCATGACCGCGACGAGCACTCCGCAGGAGGAGAGCACCGCGAGTACCAGGCGTGGGTGAGCAGCAGGACGGACGGTCAACTCGGAGGTCCTCACGGGCATTGGGGGTGAACGTTTGTTCACCCCCAATGCTAAACGATCGTTCACCTTTGCTGTCCGAAGGCTCAAGTGGTCCAGTGGAATGGGTTGGAAGTGGACCAGTCGAATGGTCCGGCGGCGGATTAGCTTGGCGAGCATGACGAACAAACTGACGATGCTGCTCGACATCGTGCCGCCGATGGTCCCGGCCGGCGCCGAGGTCATGACGATCACCAACGAACTCCCACCCGGCGACGCCGGCGCGGCTCCGCACCGGCATTCCGGACCGGTTTTCGGCTACCTGCTCGAGGGCGAGATCCTGTTCGAGCTGGAGGGCGAGGACCCGTACGTGATCAAGGCCGGCGAGGCGTTCTGGGAACCGGGTGGCGACGTCATCCACTACCAGGCCGCCAACAACCTCCCCGACCGCGAAAGCAAGTTCGTCGCGGTGATGATCGGCGTCCCCGGCGAACCGATGCTCACCTTCGTGGACGCCGAAGAACTGGAAGCGAGGCGGGATCGTCGCGGAGCGCCGCGGGATGGTTCGGGTGCCGAGCGGGCCGTTGGTGCGGAAGCTGCGGGGCACTGATGCGGGTGTTCTTGGCGGGGGCGACCGGGGCTGTTGGGCGGCTGCTTGTACCTGAGTTGGTGGCGGCGGGGCATCAGGTCACCGGGTTGATCCGGCGGCCGGAGGCTGCTGAGGGTCTGCGGAGCCAGGGTGCTGAATCGGTGCTCGCCGACATCTACGACGCAGCGGCGATCGCGGCTGCGGTTGCCGACGCTGCGCCTGAGGTGGTGATCCATCAGCTGACGGATCTGGCGAACCAGGACTACGCGGCCAACATGGAGATCCGCCGGACCGGTACCCGCAACCTCGTTGACGCAGCGGTCGCCGCCGGCGCGCGCAAGGTGATCGCGCAAAGCATCGCCTGGGCCTACGCCCCCGACGACGATGCCAGCGACGCCTTCACCCCCTCCCCCGCCACCGCGTCGGCTCCTGCAACCGAGGACACCCCGCTTGACCTTGGGGCTGAGGGGCCTCGGCGGTACACGGTTCAGGCGGTCAGGGTGTTGGAGGACATCGTGTCGGAGGCGCCTGAGTGGGTGGTGTTGCGGTACGGGCTGTTCTACGGTCCGGGCACCTGGTACACGAAGGGCGCGTTGATGGACGACGCGGTTCGGATCGGCAAGCTGCTGCCGAACGCGGATGTCACCAGTTTCGTGCACATCGAGGATGCGGCGAGTGCGGCCGTACAGGCTCTTGAGTGGCCGACCGGGCCGGTCAACGTCGTTGATGACGAGCCGGCGGCGGGCAGTGTGTGGGTACCGGCGTTTGCGCGGTCGGTGGGGGCGCCGGAGCCGGCGCCGGTCGAGTCGGAGCGCACGCCGTGGGCGCGCGGCGCGGACAACCACTATGCCCGGAAGCACTTGAAGTGGACTCCGCGCTACCCGTCCTGGCGCGCGGGGTTCGTTGCCTGAAGCACCTTGGTGAGGCGGTCGAGCGCCGTCCGCCAAGCATGCGGTGGCGGAGTGGCGTAACCGAGGACGAGCGCGGCCGGCTGCGAGTCGTCCTCGGTGTGCCAGTAGCCCATCGTGTGCAGGCCATGCACCGACAATCCGCCGTACTGCGCGACGTCGATCACCCTGCGCTCCTCCTCGGCCGATTCGAGTGGGAGCATCGCGTGCAGGCCGGCCGCGATGCCCTGCAGCGAATGGGGCCAGACGGTATTGACGCGCTCGGCGAGCTCGGTCCGGCGACGGCGATACTCCAGCCGGACCTTGCGGATGTGCCGGTCGTAGTCGCCACGGGTGATCAGATCAGCCATCACCAGTTGCTCGATCGCGGACACACCCGAGCCAGTACTGGTCATTGCCTGCAGCAACGGCTTCCGTAGTACCGGCGGAACAACCAGCCAACCGAGCCGGACACCTGGCGCAAGAGCTTTGCTCGCGCAGCCGGCGAAGATCACCCGGTCGGGAGCAAGCGCCTGCATGGCCCCAACCGGCTGCTGGTCGTACCGGAACTCACCGTCGTAGTCGTCCTCGACAACGAACCCGTCCTTCGCCCACTCGACGAACTTCATCCGCCGCTCAGGAGCCAGCACCGCCCCTCGCGGATGCTGATGAGCCGGCGTCAACACAGCCACCTGCCCTTGTACGCCGTCGGGATCCGCCCCCGACGCGTCGACCGACAACGGGCTGACCTCCAACCCCGCCGCCGCAACCAACTTCCGATGCCGCGCCAGGCCCGGATTCTCCATGCTCACGCGATCCATCCCAAGCTCACGGAACGTCCGCGCCAACAAGGCCAGTCCATGCGAGTACCCGGCAGTGATCACCACATCCCCAGCCCCCGCACGCACTCCCCGAGCCCGCGACACGTAGTCGGCCACCGCGTTCCGTAGTACCAACAGCCCTTCCGGCGGCGCGTAATCAAAGCTCTCACTGGCGGACCCCGCCAACACCCGCCGCACCGCCCGCCCCCAAACCTCCCGGGGAAACGAACTGAGATCCGGCCGCCCAGCCTGCAAACTCAGAACCTCCAACCCCTTGGAATCCAACTGCTGACCATGAGGTGCGGCAAAGCCCGGCACCCTCCGGGCTACGGGGTTGTTGGTGGGGGCGGCGGTTACTGCTGCTACTTGGGTGCCGGCGCCTGGGCGGCCCACCAGCCAGCCTTCAGCGACCAGCTGTGAGTAGGCCTGGACCACGGTTCCCCGGGCGACTCCGAGGTCGCCGGCCAGCGAACGCGTTCCCGGCAACCTCGCCCCCGCCGCCAGCCGTCCGGTACGAATCGCCTCACGAAGCGCCTGCTCCAGCGCGCGCCCGATCGCCTGCGCCGGATCCAGCCGCAACTCCAGATGCAGATCGAGTCCCCCGCCCGCCTTCGTCACAACCCCACCCTGGCATGCCCACACCTCCCCCGCCCCGGGGGTTCCCCGAGATGGAGGCTGACGCCGTCGACGCCTTGGCCAGTGTCACCGCCAGAGCGATTGCTTGCCGACGGCAACTACCGAACGTCGGCGCACACCCAACCTCAGCGGGAAACCGCATACCCCGGCGTGTCGACCCGCAGACAAAGGGTTACGCCTGCACGGCAATCCGCACCCCGGAGTCACGGCGGCATGGGAGGGGACCGCGGTGGCGCAGTCGCACGGGCGCAGTGGCGGAGGCGGGGCGCACGGGCGCGGTGGCGGTGGCGGTGGCGCACGGTCGCGGCGGCATGGGCGGCATCGCGCAGGCGCGGTGGCACGGGCCCGGGCGTGGTGGCGCGGTCACGGTGGCACGGGCGCGGTGGCGCGGG
>NZ_BAAAHK010000012.1:0-44934 GCF_039525325.1 Kribbella koreensis
GCCCACCACCACCCCCGCCACCGCACCCGCGCCGACGGCCACTACCCCCTGGCCGCCATCGATCACAACAGCTGACCGACCACCCACAGCGACCACCACCGCCCCCTTACCGCCACCATCCACCACGGACACCCAGCCACCATCCGACACGGACAGCCGAGCACCATCCGCTATAGACGGTCGAGCACCATCCGGCACGGACGGCCTGCCACCATCCGGCACGGACAGCCGGGCACCATCCGCCATGGACGGTCGAGCACAATCCGGCGCGGATGCCCGGCCATCATCCGGCGCGGACGGTCGAGCACAATCCGGCACGGACGGCCGATCACCGGGGGCGACGGACAGCCGAACACCGGCGACGGATGCCGACCCCTGGGGGTCATTGGCTGATGCGGTGGTGGGTGGAAGTACCGATCCCATGCCAGCAAATACACCCATCCAGCCCGTAGCTACCGTGACGACCTCGGGTTCTGCTCATGTACCGGGAGCGAACTGGCCCTACGACGGCGATGCCGCCTGGATCACCACCGAGGAGACAGCAGCGCTCGACCCGTGGTGCGACAACCCCAAGAGCCCAGGAACCTCGCGCTCCAGCTCCAGCTCCGGACCCGAGCGCGAGCGCGAGCCCGAGCCCGAGCCCGACCGCGAGGCCGAGCAGACGACTATCCCCACACGCGATGGACTCAGCGCTGCTCCGTGGACCACGCCCGAAGAAGCAGCCGTTCTCGACCCGTGGGGTGACAGGCCCGGGGGTGCGGTGGCTTGATGTCGGGCCAGGTCCAGCGCGCCGAGGCCCGAAAGGTGCAGGCAAGACAATGCTGCTCGCTTGGTCTCGGCCGGCTGGCAGGTCTTTGCGGGTCGGTCCGGTATCGCCCAACGCAATGCAGAGGGTGGTCTGGGCACCGAGGCAGGCGTGCTCGCGACGGCCGGCGTCTGGTGTGCCGTTCCCATGCCCGAGCCGTGCCCGAGCCGTGCCCGAGCCCGTGCCTGAGCCCGAGCCCGAGCCCGGGCCTGAGCCCGAGCCCGAGCCCGGGCCTGAGCGCGAGCCCGTGCCCCAGCCCGAGCCCGAGCCCGAGCCCGAGCCCGAGCCCGAGCCCGAGCCCGAGCCCGGGCCTGAGCGCGAGCCCGTGCCCGAGCCCGTGCCCGTGCCCGAGCCCGAGCCCGAGCCCGAGCCCGAGCCCGAGCCCGGGCCTGAGCGCGAGCCCGTGCCCGAGCCCGTGCCCGTGCCCGAGCCCGAGCCCGAGCCTGAGCCTGAGCCTGAGCCTGAGCCTGAGCCTGAGCCTGAGCCTGAGCCCGAGCCTGAGCCCCAGCCCGAGCCTGAGGTGACAGTTGTGTCCACGCGTGCCCGCGCAGGTGCTCGGTCAGTTGGTTCCCGACGGTGAGGTGGACAGGTTGGGGGTGACCGACTCACTGACGGCCCGTGGGCAACTCTCGAAGATCGCTTGCTGGACGGTGAATCGCGCCGACATCGGTGGGACCGCGACGAAGTGGACGTTCTCGGCCCGCGGGGTGACAGGCCCGGGCGACGCGGTCTGGGCTTGGGTCTGCCGGTGCCAGTCGAGCATCACGCCGACGTCGGCGGTTTGAGGCCTTGGTGGGTGGTTGGCGTCGGTCGATTCGGATGGGGCGGTGGGGCGCTACTCGGGTTGTAGCGGAGGAGGACCGTGCGCTGGTTGATGGCGGTGGCTTCGAGCAGGTCAGGTCTGGGGGCTCGAAGATGGGTTTCCCTGGGGGCGAGTTGTCGGCGATTTGTGGTCGAACGGTTCGGCCGAGATGAGGCTGAGGCCGCCGGTTCCCCGGCGGTGATGTTGTCGCCGGTGACGCATTGCTGAGCGATCGCCAAGGGGAAAATCGGCTGACGTATGCCGGAGTGCGACCTACTCTGGAGGCATGGCTACTTGCCTCTGTGTCTAGCTGCGGACTCGCTTTCACGCCAGGAGTCTGTCCAGTAGTCATCACAGAAAGTAGTCATCATGATCACCGTTCGCGGTGTGGATATTCGTGTCGGGGCGCAGTTGTTGCTGGCCGGCCTTTCGTTTCATGTCAGTCCGGGGGATCGGGTCGGTCTGGTCGGGCGTAATGGGGCCGGTAAGACGTCGTTGATGAAGGTGCTGGCCGGGGAGGATCGGCCGGCGGCGGGGACGATTGCGGCCACTGGGTCGGTGGGGTATTTGCCGCAGGATCCGCGGGCGGCCGATCCCGCGGTCAGTGTGACCGCGCGCATTTTGTCTGCTCGGGGGCTGGACCTTGTGGTGCAGAGGTTGCGGAAGGCTGAAGTCGCCATGAGCACCGCTACCGGCGAGGAGCAGGAGCGGGCAATGGCGGCGTACGCGCGTGCCGAGGCGCAGTTTCAGACGGCCGGTGGGTATGCGGCGGAGGGTGAGGCGGCGCGGTTGGCGGCTGGGGTTGGGTTGCCGACGCGGGCGCTCGAGCAGCCGGTCGGGGAACTGTCGGGTGGGCAGCGGCGGCGGGTTGAGTTGGCTCGGGTTTTGTTCGCTGAGCACGAGACCTTGTTGCTGGATGAGCCGACCAACCACCTGGATGCTGACTCGGTGGGGTGGCTCCGGTCGTTTCTGCTCGGGTACTCCGGAGGGCTCGTCGTGATCAGCCACGACCGCGACCTGCTCGCCGCGACGGTCAACCGCGTGTTCCACCTCGACCCGCACCGGACGACGATCGACATCCACAACACCGGCTGGAAGAAGTACCTCACCCAGTTGGAGCTCGACGAACGCCGTCGTACCCGCGAACGCCACACCGCCGAGCGCAAAGCCGCTGTCCTCAACGCCCAAGCCGACAAGATGCGCGCCGGCGCATCGACCGCGATGGCCGCCAAGAACATGGCCAGGCGCGCCGAGAAGCTCCTCACCGACCTCGAGCCGGTACGCCGTACAGCCCGAGTAGCCAAAATCCGCCTACCCGACCCGGTCCCCTCCGGCCGCACCCCACTCACGGCCAGCGGGCTGACCAAGTCGTACGGCGCATTGCAGGTGCTCAACGGTGTCGACCTGGCCGTCGATCGCGGCAGCCGACTGGTCATCCTCGGCCTCAACGGCGCGGGCAAGACGACCCTGCTCCGCATCCTGGCCGGCCGGGAACAACCCGACAGCGGCCAGGTGGTGCACGGTCATGGGCTGCGACTCGGCTACTTCGCGCAGGAGCACGACACGCTCGACCTGGCCAGTACGGTCCGGCAGAACCTCTCGACAGTCGCACCCGCCCTGACCGACGGCGAGGTCCGCAACGTCCTCGGCTCGTTCCTCTTCACCGGGGACGACGCGGACAAGCCTGCCGGCGTACTGTCCGGCGGCGAGAAGACCCGGCTGGCGCTGGCCGGCCTGGTCCACTCGGGTGCCAACGTCCTGCTCCTCGACGAACCGACCAACAACCTGGACCCGGCGTCCCGCGGCGAAGTGTTAGGTGCTGTCAGCAACTACCCCGGCGCCATCATCATGGTCACCCACGACGAGGGTGCGATAGAGGCGTTGAGGCCGGACCGGGTCCTCATCCTGCCGGACGCCACCGAGGACCTCTGGACCGACGACTACCTCGAGTTGGTGTCACTCGCCTAGCCCAAAATGAAGGTGTCACTCGCCTGGCCGAAAGTGAAGGTGTCACTCGCCTGGCCGAAGACACACAGAGGGCCCGCGCCGACCAGAGGCGCGGGCCCTCACCAAACCTCAGCGACCTTGGAGAGACTTCACGTTGTCGCCGAAGGTCCAGTTCTTCGAGCCGTCCCAGTTGATCGACCAGGTCATCAGACCCTTGAGCTGCCCGTTGAAGCTGTTCCACGACTGCGATACCAGCGACGGAGCCATGTACCCGCCACCCGCGCCGTTCTGCGCCGGCAGCCCAGGCACCTGCTTGTCGTACGGCACGCGGATCGTCACGCCCTGAACGACCAGCCCGGTGTTGAGGCAGGTGGTCTGGGCGACGAAGCCCTGCACGGTTCCCGCGGAGTACGAGTCGCCCGAGCAGCCGTACATGCTGCCGTTGTAGTACTGCATGTTCAGCCACCACAGCCGGCCGTTGTCGGCGTACTTCTTGATGATCGGCAGGTACGAACCCCAGATCGACCCGTAGGTGACGCTGCCGCCGGTCACGTACGCCGTCTCCGGCGCCATCGTCAGCCCGAAGTTCGACGGCATCTGCGCGAGCACCCCGTCGATGATCCGGATCAGGTTGGCCTGCGAGGTGGAGAGCTGGCTGATGTTGCCGCTGCCGGTGAGGCCGGTCTCGATGTCGATGTCGATGCCGTCGAAGTTGTACTTCTTCAGCAGCGGCACCACGGTCGCCACGAACTTGTCGGCGACGGCCGACGAGCTCAGGTCGATCCCGGCGGCAGCGCCACCGATCGACATCAGGATCGTCTGCCCGGCAGCCTTCGCCGCGCACATCTCAGCCGGGGTGGCGACCTTCACGCCCGCGTCCATGCCGTCTTCCCACTTCACCGTGCCGTCGGACAGGATCACCGGGAACGCCGCGTTGATCACGTTGTACCCGTGCTGCGCGATCCGTGAGTCGGTGATCGGCGTCCAGCCGAACGGCGGGTGGACGCCGTTGGACGAGCCGTCCCAGTTCTCCCAGTAGCCGTGCAGCACCTTCCCGGCCGGCCGCGACTTCACCGGGCAGGTCGTCGACCCAGGCGGCGGCGTAGTAGGCGGGGTGGTGGGTGGCGTCGTCGGCGGAGTGGTCGGAGGTGTCGTGGGAGGGGTGGTAGGCGGCGTTGTGGGTGGCGTGGTCGGGGGAGTGGTCGGCGGCGCGCCATCACAGGCGCCGAGGTCGAGCCACAGGGAGGCAGCCGCGACCGGGTTCCAGCCAGAGCCCGGCGGCGCGGTGTGCGCCTGCCGGGCCTGGTACGTCCTGTTCTGGTAGGTCACCTGGGCGCCGACGGCATAGGCAACTCCCTCGGCCCACGCGGGCGCAGTACAAGCCGCCTGCACCGCGGCCTGAGCCGACTGGCCGGCTTGGACCGCCACCACTCCGGCCCCGGTCAGGAGTAACCCCGTAGTGATGGCACCCGCGAGCAAACTGCCGAGCCGTCGGTTCATGGCCACTCCGATCTAATACGCAAGGACCTTTCTTTTAGTCACGGTAGGGGCTGGGCCGACTGCCTGCTACGACATGTCGGAAACCCGCCATCAGCGCAGGCCGAGCTTGGCGCCGACCCAGGCCAGCCGGTCGTCCTTGGCCTGCTGGGTGAGGAAGTGGTCGGACTTCTCGTAGAGGCTGACCTTCGCGCCCGGCTTCGCCGCGCTGAAGGCGGCCCGTACCTCCGGCGTGACGAAGATGTCGCGGCCGGCCCATTGGAAGTAGACGTCGTGAGCGCGCGCGATATTGTCGACCGGATCGAGGCCGGCGAAGACCTTGCGGTAGGCAACGGCCTGGTCGGGCTCGAGCCCCAGCCAGTAGGTGTCGAACCAGTTGGCCCAGGTGGCGTCGCCCGCCATGAAGACCATCGCGTGGGCGCGTTTGCCGATCAGTGACGCATACATCGCGCCGTAGTCGTGCCCGATGACGGCAGTACGCCGTGAGTCGACCCCATCCTGGGCAAGCAGTGCCTGGTACGCCGCCTCGACCGCCGCGAGCTGATCCGTCACCTTCACTCGATCCGTCTTGTCGCCGATCGGATCGCCGGCCCACGGGAACGTGAGCAGCGGCAGGATCGCGACCGCGCCCTTGCTCGCCAGCGCGATCGCCTCGGACAGGAACTCGGTCCGGTTCTGCGTCGAGCTCGGCGGCTCGAACCAGTGCAGGTAGAGCGCCCCCGCCAGCTGCTGATGCTTCTTCGCCACCGGCCTGACCAGGTACGCCGTGACCGGCGCCTGCCCGTGCACCGGGATCTGGATGTCCGTCACCACCACCGGCTGCGGCTTGCTCGAATCAGTCACCGCCGACGACGCCCCGGCCGCTGCCACCCCCAGCAGCAAGGCCCCGATCATCGTCGCCACCGCGAGTCTTCTCATCGCTTACCCCTCCCAATCCATCAGTTGATAAACTCTATTAACAACTGACGACCGTAGAGCGGCTGGGCCGGACGGTCAAGACGGTGGAGGATGTGCGGAATGAGCAGCGTGCCGGCGACCGACCCCTGGCTGGGGTTCGTGCTGGACCTCTGCAACACGTACGACCTGCTCGAGGACCCGCCCGACCAGCTGACCATCCCGCTCGTCACCCGCATCGCTGCCCGTCACGAGCTGGCCGATCCCGGGCTCACCGACGCCGACCTCGAGCCGGTGCGCGGCGTGCGCGACCGCCTCTACCGGGTCTTCGCCGAGGCGGAGAGCGACGCGCAGTACGGCGTACTCAACGAAATCTTCACCCGGTACGGCGCAACGCCACGCCTGGTCCCCGGCCCGCGCCTTGCGGCGACAGGTGGCGGCGACGCCGTCGCGCGACTGGCCGTGTCAGCAGCCGATGCCTTGGCCCGGGCAGTCGCGGATGGAGCCGCCGACCGGCTCCGGACCTGCGCCGGCGACCCCTGCCGGTGCGTCTACGTCGACCGCACCAAGGCCAACCGCCGCCGCTACTGCTGCGAACTCTGCAACGACCGAATGGCCTCCGCCGCCTACCGCAGCCGCAAGGGGTAGGGCGACCCAACCCGGTCGGCCCGACCCCACCTCGGGGCACCAACGGGCGGCCGTCTCAACCCAAGGGTTGAGAGCGGAGATCCATCCGGGTCACACCTGAGGACCGACGTACCAGCGACCGATTCCGACGACTCTGGAGACATCCAGAAAGTGTCATCCAGAAGGGCGCCGGAACCCACCGGCCATCGTCGGAAGGACAGTGCAATGTCGGTCAACCTCCTGCTGGGCATCCTGATCGGGATCCTGGTCGTGGTCCGCGTGATGGGCCGTCAGCTGCTTGGCTCGATGGTGACCCAGCGGTCGCTGGTGGTGATGCCGCTGGTCCTCGTGATCGTCGGTCTGCTGTCGGCCCGCGACGCTTTCACCACCGCCTCGCCCGGCGAGCTGGCCTTCTTCGTCTTCGACGTCGCCGTGCTGATCCTGATCGGCTTCGCCCGTGGCGCCAGCACCAAGCTGACGGTCCGCGACGGCGGCCTGCACCAGAAGGGCACCGCCGCGACCTTGGGACTGTGGCTGCTGACCATCGGCATCCGCGTCGGCGCCGGCTTCGCCGGTGCGGCGATGGGCCTCAACGGTTCCCTCACCACCGCGGCCCTTCTGCTGACCTTCGGCCTGAGCATCGCGGCCCAGAACGTCGCCGTCTACCTCCGCGCCCAGCGCCTGCACATCCCACTGGCAGCCGAACGGGCATGATGTTGCCCATGACCGTCCCGGCCCGATCGACCCCCGAACGCCCTGCGGGCACGCGGGGGCCCCAGGCGGATCGCCGCGGCACCTCGAGGACGGTGCCGCGGTTGCTTTCTGCCGGCCGGCAGGCGGCCGTCGACATCTGGAGATCACCCGGCTTCACTACGTTGCTGCGGCTGGTTCCGGCGGTGCTGGTGATCGTGGCGGTGGCCGTCGCCTGGGATTCGCCCGAGGACCGGAAGTTGCCCTGGGCCCTCATCTTGGTACTGGCGGCGATCATCGTCGTCGGCGCCTTCGTGATCATCCGGTTCGACGAGAAATCGACCGAACGCACCGCCGGACTCCTGGTGTTCGTGGTGGTGGGATCGCTGCTCTGGTACGCCCTGCCGAACAGCGTGCTGATCGTCCTGCCGTTCTGGGCGGTCCGGGCCGCCGTGAGGTATCACCGGCCAGGGCGTGGCGAGACGGTTGTCATCTTGCTCGGCATCGCCGGCGCCAGCCTGCCGTCCTTCGCGGCGACGGGTTCGCTGAGCGGCGCGATCGGTATCGCGGTCGGCGTTATCGCCCTGCTGCTGGCCTCCACCAATCGTCGCGCCCGCGAAGAGCAGTTGGACGAGCTGCAGGTGTCGCTCGCCCGCAAGCAGGCGGCGATCGAGGAGCACAGCCGGGCGGCCGCGTTGGCCGAGCGGGCAAGGATCGCTCGCGACGTGCATGACGTACTGGCGCATTCGCTGGCCGGGTTGTCGCTCAATCTGCAAGGCACGCGGCTGATGCTGGTGCGGGATGGTGCGTCGGAGGAGGCGATCGAGCAGGTGACCCGGGCGCAAGGGCTGGCGGCTGATGGGTTGGCCGAGGCCCGTCGAGCGGTGGCGACGTTGCGGGAGGATTCGGTGCCCGACGCTAGGGCGATGGCCGATCTCGTGACGGCGTACAGGTTGGAGGTGGGGAGCGAGGCAACCTTCGACATCGAGGGGCAGTCACGCGAGCTTCGGCCCGAGGCGATGGCGGCGCTTTATCGCGCGTTGCAAGAGGCGCTGACGAACACCCGCAAGCATGCGCCCGGAGCGCCGATCGAGGTCGTACTCCGGTACGCCGACGCCCGCACCGTCCTCACGGTCGACGACCACCCCGGCAAGCCGCCGGTCCGCGCCGTCAGCGGCGGCTACGGTTTGCTCGGGATGCGCGAACGCGCCGAGCTGATCGGCGGCACCCTCGAGGTCGGACCGACCGACGACGGATGGCGAGTTGAGCTGGTGATACCGGGATGAGTGATCTGCGGGTTGTCGTTGCCGATGATCAGACGGTGGTGCGGGATGGGCTGGTGACGTTGTTGCGGTTGTTGCCGGGGATTGATGTCGTCGCCGCTGGGTCGGACGGGGTGGAGGCGGTTGAGCTCGTTGCGGAGTACAAGCCGGACGTTTTGCTGGTGGATCTGCGGATGCCGCGGTGTGACGGGGTTGAGGCGACTCGGCGGGTGCGGACGGAGTATCCGGGGACCGAGGTGGTCGTTCTGACGACCTACAGCGATGACGATTCGGTGCTCGGGGCTTTGAAGGCCGGTGCGCGAGGGTTTCTCACGAAGGACGCCGACGCGGAGTCGATCGGCCGGGCGTTGCATGCGGCCGCGGCGGGGCAGTCGATCATCGACGGCGAGGTGCAGCGACGGTTGATCGAGGCAACGACCGCCGTGCCGGTGCCGCAGGAGTCGGACGGCCTCACCCCGCGCGAGCTCGACGTATTGCGGCTGATCGCGGCCGGCCTGTCGAACACGGAGATCGCCCGCCGCCTGGTGGTCAGCGAGGCAACGGTCAAGACCCACATCAACCATCTCTTCGCGAAGGCCGGCCTGCGCGACCGAGCTCAAGCGGTTGCCTACGCCTACCGACTCGGCCTCGGGTAGCTCGCTTCCGCCCAGTGCGAGGATGGATGTGTGACTTCATTGAGTATTCGGCGCGGGGAGCTGGACGACGTACCGGCGGTGCTCGGGTTGCTCGACAAGGCGACGGAGTGGTTGGTCGCGGCCGGGCGGACCGATCAGTGGGGGACCGAGGCGCATTCGACCAACCCGCGGCGGATCGCACAGATCGAGGATTTCGCGGCCGGCGACGGGTTCTGGGTGGCCGAGCACGACGGACAGGTGGTGGGCGCGCTGGCCGTGGGCGACGCGTTGTCGTATGTCCCGCCGGCGACCGAGCCGGAGTTGTACATCCGCCTGCTGGTGACGGATCGCGCGTTGCAGGGCAGTGGCATCGGTACGGATCTGCTCGACCATGCGCGGATGCTCGCACGCGGTCTTGGCGTCGAACTGCTTCGCGTCGACTGCTTCGGCGGTGGCGACGGGGCTTTGATCCGGTACTACGAGAAGCAGGGGTTCACTCGCGCGGAGCCTTTCGGCGTACCGGTCAGTGACTCGGTATGGCCTGGTCAGGTGCTGTTCCAGCGCCTGTGATCTCGACCGGCCGATGGACGACGCCGTGCGCGTCGCTGCAGTGAGCATCATGTACGTCGCCTGACGCGTGGTCGACCTGGAGCGTCGAGTGGGTCAGGTGATGCCGGTCGGCGAGCAGCGTCTCGATCTGGCTGCGGATCAGGTGGCAGTCGAGCCCTTCGCTGACCAGGATGTGCGCCGACGCGGCCGGCTCGCCCGACGTGATCTCCCAGACGTGCAGGTCGTGCACCTCGACCACACCCGGTACTGCGCACAGCTCGGCGCCCACAACAGCCGGGTCGATGCCTGCCGGGGCAGCCTCGAGGAAGATCCGCCCGGAGTCGCGAACCAGCCCAATGCCCGCCTTCAGCATCAGCGCGGCGACGATCAAGGCGGCGATCGCGTCCGCGCGGGCGAAGCCGGTGAGCAGGACGACGAGCCCGGCGATCGCGGTCGCGACGAAGGCGAACAGGTCGTTGAGGATGTGCTGGAACGCGCCTTCGACGTTCAGGCTGGAGCGGTTCGCCTTGCTGATCAGCCAGGTGGCGATCAGGTTGACCACGATGCCGACGACGCCGGTGATCAGGACGAGCGCGCCCTGGACCTCCGGCGGGTGGATCATCCGGTTGACCGATTCGTACACGAAGAACGCGGCGAGCAGCAGCAGCGTGATCCCGTTGGCCTGCGCCGACAGGATCTCGACCCGCTTGAGCCCGTACGTGTACCCGCCCGCCGGCGGCCGCGCCGACAGCCGAATGGCAATCAGCGCCAGCGCGATCGCCGCCGCGTCGGTGAGCATGTGCGCCGCGTCGGTGATCAGTGCCAGCGACCCAGCCGCAAACCCCACAATCACCTCAGCCGCCATGAACGCCAAAATCAGCGCCAGAGCCCCACCCAACAACTTCCGATCCGCATCAGCACTGACCCCATGCCCATGCCCGTGGCCGTGTCCCGCAGCCTTACCCGGCGCCGTACCGTGCTCCGCCACGAGCCCCTCCGCCTTGCCGTGGTCGGCGCTCATTGGGTGCGCTCCGGGTGAATGGCGTCGGTGTGTTCGGTGTGGGCGACGGCGAGGTCGACGAGCATGCGGACGTGGGCATCGTCCAGCCGGTAGTACGCCATCCGGCCGTCCCGGCGTACCGAGACCACCCGGTGCGCCCGCAGCAAGCGCAGTGCGTGCGAGGTAGCGGACTCACTCATCCCCGTCACTGCGGCGAGGTCGCAGACGCACAACTCCCCGTCCAGCAACGCCACCAGCAACTTCAGCCGGCGCGGATCACCAAGCAGCCCGAACACGTCAGCCGTGTCGACGACATCGGCTTCAGAAGGCATCCTGGCGTGGACGGCCGCCACCCGCTCCGGATCGACCAGCCGGACATTGCAGCTGTCGATCGCGGCAGGAGCTTGCACATCTGCAGAACTCTTCATATGTTCACTGTAGGCCACGCCCCCGCCCACTGACCACTTCCGAGTGTCGGAAGGCGCTCAGGCGACGTGGGCGGCCGGCGGCTCGGCGAGGGTGAAGAGGCGGTCGAAGACCGCGACCCGGTCGAACTGCAGGGCGTACGCCCGGGCTTGCTGTTCGGCTGCCGCTCGCTGTTCGGGGGTCCAGTCGCAGACGACCTCGTCGAGCACGGTCCGCAGCGTGGCCGGGTCGCGCTGCGGTACGAGCAGGGCCGTGTCACCGACCGCCTCGGGTACGCCGCCGGTCGCGCAGGTGATGATCGGACCGCCGCCGGCGAGCGCCTTCTCGACCAGTGCGATCCCGAACGTCTCGACGAACTCGGGCTGCTCGCGGGTCGGCAGCACGAATGCCGCGCTGCCGGCCATCAGGGCCGGCTTCTCCGCATCGTCCACGTCGGTCAGCACCTGCACCCGCTCGCCGAGGCCCGCGGCCGCCACCCGCGCGACCACTTCGGCCTCGTGCGGCCCGCGCCCGGCCAGCACCAGTCGCACCCGCTCGGCCGACCGCGACCCGGCGTACGCGTCGATCAGATCGTCGATCCCCTTCGCCGACGCGATCCGGGACAGGAACAGCACGTACCCGTCCCGCGAAAGGCCGCGCCGGGCGAGTGTCTCGGTGACGGTGTCGTCGGTGAGAGAGAGGTAGGCCCAGGAATCGACGGCCGGGTAGGAGATGGCGATCCGCTCCCGGCACCGCTGCGCGAACGTCGTGCCGTGCATGCCGTCGAGGGTCGCCGCCGAGGCCACGATCAGATCCTTGGTGTACTGCGAAACGGCCACGCAGTGGTCGGCCTCCAGGTAGACCGACAGGATGTGCGCGGCCGCCCCGAACCGGCCGGTGGTCACGCATTCGCGCACCACGTTGGTGATGTCGGAGCCCACTGCCTCGGCCACCGTGGTGACCCGGGCAGGCCCGATCCGGCGCGCCACCTGGACGGCCTCCTGGACGGCGATCGCGTGCGGGCTCAGGTACAACGACATCGCCACCGTGGGCACCCCGTCGCTGAACAGCTCGACCAGCCGCCCGATGAGTCCGGACAGGTAGCGTCCGTCCGGAACGCGGTAGTCGCCGACGGGATCGGGTCGCTCCACGGTGATACCGGGGCTGTACGGCAGCACGCGGTCGAGTGGTTTCATCGGCAGCCCGGCCGCCTCGAGCGCGTCCAGCGGCCAAGTCACGATCCGTACGTCGTCGAAGCCGCGGGTGAGCGCCACCTCCGCGAGGCACCGTGCCTCACCGGAGTGCCCGCAGATCACCGGGTCGGCGCG
The DNA here is from genome assembly GCF_039525325.1 of Kribbella koreensis. Classification (NCBI taxonomy): domain Bacteria; kingdom Bacillati; phylum Actinomycetota; class Actinomycetes; order Propionibacteriales; family Kribbellaceae; genus Kribbella; species Kribbella koreensis. The sequence goes on from NZ_BAAAHK010000012.1 coordinate 12,442, forward strand.
GACGACGATGACCAGACGGCGGTTGGGTGCGGACGGGACAGGCGTGTCGTCGATGCTCATGCCTCACCTCCAGCGGTGTGCAGCGGGTCGGATGTGGATGGTGGTCTGATCTTGGCGCCCCAGCCGGATGGCCGTGGGCCCAGCTCGATGTGCAGGTTGCGGATGCGGCGCAGTTCGCGGCCGGAGACCCAGGGGCGTTCGAGTGCCCTGCCGTTCACCGCGATGGACTGGACGTAGGAGACCGGTCCGCCTGGCTCGACCGGCTCGAACCCGGTGGTGGTGATCGACAGGTCGCCCTCCGGCAGCCGGATCGTGGATTCCGCCACGGCCGGCGCACTCACCAGGAACAGGTTCTGCCCGGCGACCGGGAACAGCCCGAGCGTCGCCCACACATACCAGGCAGACAGCCCGCCAGAGTCGTCGTTGCCCGGCAACCCACCCCGGCCGGTGCCGAACTGATTCGCGACGGCAGCGTGCACCACCTCGGCGGTTCGGTCCGGCCGTCCCGCGTAGTGATAGGACCACGGTGACTCGTAGTCCGGTTCGTTGTTCAGTCCCTCGAACCGGCGCAGGGCGTACCCGGCGTCCATCTCGGCCACGCTCGGCCGTACGCCAGGCTGGGTGACCGGTGCGGCGTCGTACCCGAAGAACCGGTCGAGCAGCCCGATGAAAGCCTCGTCGCCGCCGGCCAGCGCGATCCGGGCCCGCATGTCGTGCAGCAGCCGGAAGGAGTAGTTCCACCGGCCGCCCTCGTAGAAGGTCGAGTCGCGCAGCAGGCCGGTGCCCGGGTCGTACGCTGCCCGCCAGCCCTGGGCGAGGTCGCGCATCTGCTTGGCCAGCGTCCGGTCCCGGAGTTTGTGGGCGATGGCAGCGGTGCAGTGGTAGGCGTACGCCAGGTCCAGGGTGTGGCTGATCGGGTGCGCAACACCATGCACCAGATAGTCCTCGCCGTAGGTCCTGCGCAGGTCCATCTCCAGGTGCACCATCGCCCAGTCCCAGTCGATACCGGGCAGGTCCAGCTGGCACAGGTCGGCGAAGAAGGTGTGCGCCAGAGCGCTGCCCTGGCGGGAGAACCGGTCGGCGCCCTTGGCCATCCGGTAGCCGATCGGCAGGTTGCCCTCCTGCTCGGCGATCGACAGCAGCGCGCCGGCCAGCGCGACCGAACGCTGCGGGAACAGGGTGGTCATCAGCGGCAGCTGGGTCCGGTAGATGTCCCACATGGTGCAGATGTCGAACGCGTACGGGCCTTCGGTCGTCCACGACGGGCTCTCGTCCGGGGCGAAACACGGCTTGACCAGCGAGTGGTAGAGCGCGGTGCCGAAGACCGTCGCCTGGTCATCGGACTCCGCCATGATCTCGACCTTGCCGAGGTGGTCGCGCCAGCTGGCCGCCGTCTGGTCGCGCCGTCCGGCGAACGTGGCCTGGGATCGGCCGACGTCCGTGTGCAGGTTCTCCCGGGCCTTCTCACACCCGCGCAGGGAGAACCCCAGCCGCACCTCGATGGTCTGTTCGGCCCGCGAGGGACCCATGAACATCAGCCCGAACGGCCGCAGCGTGGTCGGCCGGATGTAGTCGAAGTCGAGGCGGGTGCCCCCGGGCATCAGGCGCCGGTCGTACCAGAGCAGCTGCCGCCAGCCGGGGGCGTCGACCTCCAGGTGCACGGCCAGCGGCACACCCTCGACGTGGATCTCCCCTTGAGCCACCCCAGGCTCGAGCATCGCCAGATGCGCCTTCAACGGCACGGTTCGGCTGTGCGGGATGGCCAGGCCGCCGGTCGAGGCGTCGATGACGATCCGGGCGGCGTCATTGGCCGGAAAGGTGTACCGGTGGACGGCCGATTTGGGACCGACCGTCACCTCACAGTGCACCCCCGAGCTCAGCGTCGCCGCGTAGTACCCGGGCTCGGCCACCTCGTCCAGCAGGTCCCATGTGGTGCCCAGGTCGTCGAGCGGGCCCAGCATGGGCGTGACCCGGAAGTAGTTGTAGTACTTGCGGATCGCGCCGGTGCCGGACTGCTGGAAATGGGTGAAGCCGGAGGCGACCGGGCGGTCGTACAGCTGGTCGGGCACACCCTCGGTGTTGAAGTCATACAGGCCGTAACCGGTCGGGTAGGCCCCGGAGTACGGGCAGGCCGACACCATCCCGAACGGGTGCATGGCCCCCGGGTGGGTGTTGCCGGTCTGCGGCTTGGGCCACCACCAGGTCGCTGCCAGGCCCTTCGGCGTAGGCAGGTCGGTGGCGCCGGTCCCGATGAACGGGTCGACGTGCTCGTACATCGGCTCACCGCCTCATGCGGCTGACATGGACCCTCAAGGTAGGCGGACCCCAAGGTAGGAGGGGCATGTTTCATCTGGGGTAACCGGAGAAGACGCGCAGGTTACGAGCGGACCGGGGCCGCGCCGATAATCTGTGGCCCATGACCTCCCGCGTCCTGAGTCCTGATGCCGTCCAGGCCGTCGCTTGGCGCAACGGGGCCGGGGCTACCCGGCAGCTCGTCGATGATCCGGGTGGGTGGCGGCTCAGTGTTGCGGACCTGGAGGTGGATGCGGCTTTCTCGGACTTCTCGGGGCTTGATCGGGTGTTTCTGCCGCTGGTCGACGTGGTGCTGAGCATCGACGGGGAGCGCCGGGCGGTGGCGCGGGGTACGGCGGTCGAGTTCCGTGGTGAGGCGAAGGTCGCGGTGGAGCTGGTCGCGGGGCCTGGGCGGGCGGTCAATCTGATGACGGTCCGGGGGCGGTGCAGCGGTGGACTCGCAGCGATCCCGCGCTCGGAGTGGGAGGAGCAGACGGCGCGGTCGGAGTGGGACGAGGGTCAGCCGGGGGTGTTCGTCGACCTGGGTGAGGTGGTCGTCGAGGTGCGGATCTCGTACTCGACCTGATCGATCGGCTCGCCGTCGCCGAAGTCGCGGGTGGTGGTCTCGCCGGTCTCCGTGAAGCCCGATTTCGTGTAGAAGCGGCGGGACTGGGGTGTGTCGCGCAGGGTCCACAGGTGGACGCGGCCGAAACCGTCGGCTCGCAGCCGGCGCAGCGTCTCGCTCATCAACGCTCCCGCCACGCCGGTGCCCCAGCCGTCCGGGTGCCCGTAGAAGCTGTTGATCTCGGCGAAGCCCGGCCGGCTCGGCGACGGTACCGACCAGGAGAAGGCCAGGACGCGCCCGTCGACGGCCGCGACCAGCACCAGTCCTTCCGGCGAAGCGACCCGCTCATGCCAGCGGTCCAGCCGGGACTTGATCTGCTCCGCCGCGAACGCTTCGTCGAAGAACGGCGAGTAAGCCGCCTCCCACGAGGCCGCATGCACGACCCCGACCCCCTCACCATCAGCCGCCGTAGCCTGCCGTACCTCGATCATCTGCCCACCCATCTCAGCTCGCGAGCGCCTTGAGTGCGAGCGACAGTCGCTCGGTCATCCAGTCCAGCTCGTCGGTCGTGATCACCAGCGGCGGCGACAACCGGATGGTCGAGCCATGGGTGTCCTTCGCCAGTACGCCGTACTCCGCCAGCTTCTCGCACAGCTCCCGGCCGGTCCCCAGCGCCGGATCAAGATCCAGCCCGGCCCACAATCCGTGCACCCGTAGGCCGACCAGCCCCTGCGCCCGCAACGGCTCCAATCGCTCGCGCAACTCCGGCTCCATCGCCAGCGCGTGTGCCTGCAACTCACCCGGCTCGAGCAGCTTGATCACGGCCCGCCCGATCGCCACCGCCAGCGGGTTGCCGCCGAACGTACTTCCATGCGTCCCAGGCGTGATCACGTCCATCACCGGCCGGTCGGCAACGACAGCCGACAACGGCATGATCCCGCCACCGAGCGCCTTCCCGAGCACGTACACATCAGGCACGACGCCGGCCCGCGAGCTGGCGAAGGTCGCCCCCGCCCGCCCCAGCCCGGACTGAATCTCATCCGCCATCATCAATACCTCGTGTCGGCTGCATGCCGAGCGAACCGCCGCCAGGTACCCGTCCGGCGGCACGACGACGCCGGCCTCACCCTGCACCGGCTCGATCAGCACGGCGACGGTCGTCTCGTCGATGGCCGCCTCCAGCGCGGCCGCGTCGCCGTACGGGACCGAGCGGAAGCCAGGCGTGTACGGCCCGAAGCTGTCGTGCGCCTCGGCGTCGCCGGAGAAGCTGATGATGCTGATCGTCCGCCCATGGAAGTTGCCATCAGCAACGATAATGGTCGCCTGCCCGTCCGGCACGCCCTTGACCAGGTACCCCCAGCGGCGGGCCAGCTTGAGCGCCGTCTCGACCGCCTCGGCGCCCGAGTTCATCGGAAGGACCGCGTCCTTACCGGACAATGCGGCCAGTTCGGCACAGAACGGGCCGAGCTGGTCATGGTGAAACGCGCGACTCGTCAACGTCACCCGCCCGAGTTGCTCGACTGCCGCAGCGATCAGCGCCGGATGCCGATGCCCGAAGTTGAGCGCCGAGTAGCCGGCCAGACAGTCCAGGTACCGCTCACCCGACGTGTCGGTGATCCAGACACCCTCCGCGGTCGCGACGGTCACCGGCAACGGATGGTAGTTGTGCGCGCCGTAACTGTTCTCCAGCGCCATCGGATCAGTCACGGATCAACCTCTCGCTCGTAGCTACCTTCCCTGTGCTGCTCACGGTAGTTCCAGTAGCAGCCGCGGCCGTGCCCAACTCACCCGGCCACGCGGCGGCAGCAGGCCCACCCGGGTGGCGCCCATCGCGAGGTAGAACCCTTCGGCCGGCGGATGGGACACGATGTGGATCCGCCGGAGTCCGAGCGCCGCGGCCTCGGTCCGCAGATCGTCCATCAGCATCCGCCCGATCCCGGATCCCTGCCGGTCGTCGGCGACGAACAGGTAGTCCAGCTCGCCCTCGCCAGGTCCGCCGAGGCCGGGGATCAACAGCGTGTAGAAGCCGGCGACGCCGCGGTCGTCCTCAGCTACCCGGGCCGGGTTGTCCGCCAGGTAGGCGGCGTCGATCGTCTGCTCCACGATCACCGCCCGGTAGTCACCGCCGTACGCCGCGGAGGTCCTCGTCAGCTGCGTGAGCACCGGTCCGTCTGCTGCGACCGCGGCTCTCAGGGTCAACGTCACCCAGGCATCATATGCGACCCAGTCGCACCAAGGGCAAGGCGTCCAGGACCGCGGCCGGCCGCGTGATGGTGGTGTCGAACCTGTTCGAGACCTTTGCCGTAGGCGGTGTGCAGTCCGGCGCTGTTGCGGTCGCACAGAAGCCCACCGACCAACAGATGGTCGATGGGCTGACGGTGAGGCCCAAGCCGGCTGTCGGGGAACTTTATAGCCCGAGCCCTTGTCGGTGACAGCGGAGTGTGTAGCAATGTAACTGCACGTAACGACCGCTGAGCTGTGGGGGCGAATGGGCAATGGTCGCGGTGGTGGGGGAACCTGTGGCGCAGGCAGTGGTGGAGGAGGCGCCGGAGCCTGCTGATTTCCGGTGGGTGGGGGCGATTCTGGCCGGGCTGACGGCGGTCTGGCTGGCGATGAACGAGATCAGCCTGCTGGCGGCGGGGTTCCTCGCCGAGGGCGGCTCGTCGTGGGCCTTCAACGGGATGAGCGGACCGCTGGCCCTGAAGCAGTACGGCGGCTGGCACGACAAGCTCACCGGCGAACAACTGGACGACTGGTTGCCCTTGCTGGCGATCTACCTGGTGCTCGACCTCGTCTTCATCGCCATCTATGTGCCGGCACTGCGACGCTTCATCGCCACCGGCCCGGTGCTGGTACTAGCCGGAATCGACGTGGTGGAAGACCTCCTCATGTACTGGCTGGGAAGCCGGCGATGCGGCGCGGGCGACTGTGTGCCGGCCGCGTCCGCGGTCATCCTGGCAGTGGTCACGACACTGAAATGGCTGGCGTTCCTTGCCGTGCTCTTCCTCCTGGTCCGCGACCACTGGTCGACGATCAAGGCAGCCGTACCGCGGATCCGCCGCGCACTGTGGATCCAGCGCTTCAGCCTGCTCGCGTTCCTGCCACTCGGCCTGCTCGCGATCGTGCCCGGTACCGACGTCCTCGACCAGCTGCCGGACGTCCAGCGCAGATGGCTCGACAACGGCACCGGCGTCGGCCAGGCGCTCATCGCCGCCTTCCTGTACTACGCGGTGCTGCTGCCCGCGATCTTCCTGCTCGGCCGGCTCCGCGCCGACTGGGCCGTCCGGCGGGTCCGCGGTGAGGACCACGAATGGCCCTTCTACAACCAGAACGGGGACAAACGCCGGCACAACTTGATGCTCTGGCTGATCGGGCCGATCCTGTTGCCGGCCATCGCGGTCGTGATCGCGGTGTCCGGTCAGGGTGAGGTGTTCAAGCGGCGGCTGATCGTGTTCTGCCTGATCCCCCTACTGGTGCTGGGGCTGTCGCAGCTTCTCCGGGACAGGCCTGGCGTGCATCCGAAGGCGTTGCGGCCGGTCGGCAGCTGGTTCCCGCGCGATGTGATGATCGCCGGCGACATGATCTCGGTGACCGCGGTCTCGCTGGGCGGTCTGGGGATGGTCCGCGCGTTCGCCGCGCTGGCGGCAGGCGATGCGGTGGGTCTGTTCGATTCGTCGTACGCCGTGCATCCGACGGTGGCGCTGGTGACCGGTGTGGTGCTGGCGATCGGTACCTGGCTCGTCTCCTGGCCGGTGCTCAAGGCAATCAAGAGGTGGGGGCAGCCGGAGACCACGGGAGTGCTCGGCTGGTACGGGCGGATCGCGACGCCCGGCGTGAATCCAAGTGGTGCGACCGTGGTCGACGTGGCGCCGCGGAGCAAGATCCGGGTCGGGTTCGTGCTCGGTGCGAGTGCCGCGATGCTGTTGCTGGGGTTGTTCCCGCGGCGGTTCGCCGACGCTCTCGGCGTACTGGCGTCGACGCTGCTCGCGCTGGCGACGCTGGTGATTCTGGTCGGGGTGATCGTCGCCTACGCCCAAGAGCGGCAGCCGCCGGAGGTCTTCCAGACCAAGTGGTTGCGGATGCGTGCGACGCCGATCATCAGCCTGCTGGTCTTCGCGATGGTGGCGACTGCGCTGATCGGCGGCAAGACCGAGGTCCATCCGTTGACGGGTAGCGGCGCGCTGCCTGATCGGCCGACCATGCAGAAGGCGTTCGACGCGTGGGTGGCTCAGGCGGGATGCACGGTGCCGTTGGATGGTGGGCTCAGTCTGCGGCCGATGATGATGGTGGCCGCGGAGGGTGGTGGCATCAGAGCGACGTACTGGACTGCTTCCGCGCTCGAGACGCTCAGTAGCTCGGGCACTGGGTGCGCGAAGAAGTCGGTGCTGTTCTCGGGTGGGGCGAGTGGTGGCGCGTTCGGGCTGACCGTTGCGCGGTACACGGACAAGCCGTTGGCGGCGGTCAAGGCGATGGCGGGGCATGAGGCGCTCGGGGCCGCGACGATCTCGTTGCTGTCGAGCGATCTGCTAGCCAGTACGGTGGGGCTGCGTTTCGATGCTGCCGCGGAGTACCGGACACCGTCGCGCCAGCCGCTGGACCGGGCCGGGCTGATGGAGACGGCTTGGGAGCGGAAGGTTCCTGAGCTGCGTCGGCCCTTCCTGCCGGACGACGGGAATGCTGACGGGGCGATGACCGGGCAGCTGATTCTGACTACCTCGGCTGTTCGCAATGGGTGCCGGGCGCTGGTCAGTCAGGTGGATCTGAGCGAGGGGGCCCGGTCCGCGGATGGCGCGCCGGTGTGTGGAGCCGGGGTGGCTGGGGCGCACGACTACGACCTGTTCGCTTCGTACGGCCGTACTGCGGAACGCTCCGACGCGGGCTGTCTCGGCAACCCGCAAGCGCTGACTGCTGGGTTGCTGGCCTCTCGCTTCCCGTATGTGACGCCGTCCGGGGTAGTCGGCAGCTGTGGTGAGCTCAAGCCGGCGCAGTTGGTGGATGGTGGGTACACCGACAACACGGGGATCGGGACGATCGTCGATCTCGCGCCGTCGTGGGGTGCTCTGGTCCGGGCGCACAACGACAAGGTGCTTACTGCCGGCACTGGCGAGGTCATCGTGCCGCTGGTCGTCTACATCGAGAACGGCACCGGCAAGGACTACAGCGTCGGCAACGACGACCCGGTCGACGGCATCGGCAACACCTTCAAGCCTGGTACGAATCTGCCGGCCGTACCGGAACTGTTGGTGCCTCCAGCAACCAAACTCATCTCGGCCAAGGAGGACGGTACGAACGACCGGGCCTTGCTCCGAGAGGCTCGGACGGCCGCGGCCGCCCAGCTCTGCTCGGAGTCATCCGCCTGCGCGACCCTCCGTGGCGACCTGCCCAACCTCGTCTACGTCATCAGCCAAAGCACCCAGCCGTCCTTGTCCGCGCCACTCGGCTGGACGCTCTCGCAATCCAGCCAGAACGACCTCGACCAGGACCTGGCCCTGCAACGGCAGAACCAATGCGGTCCCGCCTGCCCCGGCTACGGAACCCTCAAAGACCTCCTCACCACCCTGGACCAGGACCCGCACGCGTAATCGGCACCCTCGTCCTCGGAGCCCCACGCATGCACAACCCTCGCCAGTCGCCCCGACACGCCCGGGGTAAGCGGTTGCCTGCCGAGTTGTGTGTGCGTGGCGCCCCGGCCGTTGTCCCAAGCAACCAATCCCAGCGCCGGTCGCCCGACGCGAGGTTGGGGAGGATCGTCACCGAGACCGGGGAGGCAAATCTCCCGATTCGGGGGCAAAATCCGCCCCAGTCCCGGGAAGGGGTCCGACCAGCGGAGTGGTCGCGCGGGGCCTAGCTGAAGATGGGGGTGAGGGCTGGCCAGCGGTCGGCTCGGCAGTAGACGGGGACGAGGTCCAGCGGGACGTCTCGGGTGACCAGGCCGGGCTGGACCGGATCGCCTGTCCAGGCGTCGATCCAGTCGCCTGCTGGGAGGTAGGTGGTCCAGGTGGTGGCACCCGGGTCGAGCACGGGGTTGATGAGGAGGTCGTTGCCGAGGAGGTACTGGTAGGGGTGGTTCCAGATCTCCTCGTCGGTGGGGTGGTCGAAGAAGAGGGGGCGCATGAGCGGGCGGTCGGTGGTGATGGTCAGGGCGGCTTGTTCGGTCAGGTACGGGACCAGGCGCTCGCGGAGTTCGGCGTACCGGCGGAAGAGCGGGACGATGCGGTCGTCGCCGGTGGTTTCGGCGACGTGCCACGGGGTGCGGTCGCGGAGGGGGAGCTGGTGGTGATTGAACTCCGAGTGGTACTGCATGATCGGCATGAAGACCGAAGCCGCCGCGGCGCGTAGATAGAGCTCGGCGTCGGGGACCGGTCCGGAGAAGCCGGCCAGATCCCAACCCCAGTAGACGATTCCGCAGGACGCCGCGGACAGCCCAGCAGTCACCGAGGCGCGGAATGCCTCCCAGGTCGAGTCCTCGTCGCCGGCCCAGAAGATGCCGTGCGCCTGCGATCCGGTGAAGCCGGCGCGAGAGAACGTCACGGGGGCCTTGCCGACTGACCTGAGCAGGTCACCGAAGGCGCGGGCGTAGTGCACCGGGAACAGGTTGTTGCCTTCGTCGCCTCGTTTGCCGTCGGCGTACTGGAGATCGTGCCCCCATGCATGCTCGCCGCCGTCGGTCTTGAAGCCGTCCACGTCGAGATCGTCGACGAGGTACCGCCGCTTCTGCGTCCACCAGTCGCGCGTGCGCTGGGTCGACAGATCCGGCATCAGCGCCTTGGGGAACCACCAGCCACGGTTGTGGTACGCCGTACCGTCGGCTTCCAGTACTGCGTGCCCTTCCCGCACCATCGCTTCCGCGTCGGCCGCCACCTGACCCGTACTGAACTCCGTCTTCTGCAACGGAATCTGCCACAGAATCACCTTGATCCCGCGCGCATGCAACTCATCGATCATCGCCTTCGGATCAGGCCACGCGCCATCTGCCCGATACTCGAAGTCCGCCGCGCTGTGTGCCTCCCCATCCGCGTTGATCTCATAACGGGCGTCCCGCCAAATGGTGATCCCCTCTTCATCGCTCCAGGCCTCGATCACCACCGCTCCCACCGGAATCGCCAGATCCCGATGAGCATCCATCCGGGCCATCACCAGCTCCTGGGTATTCCACTCGTTCCCCGAAGCCCACAACCGGAACACCCACTCCGGCAGTTCCTCGGCCCGCCCGGCCTCATCCAGGAACTGCTTCAGTACGACGTCAGCCGACCCCTCATAGATCCCCAGGTCAACCACCGCTTCATCACCCAAAGCCACCTCGACAACCAGCTTGTCGCCCTCCGATGAGTACCAGGTCCGCCGCGAGGTCCGCACATGAAACCCCCACCCGTCCCCACCCACCACATGCGCGAACGGCATCGGCATGTACGTCCGCCCATGCACCCCCTGAGACTTGTACTGCTCGAACACCACCGCATCCAGCGTCTTCCCCCGCTGATCCAGAGCGTCATACCGCTCCCCAAACCCCACGAGGTGCTCACCGTCCGCCAGGCGCAGGGCGAACCGAGCCCGGTGAACCCCTTGCGAGGAGGTCAGCCACTCGATCCCACTGACCCGATCACCCCCACCCCGCAACTCCCCACCAGTTGCGCTCCAGCTAGCCGGAGAGACCTCGAACCACTCCGTGCTCTCAACCAACCCGACGTTGGTGTGGGTGGAAGAGGCCTCGCCCCCGACGCCTGGACCCGTCGGCCCTGCGAGGCTGTGCGCCGCTCCGGCGCCGGCTGACGCCGGTTCGCGGTAGGCGTGGAAGCGGTACTTGACTGGCTCTGACAGCGGCGGCGTGACCACGGACCAGCCGCCGTCGCCACCGAGTGCGCTGGCTTGGGCTTCGGCCAAGTGGCCCTCACCTCCTGCCAGCGCTGCGGCCTCCGCGGCGTTCGCCTCGGCCGGCGAGAGATGCAGTTCGGTGGAGCCCCACTCGCAGACCACCCGGGTGATGTCGGGGGAGACGACTACGCCGAGGTGGACCTGCTGGCCGGTCAACGGCTGGACGGGGATGCGTTGGTCGGGGGAGGTGGCGTAGGGGTGTTCTATGCCGTGGGGGCGATGGGTGAGCATCAGGCGTCCTTGCTTTCGAGGTAGTCAGCGATGGTGAAGCCGAGTTCGTCGGCGAGGATCAGGTACATGCCGTGGGACCACAGCAGCGGGCTGGCGACCGGTCCCCAGCGGGCTACCCATTCGTTGCGGGAGCCGGGGTGGAGGAGGTGATGAGGGACTTGCTCGGGGAGGTCGCCGTGTTCGTCCACCTGGTCGGCTATCCAGCGGAGGTGCTTCAACGCACCAGCTGTGTCGCCGGCAGCGGCTAGGTTCCAGCCGAGGAGGGCGGAGAGCAGGATCCACTGGCCACCGCCGTAGAAGACGTCGGCGGTGAAGCGATGCACGCCACCGTCGAAGTCGAGGTCCTTCGCGACGGCCGCTCGTGTCATGGCCGCCAGTGAGTCGTCGGGAGAGACCAGGCCGAACGGCACGATGCAGGCCGGCAGCGAACCGTCGACCGCCGAACTGCCGAGCCACTTCACCAGATGCCCGTCGACGATCCCTTCTGCCGTCACCAGCGACCGGATGTCCGCGGCAACCTTCAACGCCGCCGCCGACCACGGTGCCGACCGCAACGACGAGCAGGTGCCGACAGCAACCAATCCACCATGGATCGCGCCGAGCGTCGACACGTGCCGGTGCTCGACGTGCTCCTCCCACCAGTCGTAACAAGGCCGGTCCCAGAACGCCACCAGGTAGTCGACCGCAACATCGATCCCTTCCCGCCAGCGCGCCAGATCCAGCCCGTGCCGCGCCGCGTGAGTGACCACCGACCACAGCCACATCCCGTAGCCGTCGGTCTGGAAGTCCCACCAAGGATCCGACCCGTCCTCACCGTCGAAGGTGAACCGCGTCGGCAGCATCGCCTCGTTCGACGGCACCTCACCCCGGGCGAGCGCCGCGCGCAGGTCGTCCACCTGCCCGCGGCGACGCCGCAGTACGCCGTCGACCCAGTCGTGGAAGCGGTCGGCCGACGCCACATCGCCGTACCGGGAGATGCCCTCGGCGGTGAACGATCCGTCGCGCAGCCATGCATACCCCTTGTACGCCGAGAAGGTCGGCGAAGCGGGATAGGCGCCGCCGGCATCCTGGTGCTGGGTGATGACGGCGTGACTGTGCTCGGCCAGCGCACGCAACCGGGTGAGCTCTTGCAGATCTGGGGCGGCGGTCATGGGTTCCTTCACTTCTTCAGCAGGCCGTTGACCTTGGTCTGGGCATCCGCAAGCGCCTTCTCGACCGGCTTGCGACCGGCCGCGGCAGAGGTCAGCTCGGCGGTGACCAGGTCCTGCATCTCCTGCTGACGCTCGATCACCGGCGGCAGCACGGTCGCCTCGAGCGCGGAGAACACAGCCTTGCGGTTGGCGGGCTTCTTCTGGTCGAGGTACGGCGCGAGCTTCGCCTCGTCAGCCACCGGCGGCAGCTCCCACGAGGTCGCGAGCCGGGTCTTGGTGGTGTCGTCCGAGGAGGCCAGGAAGGTCACCCACTTCTGTGCCGCGTCGGCGTTCTTCGAGGCGGCCGACACGACCAGCCCGTTCACGAACATCGCCGACGCCTTCTTGGTGTTGCCCGGCTCGACCACGACGTCCCAGTCGAACGGCGCCTGCGCCATCGCGCTGAACATCCAGATCCCGGTGTGCCACATCGCGAGCTTGCCCGACTTGAACAGCTTCGAGTCGAAGTCCGGCGTACCGGCGCCGTCGGCCTCGGTCGGCATCGTCTTGCCGACCTTGTCGATCAGGAACTTCGCCGCCTCGACCCCCTGCGGGGAGTTGAAGGTCGCCTCGGTCCGGTCGGCGTTCAGGAACTCGCCGCCGTTCTGCGCGAGCACCTTGTAGAACTCGTTGTACGAGACCGGCTGGTAGTCGCCCCAGACCTTCGCGCCCTTGTCGGTCAGCTTCGCCGCGGCCGCCTGCTCGTCCTTCCACGTCCACGCGTCGGTCGGCTCGGCCACGCCGGCCTTCTTGAACAGCGCCTTGTTGTAGAACAGCACGACGTTCGAGAACGACTCCGGTACGCCGTACTGCTTGCCGCCGTCGTTGAACGCGTCCACCAGCGACTTCTTGTACGCCGCCGTGTCGACGTTCTTGAGCTCGGCCAGCGAGCCGTTCTTCGCGTACGTGACGAAGTTCTCGTAGTTGAGTTCGAACGCGTCGGCCGCGGTGCCACCAGCCACCGAGGTCTGCAGCTTCGTGAAGTAGTCCGCGTACGGAACCGTCTCGACCTGGACGGTGATGTTCGGGTTGGCCGTCTGGAAGGCGTTGACGATCGCCGTCAGGTCCTTCTCGTGGCCGTCGTTGGAGGAGAAGTTCATGTACCGGACGACGCTCTTGCCCTCCGGCGCGGCGGCTTCCTTGGTCGCCGAGCCCTGCCCGCAGGCTGTCAGCGTGAGTGCGAGCGCGGCGGTCAGTCCGAGCCCGACGGTCTTGAGATGGCGCATGGCGGTTTCCTTCGCTTTCAGGGGTTACTTGATGCCGGTGTGGGCGACACCGGCGATGATGTGGCGCTGCGCGAGCAGGTACACGATGGCGATCGGGACGATCGAGACGACGGAGCCCGCCATCACGACATCCCACTGAGTGGTGAACTGGCCCTGCAGGGTGGACAGGCCGAGCGGGAGCGTCATGAACTCCGGCGACCTGATCACCACCAGCGGCCAGAGGAAGCTGTTCCAGCTGCCCATGAACGCGAACACGGCGACGGTCGCCAGCGCGGGCCGGATCAGCGGCAACACGATCGTGGTGAAGATCCGCAGATGGCCGGCGCCGTCGATGGTGGCCGCCTCGTCCAGCTCCATCGGGACGGCGGTCACCGCCTGGCGGAGCAGGAACACCCCGAACGCCGACGCGATCGTCGGCGCCAGCAGGGCGAAGTACGTGTCCTGCAGGTTGAAGGTCTTCATCTCGATGAACAGCGGGACGACGAGCACCTGCAGCGGCACCATCAGCGTCGCCAGGTAGAAGCCGAACACGACGTTCTTGAGCGGGAAGTGCAACCGGGCGAACCCGTACGCCGCCATCGACCCGGTGATCAGCTGGAGCACCGTCGACGCGATCGCGATGCCGAGCGAGTTGACGATGATCCGCCAGATCGGGATCGCGTCGACCAGCGTCCGGTACGCGTTGAGCGTCGGGTTGTCGACGACCAGCTTGGGGCCGTCGGCCAGTGAGCCCTCCGGAGTGATCGACGTGATCACGGTCCAGAGGAACGGGAACAGCATGATCGCGGCGCCGGCCAGCACAGCGGCGTACAGGGCGATCTTCGCAGGGAGGGATCTGGTGTCACGCATAGTGCACCCACCGGCGCTGGCCGCGGATCTGGAAGACGGTGATCAGCAGGATGACGGCGAACAGGATCCAGGACAGCGCGGACGCTTCACCAGCGCGTCCGTACCGGAAGGTCAGGTCGTAGATCTGCCCGACCACCACCTGGCTGGAGCCTTGCGGGCCGCCGCCGGTCATCACGTAGACCTGGTCGAAAACCTGGAAACCGTTGATCAGGGAGATCACCACCACGAAGAAGGTCGACGGGGAGAGCAGTGGGAGGGTGACGCGCCAGAAGCGCTGCCAGGCGCTCGAGCCGTCCACCTTCGCGGCCTCGTAGAGGTCGGACGGGATGGCCTGCAGACCGGCGAGCAGGATGACCATCACGAAACCGAGGTCCTTCCACGCCGAGCTGAGGATGACGGCGGGCAGGGCCCAGTGCGGGTCGGTCCACCAACCGGGCTGGGGGAGGCCGACCGCGCCGAGGACCTGGTTGACCAGGCCGTTCGTCGGGTTGAGCAGCCACTTCCAGACCAGCGCGACGACGACCCAGCTGGTGACGACGGGGAGGAAGTAGGTCGCCCGCAGGAACGAGCGGCCCTTGAGCTTCTGGTTGAGCGCCAGTGCGAGGCCGAGCCCACCGGCGTACACGATCGGGAGGTAGCCGGCGACGTAGATCAGGGTGTGCAGGAAGACCCGGCGGGTGTTCTCGTCGGTCAGCAGGTTCGTGTAGTTGCCGAGGCCGACCCACTCCATCGGCGAGATCAGGTTCCACTTGTGCAGGCTCACCCACAGCGAGGAGACCATCGGCACCAGCGTGAAGACGAAGAGCGGGATCGCGCTCGGCAACAGGAAGAACAGCACCCAGCCGAGCCGCTTCCAGCCACCCGGCCGCTTGGTCCGGCGGCGGGTGACGGTCGCGTTCGCCTTCATCGGGTCTCCAGCCGGGCGCGGACGAGCCGGCTCTGCTCGCCGCCGTTGCCGGCCGAGTCGAACGGGGAGCTCAGCACCAGCGACGCCGCGCCGCGGGCCCACTGGTCCTCCGTCCACGGCTCCACCATCACCGGTACCGCGCGCCGGGCCGGTAGCAACGATCGCCGGAACGACGGCTCGAACCCGGTCTGCCAGAACTCCCATCCGTCCACTCCCTCACCCATCAGCACGACGACCTCGGGGTCGACCGTGTGGATCACGCCGGCGAGCGCCCGGCCGAGCATGCCGCCGGCTTCCTCGAAGATCTGCTGTGCCGCGACGTCGCCGGTCGTTGCTGCCCGCAACAAAGTGGCGAGCGTGCCGCGCGGTCCGATCGCCTTGCGGGCGCGGGCGGTCCGGGCGATGCCTTCCGCGCCGATGTACGCCTCGAGGCAGCCGGTCGAGCCGCAGGTGCACGGCGGCTGCTCGGTCCCTGGCGACCAGACCGGGATGTGCCCGATCTCGCCGGCGCCTCCGTTGGCGCCCCGGTAGATGCCGCCGTCGACGACGATGCCGCAGCCGATGCCTCGCCCGATCGTGACGACCAGGTACGCCGAGTGCGCGCGCCCGATTCCGTACAGCCGCTCGGCCGCGGCGAGGGTGTTGACGTCGTTGTCGACCAGGACGGGGGTGCCGATCGCGGAGCGCAGTACCGGTCCGACGGGAGCCGACTGCCAGCCGAGGGTCGGGGCGTCGACGATGCCGGAGGCCTGCGAATCGACAGCACCCGGTACGCCGACGCCGACGCCGAGCAGCCGGTCGTCGAGCTCGGCCACCTGCTTGGCGAGGATCTGGCCGAGGCGCTCGATCGCGTCCGGGGCGGCGGGGTCGTACTGCAGCTCGGTCGACGAGCGGACGGTTCCGTCCAGCTCGACGGTGACCACCGCGACGTGATCGGCGGTCACCTTGGCGCCGAGCGCGACGCCGGCGTCTCGGACGAGCCCGAGGAGGCGCGCCGGGCGGCCGCCCTTGGACGGTACCGACTCCAGCTCCTCGATCAGCCCGCGGGCGATCAGGTCCTTCGTCACCTGGGTGACCGTCGCCGGGCTCAGCCCGAGCCCTTTGGCGATCTCGGTCCGCGAGGTCGGCCCCTGGGTCCCCAGCAACCCGACGATCCCCGACGGCACCAGATCACCGCGGGGGATCGGACCCTGTCCACTCGCCACGTTCACTCCCGACTTACTTCGCCACTAAATTTAGCCAAAAAGTAAGCCCCCGGCGGAGACGTGTCAAGGGTTCACCTCACCGCGCCCAGCCGCTTACCCTCGGCGATCGACCACCAGCCCGCCCCCGAACACGCAACGCTCCGCCAGCGCGCGCA
Source organism: Kribbella koreensis (assembly GCF_039525325.1). Lineage (NCBI taxonomy): Bacteria > Bacillati > Actinomycetota > Actinomycetes > Propionibacteriales > Kribbellaceae > Kribbella > Kribbella koreensis. The sequence goes on from NZ_BAAAHK010000012.1 coordinate 28,934, forward strand.
CCGCCTCTACGCGCCCCACACCACGCCGCCCACACCTCACCCCGACCGGATCGGCCCGAAGCCCAGGAGTCGGTTGCTGGGGGCAACGGGCGAACCGCCGGCCCGTCAAAGCCTCCTGGAGTGGCGTTGGTCTTGGCGTGTCGAGGTGGTCCTGCGGGCGTTTGATGGCGCGGCGGTCCGCCGTCGCTCGGGCCGGTCCGCCAGTGCACACCAAACCCACTCGGCAATCGCTTACCCCGGGCGTGTCGGGGCTGTTCGCGGTGGTTGTGTATGCGTGGCGGTCCGGGCGGCTCCCTTCGTCGCGGCGCGACAGGTGCGCAGATCGGGGGTCGGCTGGCGGGTTGTTCGTCGGCTGGCGGCCTGTAGCGCGTCAGTCGGCGAAGAAACGGCGTTCGATGGCGGGTTTTGGTGTCGCTGGCGTGATGTTTGACGCCATCGGTAGGAAGACCCGCCGGTGGCCAAGCGAACTGCGTCCCGGGCCGGGCGGGTCCGCCAACAGCACCCCACCCCCGCGCGGATGTCGGACCGTGCGAGGTGTTGACGGAGCTCGCCTGCCGGGGTTAGCTTCCGGGGACTTCCTTCGGTGACCTTAGTAAGGGGCGTGAGGCGGGTGCAGCCGGTTCGGGTGGGGAGCAAGGAGCTGATCCGGGAGATCAACTCGTCGCTGGTCCTGGGGGAGCTGCGCGGTGGGCTGGTGTCGCGGACGGAGCTGGCCAAGCGAACCGGGTTGAGCCTGCCGACGGTGTCCGAGATCGTCGCCGAGCTGATCGGCTCGGGGGTGATCGAGGAGCGGGAGACGGCGTCGTCCGGAGGTGGCCGACGACCGGTGCTCCTCGGGTTGAGGCCCGACGCCGGGTATGTGATCGGCATCAAGGTCACCGAGACCCGGGTCATCGCAGTCCTCACCGACCTCAACGCCGGCATCGTCGAACGCACCACCGTGAGTCTTGTCGGCGATGACGTCGACACGGTCGTCGAAGCAGTCGCCACGGTGGTCAAGCAACTGCGCGCAGGCACGGCAATCAGCTCGCCGCGGCAAGCGGCCGCCCCGGCCGCCGCCCCTGGCGGCGCTGCGGACCGCGCTCCCGCCCCGGCCGCCGCTCCGGACGCCGCTCTGGGCGGCGTTGCGGGCGGCGCTCCCGCTCCCGCTCCGGCCCCGGTGTACGGGGTTGGGGTTGGGTTGGCAGGGGTGATCGATCGGGCTACCGGGGTGGTTCGGCATGCGACTTACGCCGACTGGCGTGATGTCGACCTGGCCGCGGAGCTGGAGCGGCGGATCGGGTTGCCGGTGGTGGTGGACAACGATGTGAACACCCTGGTTGCCAATGAGCAGTGGTTCGGGGCCGGGCGGGGTGTGTCCGATGTGGCTGTCGTGAGTATCGGGCGTGGTGTCGGGCTCGGGATGGTGCTTGACGGCCGGCTGTATCGCGGTGCTGGGGGCGGCGCGGGTGAGTTCGGGCATACGAAAGTTGTTGCCGATGGCCCGCTTTGTGACTGCGGTGGGCGTGGGTGTCTGGAAGCTCTGATCGGTGAACCGGCCATCCTCGAGGCTGCTGGATGCGACACCGTCGAGGAGGCCGCTGAGCTTGCTCGCGGCGGTGACGAAGGTGTGAAAGATGTTTTCGATCAAGTCGGCCGGACGCTGGGGACGGCCGTCGGTAACCTCGTCAATCTGCTGAATCCGAAGCTGATCGTGCTCGCGGGTGAAGGGACCCGGTCCAGCGATCTGTTCCTTCCCGGCTTCGAGGATGCCTTACAGCACGCCGTGTTCGACGGACTCCAGCGCGAGCTGGACGTGGTCGTCGACGACTGGGACGACGAAGCCTGGGCGCAAGGCGCCGCCGGCCTGTTCCTGGGAGAACTCTTCCAGCCGAACCTCCGCCCGGACGAGGCCGACCGCCCGTCCCTCACCAAACGCTCCGCCTGATTCTTCTCTCTCTTTCTTCTGCCCTGAAGTGAGGCCTGTACATGTCCCATGCCCTGAACAAGCCAAGAAGACGGTGGGTCGCTGCGCTCCTGGTGCTCGCAGCGGTCATCTTCCAGTTCACCCCGACGCCCGCGTTCGCCGGCACGCTGACCGGCGTCTTCCACGCCCCGTACGGCGCCGACGAGCTCTACAACACCGCCCTCACCGAGCGCGCGCCCCGCGACCCGATGGCCGGCGAAGCAGTCCAGATCAAGGCCACCACCTGGCCGGTCTCGTCGGGTCAGACGGTCTGGATCACCTGGACCAAGAACGGCGTCAACCAGACTCCGATCGGCGGTGCCTTCGACTACAACAGCGGCAACAACACGTACTGGAAGGTCGCGCTCGGCACCTTCGCGCGCGGTGACCAGATCACCTACACGGTCAACGCCGACGTCGACGGCGCCAACCAGAAGACGACCGGCCCGTTCTCGTTCGCGGTGACGAGCTACTCCGGGACCGGCAACGTCTCCGGCTTCGTCAACAACGGCACCAGCGTCGACGTGACGACCGGCGACACCGCGGGCAGCTTCACCCCGAAGGTGCGGTTCGCGTTCCCCGCGATCGACCGCTTCCACGTGCAGGTCGCCCCGACCGGCAGTGGCCTCAACATCACCGGCTCATCGGCGTACACGGTGACGGACAGCGCGGGCACTCTCCAGATCGCGACCACCAAGGTCGTGCTCAAGATCCAGAAGTCGCCGTACCGGGTCGCCGTCTACAAGGGCGATGGTACGACGCTCATCGCCCGGCAGTACGACCCGGCGACCTTCCGCAACACCGGCTGGGCCAGCGACGGCAGTACGACGGTGACGAAGGTCGAGGACCACTGGCTCTCCCCGGCCGGCGAACGCTTCGAAGGACTCGGCGAGCGGTACGACGCGCTCGACCAGCGCGGCAAGGACGTCCACAACTACGTCTACAACCAGTACCAGGACCAGGGCCCGACCGCCCGTACGTACCTCAGCGTCCCCTTCGTCACCAACACGGCCGGCTACGGCATCTACGTGCCCAGCACCCGGTACTCCGTGTTCAACCTCGGTACGCACCTCACCGACATGGCCGGCTTCACCGTCGACACCGGTGGCGCGCTCAACTCGACGGTCGACTACTACTTCTTCACCGGTACGCGGGCCGAGATGCTCGACCAGTACACCGCGACGACTGCGCGGCCCAAGCTGCCGCCGAAGTGGTCGTTCGGGCTCTGGGGCTCCGCGAACGAGTGGAACACCCAGGCCGAGGTCAACTCCGAACTCGCCAACATGACGTCGAACCAGATCCCGCACACCGCGATGGTGCTGGAGCAGTGGAGCGACGAGGCGACCTTCTACCTGTGGCACGGCGCGACGTACACGCCGAAGCCCGGCAATCAGGCGCTCACCTATGCCGATCTGACCTTCCCGGCCGGAGGTGAGTGGACCGATCCGAAGGCGATGGTGACGGCCGCTCACAACCAGGGCGTCAAGATGGTGCTCTGGCAGATCCCGGTGCTGAAGCAGGACTTCGACACCAACCCGCCGACGGCGCCACAGCAACACGTCAACGACCGTGACTATGCCGTTGCCCAGGGCTACGTTCTCGGTGATGGCGCCGGCGGACCGTACCGGATCCCGTCCGGGCAGTGGTTCGGCAACAGCACGGTGCCCGACTTCACCAAGACGGCCGCCACCAACTGGTGGATGAGCAAGCGCTCCTACTTGTTCGACGACGTCGGCATCGACGGCCTCAAGACCGACGGCAGCGAGGCGGTCTTCGGCCGCAACGTGACCAGTGGTTCCGGTCGTAAGGGCGACGAGCTGCACAACGCCTACCCGAACGAGTACACCCGGGCGTACAACGACTTCGTCACCACGAAGAAGGGTGCCCAGGGCACCTTGTTCAGCCGCGGCGGTACTTCGGGAGCGCAGGCCAACTCGATCTTCTGGGCCGGTGACCAGGCGTCCACGTTCGATGCGTTCCAGCAGGCGGTGCGGGCCGGCCAGAGCGCGGGCGCGTCGGGTATCCCGTTCTGGTCGTGGGACATGGCCGGATTCACCGGTACGTTCCCGAGCAGCGAGCTGTACCTGCGGGCGGCGGCGCAGTCGACCTTCTCGCCGATCATGCAGTACCACTCGGAGAAGTCGAACCCGGGCGTCTCCGAGGCGCGGACGCCGTGGAACGTGCAGGCGCGGTCCGGCGACACGACCGTCATCCCGAAGTTCCGCAAGTTCGCCAACACCCGGATGAACCTGATCCCGTACCTCTACACCGAGGCCAAGAACGCTTCCACCACAGGCCTGCCGATGATGCAGTCGATGAGCCTCGCCTTCCCGGGGGACACGACGGCGGCGGCACAGGACCAGCAGTACATGTTCGGTCGTCAGTTGCTGGTGGCACCGATCACGACCCAGGGCGCGACCAGCAAGAACGTCTACCTGCCCGCGGGTGAGTGGTACGACTTCTGGAACGGCGGCCGGGCGCAGGGTGCCGGCACGAAGGTCTACAACGCCGACACCGGCACCATCCCCGTCTACGCCAAGGCCGGCGCGATCGTCCCGCTCAACCTGAACGCGGACTACGACCTGGGCGGCACGATCGGCAACAGCGTCGACAACTACACCAACCTGTCGTTCCGGATCTACCCGGCCGGCACGACCAGCTACGGGTACTTCGAGGACTCGGCGAACCAGACCCGCACGGTCACGTCGACCGAGAACTTCGCCGGTCACCAGGTGACGGTGAGCGTTCCACCCCTCGCCACCAAGAGCACGCTGCAGGTGGCGTCGAGCAAGCCGACGTCGGTGACGAAGGATGGCGTGACGATGACGGCCCACGCGACGCTCGCCGCGTTGCAGGGCGCGACCGAGGGCTGGTTCTGGGATCCGGTGCAGCAGTTGACGCTCGTGAAGACGGCGTCGAGTGCGGCGGCGCGGAGCGTAGTACTGAATGGTGTCGACAAGGCTGCGTATGAGGCTGAATTCGGCAGCAACACCGGTACTACGGTGAACACCGACCACCCGGGTTACACCGGGACCGGATTCGTCGACGGGTTCGAGACCGCGGGCGACGCCGTACAGGTCGACACCAATGCGGCGGTGACCGGCAGCCATGTGATCAAGCTCCGGTACTCCAACGGCGCGGCGACCACGGCGACCCGCACGATCCAGGTCGACGGCGTCAGCGTCGGCTCGGTCAACCTGCCGAGTACGGGCAACTGGGACACGTGGGGGACGGCCACGCTGACGACCAGTCTCACCGCAGGGAAACGGGTGGTGAAGGTGGTCTACGGCTCTGGTGGAATCAACCTCGACAACATCTCGGTGGCACGGCCATGAGGGGCCGGAAGAGCATGCTCGCGCGGCTCCTCGGGTTGGTGCTGTTGGTGCCGATGCTGGTTGTGCTGCCGGTGGAGGCGGCTCAGGCCGCAGTACAACGGGTGCAGTTCACTGCCGGGGGCAACTACCTGGTGGTGGAGTTTCTCGACGACGATCTGGTGCACTTCGAGATGGGTGCGGGGGCGGGACCGGGCACGGGCTCGCCGATCTTCACCACCGATCAGATCGCCAAGACGGACTATCCCGGGCCGACCAGCCTCAACCAGGTTGGTGGAGTGCTGACGACGCCGGGGATCAAGGTCGACGTCAACACTTCGACGCTGTGCGCGACGGTCTACGACACCGCCCGGACGCCGCAGCTCCTGCTCAACACGACCTGCCCGCGCAATCTGAGCCAGGCGTGGAAGGGACTGAGCTTCACCAAGTCGTCCATGCAGAACGCGTACGGGCTCGGTGAGCAGTTCTTCATGGGGGGCAGCGCCGACGGTGACTGGGTCGGCCGGCAGCGGACGAGCGGCACCTACGGCAACGCGATGCTCTACGACACGGACAACGGGCCGGTCGGCAACGCGCAGATCCCGGTGCTGTTCGCGGTCGGCGCCAGCAGCACCAACTACGGCATGTTCGTCGACCAGGTCTACAAGCAGGACTGGAACCTGACCGGCGACCCGTGGACGATGGACACCTTCGGCGATCAGCTGCGCTGGTACGTGATGAGCGGACCCGATCTGCCCGATCTGCGCAAGGACTATCTCGAGCTGACCGGGCGGCCGCCGGTGCCGCCGAAGAAGGCGTTCGGCCTGTGGATGTCGGAGTACGGCTACGACAACTGGAACGAGATCGACACGACTCTGTCCGGTCTGCGTGCGAACAAGTTCCCGACCGATGGCGTGATGCTCGACGTCAACTGGTTCGGTGGGGTGACGGCCGGCTCCGACAACACCCGGATGGGCACGCTGGAGTGGGACCCGGTCAACTTCCCCAACGCGGCGACCAAGCTGGCGGCGTACAAGAACACCAACGGCGTCGGCGTGATGACGATCGAGGAGTCGTACGTCGGCAAGAACCTGCCCGAGCACACGTCGATGGCGTCGTCGGGCTACCTGATCCGGGCGGGCTGTTCGACTTGCAGCCCGGCGTACCTGACCGGGAACGACTGGTGGGGTCGCGGCGGGATGATCGACTGGACCCAGCCGGCCGCGAGCGCGCAGTGGCACAACACGCAGCGGCAGCCGCTGATCAACGACGGTGTCATGGGGCACTGGCTCGATCTGGGTGAGCCGGAGATGTACGACGCGGGTGACTGGACGTCCGGTCTGCTTGCGGGCAAGCACGCGCACTCCGACTACCACAACCTGTACAACCTCGAATGGGCGCGCGGCATTGCCAAGGGCTATACCGACAACGCAGTACAGCAGCGGCCGTTCATGCTCGCTCGATCGGCGGCCGGTGGCATTCAACGGACCGGTACTGCGATGTGGTCCGGCGACATCGGCTCCAAGCTGACGGCGCTCGCGTCGCAGCAGAACGTGCAGATGCAGATGTCCATGTCGGGTATCGACTACTTCGGCTCCGACATCGGTGGCTTCCGGCGGGAGATGCTGGACAGCGACCTGAACGAGCTCTACACCCAGTGGTTCGCGAACTCGTCCTGGTTCGACGTGCCGATCCGGCCACACACCGAGAACCTCTGCAACTGCGCGGAGACGTCGCCCGACTCGATCGGCGACGTACCGAGCAACCTGGCCAACCTGCGTCAGCGGTACGAGCTCACGCCGTACTACTACTCGCTCGCGCATCGCGCCAACACGACCGGCGAACCGCTCATCCCGCCGCTGGTCTACCAGTACCAGAACGACCCGAACGTGCGGGAGGTCGGCCACGAGAAGCTGATCGGCAAGGACCTGCTCGTCGGCGTCGCGGCCGGGGCGAACCAGCGCAAGCGGGACGTCTACCTGCCGGCCGGTACCTGGTTCGACTACTACACCAACACCAAGACGGTCAGCACCGGCCAGAACCTGACCGATGTGCCGCTGTGGCGCAACGGCAAGTTCCAGCTGCCGGCGTATGCCCGGGCCGGCGCGATCATCCCGAAGATGTACGTCGACGACCAGACGATGAACGTGGTCGGCAAGCGGGCGGACGGGACGACCCGCAACGAGCTGGTCGCCCGGGTCTACTCGGACACCACGTCCTCGTCGTTCACGGTGGCTGAGGACGACGGTTCGACGATCGGGTACCAGACCGGTTCCAAGCGGACGACCGATCTGACCCAGTCGCGGTCGGGCAACACGGCGACCGTGGGGATCGCGACGTCGTCCGGTACGTACACCGGGGCTCCGTCGTCGCGGCAGAACGTGGTCGAGCTGGTGGCCGACACGCAGGCGTCGGGGGTCACGCTCAACGGGAGCGCGCTCACGCAGTACGCGAACAAGGCGGCCTTCGACGCGGCGGGCAGCGGCTGGTACAACGCCGGCGGCAACCTGGTCGTCGCCAAGTCGGCGTCGCTGGCGGTCGGTACGGCGAAGTCGTTCGTCTTCGCCCTCGGTCAAACGGTCGTTTCGAAGACCTTCAGCTGCTCCGGCGGGACGACCACGACCGGGCAGTCGGTCTATGTCGTCGGCAGCGCGCCGCAGCTCGGGGCCTGGTCGGTGGCCAGCGCGGTCAAGCTGGCGCCGACCGCATATCCGACCTGGACCGGCACGATCAGTAACCTGCCGCCCAGCACGACCGTTGAATGGAAGTGCATCAAACGCCAGGAAGCGAACTATCCGGCGACCGCCGACCAGTGGGGTCCGGACCCGAACCTCTCGTTCACGACCCCGGCAACGGGCAGCGGGGGGACCGCCTCGGGCGGGTTCTGAACTCCTCCCGGCAACGCGCTCTCCGGTATCCGGAGAGCGCGTTCCGGGTTCTGGACAGTCGTCCAGTTACTGGCACAGTGATGCCAGTGTCACCGGCTGTCGCGCCCTCTGAGACCATCGTCACGTGCAGGTATGTCCTGAGTAAGGACTGTGTGAAGAATCGCTGCTGACGGCCGTCCGGGCGTGGTTACGACGACCCGGGACCGTAAGTTCGGAGAGGTGTCGGTCGAAGTCAGGAGTGAACGAAGTGCAACGGGGCAGTCGGGTCGTGCCGTCGGCATGCCCGTCAGAACAGGCATCACCAGCGGTGCCGGCATGACGGCGATCAACAAGATCCTGATCGCCGCCGGCGTCATCCTGCTGCTGGGAGGCCTAGGCCTGGGCTTCCGCTCAGTCTCCGCCACCGGCACCGACTGCGGCTCGGTCTTCCAGCCAGCCGCCGGCATCACCCCCATGGCCTGCGACGCCCGCCTGAACAACTCCGGCACCCTGGTAACCCTGATCCTGGTAGCCGGCGGCCTATGCCTAGCCGCCGCCCTGACCGTCAAGGTAGTCCGAGACCGCGTCACCGCCTGATCGTCAGCACTGGCCGCGCCGGCTCCCCGTTGTCCACAACAACCTGAGCCAACGCCCGCGGCCGGATCTGATCGACGTACATGCGCTCGCCAGGGATGTACCTCTTGCGGTAGCGCTCCTCGGCTGCGGCTGCCGAGGGCATCCAAGCTTGATCCCGGGCCGAGCCGCGCCGGAGGACCTCGTCGAAGCTGACCTGCACGTAGATCCGCAGGTCCCAGTGGTCGACAAGCGCCGGTACCTGCAGGAACGCACCGTCCGCCAGCAGTACCGCGTCAGCGCTGGCCGTGTGGACGGATGACTCGGCGAGCGACTGTCCGTTGGCATGCCTGATCGCGGTGGTGTACCGGCGATCGCCGCCCGGGCCGAGAGGTACCAGCAGGCGTTCGCGGATCGCGTCGTGATCCCAGGTGTCCAGGTAGTAGCTCTCCGGCGACTCGATCGGGTACGCCGTCCGCAGCTCAGGAGCACGCTTGAAGTAGTCGATGCCGACCCGGATGATCTCGCGGTCGGTCCGGGCGCGCAGCATCCCGGCCAACTCGTCCGCCAGCGTCGTCTTCCCCGCCGCAGAACAGCCGTCGATCCCAACCCGCACCGGATGCCCCCGCTCAACGTCCAGCACGACACCGGCCAATTCAGTCAGAGCATCGGTACGCCGACCCATCCCGTCTCCCGTCGCCTCAAAGCATTGCCTGAAGTGTCTCCAACCCCATGGCCGGTTGAGCGTGGACGAGTCCGTGTGGGTCGCCGAGCTCGGCAGGCGGAGCGGTTGCGGAGGGCGCGAGGGGCGGAAACCTGTGTGTGGGGAGAAACCCGCGTGCGCGGGGGTCAGGGGTGGGGGAGGGTGTTGCTATGAGCATCGAATCGTTTCGGGTGGAGATTTCGCAGGGGGAGCTTGACGACCTGCATAGGCGGCTCGAGTTGACTCGGTGGCCGGAGGAGTTGCCGGGGGTTGGGTGGGATTACGGGGTGCCGGTGGGGTATTTGCGGGAGTTGGCGGAGTACTGGCGGGATGGGTATGACTGGCGGGCGGCCGAGGGGCGGTTGAACGAGTGGGAGCAGTTCACGACCACTATCGACGGGGCGCGGGTGCATTTTGTGCATTTGCGGTCGGGCGAGGTGGATGCGACGCCGTTGCTGATCACGCATGGGTGGCCGGGGTCGGTGGTCGAGTTTCAGGAGATCGCGGGGCCGTTGACGGATCCTCGGCGGTACGGGAGCGATGGGCCGGCGTTTCATCTGGTGATGCCGAGTATTCCGGGGTTCACGTTGTCGGGGCCGACGACGGAGACGGGGTGGGAGCAGGTCCGGGTGGCGCGGGCGTTCGCGGAGTTGATGGCGCGGCTGGGGTATGAGCGGTACGGCGTACAGGGTGGGGACTGGGGTGCGGGGATCTCGCGGGAGATCGGGCGGTTGTATCCCGAGCGGGTGATCGGGGTGCATCTGAATCTGATTCCGGGCGCGGGGGCTACCGCGGAGCCGACCGACGAGGAGTTGGCAGCGCTGCCGCCGGGGGAGCGCGAGCGGACGGTGGCGTCGTGGCGGCGGTTCGAAGGGTGGCTGAAGGAGAAGCAGGGGTATGCGGATCTGCAGTCGACCCGGCCGCAGACGGTTGCCTATGCTTTGACGGACTCGCCGGTCGGGCAGCTGGCGTGGATCGCGGAGAAGTTCGAGGAGTGGTCGGGAAACGGGGCGATCGACCGGGATCACTTGCTCACCAACGTGTCGCTGTACTGGTTCACCAGGACGGCGGGGTCGGCCGCCCGGATTTACTACGAGCGCAGTCACGCCGCTTACTGGGGACAGCCGCTGCCCGTGTCCACAGCGCCGACTGCGTTCGCGGACTTCCCGGAGGACAACTTCATCCCGCTGAGGCACATCGCCGAGCGGACGAACAACATCGTGCGCTGGACCGGGTACCCGCGCGGCGGCCATTTCGCCGCGCTCGAAGTACCTGATCTGCTCGTCACCGACATCCGTGCGTTCTTCGCCAGTCTCTGAGGATCCCCGCCATGACTCACCCTGTCGACGACATCGATCCGTTGATCGGTGCCCTCACCACGCTCCCGGACACCGCTTGCGGCAAGACCTTCCCGGGGCCGGTACTGCCGTTCGGGCTCGTGCAGCTCAGCCCGGACACGATCAGCGGCGGCGACCACGGGAGTGGGTACTCCGCGGACATGGACACCATCGAGGGGTTCAGCTTCACGCATCTCGGCGGGATCGGGTGTTACGGGGACCTCGGCAACCTTCAGGTGATGCCACAGACCGGGCCGTTGATCACCGACCGGGTCGAGGCCAACAGTCCCTACAGCAACCAGATCGTCAAGGCCGGCTACTACTCGGTGGACCTCGATCGCTATCAGGTCCGTACCGAGCTGACGGCCAAGGAGCGGGCCGGGATCATTCGCTTCACGTACGCCGCTGCGGGGCCGGCCCGGATCAAGGTCGACCTGGCTCGCCGGGTCGGCTTCGACGGGTCGCACTCGGTCGAGCAGTCCGTGGAGCTCGTCGACGATCACACGGTCGAGGGGTGGATGCGGTGCGATCGGTCCGGTGGCGGATGGATCTGCGGCAACGGGCCGGAGTACACGGTCTTCTTCTCGCTCCGGCTCTCCCAGCCGATCGCCGCTTTCGCCACCTGGGACGGCGACGACATCCGTCACGATGCAGCCCGTACTACGGCAAGCGCGGCAGCCGGCTTCTTCCTCGAACTGGACGTGTCCGGCCCGGTCTTGCTGAAGGCAGGCATCTCGTACACGAGCGTCGAAGGTGCCCGGCGGAATCTCGTCCATGACCTGCCGGGGTGGGACTTCGACGAAGTTGCTGCGGATGCGCGGGCGGCATGGGCGGCCGTGCTAGAGAAGGTCGAGATCGAGGGCGGTACGGCTGAGCAGCGGCAGATCTTCCGGACCGCGCTCTACCACACGATGATCGAGCCGCGACGGTCGAGCGACGTCGGGGACGACCTCGGGTATGAGCGGCGCACGGTCTTCAGCGGCTGGGACGTGTTCCGCGCGCAGCTGCCGTTGATGACGATCATCGACGAGAAGGTGGTCACGGATCAGATCAACACGTTGCTCGACCTGACCGCGTCGGGACGGGTGAAGGGGCTGGCGCGGTGGGAGCTGCTCGGCGTCGACACCGACACGATGGTGGGGGATCCGGCGATCAACATCATCTCCGAGGCGGTGGTGAAGGGGATCTGCGGGTTCGATGTCGATACGGCGTACCGGTTCTGCCGGGAGGTGGCGCTGGGGCCGGTGGCGCGGTCGAACCGGAACGATCTGGAGAACTGGCTGTCGCTCGGGTACTCGGTGGACATCGGGTTGTCGACGACGCTGGAGAACTCCTACAGCGATCACGCGTTGGCGCGCTTCGCCTCGGTACTTGGGCTGGACGACGATGTGCGCTTGCTGGACGCGAGTGCTCAGAACTATCGCAACCTCTTCAACCCTGAGGCCGGCTGGTTCCGCGGCCGCAATGCCGACGGTTCCTGGATGGGCTTCGACGAAGGCTGCACCGAGAGCAACCCGGACCAGCAGGGCTGGTTCGTTCCGCACGATGTTGCCGGCCTGATCTCGCTGGCCGGTGGCGAGATTGCGTTCATCGAGCGGCTGAACGCGATCTTCGAGAACACCCCGCCGGCCGACCTGATGAAATGGAACGACTTCTACAACCACTCCAACGAGCCGGTCCACCAGATGGCCTTCATGTTCACCTACGCCGGCGCGCCCTGGCTGACCCAGAAGTGGTCCCGCTACGTCTGCGACCACGGCTACGGCACCGGCCCCGAAGGCCTCGGCGGCAACGAGGACTGCGGCCAGATGTCCGCCTGGTACATCTTCGCCGCAGCCGGCCTCTACCCGGTCTCCCCGGTGGACAAGCAGTACATCCTGGGCAGCCCGATCTTCGACAGGACCACCTTCCGCACCTCCCGCAACGCCACCTTCACCATCACCCGCGAGGGGGACGGCATCTACGTGGCGCAGGCACGGTTGAACGACCACCCCACCGACCGCCCCTGGCTGACCCACGAAGAACTGATTGCCGGCGGCAACCTCCACCTCACCATGTCCCTAACCCCAACCGACTGGGGCACAAAGCACCGCCCGCAGGCGGGCGACTGCCACTTCCCGAGTGGTTGCTGATAGCAACAACCGGTCGTCCGCGCACACATAACTCGCCATGCAACCGATTTCCACCGGCGCGTCGACCCCACCGCCACGACTTATGCATGCCTGGCGCCACCAGCCACCAGCCACCAGCCACCAGCCGCCAGCCACCAGCCACCAGCCGCCAGCCACCAGCCACCAGCCGCCAGCCGCCAGCCGCCGGTTCTGCGGGGGCCACCGGCTGCATGGTGCGGGGCGCCCCGGCCCGCCGCGCGCCCGCCGGCGTTGGAGGTCATGGTGATGTGGGTGGGTCGGATCGACGGGGTGGTGGCTAGGGGTGGAGTACCAGTTTGCCTGTGGTGCGGCGGGCTAGGAGGTCTGTGTGGGCTTGGCGGGCTTCGGCTAGGGGGTACTCGGCGACTACTGGCTCGAGTTTGCCGGTGGCGACGAGGTTGAAGAGTTCGGCGAGGGGCTCGCGGTACATACCGGGGATTTGGAGGGCGGGGCGGAGCCAGAAGCCGGCGACGGTGAGATTGTGGTCGGCGAGTAGTGCGGGGTCGAGCAGGGGACGACGGCCTTCGCGAGCCGCGTTGCCGTAGGTGACCAGGCGGCCGAAGCCGGCCAGTGCGCCGAGGGCGGCGTTGAAGGTCGAGCCGCCGGTCGACTCCAAGATCACGTCGACGGGCTGATTGTTGTTGGCGGCAACGACTCTGCCCGCGTACCCATCGGGGTCGCTGCCGATCGCGACATCCGCGCCGAGGGAGAGCGCCAGCTTGCGTTTCTCGTCGGTCGACGCGACCGCGATCACCCGGCCGGCGCCGAAGAGCCGGGCGAGCTGGATGGCCAACGTACCGACTCCGCCGGCGGCGGCGTTCACCACGACAGATTCACCGCGTGACAGGCGAGCGCTGTTGCGGAGGAGGTGCCAGGCGGTGAGTCCCTGGACGAGAAGGGCGAGCGCCTCGGCGTCTCCGACCGGGCCGGGGACGTCCACGGCGTCAGCGGCGGGTACCACGGCCAGTTCGGCGTACCCGCCGCCTTCGAAGGTCGGGGCGAGGACCCGGCGACCATCGGCGGTCCTTCCGATGACCTCGGAACCAGGGATGAAGGGCAGTTGGGTGATGGTGGTGTAGGAGCCGTCGGTGCGGTGGGTGTCGGCATAGTTCACTCCGGCGGCGCCGACCTCGACCAGGAGCTCGCCTGCGGCCGGGACCGGCGCGGGGACCTCTACGTGTTCGAGGACCTCGGGCCCGCCGTACCGGCTGACCTGGATGGCGCGCATGGAATGGTTTCCGTTCTCTCGGTGGGGTTCCACCGTAGGGCCGGAAACCTGCCGCTTGGCAGAGTTGCATCTTGTTGCAACGGGCCGCTTCCATGAGCGCCGTTCATGGAAGCGGTTAGGCTGCTTTCGTGGACCTCACCGCCGCCGAACTCCGCGTCCTCGACGCCGTCGAACGCACCGGTAGCTTCTCGGCCGCGGCAACGACTCTGGACCTGACCCAGTCGGCCGTCTCGCACTCGGTCCGGATGACCGAACGCAAGCTCGGTACCGTCCTGTTCGACCGCGGCCGGCACGGCGCCCGCCCGACCCCGGCCGGCGAACGCGCGATCCTGCATGGCCGTGGCGTCCTCCGTTTGATGGACGTACTCCGCGCCGACACACGCGCGGCCGCCGGCGGCGTACTCGACACCCGCCTGCGCATCGCCGCCTTCCGCAGCGCCGCCGCGCAACTGCTCCCACCAGCACTGACCCGGCTCACCGCCAAACACCCGCAACTCTCGTACGACGTATCGATCGTGCGCGACGTCGGCGGGGGTACGGCGACCGAGGTGGTCGAGGGCCGCGCCGACCTCGCGATCGTGAACCTCCCGCACCGGCTCCCCGCGTCGGCCGGCCTGGTCGGCGGCGAACTACTCGACGAGCCCTACGTGCTGATCCACCCGGCTCGATCGGCTGATCCGCGATCCCTCCCGCTGATCGACTGGACCGAGAACTGCTCCGCCGAAACCCAAGCCTGGTTCCGCACCCAGGATTGGTTGCCCCCAGCCACTATCAACGTCGCCGACGACACCGTCCTGCTCTCGATGGTCGCCCATGGCCTCGGTATGGCCGTGGTCCCCGAAACCACCGCCGCCGACCGGGCCCCCGAAGTCACCGTCGAACCCCTCGGCCCGACCGCCCCACGCCGAACCATCGGCTACCTCACCACCCCAGCCCTCTCCCGCAGCACAGCCCTCCGCGAACTGGTTGCAGAACTCCGAGGTCCACGCGCCCCGCGAGCCGGGTAGCGGCCGGGGAACGGAATGCGGCTCAGGCGTTGGTGGTGATCCAGTCGAGGAACGGGGCGACGGTGCGCCAGTCGGTGCGGATCTGGTCGGCGAGGGCCGGGGTGTGGATGATCGGCTCGAAGCCGTAGGACTTGCCGAGCGTCATCGACTTGTGCCGGAGCAGCTCGATGCGGGGATGGCTTGCGTCGTACCCGCGCGGTGTCGTCTTGAGCTTGTCGCCGCCGAGTGTCCACCCGGCCGCTTCCAGCTCGGCCAGCAACTTCTCGAGCTCCTTGCCCCGCCGGTCCTCGTCGATCGCACTGCGAACTCTGGCAAGCCGCTCGCCCGACGCCTCGTAGAAGCCGGCGCCGACCCGGACACCGGGCGCGGCCACCTGGACGTAGTACCCAGTGGACGGCCCGAGCGCGACGAAGGCACCCTGGGCCGTCTTGTACGGCGTCTTGTCCTTGGCGAACCGGACGTCACGGTACGGCCGGAAGATCTTGGCCGCCCCGAACTCCTCCTCCAGCGTCGCGAGCAGCGCCACCATCGGCGCCCGCACAGACTCTTCGTAGACGTGCTTGTTCGCCGTCCAGAACGTCTTGCTGTTGTCCATCTCGAGATCGTCGTAGAAGTCCAGCGCCGCCGCCGGGAAACCGGTGAAACTCATCCCGCCACCATAGTTCGCCCCGCCTGAGCGCAGGACAGGTGGAGCGGTTCAGGTGTAGTCGTGGAGGATGGCGGCCAGCTTGTCGCGGGTTTTGCTGGGTGGGGGCGCGGCCACGCAGAGGGCTTCCATGGTGGCCGTGTACTGGTCCAGGTCTTCGAGCTTGTCCAGGTACAGGGCGCTGGTCAGGTGCTCGATGTAGACGATGTCGGGCAGGTCCTGCTCGGGGAAACG
>NZ_BAAAHK010000012.1:44967-49160 GCF_039525325.1 Kribbella koreensis
CGCCGGAGTCGAAGGGCATCACCTGGAGCGTGACGTTCGGCATGTGGGATGCCTCGATCAGGGACTCGAGCTGGATGCGCATCGCCTTCAGGCCGCCGATCGGGCGGCGTAGTACCGACTCGTCGACGACCGCCCAGAGGCGGACCGGGTTCGCGCGCTGCAGGACCTCTTGGCGGTTGACGCGCAGGGAGACGCGGCGCTCGACCTCCTCGGCCGGGATCAGCCCGCGGCCGAGCTGGACGACGGCGCGGACGTACTCCGGGGTCTGCAGCAGGCCCGGGACGAACTGGAGCTCGTAGGTACGGATCAGCTGCGCCGCCGACTCGAGCCCGAGGTAGGAGTGGAACCAGCTGGGCAGTACGTCGCCGAAGCGGTGCCACCAGCCGGGGTTGTTCGCATCGCGCGCAAGAGCAAGCAGCCGCTCGCGCTCTTCGGGGTCGTCGATGCCGTACAGCGTGAGCAGGTCGCGGACGTCGCGTTCCTTGAAACCGACCCGGCCCAGCTCCATCCGGCTGACCTTGGACTCCGACGAGCGGATCTCCCAGCCGGCATCGGACCGGGTGATTCCGGCCGCCTCACGCATTCTCCGCAGGTGTGCGCCGAGGATGATCCGCAGCGCGGTCGGCCCGCCTGGCGCGCCCGACTCCGTCACACTCACCTCCGACGCCCCAGCTGGATCCAAAACGGCGGCCTGCCCACCCCGACGAATCATCTCACGGACGGACCGTGATCTGTCGAAGTTCTTACATAAGAGTCGTGGGTGCTGTCCGGCACCCCGGCATCGATTCCAGCTTTCTCACTGTGCGTGACGGCCGGCCGGTGGGCGACGGGATGCGCGCAGTGGGGCCGAAGTACTGGTAATCGCTTCCCGCTCAGCTGGTTCGGCCCGTTCGGGGGCCGAATCGGCCTTTCGAGGGGGTCTGCTGAGCCTTCAGTTGGTCACAAGTCGAAAACGTGCGAATGCACGTGCATCGGGCGCTTGCATTCGTTTCGTGCGACCGCCATGATTGCTTCATGCACAGAAGGTGAGCTGTATCTCGCAAAAAGTGACATCGCGTGATCCAGCAGGCCGGTTCTACAGATCCGTCGGGCGGTACGCCGGCATGACTGGTTGGGGAACCCGAGTCGATGAATGACGACGACACCGAAGCCGTCGATTTCGCTGCCCGCCCTACCGGCGAGCGAGCGCCCGGCGAGCTGACCGAGCGGGAGATCCAGGAACTGGTGGCGCGCTGCCCCGAGCAGCAGCGCTGGGCCTTCGAAGGCTGGCTCCGGGGCGAGCGCCTGCTGGACGGCGATCCGATCGTGAGCCTGGGATGACCACCGAACGAGCGGGAGGACGGAAAATGGTGCGGATCTGGTTGGGCGACCACCTGATCGCCGAGTACGTCGCGGAGCCCGACCGGGCCTCGCGTTACCAGCGGGTGATGACGCCGAAGTTCACCGGTCTGCGGATCACCGTGGACGGTGCGGCGACCGCGGGTGCCTCTGAGCTCCCCAGTGAGCAGCTCTGGCCGCTCACTGTGCAGTAAAGGCAGTAGTAGTAGGCAGTACTGGCAGCAGTACAGCAAAAGGCCGGCCTCCTAGCGGAGGGCCGGCCTTTGCTGTTCCCGGGCGAATGATTGCCCGGTACGCCGTGATCGCCCGCCCCGGCATGTCGCAACGGAACTGTGTGGCGCTCGCGACCGGATCACGCGGCGCCCGTAACAGGCAGACGTCCGTCAACAGTAAGAGGCCCCCGCACCACTCGCCTGGTGAAGGGGCCTCTTACTGCTCTGTGGAATGAATCAGGCGAGATCGTCGAACTCGCCGTCGTGAACGCCGCCGAGAAACGCTTCGATCTCGGCCTTGGTGAAGACCAGCGCCGGTCCGTCCGTGTGACGCGAGTTCCGCATCGCCACACCGCCGCCAGGAAGCTTCGCTACCTCTACGCAGTTCCCGTTCGGGCCACTTCGCTGACTCTTCCGCCAGGTCAGCTCGTCGTCGGCGTCTGCGGGCATGCCGTTGTAGACAGCAGTCATCAGCTGCACCTTCCGTACGTCTTTGGCATATGCACGTGCATTTGGGCTTGCATTTGCATCGTACACGCCGAAGGGCCATGTGTCTGGTCCACTACCCACCGTGCTCAAACGTCCGTTGGGCAGGCCTGTTACATCGCTTTGAGTGACTGATTCCGGGGTCTCCGAAGAGGGTTGTCGGGTGTTCGGACGACGATCTGCCGGGCATTCGGCGTAACCCCGCGGGGGCTCGTTCAGTTGAGGAATCAGGCGGGTGCACAGGCTTCGTTAAATCGGCTCCTGAACACTCCAGGAAGGGCCGAACCAGGCTGCCGCTGGTATGCAAATGCACTACGATGGCGGCAACGATTCCCTACGACACGAAGGCTGCGCCGATGGCTCCCGACAGCCCGGATCCCGCTCCGGAGTTCGACACTTCCCAACCGACCATCGCGCGCGTCTACGACGCTTTGCTCGGTGGCAAGGACAACTTCGCTGCCGACCGTGAGGGTGCGGCGACCTACCTGAAATACGTTCCGGACGCCGGCCGGTGCGCGATCGAGAACCGGGAAGCGCTGATCAAGGGCGTGCAGTACCTGGTGCGCACGGCGGGGATCGACCAGTTCCTCGACATCGGCAGCGGTCTGCCGACGCAGAAGAACACCCACCAGGCGGCGCAGGAGATCAACCCCGACGCCAAGGTGGTCTACGTCGACAAGGACCCGATCGTGCTCGCGCACGGCCGCGCGCTGCTGGCGACGAACAACAGCACCATCGTCGTCACCGCCGACCTGAGCAAGCCGCAGGAGATCCTGGACAACAAGGAGATCACCACGCATCTGGACTTCACCCGTCCGATCGCGCTGATGATCGTCGGCATCCACATGCACTTCCACGACGACGAGCAGCCGGACGAGTGGGTCCGCACCATCATGGACCAGCTCGTCCCGGGCAGCTACCTGTTCATCACCGACTTCGTCGACACCGGTGAGCCGCTGCAGAAGGCGATGGAGCAGGCCGGCCTGGAGAGCCTGGGCAACGGCTGGATCCGGACGCCCGAGCGGATCACCGAGCACTTCCTCGGTCTGCCGCTGGTGCCGCCGGGCCTGGACTTCCTGGCCCGCTGGTTCCCGGAGGACCCGGACGGCGACGTACCGGAGGTCGAGGAGCTGCAGCCGTACCAGCGGATCCTGATGGCCGGAATCGCCAAGAAGGGCTGATCCGCAGCCGATCGGCATCGAAGGCGCGCATCCCGCACGGGGTGCGCGCCTTCTGCGTTTCCCACGGTACGTCGTTGTTTCCGCGGTACTTCGTTGCCAACTCGCCTTTGTCGATTGTCGGCGTGAGCGCCGGGTACCTGCACAATGAGCAGTGAAACCCTCTCTAGTAACGGAGTACTGACGTTTCTGCGTTCCGGATGATCAGGACGGTGCCCGCCGACGCGGTGGCCATCGTGCGGTTCTACCCGCCGATGGTGATCTGCTTCGCGGCCGCGCTGGCCGGTACGGCGCTCGTCTTCGACGTCTTCTACCTCGCCGCGAACCCGGGCCTCGGGCTGGCCATGGTCTACACCGTTCCGGTGCTGGCCGGGCTGATCGCCGGTCTGGTCGCCGCGGCCGACGACGTCGAGCTGGAACGCCGGGTGCTGGTCTGGACGATCGCGGCAACCGTTGCCGTCGGCATCACCAACGCCGTCCTGGTGGCGATGATCGCGGCGATGCGCCGGACCGACCCGTCGGACTGGAAGTCGGGCGGGCAATCGGTCCTGTTCGCCGCCTGTCTGGTGGTCGCGGTCGCGGTGATGGTGGTGGTGATCGGCGGGTTGATCAGCACCCTCGGCATCGACCTCAAGACAAAACTGCCGAAGAAGAAGTACGTCGCTCCCGCGCCGGCCGCTGTCCTGCGACCGAAGCCGCTGGTCAGCAAAGAAGCAGCCGCTCGCGCGAAGGTCCGCGCCGAGTCGCCCGACGAACTGGATGAACTGGACGAGCCGGCGGAGTCTCGCGGGGGCCGCCAAGGCGAGTTGTACGACCGCGAGCCCGGCCAGCCGATGGATGGCGAATCCGGCCGCCGGGTAGAACCGGTCCCCGCCCTCACCCCACCCTCTTTCCTCCCACCCCTCCCCAAGGTCATCGACCTGGACGAGGCCCGCCCCGTCACCCCCTGGACCGAAGGCACCGGCCACGCCGACCGCCG
>NZ_BAAAHK010000012.1:49166-79498 GCF_039525325.1 Kribbella koreensis
AAAGGCGCCGGCCCCACCGAAGGCGCCGGCCACGCCGACCGCCGCGGCTCCCGCACCCGCCGCATCCCAGCAGTCCGCCCAACTCGCCGCGCCGGCCGCCGCGGCAACCGCTAACCCCCAACGCCTCGCCGGTCGCCCCGCTGCCTTGCGGCCCCGGACTGCGCCGTTTCCGCCGCCCGCGCTACCACTCGCGCCCGCTGCCTCGCGGCCCCCGGCTTGCGCTGCTCCCGCCACCGGCACTGCCACTGTGGCTCGCCCCGCAGCTCCCGCACCGCAGCAGTCCCACCCACCCACCCACCCAGCCGGCCGCCGCGGGAACCGCTGCCCCGACAACTTCGCCCGTTGCCTGCGTTGCCTGCGTTGCCTGCGCTGCTGCGGCGCTCGCGCAGCCGCGGGCACTCGCCGGCACCTCGCTCCGCCCTCGGCATCTGGCCGTCCTCGGCGCCTCCGGCAGTTCGTGTCGGGGTGGGTGGTGCGGGGTGGACGTAGCCTGCGGGGGTGAGCTGGGATTTGGTGGTGGTTGGGGCTGGGCCGGCGGGGGCGGCGGCCGCCTTGGGGGCGTTGGCGGTTGAGCCTGGGATGTCGGTGTTGTTGCTTGATCGGCAGGAGTTTCCGCGGGACAAGGCTTGTGGGGACGGGATCGCTCCGCAGGTGTTTGATTTGCTGGCCGAGGTTGGCGTGACCGGGGTAGTCGACGACCGGACGCCGATCCGGCGGCTGTCGCTGCGGCGTGGGGCGCTTGGGGTTGATCGGTTGATGGAGCGCGCGGCTTATGTGGTGCCGCGGATGGTTTTCGATGAGCGGTTGGTTTTGGCGGCGGTGGCTGCTGGGGCCGTACTGCGGAAGCAGCGGGTGGGGCGCGTCGAGGTGCGGCCGTCGGGGGTGATGGTTGATGACGTCGAGGCTCGGATGGTGGTGGGGGCCGATGGGGCGTACTCGCTGGTTCGACGGGCGTTGGGGATTGCGGGCGGGCCGGTCGCGTTGGCGTTGCGGGGGTATGCGCCGACTCCGGTTGGCCGGGCCGGGCAGCAGGTGATCGTGTTCGGGACCGCGCGGCAGCCGTCATACGCATGGTCGTTCGACCGCGGCGACGGCTGGTCGAACGTCGGGTATGGCGAGCAGCTCCGGGACCGGTCGACGGGGGCCGGGCTGTTGCGGGTCGGACGGGAGCTGTCGGCGCGGGCTGGGTTGGTGCGGGCGGAGCGGGGGCGGCTGACGCGGGCTGGGGTGGTGCGGGCGGAGCGGGGGCGGCTGACGCGGGCTGGGATGTTGGCTGAGCTGGAGCGTTTGTTGCCGGGGGCGGGTGATGGTGGGGTTGATTGGCGGGGGCATCACTTGCCGTTGGCTTCTTGGGGGTGGAGGCCGTCGGGTGGGCGGGTGATGTTGGTTGGGGATGCGGCTGGATTGATCAATCCGATGACGGGTGAGGGGATTTACTACGCGGTCGCGACCGGGTTGATGGCGGGGAGGGCGGCGGCTGGTGCGTTGCGGCGGGCGTCGGGGGATGCGGGTACGGAGTACCGGCGGGCAGTGAAGGGGTTGTTGGGGCGGCATCTGCGGGATACGGCGTTGGCTGCTCGGCTGACTCGGTCGGGGCGGGTGCTGAATGCGGGGATCCGGGCGTCGGCGGCGGATCAGAGGGTTTTCGACAACCTGGTGGAGATCGGGCTGGCGGATGGCGTGCTGCGAAGTGGTGCGCTGCTGCGGATCGCACGGCAGCTCGGCACCGGCGTCGGCGGCGGTTGGTGACTGCGACTTGGTGACTACGACTTGGTGACTACGACTTGGTGACTACGGCTTGGGGGACCTGGCTGTCAGGGCTTGGCGTTGGATTGGGGTTAGGCGGGTGACTGTCACGGTGTAGGTGCCGGGGGCGACCGCGGTCACCGCGAGGGGGTCGGTGTCGTAGGTCTGGGCGATGGTGAGGGCGGTGGTGACTCGGGCTAGCGGCCAGTCGAGGGCGCTGGCTAGTTGGTCGGCTGTGAGGGGGCGGTTGGCGTGGATCAGGGCGGCGAGGATGGTGGCGGTGTCTTCAGCGACTTCGGGGTCGGGGCCCAGGCCTGACATGTCGTCGCTGAGTTGCTGGAAGAACTGGCTCATTCGTTCGAGTCGCTCGCCGGCCGGCGTCGCCGGGTTGAAGAGTTCGGCGCCTTTGCGGGCGGTGCCGGCCCAGTTGGCGTTGGCTCGGGCGCTTGTCCGCCAGGCCCGGATCCAGATGTCTTCGGCGATCAGGTAGTGCTCGTGGCGCTTGCCGGGGTCGGGCTCGCGGCGTACCAGCTCGAGGCCTTCCAGGTAGTTGATCGCCTTGGAGATGGAGGCGGGGCTGACCTTGAGCTCGCGGACCAGGTCGGCGGCGGTGACGCTGGAGGTGTCGGCGGTGTAGAGGCGGGCGAGGACGCGCGACGCCATCCGGGGGAGGCCGGTCTCGACCATCGTTTCGGCGAAGAGTTCGGCGTACTCGCGGACGGCTACGCGGTCGCGGCCGTAGGCGTCGGTGGCGGGAGCACTGGCCTCAACCGTTGGGTGTTTGCGGCGGCGGGCGCGGGAGCCGGTGGCGAGGTGGGCGTGCTCGGCGCGGTAGCCGGTACGGCCGCCGTTGCGGGTGACCTCGCGGCTGATCGTCGAGGTGGGGCGGTCGAGTTCGCGGGCGATCTCGGCGTACCCGTGGCCCTCGGCCAGCCGGGTGGCGATCAGCCGGCGGTCTTCCTGGGTCAGCCGTCCTCCTGGCATCGGCGGCCTCCCAGGGTTGCGTTCGCGGTCAAAGTCATTGCAACAATAGCTCAGATTTGCTGATTTTATGAGGGTCTACAGCGTCATCAGCGTTGCCGACAGTCGAAACGCAACGTAGCTTCCGGGGTATGGCTGAGGATGTTCTCGAGGTGGACGGGCTGCGGATGCGGTACGGCGACACCGATGTTCTGCACGATGTGACGCTGCGCGCGCGGCGGGGCGAAGTACTGGCGTTGCTCGGTCCGAACGGGGCGGGCAAGACGACGACGATCGAGATCCTCGAAGGGTTTCGGTTGCGGTCCGCCGGGCGGGTGTCCGTGCTTGGCGTGGACCCGGCCGAGGGGGACGAGCGGTGGCGGGCGCGGCTCGGCGTCGTACTGCAATCGTGGCGGGATCACGGCAAGTGGCGGGTGCGGGAGTTGCTCGCGCATCTCGGCGAGTACTACGCGCCGTACTCGACCGCCGCGGTGCAACGGCCGTGGGACGCGGATGAGTTGATTGCCGCCGTTGGGCTGACCGAGCATGCGGGGCAGAAGATCAAGACGTTGTCGGGTGGGCAGCGGCGGCGGCTCGATGTCGCGATCGGGATCGTCGGGCGGCCGGAGGTGTTGTTCCTGGACGAGCCGACGGCTGGGTTCGATCCAGTGGCGCGGCACGAGTTCCATGAGTTGGTGGCGCGGCTGGCGGCGGAGGAGGGGACGACGGTGTTGCTGACCACGCACGATATCGACGAAGCCGGCAAGCTTGCCGATCGCATCCTGGTGCTGGCCGCCGGGCGGATTGTTGCCGCTGGCACCGAAGCTGAGCTGACCCGGCAGATCGCGGGAGAGGACGAGGTTCGGTGGACTGTCGACGGGCAGCGCTTCAGGGAGTCCGTGGCTGAGTCGACTCCCTTTGTGCGCCGGCTTTTCGGCCGGTACGGCGAGGCGCTGACCGAGCTGGAGGTTCGGCGGGCGACGCTCGAGGACACGTATCTGACGCTGGTACGACAGAACGAGGTGGCGTGATGAGCCCGCGGATGATGGCGGTGCGGACCGGCTGGCGGCGTGGCGTGATCGAGTTGCGGCAGTCCTTCACCAACCCGGGCGAGCTGCTCAGCCACTTCCTCTGGCCGGTGCTGCTGCTGATCGCCCTGTACTTCCTCCGCGACAAGTCGTTCGGGTCGACCGGGTTCGGGCTGGGCGCGTTGGCGTTGCCGAGCATGCTCGGGATGAACGCGGCGATGGGCATGATCAGCATGAGTCAGCAGCTCACGGCCGATCGGGAGGACGGCACGCTGCTGCGGGCGAAGGCGACACCCGATGGGATGGTCGGGTACTTGGTGAGCAAGGTTGTTTCGGTGGCGGGTGGATTGATTGCGGATCTGGCGATTCTGCTGGTTCCGGGGTTGCTGATCGTGCGTGGGCTCTCGGTGGAGCGGCCGTTGACCCTGCTGTGGGTGTTGGTGCTCGGGTTGCTGGCGACGTTGCCGATCGGGGCTGTGCTGGGGTCGGTGTTCACGAGCGCGCGGTCGCAGGGGCTGATCCAGTTGCCGGTGCTGGCGTTGATCGGGGTGTCGGGGATCTTCTATCCGGTGACGGCGCTGCCGGGGTGGTTGGAGTTCGTGGCGCAGTTGACGCCGATCTACTGGCTGGGGTTGGGGATGCGGTCGGCATTGCTGCCGGGGGATGCGGTCGCGGTCGAGATCGGTTCGTCGTGGCGGCATTGGGAGACGGTCGGGGTACTTGGCGTGTGGGCGGTGGTGGGGTTGCTGGTGGCTCCCGTAGTACTGCGCCGGATGGCGCGGCGGGAGTCGGGGTCGAGCGTGGCCGGCCGCCGGGAAAGGGCGTTGCAGCGGATCGGGTGAGCTGGACTGCCTTTAGAGGCAGGCGTGTTGTGGCGGGCCACGTTGCTCTGGGACCGTTGACGGCATGGTGACTCGGATGGCTAATGCGGTGGGGGTGCTGGTCCGGCGGTATGGGTATCCGGTCAACGGGGCGGCGGGGATCGTCGGCAACCTATGGGCCGAGTCGGCTGTGCTGCCTGGACGGATCGAGGGCAGCGCGGTGAGTACGCCGATGCGGGCGAAGGACTTCGCCGGGGTGGTGCGGGACTTCACGCCGGAGGAGATCATGGCCCGGGACGTCAAGCTCAAGCTCGGGCCGAAGCTGCCTGGGGTGGGGTTGGCGCAATGGACCAGCAGTGCTCGGCGGGCGAATCTGTTCAAGCACCTGTACGAGGGGCGCGAGCTCGGTACTGATGTGTTGTTCAGCGTGGATGCGCAGCTGGACTACCTCGAGGTGGAGCTGCGGACGAGCTATCCGGGAGTGCATGCGGTGGTGTCGGCTGCCGAGGTCACGGTGGATGCGGCGAGCGACGACATCGTCTATCGGTTCGAGATTCCTGGGTCGATTCTGTCCGGTGGGAAGAAGTTGCCGCGTGACGATCCGAAGGTCCAGGCGGTCTTCAAGCAGCGGCGGGTGCATGGGCACAAGGCGCTTGCGGAGTACCAGGCTTAGTGCGGTGTTGCCAGGAAGTCGCGGACGAGTTGGCTCGCGATTGTCTGGTACTCGTGGAAGTAGGCGTGGCGGGCGCCGGGGATGACGTGGGCGCGGGCGTCGGGGATGCGGGAGGCCAGGAGCTCGGCGTTGGCGGCTGGGCTGAAGAGGTTGTCGGCGCCGTGCAGGATCAGGGTGGGAGCCTTGATCTTGGGGAGTTCGTCCCAGGCGTCGTGGTTGTTGCTGGCAACGAGATGGCGGCCTCGGGCGTACGTGGGCATGGTGGAGTCGCCCAATACGTAGTACGGGCCGGGGTGCGTCGCCAGCCAGCTCGGGGTGTACATCAGGTCGAGGAGGATGCTGTCGCGACCTGCTTGGTCCGCCTGGGCCAGCGCTCGACGGATCTCCTGGCTGCGTTCGTACCCGTGCTTCTTGCCGGGCGACGTGCAGCCGAGGACGAGCCTCCGCACCCGCTCCGGGTACTTGGCCGCCACCCACTGCGCGACGCGGCCACCCATCGAGGTGCCGTAGACGTCGGCGTCCTCGATCCCGGCGTCGTCCAGTACGGCGATCACGTCGTCCGCGAAGCCTTCGGTGCTGTAGACAACGTCCGGCCGGTCACTGTCCCCGGTCCCTCGCCAATCCAGGGTTATCGTCCGGCGCCCTCCGAAGTCCTCGCGGACCGGGTCCCACCACCGATGACTGTTCGCCTGCCCGGCCAGCAAGACCAACGGCGACCCCCCACCTTCCACCTGGTAGGCAATCCGAGTCCCATCAGCCGCAAGCGCAGTACCCATACCCCCCATTCTCACCACCCACCACCCCCACCCACCCACCGACCACCCGCCGCGACTCTTCCGGCCACTTTGTGCTCGACGTGTGCATTTTGGTGGTCATCAGATGCTCACGTCGAGCACAAAGTGCCTCCAGCAACTAACTCCGCCTCGCCCGCCTGGCTACTTGAAGAGGGCTGAGTAGGCGTTGAGGGCCGGTTGGCCGCCTAGGTGGGCGTAGAGGACGGTGGAGGTGCGGGGGATTTCGGCGGTGCGGACCAGGTCGATCAGGGCGGCCATGGATTTGCCTTCGTAGACGGGGTCGAGGATGACGCCTTCGAGGGAGCCGGTGAGGCGGATGGCGTCCAGGGTGGATTGGACGGGGATGCCGTAGTAGTCGCCGGCCCAGCCTTCCAGGACGGTGAGTTCGTCGTCGCGGAGGTCGCGGGACAGGCCGATCAGGGCGGCGGTGTTGCGGGCGATCTTCTCGACCTGGGCGCGGGTCTCGTCGATCTTGGCGGAGGCGTCGATGCCGAGTACGCGGCGCGGGCGGTCCTGGCCGGCGAAGCCCGCGATCATGCCTGCGTGGGTCGAGCCGGTGACCGAGCAGACGACGATGGTGTCGAAGAAGACGCCCAGCGCTTCTTCTTGAGCCTGTACTTCGTCCGCCCAGTTGGCGAAGCCCAGGCCGCCGAGGGGGTGGTCCGAGGCGCCGGCCGGGATTGCGTAGGGGACGCCGCCTTCGGAGCGGATCTGTTCGAGGGCGTTCTCCCAGCTCTCCTTGAAGCCGATGCCGAAGCCTGCCTCGACCAGTTCGATGTCGGCGCCCATGATGCGGGACAGCAGGATGTTGCCGACGCGGTCGTTGACGGCGTCGGGCCAGTCGACCCAGCTCTCCTGGACCAGACGCGCCTTGAGGCCGAGGGAAGCGGCGACGGCTGCTACCTGGCGGGTGTGGTTGGACTGGATGCCGCCGATGGTGACGAGATGGGTGGCGCCTTGGGCGAGCGCGTCGGGTACGAGGTACTCGAGTTTGCGGGTCTTGTTGCCACCGAACGCGAGGCCGGAGTTGCAGTCCTCCCGCTTGGCCCAGATCTGCGCTCCACCGAGGTGCTCGGACAGCCGCTTGAGCGGATGCACCGGGCTGGGCCCGAAGGTGAGCGAATGCCGCGGGAAGTCACTGAGGCTCATTGGAGAGTTCCTGTCGTTGGTACCAGCATGCAATATATTGCATGCCAAACAGGGGTCGATGTCAAACCTGGGTGGGGATTGCGGCTTCTGCTGCGGTCGGCGCTGAGGTTCGGGGGCGGTGGAGGCCTACCAGGAGGCCGGTGATCACCAGGGCTACGCCGGCCAGTTCGGCGGGGGCGGGGAGGCCGAAGCCGAGAAGCAGGGAGGTGAGGATCGTGCCGACCGGGATGATGCCGGCGAAGAGGCCGGCTCGGTCGGGGCCGAGCATCGGGAGGGCTCGGTACCAGAGGAGGAAGGCTATGCCGCTGACGAGGATCGCCAGGTAGGCGAGGCCGGTCAGTTCGCCGAGGGTGGGGGTGCGGAGGAAGTGGGTGGGGCCGTCGGTCAGGAGGCCCAGGGCGATCAGCATGGGTACGGAGGTGGCGGCGGTGTAGGCGGAGACTCGGACTGGGCCCAGGCGGACCAGGAGCGGGAGGGCGAGTAGGGAGAAGCAGGCTTCGCAGGCTAGGGCGCCTATCGAGTAGAGGATCCCTTGGGTGTCTGAGGTGCCTAGGCCGGACGCCAGGGCGGTGCCTGCGACGACTATCGAGGCGGCGACGATGATGCGGGCGGAGGGGCGGGTTCGGTGCATGACCGGGCCGGCGAGGGCCAGGACGATCGGGACGGTGCCGACGATCGTGCCGACGATGGCTGGGTTCGCGTGTTTGGTGCCTTCGATGACGAAGAGGTTGAAGAGCACCAGGCCGGTGGCGGCGAGGGCGATGAGAAGCAGCGCCTCGCGGCGGGTCGGGCGGATCAGTGGGATGCGGCGGCCGTAGGCGACGGCGAAGAGCAGCAGGGCGGAGACGAGGTAGCGCGCGGCCTGGCCGCCGTAGAACGGATAGTCGTTCACGACCCCGGAGACCGCAGCGAGGCTGCCAACCAGAAACATCGCGCCGGCGGCACGGCCGTAGGCGGGCCACGCATGCGCGCCGATGGCAGGCGGTGCGGCGGGGTGGGGGTTGTTGCTCATGGCTTCTACCGTAGGCGGGTTCTGGCCTGGCGGAGTGGTCCAAAAGAGGTTGCTTTGGGTGGTCCGTAACTTGGGGGTTGTGGAGGGGGCGCCGGGGAGTCATAGTCGGGCGCAATGTCCGCTCAGCTGGGGTCGAGTGTTTCGCGGGGCAGTCGTCCGGTGGTGGTGGCTGCGCTGGCCATTACGCAGACCGCCGGTTACGGCGTTCTGTATTACGTGTTCGGGGTCTTCCTCGGGCCGATGAGCGCGGAGCTGGGGATCTCGACGGCCACCTCGGCGGGTGCGCTGACGCTGGCGATTCTGGTCAGTTGCGTGATGTCGGTTCCGGTCGGGCGCTGGCTTGATCGGCGCGGGGCTCATCTGTTGATGACGGCTGGGTCGTTGCTCGCGAGTGTCGCCGTGCTTGCCTGGTCGCAGGTGCAGAACGTCGCGCAGCTCTATGCGGTGTTCGCGCTGATCGGGGTTGCGTCGGCGATGGTTCTGTACGGTCCGGCGATCGCCGTACTGGTGGCGGTGCTGGAGCCGAAGCGGCGGACCAACGCGCTGCTCGTCGTGACATTGGTGGCCGGGCTTGCGAGCACGATCTTCATCCCGCTCGCGGGACTGCTGATCCGCACCCATGGCTGGCGGGAGGCGCTGCTGATTCTGGGATTGGCGCACAATCTGCTGACCGTCCCGCTGCATGCGCTGGCGTTGAGAGGGACCCGCCCGACCCACACCAAGACGGCCGCCGATCGGGCGGAGCGCAGTCGGGCGATTCGGGCGGCGCTTCGCGACGGTGGATTCTGGCTGATCACGACCGGCTTCGTCCTGCACAGCGGTGCGATCGCGATCGTCTCGGTTCACCTCGTGCTCTTCCTGGGCGACCTCGGGTACAAACCGGCCGTCGCCGCGGGGCTGACCGGACTGCTCGGCCTGTACTCCGTGACGGGCCGCCTCGTCACCTCCGTACTGCAGCGCTGGCTCGACATGTCGACGATCGTCGCGCGGACGTTCCTGATCCAGTGCTTCGCGATCGGCGTCCTGCCGTTGCTCGGCCGGAGTGCTCTGGGGGCGGCCGTCTGCATCGTGCTGTTCGGACTCGGCTTCGGCGTCTCGACTCTTGCGACGCCCGCGATCCTGCTCGACCGGTACGGCGCGGCCGGGTACGGCACGATCTCGGGAGCACTCGCTACTCCGGTGCTCGCTGCCCGCGCGATCGGACCGCTCGGCGCGGCCGTACTGGCCACGACGGCGGGCTATCGCTACACGATGGTGCCGGTCTCCTTGGCGCTCGCGGCTGCGAGTGTGTGCCTGATGTTCGTTCGCTACGTCCCCGAGCCGGTGCCGAGGTAGTTGCGCCAGCTGCCGGATGCGGTGATCTCCTGGCTGGGGTCGACCGCATCTGCGGTGCAGACGAAGCCGAGTACTTCGGTGCCGTCCGCGAGCTCGATCGGGCCGATCGCCAGCGGTGGCGCGATCGTGGACAGGAAGCCGCCCAGCTCCTCGGTGGGCAGGCGCCAGACCTCGACCTCGATGCCCAAGCCGACGACCGGCGGGGTGGTGCGGGTCAGGCCGGGTCGGGGCAACGGGCCTGGCACGACGAACATGCGGTAGTCGCTGGCGGTCCTGGCCTCGAAGGCGAGCGTGGCGCCGCGGAGTACGAGGTCGTTGTTGAGGGGTTGGCCGGTGAGGTGGGCGCCGGCTACGGCCAGCAGGACGCCGTCGGCGGGCGGTGGGGTGGTTGGTTGCTCACCGCACCAAACCGCGGCGAGGTCGATGATCTGGTGGTCGTGGCCGGCGGGGGCGAGCAGCTGGACGCCGAAGGGCAGTCCGTCGGTGCGGGCGGGGCCGGGGAAGGCGATCGCGCAGAGGTCGAGCAGGTTGACCATGTTGGTGAAGCGGCCTAGTCGGCTGTTGACACCGATCGGGTCCGCGGCGACCTCGGCGAGGGTGGGGTGGGTCTCGGTCACCGGGAGCAGGAGGGCGTCGATCTCGTTCCAGAGGGGTTCGGATCGGCGCTTGAGAGCGGTCAGGCGGTCGAAGCCGGCGAAGGTTTCGGAGGCGGTCAACGCGGCGCCCTTGCGGACGATCGCGCGGACGGTCGGGTCGACGGCGGGGTCGTCGTCGAGTTTGTCGCCGAACGCCAGCCAGCGTTCGGCGAGCCACGGGCCGGAGTACAAGAGGTCGGCGGTCTCGAGTAACGCGGTGATGTCGACCGGTACTACGTCGCCGAGTTTGGCGGCCTGGTCGAGGGCTTCGGTCCAGGCCTGTTCGTGCAGGGGGTCCAGGCCGAGGGGTTTGTCCGGTACGCCGATGCGCTGCGGGCCGGGTTTGTGGGCGGCTTGGGGCAGCTGTCGGGAGTACGGGTCGGTGGGGTCGTACGCGGCCATCACGTCGAAGGCGCGGCGGGCTGTGTCGACGGTACGGGCGAAGACCGTCACGCAGTCGAGTGAGCGGCAGGCCGGGACGACGCCGGTGGTGGAGACGAGGCCCTTGCTCGGTTTGATGCCGACGATTCCGTTGAAGGCCGCCGGGACGCGGCCGCTGCCGGCGGTATCGGTGCCGAGCGCGAAGTCGACCTCGCCGGATGCCACCGCGACAGCGCTTCCGGCACTGGAGCCGCCGGAGATGTGGAGGTCGGAGAAGACTGAGTGCGGGGCGCCGTACGGCGAACGCGTGCCGACCAGGCCGGTCGCGTACTGGTCGAGATTCGTCTTGCCGAGGGGGACGGCGCCGGCCTCGATCAGGCGGTCGACGACGAAGGCGCTGGTTGCCGCGGGCATCGTGTTGCGCGGGTCGCCGGCGGTGGTCGGTACGCCGTACAGGTCGATGTTGTCCTTGATCGCCATGGTCAGGCCGTGCAGCGGGCCTGGGCGTGGTTCGGTCGGGGCGACGCGGGTGATCCAGACGGTCATGCGCCCCACCTCGCCCGCTCGGCGTCGAACGCGGCGCGGCGTTTCGCGCGCAGACTGACGATGTCCATCGGTGCCTCCTGCTCGATCGCGCGGACGTCGGCGATCGAGAACGTCGACGGCCGCACCTGGAGATCCGCGCGGCCGGCCTTGATGTCGGCGCGTTGCCGGGCGAGTTCCTCGGTGCTGACTGGGGTGAACCTGATCTTGTCGAACTGCCTGAGCAGCCACGGTTGCTCGTCGCGCTCAGACAGGCGCCAGACGGGGACGGTACGACCGACGAGCTGGTAGCCGCCGGGGCCTTCCATGCCGTAGATGCAGAGGTAGATACCGCCGATGCCGACGGCGTTCTGTGGGGTCCAAGTACGGGCGGGGTTGTACTTCGTCGTCACGAGGCGATGGCGCGGGTCGATCGGTACTGCGACCGGCGCTCCCAGATACACGTCGCCGAGCCCGACCACGAGATAGGTGGCCTCGGCAACGATGTCGAACACCTCGTCCCGCTGTTCGAGATCGTTGACCCGCCGGATGAACTCCACGTTGTCCGGACACCAGGGTGCATCCGGTCGCACCGAGGCCGCATACCGCCGCATCGCTTCATGCGCCAACGGATGATCGAACGCGATCGGCAAACTGACTTCCCGCGCCGGCAGCACCACCCGCTCCGGATCCGCCAGCCCGCCAGCCAGTACTACGAGCTGTTGTGCCAGTTGCTTTGGCTTCAATCGCGCCGAGTCAATTGCAATCAGAACGGACCGGACTCCCTCGACTATCTCGGTCACGCCGTCGAGAGCTTCCGCACGGAGTGCCTCCGCAAGCAGATGGATCCAGACCCGCACGGTCAGGTCCAGCTCGAATGGGCCGGCCTCAACCAGCAGGTGGCGCTCACCGGCGAGCCGGATGCTGTACGCCGGCGAGCTACCGGACTGGGCGAGGTGGCTGGGGTGGGCGGGCTGAAGGGGGTAGTCCGGGCGGCGAGGCTGGGTGGGGTGGCCGGTATCGCCGGATCGGCTGGGCTGGTTGCTGAGGTCTGCGGTGGAGGTCGTTGCGTGCAGGGCGGGAGGTCGATCAGGGGTTGGGGTGGGTACGGGGTGGTGTTGTTGGGGTTGGCGTAGGTCGCCTAGCCAGGTGCGGCGTACGTGCATGGCTTCGGCTGCTTCTGCTGGGGTTACTGGGTGGAGGTGGAGGGTGTCGCCGGGGCGGAGTTGGCCTAAGAGCCAGCGGTCTGCCTCGATGGTTACTGCCGGGACTACGAAGCCGCCTAGCGAGGGGCCGTCTTTTCCCACTATTACTGGGGTGTCGCCGGAGAGCATGATGCCGCCGACCGGGTAGGCGGAGTCGTGGACGTTGGAGGGGTGGAGGCCTGCTTCGCCGCCGTCTGTGCGGGCCCATTGAGGGATGGGGCCGACCAGGCGGATGCCTGTGCGGTCGGAGCGGTGGTCGATTGTCCAGACGGTGTTGAAGAAGGAGTCGATGCCGTCAGGGGTCAGATGTTCGGGGGCGCCGTGGGGGCCGGGGATGACCCGCAGGGTCCACTCGTTCGACAAGATCGGCAGGGTGATGGTTGCTGGAGGGAGCAGGTTTTCCTGGCGGCCTAGGGGGAGTAGGTCTCCAGCGAGTAGGGCACGGCCTTCCAGACCGCCGAATTCGCCGAGGATGAAGGTGGAGCGGCTGCCCAGGACGCGCGGGACATCGAGGCCGCCTTCCACGGCGACGTAGCCTCGCATGCCGGGGCCGTCCAGTGGGCCAACGTCCAGGACGGAGCCGGCGGCCAGGCGGGCTACTGTGCCAGGTCGGAGGTGGTAGCCGTTGATGGTTGCTTGGGTGGCGGCGCCGCCTACGCAGACCAGGCGGTCCTCATCGAGTTGGAGGGCCGGGCCGGCTACTACGCATTCGAGGCCGGCAGTGTGGGATGGGTTGCCTACAGCGGCGTTGAGTAGGGCGAAGGTCAGCTCGTCGACCGCTCCAGAGGGTGGTACGCCGACGTCCCACAGGCCCTGTCGTCCGTCCAGATCTTGGACTGTCGTTTGCATGCCAGGGGCAACTACCAGAGCGCGGGCCATCAACTCCACCAGCCGAGCAGCTGGACCGGCGTCGGGTTCCAGCCGTTGCAGGGGTTGTTGATCTGGGGGCAGTTGCTGATCAGGACGAGGATGTCCCGCGATGCCGTCAGCTCGACGTACTTGCCCGGCGCGGACAGGCCGTCGTCGAACTTCAATCCACCGGACGGAGTCACCGGTACGTTCATGAAGAAGTTGATGTTGTGGCCGAGTTCCCGCTGCCCGATTCCCGCCGCGGCGCCGTACCGGAGGAAGGTCTGCCGGCATGCGTGCTGATGCCGGGTGTGCTCCCCGTACCGGATGACATTGCTCTCCTGGGAACACGCGCCGCCCACCGTGTCATGCCGTCCACACGTGTCGTCGGTGATCACCGCGAGCTCATCCAGCCGAGTCGACAGCAGCCGCGAGCCGGTCGTCAGGAACACAGCTCCCTGCGCCCGCATCGTGTCGAAGGCGGAGTACCGGTTGGCAACGTCCGCGGCGTCGTAGACCAAGGTGTCGACTGCCTGATTCCCGTGCAGGTCGACGATTCGCAGCCGGCCGCCAGCCGGTACCGGTACCAATGCCCCATCTCCGGCCGCGACCGTCACATCCAAAGTCCTCAGCTCCACAGCAGTCACAGCGCAGCCCTCCGGGTCATCTCGAGTGCGCGGCCGGCTTCGTCACGCAAGGGCTCTGGACCTGGCCCATCAGCGACAGATACCTCCACGGACACGTCCGCGGCAGGCAGCCCAGAGAGTGGATGCGCGGCCGTCGAGACGAAGATCAGCAGGTCGGCGGCGGTGCGCAGTACGACGGAATCGCCCGCCACCGCGTGCCCCGGCACATAAGCCATCGAGGCCCGCGAGTCATCGGCGATCCCCACCTTGGAGAAGAAGTTGATGCTCCCGTGCAGATCGACCTCACCCAGCCCGTACTTCGTAAGCTCGACAACCACCCCATCGCGGTCTCCGATGCCCGCCAGGCAGTCGTGCCATTCCAAGCTCGACTCCACCACGGTGGCGAGCGCGAACCCGCGATCCGACATCAACACCAACCCGGGCCGGACACACGCCGACAGCTGCGCCTTCAACGTGTCGGGCACATTCAGCCGATCGACCCGATCCGCCGCCACGATCAGCATCGACGCGTTGGCCGCGTCACCCAGAGCCGTCAGCCGCACCGACCGATCCGCGCGCACCGGAAACGACCAGACCGCATCTGCCGGAATCACATGCTGGTAGCTCATGCGTTCTCCAGCACCGGCTGAGCGATCGCAGCGTGGTAGCGCCCGCGCTGCACCCGATACGTCACGAAGCCCGCGACCCCGGTGACGACCAGCGTGATGATCGGCAGGTAATGCAGATACCACCCCTCACCGGCCGGGTCGTAGACCTCCGAGCGCGGCCAGGCAAGGTTGATCGCCATCGCCAGCCCGTAGAGCACCGCGACCCCGTTCACCAGCAGCCCGAACCGCCCGAGCGAGAAGAGCTTCTTCCCATCCTCGTCGACCCCGGCCGGTAGCGGAGAGCCCGTCAGCCGGCGTACGAACAAAGGCAGCGTGACCATCAGATACGCCAGGTAGAGCAACATGATGCAGACGCTCGTGAGCCCGAGGAACAGACCGGCGTTGCCGACGTTGACGACCAGACAAACAGCTGCGCCGACACCCGGCACGACGGTCGCGAGCAGCGGCGTACCGGTACGCGGCGACACCTGCCGCAGTTGGGACGAGAACGGCAGCACGTTGTCGCGCGCCATCGAGAAGATCATCCGGGCCGCGGCGGTCTGGATCGCCAGCGTGCACACGCAGACCGCGAACGCGACATCGAGCAGCAGCAGCTTTCCGGTCGTCGACCCGAGGCTGCTGGTGAGCACGTACGGCAGCCCCTGCAACCCCAGCGAACCATCGGTCAACGACGGCGCGGCCATCAGCGCGGCGACGATCAGGAACGCGCCACCGATGCCCGAGGCAACGACAGCCCGGATGATCGTCCGCGGCGTCGTCGCCCGCGGCTTGTGCGTCTCCTCCGACAGCTCCCCGGCGCTGTCGAAGCCGACCAGCACGTACGCCGCCATCAACGCCGAGATCAGCAGCGGTACGACGTACCCGGTCGAATCGTCGAGGCCGGTCGTGTGCAGCACGACGGACGGTCCGCGCTCGGCGTGACCGGTCAGCAGGATGACCATCAGGACGACGCCGATGAGCTCGCAGGTGACGCCGACCGAGTTCACGATCGCGGTGATCCGGACGCTGACCGCGTTGAGCGTCGTGGTGACGACCAGCAACAGACAGCCGAGCAGTACTGCGTTCGCGGCCCCGTCACGGGAGGCGAGCGATGGATCCGTGCCGATCAGCTGGAAGCCGCTCCACACCGCCGGCAAGACGACCTGCAACGCGATCGCGGCCGCGGCGACCGTGATGATCTGCGCGACGATCATCGTCCACCCCGCGAACCACCCGACGACGGCACCACCCAACCGGCGCGACCACTGATAGATCGCGCCCGAGAGGGGGTAGCGCGCGGCCAGCTCGGCGAAGCACAGCGCGACCATGAGCTGCCCCACCAGGACGGCCGGCCAGGTCCAGAAGAACGCCGTACCGCCGAAGCCGTAGCCGAGACCGAACAACTGGAAGACCGTGGTCAGGATCGAGACGAAGGAGAAGCCGGCGGCGAAGGAAGCGAACGTTCCCACCCGCCTGGACAACTGCTGGTCATAACCGAAGCTGCTGAGATCGCTGGCACTAGCGCCGTCGACCGCGGCGGGGTCGAGCGTTGTGGACATTCCGGCCTCCCGAAAGAGTCAGCCCGGAACGCGCACGGCAGCCCGGGGCCATCAAGGCCTCCCGGGCTTTTGTCCCGCCGTGGAACGGCACCGGCGGACCGGTTCCGTCTCCCCTCTCGGACCAGTCCTCCGGTGTACTACCGGAGCGGAACCCTAGGGGCGCCCCGCCCTCGTCGGCGGGTCGTCCACCAGTCCACGACGGCCGTGTTTCACCCCAGGCCACCGCTCGTAACGTCCTGATGAACACAACCTCACGCCGATCGGCCGACCCTGAGAGCAGGTGTGAGGAGACTGACGTACACCGACAGCGTCATCTGACGGGCGCGAAGCCCGCGGCCCCGCTCCTACCTTCCAGGTATGGACATGAAGCTAGAGGTAGTGGTCATCCCCGTCAGCGACGTCGACAAGGCGAAGGCCTTCTACGAGCAACTCGGCTGGCGGCTCGACGCCGACTTCGCCACCGAGAAGGGGTTCCGGGTCGTCCAGGTGACGCCGCCGGGCTCGGACGCCTCGGTCATCTTCGGCGACGGTGTCTCCAACGGTGAGCCGGGCTCGCTGCAGGGGCTGCAGCTGGTCGTCAAGGACATCGAGGCCGCGCGTGAGGAACTGATCGCGAAGGGTGCCGACGTCAGCGAGGTCTGGCACGACGCCGACGGTGTCTTCCACCACGCCGGCGACGCGAACCGGGCAGCCGGTCCGGACCCCGAGCGGCGGAGCTACGGTTCGTGGCTCTCGTTCAGCGACCCCGACGGCAACGGCTGGGTGGTACAGGAAGTCGTCACCCGCCTGCCAGGCCGCTGACCGAGGACTGGGACGATGGGCGGCATGGCAAACACGGAGTACGACGTCATCGTGCTGGGCGCCGGCGCGGTCGGGGAGAACGTGGCCGACCGGGCAGTCAGGGGCGGTCTGACCGCGGTGATCGTGGAGAGCGAACTGGTCGGTGGCGAGTGTTCGTACTGGGCTTGTATGCCCTCGAAGGCGCTGCTGCGTTCAGCCCAGGTACTCCGGGCCGCCCGGCGCGTGCCGGGTGCCGCCCAGGCCGTGACCGGTGAACTCGACGTCCAGGCCGTGCTCGACCGGCGCGACGAGTTCACCAGTCATTGGAACGACGACGGCCAGGTCAAGTGGGTCGAAGGAGCCGGTATCTCCCTGGTCCGTGGCCATGGCCGGATCACCGGCGAGAAGCAGGTGACCGTCGGGGACCAGGTGTTGACCGCACGGCACGCGGTTGTCATCTCGACCGGCTCCGACTCGCTCATCCCCGACATCCCGGGCCTGCGCGACGCCGACCCGTGGGTGAGCCGCGACGCGACCAGCGCGAAGACGGTGCCGAGCAGCCTCGCGATCATCGGTGGCGGCGTGGTGGCGGTCGAGATGGCCTCGGCGTATGCGGGCTTCGGTACTGCGGTCACCGTGATCGCCCGCAGCGGGCTGCTCGAGACGATGGAACCGTTCGCCGGTGAGCAGGTGGCGGACGGACTGCGCGAGCTGGGCGCCACCGTGTTGCTCAACACGGAGACGAAGAGCGTGAAGCGGCTCGATGACGAGGTCGTACTGGAGCTGAGCGACGGTTCGAGCATCTCCGCCCAGGAAGTCCTCGTCGCGACCGGCCGTACCCCGCGTACCGGGGACATCGGTCTGGAGACCATCGGGCTGACGCCGGGCAGCTGGCTCGACGTCGACGACACCTTGCTGGTCCGCGGCTTCGATTGGCTGTACGCCGGGGGCGACGTCAACCATCGTGCGTTGCTGACCCACCAGGGCAAGTACCAGGCTCGCGCGGCCGGTGACGTGATCGCCGCCCGCGCCAACGGCAAGCCGGTGTCGGACGCGCCGTGGGGGACCCACGTGGCGACGGCGGATCACCAGGCTGTACCGCAGGTCACCTTCACCGACCCCGAGGTCGCGTCGATCGGTCTCACAGCGGCCGCTGCTGCCGCCGCCGGGTATCAGACCCGGGTTGTGGACTACGAGATCGGCAACGTGGCGGGGTCGAAGGTCCATGCCGATGGTTACAAGGGCACGGCCCGGATGGTGGTCGACGAGCAGCGCAAGGTGGTGCTCGGCGTCACCTTCGTCGGGCCGGACGTCTCCGATCTGTTGCAGGGAGCAACTATCGCGGTGGTCGGTGAGGTTCCGCTCGACCGGCTGTGGCACGCGGTTCCGGCGTACCCGACGATAAACGAGATCTGGCTGCGCCTGCTGGAGACGTACGGGCGACCGTGAACCAGACGATGGTCGCGCAGAGCAGGCCGGTGGCGACGAAGACGAACGAGCGCGGGTAGGAGTCGGTCCGGGCGCCGCCGCAGATCGCGCCGACGGCGGCGAGCCCGAGGACGATCAGCGTCGGCGGTGTCGCGATCGGGTGCTGCTGTTTGGTCAGTAGCCGGGTGGCGATGCCGTACCAGAAGCAGGCGATCAGGGTCGCGCCGATGGCGTCGCTCGGACGGTGCCAGAGGAGGGCCACCACCGCGGCTCCGATGAGCGCCAGCCAGACGGTCCCGACGGCGGCGACGTACGGACGGGCGCGAGGGGTGGCGACCAGGATCGCGCCGAGGACCAGGCCTGCGACGATCGCGACGTGGCCGCTGGGGAAGCTCGGCTCGATCTCGGAGATCGGCGCGCCGACGATGTCGGGCCGGGGCAGGATCGTGGTGTGCAGGAGCTCCGTACAGGCGATCGTTGCGACCGGTACGCCGAGGCCCGCGACGGCCAGGATCCACTGCCTGCGGAGGAGAGCGACGAGCAGGATCAGCGTCAGGCCGGCGACGATGGTGAGCTCTTCGAGCTTGAGGGGCGGCGGGCCGACGGAGTACACGATGCGGTAGATCAGGGCGGGATCGGCGTACCCGACGAGCAGGGAGTTCTCCGCGTTCTGGCCCCAGGGGGTGCAGACGGCAACGACGTAGAGCGCCACGAAGGCGATCAGGGACTTCATGTGAGCTTGTTGTTCCTTCTGGTGGCCAGGATCAGCGCGGGCAAGGTGACGGCCAGTGCCAGCAGGACGGTCGTGCTCGGTTGCGGACGGAAGCTCAGCATCGTCGGGTCGGTCAGGATCGCCCAGGTGCGGACGACGGCGAAGAAGGCCAGCGGGACGGCCCAGCGGAAGTCGCGGGTGACGATCGTCGCCCAGCCGGCGCCGGCCACGAGCGCGACCTCGAGGACGAACTGGCCGCGCTGGAACCAGGTGTCGTAGGAAGCGATCTGCAGGCCGCCGGCCACGAACATCGCGAAGACGACCGGGATAAGCCAGCCGTACGATCGGCGTGGTACTGCCTTGCTCCCTCGCGCGGCGAGCAGGATGGATGCCGCTAGCAACAACAGTGGCAGGAAGACGTCGTTGTTCAGGATCGGCGCGCCGAGACCGTAGTAGCTGCCGCCGACCACCCCTTGAACGCCGAAGATGCTCGAGCCGTCGAGGGTGACACTGGTGTAGATCATCGCGGCGACGGGCGGCACCGCGATCCACGCGCGGCCGCGGAGCAGCGCGACGAAGGCGATCAGCGGGAGCAGGCCGTAGGGGAGCAGCCGGTCGTACGCGGTGCCGCCGACCGACCACGGGAGCCAGCCGTTGAAGTGGAAGTTGACCGCGTGCGCCGACGGGTCGATGTGCAAGGTCCAATTCCAGACGTCTTGTAGATAAGGCGTCAGAGCCAGAAGGGCGAGCCAGAGGGCGGCCAGTTGGAGGCCGTGCCACCACCAGGATCCGCTCTGGGACTCCTCGGTGATGCGGGCCTGGAGGCCGCCGCGCGCGAGAGTGATTGCCTCGCGCAACGGGGGCCATTCGCGGCCGGGGTGCACCTCGTCGAGGGTGGCCAGCAGTTCGTTGCCGTGGGCATCGCGGTAGGACTTGGGGTAGACGCGCAGCACCAGAGGGTTCATGCCTGGGCCGTCCGCGGCGCGCGGTCGATGACGACGTGGGCTGCCTGCTGCATGCGCAGGGCTTCACGCTGCAGGCTCGCGTTGCCCTCGTCGGTCAGCCGGTAGTACCGGCGGGCGCGGCCGTCGACGATCTCCTCGTGGTCGGCGATCACCAGGCCGGCTCGCTCGAGCCGTTCGAGAGCGCCGTACAGGGTGCCGACGGCGAGCCGGAGCCGTCCGCCGGTGGCTTGCTCGGTGGCTTTGATGATGCCGTACCCGTGCAGTGGCCCGTCGAGAAGGGCGGCCAGCAGGAAGTACTGCGACTCGGTCAGCGTCGGGTGTTGGTTCCTCACGTCGGCGAGTATATATCGGCTCACGAAGTATCAGGACGGCAGGGTGTCCGGCCATTGACGATGGGTTATCTGTTAGGTAACTTTCCTAACAATTCTCCCGACCCGCCCCCAGGAGTTGGTCACGTGTCCAGACGGATCCGAAATTCGGCAGTCTTGTTATCCCTAATGCTCGTGGTCGGCGTCAGCGTCGGCAACGCGACGGCGGGGACCACAGCGGATGTGCTGTTGTCCCGGCAGAAACCAGTCCTCACCTCCAGCAACGAGAGCAGCTCGTTCACCGGCGACAAGGCCGTCGACGGCAACACGAGCACCCGCTGGGCCAGCGCCGAGGGATCGGATCCGCAGTGGATCCGCGTCGATCTCGGGCAGCCGGCCTCGGTCAGCCGGGTCAAGCTGACCTGGGAAGCCGCGTACGGCAAGGCGTACCGCATCGAGGTCTCCGACGACGGCACCAACTTCACCACGATCAAGTCGGTCACCGGCGGCAACGGCGCCACCGACGACCTGACCGGGCTCAGCGGCCACGGCCGGTTCGTCCGCCTGGTCGGTACCCAGCGAGGGACCAGTTACGGCTATTCGCTGTTCGAGCTGGAGGCCTACGGC
This sequence comes from Kribbella koreensis, assembly GCF_039525325.1. Lineage (NCBI taxonomy): Bacteria > Bacillati > Actinomycetota > Actinomycetes > Propionibacteriales > Kribbellaceae > Kribbella > Kribbella koreensis. Next base: position 69,890 of record NZ_BAAAHK010000012.1, read on the forward strand.
ACCCTCGACTCGAGCGGTGACACCCAGGCGCCGTCGGTGCCGACGGGCTTGACGGCCACGGCGGTGACAGCGACGACCGCCAACTTGTCGTGGACGGCGTCGACGGACAACGTCGGGGTCAGCGGGTACGACGTACTTCGTGACGGGGTCGTGGTCACGACGGTCAGCGGCACGCAGTACAACGATTCCGGGCTGACGGGCGATACGTCGTACCAGTACTCCGTGCGCGCTCGCGACCTGGCCGGCAACCTGTCCGCGGCCAGTGCTCCGATCACGGTCAAGACCGCTGTGGGAGGGACCGGGTCGTTCGTGCTGGCCGCCGCCGGTGACATCGCGGACCAGTGCACCGCGTCGTCGTCCGACTGCATCCACCCGAAGACCGCGAACCTGGTCGATCTGATCAAGCCGGCCAACGTGATCACGATGGGCGACAACCAGTACGACGACGCGCATCTGTCCGACTTCCAGAACTACTACGACAAGTCGTGGGGCCGGTTCAAGTCGATCACCAAGCCGATCCCCGGCAACCACGAGACGTATGACGACCCGTCGTACAACGGGTACGACAAGTACTTCGGCTCGGCGATCGCGAAGCCGCTGGGCAAGCGGTACTACAGCTGGGAGAAGGGCAACTGGCACTTCATCGCCCTCGACTCGAACGACTTCGTCAAGGAGTCCAAGGCGCTCGCCGAACCGGCCCAGCTCACCTGGCTGAAGGCGGACCTGGCAGCCAACACCAAGGGCTGCATCGCCGCCTACTACCACCACCCGCGCTTCAGCTCGGGTGACCACGGTGACAACGCGGGTGCCGCGCAGCTCTGGGACGTCCTGGTCGGCGCGAAGGTCGACCTGGTGCTGAACGGCCACGACCACCACTACGAGCGGTTCCTGCCGCAGAACAAGAGCGGGGTGGCCGATCCGAACGGGCCGGTCGAGATCATCGGCGGTACCGGTGGCAAGGAGCTGTACCCGCCGAAGACCGCGCACCCGACGACCGCCAAGCTGCTCGAGACCTTCGGCGTGCTGAAGCTGTCGATGACCGACACCACCTTCCAGAGCCAGCTGATCAACCTCGACCAGCAGGTACTGGACAGCAGCCCGACCTACACCTGCCACTGACAGGCCGGGCTCATGTATCTCGCCGAGACTCGCAGTAGCAGCCCTTCGAAACAGACCGGCCGCCTGTGGCGCCGGGTGCCGGCCAACGTGCTGGCGCTCGGCGTGGTCAGCCTGGTCACCGACATCTCGTCGGAGATGGTGACGGCGATCCTGCCGCTCTACCTGGTGATCGGGCTGGGCCTCAACCCCTTGCAGTTCGGTCTGCTGGACGGGCTCTATGCCGGGGCGACCGCAGTACTGCGACTCGTCGGCGGGCACGTGGCCGATCGCTGGCGGCGGCTCAAAGCCGTCGCCGGCATCGGCTACGGGCTGTCAGCGGTCTGCAAGCTCGGGCTGCTGGCGGCCGGCTCCTCGGTCGCGACGATCGGGGGAGTGCTTGCGATCGACCGGGCCGGCAAAGGTATTCGTACTGCGCCTCGCGACGCGCTGATCTCGTTGAGCACTGAGCCGGCGAAGCTGGGTCGCGCGTTCGGTGTGCATCGGGCGCTGGATACGTTTGGCGCCTTTCTCGGGCCGCTGGTGGCGGCTGGGGTGTTGTGGGCCAGTTTGGGCGACTTCGACGCGGTGTTCGTGGGCAGCTTCTGCATCGCTTGTTGTGGGGTGCTGCTGTTGGTGTTGCTGGTCAAAGATCATCCGCGGCCGGGGCCGGCTATCGCTGTGCCGTTGCGAGGGATGCTTGGGTTGTTGAGCATCAAGGCCTTTCGCCGGTGTTGTGGGTGGGCGGCGATGCTCGGGTTGGTGACTATCACCGACTCGTTTGTCTATCTGGCGTTGCAGCGGCGGTGGGAGGTCAGTACGGCGCTGTTCCCGCTGCTGCCGATCGGTACTGCGGGGACGTTCTTGTTGCTGGCTGTTCCGCTGGGGCGGCTGGCTGATCGGGTCGGGCGATGGAAGCTCTTCCTGGCTGGGCACGGGGCACTGGTGCTTGCGCTGCTGTTGCTGTGTGGGCCGGTGAAGAGTCCGCTGCTCGCGGTGGTGGCGTTGGGGTTGCATGGCGCCTTCTACGCGGCCACTGACGGAGTACTGCCCGCTGCTGCTGGGCCGTTGCTGCCTGAGCACTTGCGGGCTAGTGGGTTGGCGCTGCTCCAGACGGGGCAGGCGTTGGCTCGGATGGTGTCGGCGGTGTTGGTCGGTCTGGTGTGGACGCTGTGGGATCTTCGGCCGGCGTTGCTGGCTACTACGGCGGCTCTGTTGGTGGTCACGCTCGCGGCTGCGGTCGTCCGGCCTTGGGAGGAAGCGCGATGAAGAAGATCCTCACGGGTGTGATCGGCGTTCTGTTGCTGCTCGGGGCCGGGACGCTGTACGTCGTACAGGCGCGTGGTGGCGGGCCGGCGGTCAACGCGCGGCCGGTGGTGTCGGGGCAGGTGGCTGTTGCTCCGGGCAACTTGTACTTCCGGAACCTGGCGTCGGGGCCGGATGAGGGGAAGCTGGCGGTGGTACCGGTCGGTGATTCCGCTGGTCCACGGCAGGTCGGGGAGTTGCATTGCGATCGGTTCGCGACGGCTCGTAGTACGAGCATCTGTCTGCGGTTGAAGCCGGGGTCGCTGCCGCCGCTCACCGAGATGCTCGCGCTCGGGCCGGATCTGAAGGTCAAGCACCAGGAGACCCTGCCCGGTACGCCGAGCCGCGCCCGCGTCTCACCCGACGGGAACATCGTCAACTGGACCGTCTTCGTCACCGGCGACTCGTACTCCGCGACCGGCTTCTCCACCCGCACCGGCCTGTACGACCTTCGCACCCGGACTCTGCTCAAGAGCATCGAAGAGCTCCCGGTCTTCGTCGACGGCAAACGCTACTTCGCCTCCGACATCAACTACTGGGGCATCACCTTCACTGCCGACAGCAAGTACTTCTACGTGACGATGGGCAGCAAGGGAAAGACACACCTGATCAAGGCCGACTACCAGGGCTACCGAGGCGACGCCGTCGCGTCGAATGTCGAATGCCCGTCGCTCTCCCCGGACGGCCGCCGAATCGCCTACAAACAAAAGACTCCCGACGGCACTTGGCGCCTGGCAGTGCTGGACCTGACCACCCACCAAATCACCCACCCTGCCGAAACCCGCCCGATCGACGACCAGCCCCTCTGGCAGAACAACACCACAATCCTCTACGCCCTCCACCACGACACCACCTCCGACATCTGGTCCGTCCCCGCCAACCCAACCGGCTCCCCAACCCTCCTAGTCCCCGACGCCTCCTCACCCGCGGTCCGCTGACCCGCCGTAGCAGACCAGCAGACCGGCAGGCCGTTCGATCGGAAGACCAGCCGGTCGGTTTTGGTTGCTGATGGTAGGTAGCGGTCGTCAGTGCACGCGTAACTCGGCGGGTAATCGCTTGCCTCGGCGTGTTGGGGTGGTTGGTGGGGGTTGTGCGTGCGTGGCGGTGCCGGGGTTGGTGACTTTGTGCTCGGTGTGAGTGGATCCGTCGCTGGGGGGTGCTCAGGTGGGGCATTAGGTGCCTCGGGCAACTGGTTTGGGAGGGTGGCGGGAGTGTTTTGGCTCAGTCGCCGGGCGGCTGGCGGCGGGTGAGTGGTGGGGGCAGCGTGGGCGGGTCGGCTGGCGGGTTGTTCGGCCGCTGGTGTCCTACAGGGTGGTAGTGGGCGAAGTAACGGGGTTCGTTGGCGGGGTTGTGGCGCTGGCGCGATGGTTAGTGCCGACGGCTGCTTGTGGGTGACTCGATGGCAGGGGCGCAGCGGCGTGGCCGGCCATCGGCAACCAGCCATCCAGGCCACACGCTCGCCATCGGGAGCCACCGATCCGCAGCGCCCTCGCAGTCGGCGAACCTGAGTCCGGAGCAGGCCGCGCGGCTAGGGTTTGTGGGTGGATGGGTTGCGGCTTCGGACGCTCGAGCTGGCTGATGGGCCGGTGTTTGCACGCTGGGGGTTGGATCGGCGGTTCTGTGAGGTGGCTGGGTGGCGGCTTGATCGGTCGTTGGCTGGGCATGAGGCGCATTGGCGGCGCGTGATTGTGGAGCCGAAGGTGGGGCAGTTGCGGTTGGCGGCTGTGACGGGTGGGGAGTTGGTGGGGTACGTCGACCTGGCGGGGAGTGAGGTCGGGCGGCGAGAGTTGGGGTATGTGGTGGAGCGGGTGGGGGCTTGGGTTGGGGAGTGCGGGGGCTCGGCTGGGGCTGGAGTACGGGGTCGGTGTGCTGGGGTCGGGGGAGATTCGGGCTGAGGCGCTGGATGCCAACGGTTGCGTCGGTGCGGATTCTGCGGTCGCTGGGGATGACCGAGACCGGGCGGGGGGAGGACGACTCGTTCCTGGGGGAGCCGAGCTTCTATCGGAGGTTCCGGATCAGCGCGGGCGGGTGAGGGTTGCGACTTTGGTCGTAGGGCGGGGTCGGCCGGGTGGCTGGGTGGGGTGGGCTGTGGGTGGATTCGCTCGGGGGCTGGGCGCTGGCACGGTGTTGCCATGGTCAGTGAGGTTCAGGCGAAGAGCAGGAAGCGGCATCAGGTTCGGCGGTTCTTCGGGCGGTGCTCGTGGTGGTGGTCGCCGTCGTGTTGGTGTTCGTGGTCGGGAGTTACGTCTGGAGCTGGCGGGATGGGCGGAAGGCTGAGATGACTACGTCGGGGCCTTATACGGGGGACCTCGAGTCGTTGGATAGGCATCCGTTGCCTCGGTGGTTCGCGGATGCGAAGTTCGGGGTGATGATCCATTGGGGGTTGTACTCCGTACCGGGGTACGCGCCCAAGGGGACGACGTTCAACAAGTTGCTCGAGACGCAGTACGGCGACGCGATGACGCACAACCCGTATGCGGAGGACTATGCGAACGCGATGAAGGACCCGGACTCGCCGACGGCCGCGTTCCATCGCGAGCACTACGGGGATGCGGCGTACAGCGACTTCACCGAAGAGTTCGATGCAGGGCTGAAGCGTTGGGATCCGGATGAGTGGGCGGCGCAGTTCAAGGCGGCCGGCGCGGCGTATGTGGTGGTGACGGCGAAGTACGCCGACGGGTATTCGATGTGGCCGACCGCGGTGCGCAATCCGCATGCGCCGGACTTTCACGCCAAGCGGGATCTGATGGGTGAGCTGGCGACGGCTGTCCGCAAGCAGGGGTTGAAGTTCGGCGTCTACTACTCGGGCGGTGTCGACTGGACGTTCCAGCCGAAGGTGGTGAAGACGCTTGGTGATTACGCCTACCTGCCGTACGGCGCGGAGTACCGGCAGTATGCGATCGATCAGGTGCACGAGCTGATCCAGCGGTACAAGCCGGACATCCTGTGGAACGACATCTCCTGGCCGACCGGTTCGAAACGGTTGTACGCGCTGATGGCCGACTACTACAACACGGTTCCCGAAGGGGTGGTCGACGATCGGTGGAGCACGTCGTCGTTCAGCCGGCAGGTGCTGGGGCGGCAGCCGTTCCGGTGGGGGTTCGACCAGGTGATGAAGGGGGTGTTCCAGCTCCCGAACGCGGCCGACAGCGTCAGTACGCCGGCCGACGTACCGCACAGCGACTTCCGCACGCCGGAGTACGCCGATTTCGACACCATCCAGTCGAAGTTCTGGCAGCAGGACCGCGGGATCGGCGGCTCGTTCGGCTACAACCGCGAGGAGACCGAGGCCGACTACGCCAAGGTCCCCGAGCTGATCGACGCGCTCGCAAGCGGTGCCGCCAACAACGGGGCCCTCCTGCTCAACCTCGGCCCCAGCGGCGGCGAAGGCGAGATCGTCCCCGGCCAACTCAGCCGCCTCAAGGGAGTAGGCAGCTGGCTCCGCACCAACCAAGAGGCGATGACCGGCACCCGCCCCTGGACCCGCTCGACCGCCACCACCACAGCAGGCGACAAAGTCGTCTTCACCACCAAAGGCAACAACCTGTACGCCGTAGTCCTCGGCACCCCCAAAGGCGACATCACCATCAAGTCCCTGACCCTCCACGGCACCACCACCCACCAAGGCCGCCCAGTCCCCCTCACAGTCGCCAACGGCAACACAACCCTCAAAGCAGCCGCCGACGGCACCTACGCTCCCGTCTACAAGATCGCCGGCGGAGTCTGAAAGCCGGGGAACCTCTGGACCTGGCCAGGCTGTCTACTAGGTGAGAGAGCCTGGTGGAGCGGGGGAGATGTGGGTCCGGACGACGATTTCGGTGACTTTGTGGCTGCGCGCTGGGCGAGTTTGGTGCGGGCGGCTGTGTTGCTGGGGTGTTCCGTGGCTGAGGGGGAGGATCTGGTGCAGAGCACGCTGGAGCGGTGTTTGCTCAAGTGGGACAAGGTGCGGGTCGCGGAGGATCGCAACGCGTATGTGCATCGGGTGCTGATCAATCAGTTCGTCTCGTCCCGGCGCCGTCGCTGGACCGGGGAGCGTCCGGCGGCGGTGTTGCCGGAGGTGGCCGGCGCCGATCAGACCGAAGGGGTCGATGACTCCGACGCGGTGATGCGGGCGCTGGATCGGTTGACCAGCGAGCAGCGGACAGCGGTCGTACTTCGGTACTACGCGCATCTCAGCGAGCAGCAAATGGCGTCGGCTCTCGGCGTCGCGGCCGGGACGGTGAAGAGCCGGCTGGCCAGAGCGCTGAAGACGCTCGCCGAGGACCCGAACCTGGCAGAACTGCGAGGAATCTGATGCGCGAATCCCAGCTGGCCGAGCTACTCGAACGCGCCGGCGACCGGACCGTCGTCGGGCCGCCGCCGATCGACGCGATGCGGGCGGGCGCCGCCCGTCGCAAGCGCCGTCGTACCGCCCTGGTCTCCTTGGCCGCCGCGGCGACTGTGGTCGCGGCGGTCGGCGGAACCGCGCTGGTGGCGACCCCGGGCGGCGGCTCGGGGAAGGTGCCGGCTTCGTCCAAGAGCACGCCCAACCTCAGCAACCCGGTGCCGACGGCAATCAACGGCACGGGGACCAACGCAGTGCCGGCCGGGATGCGGCCGGCCGGCTTGGGGCATGTGGCGATCGCGGTCCCGCAAGGGTGGGGGACCAATCAGGTCCGCTGCGGAACTCCGCAGACGGACACGGTCCTGATCGACGGGTGGTTGACGCAGGCGTGCGCGTTTCCCCGGCCCGTCGGTGTGGACAGCGTCGAGGTGGGTGACGGCGAGCAGGAGCTGGTGTACAAGTACGGCTTCGAACCGGACGAGGAGTTCCAGATCGACGGGGTCAAGGCCCAACGGCAGCGGACGGCCTGCTGGACGGGTGGTGCCGGCGGTCCGCAAGTCTGCCGGGGGATCGTGCTCCTCCCGTCGACCGGGGTCTGGTTCTCTGCGGAGTCGACGACGAGTGCGGCCGAGGTCGATCGCATTCTCGGCCGGATCATGGTGCTGCCGGATCGGGTCGGCGTACCGGAGCAGCATGGCGTCTCGACGAAGGACGACGGCAGCTCCGGGCGGAAGTACGCCGATCTGCTGCGCGCACTCGGGTTGCGGGTCGAGACCAAGACCACGGACGCGCCGGGCTACGCGCCGGGCGAGCTGCTCAAGGTCGCGCCCTTCCCCGGCACGATGCTGCCCCAAGGGGCAACAGTCACCATCACGGTCGCCGCGAAGCGCTGATCCCTGGGAAAATGGAGCGTATGACTGACTTTGTTCCGGGACTCGAGCTGAGCCGACTGTTCTACGCCGAGGCGGTGCGGCCGATCCTGGAGTCGAACTTCCCGGTACTCCCGCACAGCGCGGCATTGATCGGGCGTGGGTCGGAGGTGCTCGGCTTCGACGACGAGGTGTCGACGGATCACGACTGGAAACCACGGGTGCTGCTCTTCCTGCGCGAGGAGAACCCGGCCGTCGCCGAGACGTTGCGGCGCGAGCTGCCCGCGGAGTACCGGGGCCGATCAATCGACGCGGCCGCACCCGGCGTACTCGGGTCGATCGGGGTGCACACGATCCACGGGTACTTCCGGGACACCCTGAAGGTCGAGATCCACGACGAGCTGACGGCCGAGGACTGGCTGACCTTCCCCGAGCAGACGCTGCGGACACTGACCGCCGGCGCGGTCCATCATGATGAGGCCGGACTGCAGGACGTCCGCGACCGGCTGGCCTACTACCCGCGCGACGTCTGGCTCTATCTGCTGATCGCGGGCTGGTGGCGGGTGCATCCGGAGATGAACCTGGTCGGCCGGACCGGCTCGGTCGGCGACGAGCTCGGGTCGGCGCTGATCGGTTCGCGGCTGGTCACCGACCTGATGCGGCTGTGTTTCCTGATGGAGCGGCAGTATGCGCCGTACTCGAAGTGGTTCGGTACGGCGTTCGCCCGACTCGACTGCGGCCCCGAACTCCAGCCGATCCTGACCGAGGTGCTCCGCGCCGGCACCTGGCAGGAACGCGAGCGCGCGCTCAACGCGGCGTACGAGAAGCTCGGTGCGATGCACAATGCGCTGGAGCTGACCGAGCCGGTCACCATCGGCGTCGAGCAGATGTGGGACCGGCCGTTCAAGGTCGCCTGGGCCGACTACCCAGGGCTGCTGGCGGCCCAGATCAAGGACCCGGCCGTGCTGAGCATCCTCGAGAGATGGCCGGTCGGCCCGGTGGACCAATTCCGTGAGCTGCTGTGGCGCCCGCACAACCGCACCTTGCTGCTCCGCGTCTTCGAGCAGGAATGACAGGAGCCCAGGTCAACCGACCTGGGCTCCTGCTGAAACCATTGCTTCAGGCGAAAGTCACTCGCCGACGAGCAGCGGACCGCCGCTGCCCGTGTAGAGGAAGTGCACCAGCGCGTCGTTGGTGGCCGGCGCGGTGCCGATCTTGTTGACGACCGTCTTCGAGCCGACCGCCTTGCCCATCGCGTACACGGTGACCGTGTTGGCGGTGTTGTCGAAGGCGCTCAGCATCGTGGCGTTGCCACAGCGCTGGGCGACCAGCTGGTCGAACTGCTTGAAGCCGCTCGCCCGGACCGCCTTCAGGGTGCCCTTGAACGTGCCGGTCACCGGAAGGTGGATCGTCCAGAGCGCGCCGGCCTTGGTGGTGGCCAGCAGGGTGTCGTACGTCGGGGCCGTGGCGATCACCGTGATCGCCTTGAACCCGTTGTACCCCGGGGCGTGCCCGGCGCCGACGACCGGACCGGTCGGTCCGTTGACGCGGTACCGGTAGAGCGAACCGTTGGTGTGCAGGCCGTACAGGAACGTGTGTTCCTTGGTCGTGCCCGGCACCCAGTAGTTGGCGCTCGTCAGAGTGGTGAATCCGCCGTAACCGCCGCCGAGGACCTTCGAGCTGACCTTCGGGGTCTGCGCGTTGTTGTAGTAGGTCTCGGCGCCCGCCAGCAGGTTGCCGCCTTGCAGAACGAAACCGGCCCAGTAGTACACGGTGTCCGACGGCTCCCAGTAGTACCAGCTGGAGCTGGCGCGGCCCGGGAACAGCTTGAACGGGGTGTAGTTGTGGACGTCGACCGGCCTGGTGGCAGTGACCCGGTAGGCGCTGTTCTTGGCGTCGGCGGTGATCGTGCCGACGTCGGTGACGCAGGCCGCGGACACGGCCTTCGTCTTGGGCTGCGCGTTCTGGGCCTGGGCCCGGCTGTGCGTCGGCTCAGGCTGGCCCTGGACCTCGGCG
>NZ_BAAAHK010000012.1:79533-186751 GCF_039525325.1 Kribbella koreensis
AGGCTGAGCCCGGCCACCACGGCAGCGAAACGACGAAATCTCATTCTGCGGTGTCTCCCTTTACTACTCGCCGATCAGCGACGGGCTGCCGCTGCCGGTGTACAGGAAGTGCGTCACCCCGTTGTGGCTGGCCGGCGCGCTGCCGATGGTGTTGATGACGGTCTTCGAGCCGTTCGCCTTGCTCATGGCGTACACCGTGAGCGTCTTCGCCGTGGGGTCGAAGCCGGTGAGCAGCGTGCTGCTACCGCAGCGCGACGCGACGAGCTTGTCGTACTGCTTGAAGCCGGTCGTGCGGACCGCCTTCAGGGTGCCCTTCAGCGGAGCGGTCACCGGGAGGTGGATCGTCCACAGGGCGCCGGCCTTGGTGGTGGCCAGGATGGTGTCGTAGCCGACCGTCTCGGAGATCACGGTGATCGACTTGAACGAGCCGTAGCCGGCCGCGCTGCCGTAGCTGGTGATCGGACCGGTCGGGCCGTTCACGCTGTAGCGGTAGAGCGAGCCGTTGGTGTGCAGGCCGTAGAGGAACAGGTGCGGCCGCGTCGTGCCCGGCACGTAGTAGTTGGAGCTGGTCAGGGCGGTGAAGCCGCCCCAGCCGGCGCCGAGCTTCTTCGAGCTCGTGGTCGGCGGGTTGGTGGTGCCGTTCTTGTACGTCTCGGCGCCGGCGTACAGGTTGCTGCCCTGCAGCACGAAGCCCGCGTAGTAGTAGATGTTGGCCGGGGTGCGCCACCCGTACCAGGTCGAGCTGGTCCGGGCGGCGAACAGCTTGAACGGCGCGAAGTTGCTGACCGTCAGCGGCTTGGTCGCGGTGATCCCGTAGCCGGAGTTGATCCCCGCGGCGGTGATCGCGCCGACCTCGACACCGCAGGCGGCCGCGGCGGCCTTGGTCTGCGGGGTCTGAGCCGCGGAGTGGCCGAGCGTGGTGCTCGGCCGGGGGTCGCTCTGTACGCCCGCCGAGGCCTGGCCGGCCGCGGCGGCCCCCGTCACCAGGCTGAGCCCGGCGACCGCAAGAGCAAAACGACGAATTCTCATCTGCAAAGATCTCCCTTAGTACTCGATGCCCCCCGAGGGCCTCTCGCACCGACGAATGTCGCCACACCCTATCGAGCCAGAGGTCTACACCAGTTCGGGGTTGCAGGTAGCTGCAACCCGCCTCGACTGTTGCGGCCCGGTCGGCCGCTCCGCCAGCCGCTGTTCACCTGCGCTCCATCCGGGCGTCGGACGCTGCAATCCGCCCCATCGGCACGTCTCCCGTCCGATCGTCCGAGGGACACCTGATGCACCCGCCGGTACTCCGCGGGTCAACGGTCCTGCACGCCGTGACCCGTGTCCTCGCCGTCCTGCTGCTCGCCCTGCCCGGGGTCGTGCTGTCTGGCGTCGTGCTGCCTGACCTCGTCTTGCCTGGCGCCGGTCAGCCGCAGCGGGCGTTCGCGGCCGACAACCCGCCCTGGGAGATCAAGCCTGCCGCCAACATCTTCGGGGCGAAGCGCCCGAGCTTCAGCTACGCCCTGCCGCGCGGCGGCCAGCTGCGCGACGGCCTGCTGATCGTCAACCGCGGCCGGACCGCGCTGACAGTGACGCTGCACGGCGCCGACGCCTTCACCACCGACGACGGCAGCATCGAGCTTCGGAGCACGGAGGCCAAGCCGCGCGACGTCGGCGCCTGGATCGAGTTGGATGAGACCACTGTGCGGGTCCCGCCCGGCCGCTCCGTCGACGTACCGTTCCGCCTTGCGCTCCCCGACAGCGCCACACCCGGCGACCACCTGGGCGGCATCGTCGCACTGGTGCAGCAGGCCGGTACTACGGACCGCCTGACCACCACCAGAATCCGCCTCCAAGTCAGCGGCGAACTCAAACCGGCCCTCGCCGTCGAGGACCTGAAGGTGCACTACTCCGGTACTCCGAACCCCTTCGGCGAAGGCAGTGTCGCCGTCACCTACACCGTCCGCAACACCGGCAACACCATCGTCGCGGCCCGCCAGGCGGCCGCCGTCACCGGCCCGTTCGGCGTCTTCACCGCCGGTCCCGGGCAACTCGCCGATTCACCCCAGCTGCTCCCCGGTGAGACGTGGAAGGTCGCCGCCTCGATCCCCGGCGTACCGCCGGCCCTCCGCCTGACCGGCACAGTCCGCGTCGTACCGGTCGCGAAATCGGCCCCTCAACCCACCAGCGCCGCCACCGCTCACGTCCTCACCATCCCGTGGACACTCCTGCTCCTACTGATCGGCTGCGCAGGCGTCCTCGCCCTCGCCATCCTCAGCCGCCGCAACCGGAAGCGCCCCGCCCACGCCAGATGAGCACAAGGCCCGGACTGCTTCGAGCTCAGCCTCCACGACGGCCATCTGCGCGGTGACGGCGTCGTCCGGCGCGTCCAAGGGGAACTGCAGCGTGAACTGGTACTCGCTGCCGTCGCCGTTCGGCAGTACCCGGCTGTAGGCGCCTTGGCTCGGATCGTCGGCCGAGAGGATGTCGACGGTGCCGTGCTCGCGTGACGAGCGGACCACGATCCTCGCCTCGCCCTGTTCGTTCTCGATGATCCAGTGCTGGCCGGCCGGACGGGCCGAGCGGGCGAAGCCGGGGGCCCAGCGGGGGAACGCGGTCGGGTCGGAGACGAGCTCGAAGACCGTCTCCGGCGAGGCCGCGATGGCGATGTTGCTCGACGGGCTGGTCGAGGACGGGCTGGTCGTGCGCGAGCAGGATCCGGCGGACCGGCGCAACCGGCTGGTCCGGCTGACGCCGGCGGGCGAGGCGCGGCTGGTCGCCGTACGGGCCGAGATCCGGGCGATGGAGGAGGAGTTGCTCGGTGAGTTCAGCGCGGCCGAGCGGCGGTCGCTGATCGGGATGCTGACCCGCCTCGCGGACTAGCTCGCCATGAGTTCTAGCCGGTGATGTCGGCGGCGGTCTTCTCGGCTTCGGCGCGGGTCTTGGCGCTGATCTGGACCTTGCCGCCGGTGATCTCGGACATCACCGTGGGGGCGGTGACGACCTTGCCGCGGACGACGATCGCGAGCTGGTTCTCCGGCGGGGTCCTGGTGGCGAGTCCGGCGGTGAGCTGCGCGAACGCCTTCGAGCCTTCGTCGTCCAGTCTCAGGTTGACGACCCAGGCGACCTTGTCGGGCGATTGGGCGGCGACCACCTCGGTGACGTGGGTGCCGTCGAGCCTGGCCTTGCCGAGGGTGTAGCGGATCCCGTCCGAGCCGCAGGCGGTGTCCGCGGAGGCGGTCGTCGTCGAGGCGCCGCAGCCGTTGGGCTCGGCCTTGACGACCGGGCGGAACTGTACGGCCTCCGGCGTCGACGGCCGGGTGGCGACCTTCTCGACGGCGGGCTTGCCGTCGTCGTTGTTGTTGCGCAGTAGCAGGACGCCACCCGTGACGAGGATGCCGACCAGCAGCAGTCCGAGCACGACGAACATCACGATCAGTGGCGTCTGGTTCCGGCTCGGCTGACCGCTGTACTGCTGACCGCTGTACTGCGGCGTCTGCTGGGACATGCCTTCAGATACTACGCGTCACGAGTGTCAGGCACTGAGTGTCAGCAGGTCTCGCGGAGGTGGTCGGGGGTGCCGGGCGGGGTGACGTCCAGGTCGCGGCGGACGATGGAGAGTTTGTTGCCGAAGGCATCGCAGGCCTTGCGCAGGCCGGCGGCGGTGTACTCGATCACCAGCACATGGTTGCCGAAGGCATCGGCATAGGCGGCGCATTCGTCGTACTGCCCGCACTCCTCGGAGACGGCGAAGTCGAGTCCTACCGACTTGCGGTCGGCGACGAGGTCGGCACTGTTCTTCTGGCCGATCGCGAGGTTGCGCCGGTGTGCGTGAGTCGCCAGGAGCGTGAGGAACTCCTTCGCTTGATCAGCGGTCAGGAGGTTCTTCGAGCGGGTGTAGCTGTCGTAGTTGTCCGGCTCGATGGCTTGGTAGCCGCTCGCCGCGCAGCCGTCGATCCAGGCGTTGACCTTGGTCGCGATCCGTTGCCGTTTGCCGGCGGTACGCAGGTCGAGCAGCGGTTCGTCCCAGTCCTCGTCGATGACCGTCTTGCCGGCCTTGTCCTTGAGCAGCAGGTCCTGGTCCCACTGGTCCTGCTCGCCGGGCTGGGCCTGGAAGGCGTTGACGTAACAGACGTTGTAGAGCCCGTTGACTGCCGGCGCGGTCCGGTCGCGCACCACGATCTCCACCCCAGCAGCCGGCGGATACGGGCCACCCAGCTGATAGTCGAACCCGGCATGCAGGGGCGGAAGCCTGACCGCCGGTCCCGGTGAGGTCGGCGCGGGACTCGAGGTGCCGGCGGTCGGCGGACTGGCGGTCGGTGTGCCGGCCGCGGCCGGTTCGTCCGGAGTCGACGGCCGGTTGAGTAGGTAGGCGAGTCCGGCGAGGAGGAGGACGCCGCCGAGCAGGGCGAGCAGGAGCCGGCGGACGCGCGCGGGCACAGCAGACAAGGGTGATTCCAACCGCTCGGGACCTGGTACGACGCATTCTCGCCTGCGAGAAGTTCCGGAACCGGGAGAGGGGTGTGCAATGCCTGGCCGGACAGTAGAGTCGCCGCCGAAGCAAGCGCTTTCCCCGTCTATCGAGGAGACATCGTGAGGCGATCCATCAGTGCGGCGGTCCTGGTTGCCGCGGCCGCCGGGAGCATGCTCGCAGCGGCCGGGCTGCCGGCGACCGCGGGCCTGCCCGCGACGAGCGGCCGGCCTGACCGCGGTACCGCCGTCACCGGCACCTACTCCAGCGGACCGGCGCAAGCCTGGCAGCCGCTGCCCACCAGCTATGTGACCAGCGACCAGGGCGGTACGACGGACGCCACCGTCGTCGTCGACCCGAGCACGCTGCGGCAGCAGTACTCCGGGATCGGCTTCTCGCTCGACGAGACCAGCGTCTCCAACCTGTGGAAGCTGACGCCCGCCGAACGCGACCGCGCGATCCGGCTGCTCGTCGACCCGTTGACCGGCGCCGGGCTGGACCGGTTCCGGCTGACCATCGGCAGCCCGGACCTGATCGAGCACCTGCCGTTCTGGTCGTACGACGAACTGCCGGCCGGCGTGGCCGACGACTTCGCCCTCAAGCACTTCTCGATCAAGCGCGACGTCGACCTGCACATCGTCGAGACCGCCAAGCTGATCAAGCGCTACAACCCGCGCGCCACCTTCTTCGCCTCGGCGTGGAGCGCGCCGGCCTGGATGAAGACCAACAACCGGTTCACCGGCGAGGTAGCCCTCAAGCCCGGCAGCACGTCGTACTACCAGGTCGGCAAACTGCGCGACGACTGCATCGACGTCTTCGCCCGGTACTACGTCAAGTACATCCAGGCCTACGCCAAGCAGGGCATCAAGGTCGACGCGCTGACCCTGCTCAACGAACCGGGCATCGACGTGGTCTATCCCGCGATGGACATCAGCGTCGAGCAGCAGCAGAAGCTGGCGATCGCGATCAAGCGCGAGGTGAAGCGGGCCGGCCTCGGCACCGATCTCTACGTGCACGACTTCAACTTCTGGGACTGGCGCGACCCGAACAGCACCGAGACGAAGAACTACTACCGGATCCTCAACGACCCGTTGGCCGCTAAGGCCGCGGACGCGATCGCGTTCCACCCGTACTGGGGTGCCCCGGCCGTCATGCGCGACGCCTACGAGCAGACCGGCAAGCCGGTGCACATGACCGAGACGAGCGACCTCAGCCCGGCCACGATCCTGAACTACTTCCGGCTGGACGCCTCGTCGTACGTGATGTGGGCGCAGACCACCGACCAGGACGGCGGCACCCTGCACTGGACGCCGCTGCGCGACAACAACGTCGACTGGGAAGAGGTCGGCCGCACCACCAAATGGCCCAACCGGCTGGTCAAGGTCAACACCGCGACGCAGACCTTCACGGTTCGCGACGAGCTCTACGCGATGGGCCAGTTCGCGAAGTACCTGGGCAAGGAGCACACCCGGGTCGAGTCGAGCGCGACCTCGAACGGCATCGCCAACGTGGTCTACAAGGACCGCGGCGACAACTTCGTCGCCATCGTCGGCAACAGCAACGCCACCCCGTCGACGGTCCGGGTCGTGCTCGCCGGCAAGTCGTTCACGGCGACGGTCCCGGCCAACTCCTACGCGACGTACCGCTGGAAGGGCGACCTCCCGTCCCAGCACCACAACCACGCACCGGTACTACGCCCCGTCGGGGACGTAGTCGCCGACCAGTACGCCACCACCCAGGTGCAACTGTCCGCGACCGACCGGGATCGCGATCGGCTCGCCTACTACGCCGTCGACCTGCCCGCCGGCGTGACCGTCGACGGACGCAGCGGCCTGGTGACGCTGCATCCGACCTCCGCGGGCAAGCAGGACCTGAAGTTCCGGGTCACCGATGGGGCTGCGAGTGATGAGGTGACCGTCCATGTGACGGTGACGCCGCACGGTACGCCGGTCGGTGAGAAGGTCGAGGCGGAGGCGTACGTCGCCCAGCACGGCTGGACCGACGGTGGCGCCAACTTCATCGAGAACAATGCGGCCGCGAGTGGTGGCAAGAACGTCGGCTGGACGGCGGCGGGCAACTGGCTGCAGTACCGGCTGGACCTCACCAACGCAGGGACGTACGACGTGGAGCTCCGCGTCGCGAACGGCACCGGCGCGACTGCTCCGGACGCGATCTCGCTGCGGGACGCGTCAGGCGCAGTACTGGCGAAGGTGTCCGTACCGAGTACGGGTGGCTGGGGGACGTACCAGTCGATCCACACCCAGGTGACGCTGCCCGCGGGCGACCAGCTGATCACCTTGTTCTGCGAGACGGGCGGTTTCAACGTCGACTATCTACGCCTGACCGCCTAGCTGTACTGCAATTTCAGTAGGTAGGTGTCTGCAGGAGCACGACGACACAGTGGCCCTTCGGATCGAGGCTGGACGGATAGCCGATCTCGATCTGGAGGCCTGTGTCGTGGCGCTGTTTCTCTACCGTTTGGGTCGTCTGGCCTTTCGCCGGCGTTGGTACGTCGTACTGATCTGGGGTGCTGTCCTCGCGGTTGCCGGTCTGGCGGCCGGCGCCGCGACCGGCCTGCCGTCAGATACGAAGTCGACGCCGGGTGGCGACAGCGCGCGAGTCGTGTTCATCGCGCCGGCCGGGCAGAAGGTCACCGATGCAGGCAATCGGGCCGCGATCGAAGGGTTCGTCGCCGAGGTGTCGCGGGGGAGTCAGGTCGCCAGTGCGGCCAATCCGTTCGCGGCCCGGGCGGTGAGTCGGGACGAGTCGGTTGCCTATGTGGTCGTCGGCTACGCAGGGGGCTCCGACGAGCTCACCGAGGACACCAGGAACCAGTTGCGGGCCGCGATCGACCGGGCCGAGACGTCCGGCTTGACGGTCGAGGTCGGGGGACCGGTGCTGGCCGACAAGCCCAAGGTCGGTGGAGCGAGTGAATTGGTCGCCGTCGCGCTGGCGGCCGTGATCCTGGTGGTGACGTTCGGTTCGCTGGTGGCCGCGGGGCTTCCGTTGCTGACGGCTCTGCTCGGAGTCGGGATCAGTACGCTGACGATCCTTGCCGTCGGCAACGCCTTCGGGTTGTCCACGACCACTACCGTCCTCGCCTCGATGCTGGGGCTGGCGGTCGGCGTCGACTATGCGCTGTTCGTGGTCTCGCGCTATCGCGAGGAACGGGCCAAGGGCCGGCCGGCCCAGGAGGCCGTCGGGCTGGCGGTCGGCACGGCCGGTTCGGCTGTGGTCTTCGCGGGGCTCACCGTCGTCATCACGCTGGCCGGGCTCACGGTGCTCGGCATCCCGTCGGCGGGCAAGATGGGCCTGGCGGCGGCCGGCGCGGTCGTTGTGGCGGTCTTCATCGCGCTGACGTTGGTACCGGCTCTGCTGGGCTTCTGGCCGGATGCCGTGCTGTCGCGGCGAGTTCGCAACGGTAGGTCCGCAGAGGAAACCGAGAATCGCGGGACGCGGTGGGCGCGGCTCGTGCTGCGTCGTCCGCTGCCGGTACTGCTTGCCACGATCGCCGCCTTGGTGGTGCTCGCGATCCCGGTACTGGACCTGCAGTTGGGCGCGCCAGGCGACGAGAGCAGGTCCACCGCGACCACCGAGCGGCGTGCCTATGACGCTCTCGCCACCGCCTTCGGGCCTGGCTTCAACGGGCCGCTGACCATCGTGGTGGACACGGGCGGGGTGAGCGACCCGAAGGCTGCGGTCGCGACCATCGCAGCGAGGATTGCCGAGACGCCTGGCGTGGTGTCGGTCTCGCCGCCGCGGTTCGACCCGGCACGGAGTACCGCGCTGTTCATGGCCACCCCGTCGACCGCTCCCGCCAGCCAGCAGACGAAGGACCTGGTTCACCTGATCCGGGACAACCGCGCTGTCACCGAGGCTGGTACCGGCGCTACCTTCCTGGTCGCCGGCCTCACGGCGGCCGACATCGATCTGGCCGATCAGGTGATGGGTGCCCTGGGCCCCTACCTCGCGATCGTGCTGAGCCTGGCCTTCCTGCTCCTGCTGACCATCTTCCGGTCGCCGATCGTGCCGCTGGAGGCGGTCTTCGGGTTCCTGTTGTCCACCGGCGCAGCGCTGGGTGCGGTGGTCGCCGTCTTCCAGTGGGGTTGGGGTGCCGAGCTGATCGGCCTGCAGCAGACCGGCCCGATCATCTCGATGATGCCGGTCGTGCTGGTGGGCATCATCTTCGGCCTGGCGATGGACTACGAGGTGTTCTTCGTGTCCCGGATGCGGGAGGCGCACTCGAGCGGCGAGCCGGCGAGCGAGTCCGTCGTCACCGGCTTCCGGCACAGCGCCCGGATCGTGGTGGCCGCCGCGCTGATCATGGTCGCGGTGTTCTCCGGCTTCGTCGGCGCCGACCTGCCGATGATCACGATGATCGGCTTCGCGCTGGCGGTCGCCGTCCTGCTGGACGCGTTCGTGGTCCGGATGACGCTGGTACCCGCCCTGCTCAAGCTCACGGGTGAGATCGCGTGGTCGTTGCCGCGCCGGCTGGACCGCATCCTGCCGCAGGTCGACGTGGAAGGCGCGGCTCTTCGCGATCGGGTGCCTAAAGTGGTGGAGACGACCATGGGAGTGGGCGCTTGACGATCAACTGGCGTGAGTACCTCAGGAAGTACCCGCATGTCGTCGACGTCGCGCTCGTCGCCTTGCTGTTTCTCGCGGCGTCCGGGCCGGCGATGCTCAACAGCGAGCTGTCCGCCACCGACAAGCTGAGCTGGCGGTCTGCCGTGCCACTGGCGCTGATCGGCTCGCTGGCTGTCTTGTGGCGGCGCGGCCACCCGCGCACGGTGGTCGTGGTGACAGCGCTGTGCGGATGCGCTGCGGGCGGTTTCGGGTATCTGATCACGCCGCAGACGCTGGCTCCGCTGATGGTGGCGCTCTACGAACTGGCCTTGCGGGCTCCGGGGCGGACCACGCGGTGGTACTGGCTTGGTG
The DNA here is from genome assembly GCF_039525325.1 of Kribbella koreensis. NCBI lineage: Bacteria > Bacillati > Actinomycetota > Actinomycetes > Propionibacteriales > Kribbellaceae > Kribbella > Kribbella koreensis. The sequence goes on from NZ_BAAAHK010000012.1 coordinate 88,925, forward strand.
TCACGCTGGCAATCGGTGCATCGGCACTGGTCGGCGATCGCCACCGCTATCCGTGGGTCTTCGTGATCGTCAATGCCGTTCTGTACCTCGTACTGCCGGTGGCCGTCGCGGAAGCTACCCGGCTCAGGCGCAACTACTTGGCAGCCGTCCAGGCTCGCGCTGAGCATGCCGAGCAGACTCGCGAGGAGGACGCACGGCATCGGGTCGCCGAGGAGCGGGTGCGGATCGCTCGCGAACTGCATGATGTGGTCGCCCACCACCTGGCCCTGGCCAACGCCCAGGCCGGCACCGCCGCCTATCTGGCCCGCAGCCACCCTGACCAGGTCGAGCCGATCCTCGAACAACTAACCGGTACTACGACCGCCGCCCTCCGCGAATTGAAAGCCACCGTCGGCCTCCTGCGCCGGCCCGACGACACGACCTCTCCACTCGAACCGGCGCCCGGCCTTGCCCGCCTCCCCGAGCTGACCGCCGCCTTCGCAGCCTCCGGGCTCGAGGTCGAGGTCACCGTCGAGGGTCAGCAGCAACCGCTGTCGGCCGGCGTCGACCTGACCGCGTTCCGAATCATCCAGGAGGCACTCTCCAACGTCACCAAGCATGCGACCACCGACACCGCGCAGGTGCAGTTGACGTACCGGAACGACCACCTCACCATCACCATCTCCAACACAGACTCCCCAACAGACGCTTCGACCCTGGATCACCCGGCACGGGGTGAGGTGACCGCGGGGCACTCGGCGCCGGGTGGGGTGGCGGGGCGCGCGGTACGGGGTGGAGCGGCGGCAGAACGCGTGGCGGCGGGTGGGGTGGAGGGTGGGTTTGGGTTGGTGGGAATGCGGGAGCGGGTGGTGGCGGTGGGAGGGCGGTTTCATGCTGGGAGGCGGGCTGAGGGTGGGTTCGTCGTGACGACTACCTTGCCGGTGCGATGACGATCCGGGTGCTGCTGGCCGATGACCAGGCGTTGCTGCGGGCAACCTTTCGGATGCTGATCGAGGCGACGCCGGAGATGGAGGTGGTCGGGGAGGCGGCCGACGGGGAGGAAGCGGTTGCGCTGACTCGTGCGCACCAGCCGGACGTCGTGCTGATGGATATCCGGATGCCTGGCACCAACGGGCTTGCTGCCACCGCGGCGATCTGCGCCGACCCGGAGCTGGCGGCGACCCGGGTCCTGATCCTCACGACCTTCGAGACGGACGAGTATGTTGCCGAAGCTCTCCGTGCCGGCGCCAGCGGGTTCCTCGGGAAGGACGTCTCGGCCGACGGGCTGCTCGACGGTATCCGCACCGTTGCGGCCGGCGAAGCGCTGCTGTCCCCGACGGCGACCCGGGCGTTGATCGCCCGATTCCTCACCACCGACGAACCGAAGGCCGGTACTGCCGGTCTCGACGTGCTGAGCGCCCTCACCGCCCGCGAACGCGAGGTCATGGCGCTGGCCGCCGAGGGCAAGTCCAACTCCGAGATCGCCGACCAGTTGGTGGTCAGCGTGTTCACCGTCCGCACCCACATCCAGCGCGCCCTCACCAAACTCCACGCCCGCGACCGCGCCCAGCTGGTAGTGATCGCCTACCAAACCGGCCTGGTCCGACCGCCTCCACGAGAGGTCACCGAGCCCGGCTGAGACTCACTGCGCGGCGCAACGGACCCGGCGACGGACTTCTCGCCAGGTCAGCCGGCGGCCGTCTCGCAGTGGGTCCACCAGTTGACGAAGCTTGACCACTTGGCTTCCGCCTCCGTGGTCAGCGGCTCCCAGGGGGACAGCGTTGGCGGCTCGTTCTTGCGGTAGGTCCAGTGGGCGACGACCCGGCCGCGCTGGATCAGGCTGCCGGGCATGCGTTGTGGGTTGAAGCGGGGGTCGCGCTTCGCCTCGTACAGAGGGTCGGTCGTCGAGTGCCTGCAGTAGTAGAGGTTGTCGAACTCCGGTAGGACGTGGAGGCCGGGGCGCGTTGCTGTCGGGGCTGGCATTTCGAGTTGGTCTGCGACGGTTTGGGCTTCGGATTTCTTGAGGCCGGACCAGTAGGCGAAGTCGTCGACGGTTGCCGGGCCGAACGCGGTTGCGAACGACCGGGCGAGGTCGCGCAATCCGGACCGGGCGTCGGCCGGTTGTGGGGGTGCGGGGGCGAGGCGGTACGTCGTACGGGGTGGGTGCCAGGCGTTGTCCGGGGCTACTTCGACGACCGGGAGGATCATGCGGAGGGCGAAGCCCAGGTGGCGGGGTTCGGCGTCGGGGAAGTGTTTGGCGGCTGCGGATCCGAGGTCTGCGCGGGTTCGCGGGTGGTCGTCGGACATGAGGTCGAGGCCGAAGTCGTGGAGTGCTTGGTAGTCGACGGAGGTCCAGATTCCGCGGCAGAAGCCGGCGACGAGTCGCTTCAGGGCTGGTTCGAGGGCCGTGCGCCAGAGCCAGTACTGGCGGAGGGTGAGGAGGTGGACGGTGCCTCGCATCACGTTCGACTTCACCAGGTCGTACGACTGCATCCGGGCGGTCAACTCTTCGAGGTCGCTCTTCTCGCCGCAGCGGGTCCAGATCGCTACCGGGATCGCGCGTGCGGTTTGCGCGTTGATGCCGGCGAGTTGTTCGACGAGTGCGACGAGGTCACCTGGGAACGGCTCGTCGAGGGACTGGCCTGACCACGGGAGGGCGCTGGGCGGCTCGGGGTCCATGGGGTGATCGTAAGGAATGTCGGGGTCTGACCGATCCGCGGCGGGTGCCGGTCCGAAGTACCGATATGACCTCGAAGAGACGCCGTGCGCTGGCAGCCGTTGGAGGAGTGCTCGCCGCGGGTGCCGGACTGGGGCTTGGTGAGCTGACGGCGGCGCTGGCGGGTGGTACGTCGCCGGTGGTCGGCGTCGGCACCCAGTTGATCGACCTGGCGCCGGGTGCTGCCAAGGACTTCGCGGTCAAGAACCTCGGTACTGCCGACAAGCCGGTCCTGATCGGCGTGGTGCTGCTCGCGGTGACCGTTTTCGCCTTGCTGGCGGGCGCGATCGGAGCGACGAGACCTCGCGTGGCCGTTGCGCTGACCGCCCTGCTCGGAGTACTGGCTATCCTGGCCGCCGCCACGGGCCGGACGCTCGCTCCGAACCATTTCGTCCGGGTGCTCCCCGGAATCATCACGTTGCTTGTAGCAACAATCGGCATCCTGCTCGTCCTACGGATCCTTCACCCCGGGAGCAGGACCAGCCAGCCCGGCAAGCCTGCCGCCAAGGCGTCGCCCGAGTCCGCCGGAGCGGCGGCCGGGCCGGCTGAGGCACCGGCTGGGTTTGATCGGCGGAGGTTTCTTGGGACTGCGATGGCGCTCGGCGTTGCCGGCGCGGGCGGATTGGGTGCCTCCTTGGTGATTCCGGCCGGGGTGAGTGAGGCGACGCGGCGGGGGATCAGGATTCCGGTGCCGGCCAGCCGGGCCCGGGCGATGCCGGCGGGGGTGATGGCCGACGTGCCCGGGGTGAGCCGGTTCGTCACGCCGAATCCGAGCTTCTACCGCGTCGACACGTTGTTGACCGTCCCGAAGGTCGATCCGCGGACCTGGAGCCTGCGGATCCACGGCATGGTCGATCGCGAGCTCGAGCTGAGCTTCGCCGACCTGCTCGACCGGCGGCTGATCGAGCGCGACATCACCCTCACCTGCGTCTCCAACGAGGTCGGCGGCCCGTACGTCGGCAACGCCCGCTGGATCGGCGTACCGATCGCCGAGCTGCTCCGCGAAGCCGGTGTCCAGGGCGACGCTGACGCGATCAAGTCGACCAGCGTCGACGGCCTCACCATCGGTACGCCGCTCAAGGCGCTCACCGACGGCCGGGACGCGATCCTCGCCGTCGGGATGAACGGTGAGCCGCTCCCCTTCGAGCACGGCTTCCCGGTCCGCATGGTGGTACCGGGCCTGTACGGCTACGTGTCCGCGACCAAATGGGTCGTCGACCTCGAGGTCACCAAGTTCGCCGACTTCAGCGCGTACTGGACCGACCGCGGCTGGGCCGTCGAGGCGCCGATCAAGACCTCGTCCCGGATCGACGTACCGAAGGGTTTCGCCCGGATCAAGGCCGGCCCAGCCGTCGCGGCCGGCGTCGCGTGGGCGCAACAACGCGGCATCGCCAAGGTCGAAGTACAGGTCGACGACGGCGAATGGCAACCCGCGAAGCTCGCCGCCGAAGACTCCATCGACACCTGGCGCCAATGGACCTTCCGCTGGAACGCAACCCCCGGCAACCACACACTGACCGTCCGGGCCACCGATACCACCGGCGAGGTCCAGACCGCCGACCGCGCAGCCCCTCGCCCCAACGGCTCCAGCGGCCTCCACAACACGGTGGTGATGGTCGAGTAGTCAGTCCGGACGATCTGAGGCAGCTACACCGCGGCGGGACCGGGTCAGCAAGGGTGGGAGCCAGTAGAAGGGGATCAGTAGGGCGAAGGTGATGATGCCTAGGACGGGGAGGAGGGCGCCTAGGGCGGTGCCGATGCCGTAGAGGACCGGGCCTAGGAGGAAGCGGCGGCTGATTGCCTGGGCTTCCTTCGGGGTGATGGTGGGGCCTAGTAGGCGGTGGTCTCGGCGGGCGTATTCCCAGATGGCGTTGAAGGGGAAGCCGCCGGCCACCAGGACGACGCCGTACAGGACGACGGCCGTTCGCTCGGACTCGCCGTTGCGGAGGGCGGACGCCAGGACGCCGGCGGTGAACGGGATGAGGGCGACCAGCAACAACAGCAGGGTGTTGAGGAAGAGCAGCATCCGGTCGGCCACCGCGATGTGGTCGAACATCGCGTGATGGTTCGCCCAGACCAGGCCGATCACCAGGAAGCTGATCGTGTAGCCGAGGTAGGACGGCCAGAGCTCCAGCAGCTTGTGGGCCAGATCGTGGGTGTCTTCGGGCACCTTGATCTCGATCACCAGCAAGGTGATGGCGATCGCGAACACGCCGTCGCTGAAGGCCTCCAGACGCGCAGTTTTCACCCGGCCGACGCTATCAGCGCGGGTGGGGCAGGACCGCCTGGTTTTCCGTACCACCGTCAGCCGCCCGAGCAGCGCGGGCTGCCCGCCGGGCGAGGTCGGCGAACGCGTTCCGCAGCTCCGGGGGATCGACCACCTCGATGTCGACGTCCCATCGGCTGAGGGTCGCTGCCAAGCCGGCCCACGACCAGGCGCCGAGGCGGACCCGGCAACTGTTGTCGTCCAAGGACTCGACGATGCCGTCGCGGGCGAAGGGGATGACGTCGGCTGCCGGAGCGGCCAGGATGACTTCTCCTTGGCAGGGCCAGGTGTTGGGGCCGGGTGAGCCTTTGAAGCGGGCGGCCAGGAAGGTGGCGGGGTCGCCGCCGGGGACTTCGCGCGGGGTGAAGCGGGGGCCGGTGGGGATGCGAGGGGTCATCCGGTCCGCGCGGTAGATGCGCCAGTCTTCGCGTGCGGGGTCCCAGGCGAGTAAGTACCAGCGGCCGGCCTGGGCCAGCAGGTGGTGCGGGTGGACCCGGCGTGGTGCCACCAGCGGGCCGTCGTCGCGATCGGTCGGGGATCGGTAGTCGAAGCGGAGTTCTTCCCGGCTGCGGATCGCGGCGCCGATCGCGATCAGTACTTCGATGTCCGCCTGCGGATCGCCTTCCTCCGGCTGCTTGACGATGGCCGTGTCCAAGGCGTCGAGTCGGGCCCGCAGTCGCTTGGGCATCAGTTGAGTCACCGTAGTGAGCGCCCGAGCCGCCGCCTCCTCGATCCCTGCGCCGACGAGCGCCGCAGTCCGGAGCGCCACGGCCAGCGCGACGGCTTGCTCGTCGTCGAACAGCAGCGGAGGGAGGTGGGCGCCCGCGTCCAACCGGTAGCCACCATCCGGCCCCTTGATTGCGCGGACCGGGTAGCCGAGTTCGCGGAGCCGGTCGATGTCCCGGCGTACCGTCCGCGAGGTCACCCCGAGGCGGGCGGCCAGCAGGTCGCCCGGCCAGTCCCGGCGTACTTGCAGCAGGGACAGCAAGGACAGCAGGCGTCGCGAGGCGGACGGCGCGGAATTGATCGGCATGGATCTCATCATGCATCAAGTAGTGGACGTTCTCTGTCCGCTACTGCTGCGATTGTTCGGTTGTCGCCGGAAACGGTCCGGTGGACAACGAACAGGAGACAACGCATGTCTGTGCAGACGGTCGCTCACCTCAACTTCCACGGCGAGGCACGGGAGGCGCTGGAGTTCTACGCGTCGGTGTTCGGTGGGGACCTCACCATCGCCACCTACGGCGACTTCGGGCTGCCGAAGGAGCTGCCCGACGCCGGCAAGGTCGTGTTCGGCCAGGTTGCCGGCGGCAACGGATTCCAGCTGATGGCGTACGACGTACCGGGCGAGACCACGCCGGTCACCCCGGCGCCCAGCACCCACCGGGCGAACGGCACCACGATCACCACCGAGAAGTTCTTCCTCTCGGTGCGTGGCGACAGGATCGACGAGGTCACCGCGTACTGGAAGGCCCTCTCCGAAGGCGCCACCGTGATCGAGAACCTCGCCCCCGCCCAATGGGCCCCCGCCTTCGGCATGCTCACCGACCGCTTCGGCATCACCTGGATCATCGACGTCGCCGCGACGAACCGCCAAGGCTGATCGGCGCCGTCACGCCAAGGTTCTGTGGGCCAGGTCGTGGCCGAGGGTTTGGCCGGTGTAGTGGTCCAGGCGGGTGTGGATGCCGGCGTAGAGGCGGCTGAGGCCGGCCTCGTCGGCTATTGCTTGTAGGGAGCGGAAGGTGCGTGTTGCGCCGGGGAGGAGTTCGGAGGTGACGGTGAGGTGGAGGCGGGGGTCGAAATGCTGGGACAGCAGGGTGGCGGCTGTTTGGGAGATGACGCTGTGGGCGCCGGGATAGGACGGGTCGGGCGGGGTTTTGGCCAGCGGGGTCCAGGTGGGGTCCGCGGCGATGGAATGGTTGCCGTCGGCATCGGCCAGGCGGATCGCGGTGATCGGCCGCCAGATCCGGAAGTGGTACTTGGCGTCGTAGAACGCGATCACGGCGTCGGCCAGCGCCAGGGTGAGCTGGGCGAAGACGGCGGCGGCGCGGGACAGGTCGTGGTGCTGGGTCCGCAAGGCGGTTTGGGTGATCTCGTTCCAGTAGTTCCAGATCGGGGCCGCCCAGAAGTTCGCCTGTACGGTCTGGTCGGCCGTGCGGGTGGTGCTGTTGTTCCGGCCCAGTCGCCGGACTTCGTTGATCGCGGCGGCGTACCGGCGGCCGGCGAGGTCGGGGTACGCCTCGGGGCGGAAACGGTCGGCGCGCTTGATGAGGAACGGCGTCACGCCGGACCAGTGCGTGAACACCGGCGCGGCGTTGGCGGGCGGCGTAGGCCGGTACTGGCCGGGCTCGGTACCTGGGGCCAGCGGCGGTGGTACGGCCGATGAGCCGTCGTGGTCGCGCAGGTCGAGCAGCAGCCGAGCCGTCAGGCGGCCGGCGGCGATACCCGATTCCCGAGCCTGCGCAGGGCCGGCACCGACCAGCGACGCCTCGAGTTGGCGGCTCAGACTTGCGGCCTCGGTCGGGTACAGGGCAATGAGAACGTCGTGCCCGGCTTGGGCGGCCGCGGCGATCGGCGACGCCCCCGAGGCCGCATGGACGGCGAAGAGGTACGGCGTGCCTTTCCCGGTCGTGGCGACCACCGCGTTGTGGATCGCGGCGTGCAGGATCGCGAAGCTTCGGGTCGGGTGGATCGTTGGCGGTTGCAGGCCTGGCGTGCGGACGATCCGGAGCAGGGCCTGATTCCAGGCGATCACCACGTCGGCGCCCGCCCGCACCTGCCGGGTCAGTTCGAGGGACGGGATGCGGGCAGCGGTATGAGCGGCGGCGAAGCCGGTGCTGGTCGCTGCGACGGCGACGGCCGCGGCGGTCGTGCCACCGGCGATCAGCAGGCCGCGGCGGGAGATTGGAGATGTCACGATGACTCCAGGGAGAGGATTCGATGGACGCCATGGGGATAGCCGGCCGGGTTACGAACAGGACCCGTGTAACCCCCGCACCTATTACTGGTGTGGTGTCGTGTCGGTCCTGACGGGCGAAGGTGACGGTGGCGGGTGGCGGGACAGAGATCGTGGGGGCGGCAGCCGCCCGAACGGAGACCGGACGCGCCGGTTCAGCTGCACGTGGTGAGCGACGACAGCTACTCCGACTGGGAGGCCGTCTACAACGACAACGTGGACCGGGTGTACCGGCTCATGTACATCAAGGTCGGCAACCGGCCGGACGCCGAGGATCTGACGGCGGAGGTGTTCGTGACCGCGCTGAAGCCGTTGCGGCTGACGGCGAGCATCGGTGAGGTCCGGGCGTACCTGCTCGCGACGGCACGGACGGTGCTCGCGGGGTACTGGCGACGGACGCTGGGGCGCCAGATCACCCGGCTCGAGGAGGACTGGGCGCTGACCGAGCCGGTGAACGATGCCGGGGACAGCGGCGCGGTCGCCCGGGCGGCGGCGATCCTGGCCGAGTTGCCGGATCGGTACCAGCGCATCCTGCGGTTGCGGTTCATCGACGCCTGTTCGTTGAAGGAGGCCGCGATCGAGCTGGGAGTGACCGTGGGCAACGCGAAGGTGCTGCAGCATCGGGCGCTTCGCCAGGCCGCGGCCGTCGCAGACAGAATGGAGGGGTGACGATGCGCGGAGTACGCCGATTCGTCGACGACCTGCTGAACCGCCGGCGGACCAGACCCGCTGCCGTCGACGAGGCCGACGAGTCACAGATCCGGACCGCCGTCACCCTGCGCGCCGCCGGCCCGGACAGCACCCCGACCGACGACTTCGTCAACTCGCTGCGCGAACGCCTCCGGACCGAACTGGACGACGACACGTCAGCTGCGCACGAGCCGGCCGACGGCACGCCGGTGCGCGAACTGCGCGGCAGCAGCCGTCGGCGGTTCGTCGCGTCGATCGCGGCGGCCTCCGCGGCATCGGTCGCCATCGGGGTGGCTGCCGGGGAGGCGCTGGGCGGTGGCGGCGAGGCAGTGACGGCGGAGCCGGGCGAGCAAACGATCACGCCCGACAACGGCGAGTGGCGGGGGATCGTCGCCGCGAAGGACCTGCCGGACGGCGCGGTACGGCCGTTCGACACCGGCAGCATCTCCGGATTCGTCCACCGCTCCGGCGACCAACTGAACGCCGTGTCCGGGGTATGCACCCACCTGGGTTGCAAGCTCGCTCTGGACGGACCCGCGCGACAGCTGAACTGTCCGTGCCACAACGCCGCGTTCGGCGTCGACGGTGCGGTGCTGCATCACCGGCTGCCGATCGCCCTGCCACCGTTGCCGAAACTGAACGTTCGCGAATCCGACGGAGTCGTCCAGGTCTTCGTGCCACCCCGCCAGGCGTAACCCCGGCCCCTATCAAGGGGCATGAGAATACGACGTTTCGTCATCGCGCTCGCGACGGTCGGTTGCCTCACGACCGTCGCCGCGTGCGGTACTGATAACCAGGCTCAGCCAGCCGCCAAGCCCGCTGCCTCCGGCTCCGAGATGCCAGGGATGTCGATGTCGCCGGCGCCGGCCGCCGGCCCCGCGGTCGCGGCCGATGCCGTGGACATCAAGGAGTTCGCGTTCGGCCCGCAGGACATCACCGTCAAGGTCGGTACCACCGTGACGTGGACCAACGACGACCAGGATCCGCACACGGTGACCAGTCAGAACGGCGACGGTCCGCTGAAGTCGAGCACCCTGCAGAAGGGCGACAAGTACGAGTACAAGTTCACCAAGGTAGGCACGTTCGGCTACCTGTGCACGATCCACCCGTTCATGACCGGCACGGTGGTGGTCACGGCATGAGCCCCGCCGACGATCACAGCCCGGAAGGCATGACCCGCCGGCAGTTGATGCGGCACACCGCCTGGTTCGGCGCGGCCGTCGTACTGACAGTCACCGGAGGCGAGGTGATCAGCCAGATCGCCCGCGCGGACGAGCAGCCGGCGGCGCTGGCGAAGGATCCGAACGCGTTGCGGTTCCTCCAGATCAGCGACAGCCACCTCGGCTTCGAAGGGACAGCGAACACGGCCGTCGAGCAGTCCTTCGCCGAAGCGATCCAGCAGATCAACGAGCTGCCGTACCGATCGGATTTCGTCATGCACACCGGCGATCTGACCCATCTGTCGACGCCGGCCCAGTTCGACCAGGTCAAGCAGATGATGAGTGGCCTGAACACCGGCCACGTGTTCACCGTGCCGGGCGAGCACGATTCGATCGACGATCACGGGCAGAAGTACCGCAAGGCGTTCGGCAAGGGGACGGTCGGCGACGGGTGGTACAGCTTCGACCTGCGGGGCGTGCACTTCATCTCGCTGGTGAACACGCTGAGCCTCGAAAGCCTCGGGCATCTCGGCGCGGATCAGATCGAGTTCGTCCGCCAGGATGTCGCGAAGCTGTCCTCCGACACCCCGATCGTCGTCTTCAGCCACATCCCGCTGTTCGCCCTGTATCCCAAGTGGGGCTGGGGAACAGACGATGCCACTCAAGCGCTCAGCCACCTCAAGAGGTTCTCCTCGGTGACCTGCCTCAACGGCCACATCCACCAGCTCTTCACCAAGACCGAGGGCAACATCACCTTCCACAGCGCGACCACCACGGCGTACCCGCTGCCGCGCCCCGGCGAGCGGCCGGCGCCGAGCCCGGTCACCTTGCCGGCCGGGAAGCTCAAGGCCGCGCTCGGCATCCGCGAGGTCCAGTACGTCGAAGGCACCGAACGCCTCGCGATCAAGGACGTGGAGCTCGCATGAGGACCTTCCGCCCCACCCTCACCGCCCTGCCGATCTCCGTCTGCCTGGCGATCGCCGGCTACATCCACGCCCAGCTGTACGTCCGCAGCTACCACGCGATTCCGTACATCGGCACGTCCTTCCGCTGGGACGCCACCGCCTCCTTCGCCATCGCCGCGCTCCTGCTCCTCCGGAACGCGCCTGTACTCCGAATCGCCGCCATAGCCCTTTGTCTCAGTGGCCTGGGCGGCTTCATCGGGTCCCGGACGATCGGCCTATTCGGCTTCACCGAACGCGGCTGGCAACCGGCTCCCCAAGCCCTGCTCAGCGTGCTGGCCTGGGTTGTCGCGCTGGTCGTGCTCCTGATCCCCTTCGCGCAGCAATTCGCGGGCCGCCATCCATGGGGTGTCGGCGCGGTGGAGGAGATAGACCGCGGCCGCACCGACCACTGAGAAGGCCATGCCGGTGAGGGTGGCGGTGTTCCAGCCTGCGACGAGGGTTGCGGGCGTGCCGGCCGGGTGGACGGCGATGATCGTGACGACGGTGACGCCGATGGCCGCACCGACGTACCGGCTGGTGTTGTTGATGCCGCTGCCCGTGCCGGCTCGGTCCGGGGGAACGCTTGCGACGGCCTCCCGCGCGAGGGTTGCGTTGACGACTCCGGTGCCGACACCAGCTACGACCAGGCCGCCGATGAGGTGCCAGGGTGCGGACGTCGGGGTGAGCAGGGTCATGGGGATGAGGCCGATGGTGATGACTACGAGCCCGCCGGCCATCTTCGCGCCGCCGGACAGGCGTGGAGGCAGATGGCGGGTGAGTAGGGCGGCGGCGACGCTGATCGCGGACCAGGACAGGAGCAGGACGGAGGCGAAGACGGGGGAGCGGGCCATTCCGCGTTCGAGGACCGTACAGAAGAAGGACAGCAGTGCGGTGATTCCGGCGCCGGAGATGAACGCGGCGAGCGTTGCTGCACTCAGGGCCGGGCGCCGGAACAGCGTCAGGTCGAGCATCGCGCCACTCGCCCGCCGCTGATGCGTGACGAAGCCGGTGAGGAAGACGACCGCGCCGGCCATCAAGCTCAACTCGAGCAGGCTGGTCCAGTCCTGGCGGCCTTCGGTCAGCGCGGCAAGGAGGCAGGCCAGGCCGACGCCGAGCAGGAGTGCGCCGATGACGTCGATCGTGCGGGCTCGGCCGGAGCGGGACTCTTCGAGCCGGAAGCGGCCGACCAGGGCGAGGCCGAGGGCGAGCACTGTGAACAGTAGATAGCTGTACCGCCAGTCGGCGGCAGTATCGATGAGGGAACCTGCCAGCGGGCCGAGAGCGATGCCGGCGCCGAGGCTGGCTCCCCAGATGCCGGTCGCGCGAGCGCGGGCCGGACCTGGCGGCGACGTGTGACTGATGATCGCCAGGCCGCACGCGATGACCGCTGCCGCGCCGATCCCTTCCAGGACTCGGCCGAGCACGAAGACCAGCGCGTTCGGCGCCAGGCCCGCAACCGCCGAGCCAATGCCTAGTACCAGCGCACCGGCGGTGAAGACGCGCCGCCGGCCGAAGTCGTCCCCGATCGCGCCTGCGGTCAGCAGGGTGATCGCGAGTCCGAGGCTCATCGAGCTGAGGATCCACGAGGTCGCGATCGTGCTCGCCTGCAGCCCGGCGGCGACCGAGGGAACGATCGACAGCGGCGCGGTGAAGACGCTGAGGGCGAGCAACGTGCCCCCGGCCGTGATCGCGAGACCCGGCCGGTGCGGGGCGGGCGTGTCCATGGATCCTCCAGAATGGTTCGGTCAGCGAACCGATCTGAGGTTAGCACGGTTGGTTCGGTGAATGAACTATCCTGGGGGAATGGCTCTTCCCCGCGAATACCTCGATCAGCCGTGCTCGATGGTCCGGGCGCTGGAGATCGTCGGCGAGCGCTGGTCGCTGCTGATCATCCGCGACGCGTTCTTCGGCATCCGGCGGTTCACCGACTTCTCGTCCCATCTGGGCATCCCGCGCGCAGTGCTGACCGAACGCCTGGAGTTCCTGGTCAGTGAGGACGTACTGGCTCGTACGCCGGGATCGGGGCGCAGATTCGAATACGAGCTGACCGCAAAGGGCCTGGATCTGTGGCCGGTAGTCCGATCCCTCACCGAATGGGGCGATGCCCACTACGCGCCCCAAGGCCCGCGCCGGGTCTTCACCCACGCCGACTGCGGCGGCCAGCCCGACGCAACCAGACGATGCTCCCGCTGCGGCGAAACGGTCCCGGTCGCGGCGATGCTGATGGAACCGGGCCCCGGCATGGTGACGTCGCCGAAGGCCGATCCCATCAGCGCGGCCCTAGCCGAACGACGGCCGCTGCTGCAGCCGGTGGAGCCTTAAGCCGATCGCGTCAGGCGCAGTACCCGGGCGGATGCTTCGGGGGACTCGACGTGGTCCGGCAGCGAGGCTTTGCGTACGCCGATCAGCCGCACCGGACCGTCGTCGAGAACGAAGGTCAGGGTCAGCTCAGGGCTGCTCCAGCGCAGGAGGTTCCTCCACGGGTCTCGTTTCGCCGTCGGTCCGGCGGCGGGTCTCGAGCAGGTCGTCCTCGACCGTGAACAGGTGGACCGCCATCCGGATCCGGGCGCGGTCGGGGTCGTGCGCGGTCAGCGCGGCGAGGATCGCGAGGTGTTCGGTGTGGGCGGTCTCGTCGGCGCCCGGTTGGGTGATCGATCGGCGGAGCCGGTCGCGCATCGTCCGTCCACCCAGCGCGTTGATCAGTGCCGCCAGCACCGGATTTCCGGCCGCGTCCGCGATGATCCGGTGAAAGGCGATGTCGTTCTCGATCACCGTCTCGTGATCGGGCTCGTCGAGCCGCAGTTCCGCCTCGTTGTGGCGCAGCAATTCGGCAGCGGCGTCGAGGTCGGCCGGCGCGATCTGCTGGGCCGCGATGGCGGCCGCCTCGGTCTCGAGCATCCGCCGGACCGCGTGCAGATGGTGCGTTCCGCTGCCGTCCTGCAGGTCGACGACGAACCCGATCGGTGCGAGCAGCATCGACGGCTCCAGCTTGGTGACGTAGGTGCCGTCTCCTTGCCGGGTCTCGAGAACTCCCATCATCGACAGCGCCCGGACTCCCTCACGCAGCGGGTTCCTGGAGACGCCGAGCGCCGTCGCGAGGTCCTTCTCGACCGGGAGCCGGTCACCGGACCGGAGCCGGCCGTCGATGATCATCTGCCGGATGCTCTCGATGACGACATCGGTCTGGGAGGTACCGGGCGCTTTGTCGACCACCTTGCCCGGCGTCATTGCTGTGGGTCCCGTGCCGGGGCGGACGACCAGTAGGCGCCGTCCGGAAACCGGTAGGTCTGAACTGACTCCCTGTGCATCTCGGCACTGTAGCCGGGAGCGGTCGGCGGCACGTACGCTCCGCTCTGGACCACACAGGGGTCGACGAAGTGTTCGTGCAGGTGGTCGACGTACTCGGTGACGCGGCCCTCGAGGCTTCCGGACACTGCGACGTAGTCGAAGATCGCGAGGTGCTGGACGAGCTCGCACAGACCGACACCACCTGCGTGCGGGCAGACCGGTACGTCGAAGCAGGCCGCGAGCAGGTAGACCGCGAGTACTTCGTTGACGCTGCCGAGGCGAGCCGCGTCGAGCTGGCAGAAGTCGATCGCGCCGGCCTGGAACATCTGCTTGAACAGCACCCGGTTCATGCCGTGCTCGCCGCTGGCGATGCCGATGGGTGCGACCGCCTTGCGGATCGCGGCATGGCCGAGGATGTCGTCGGGGCTGGTGGGCTCCTCGACCCACAGCGGATCGAACTCGGCCAATGCCTTGATCCACTCGATCGCCTGCGGGACCTCCCAGACCTGGTTGGCGTCGATCATCAGGTGACCGTCCGGGCCGAGCACCTCGCGGGCGATGCCGCAGCGCCGGATGTCGTCGTCCAGGTCGGCGCCGACCTTGAGCTTGACGTGTTTGTAGCCTGAGGCAACGGCTTCCTCGCAGAGCCTGCGCAGCTTGGCATCGGAGTACCCCAGCCATCCGGCCGAGGTCGTGTAGCACGGGTAGCCGGAGGCCTCGAGCTCCTCGATTCGTTGCCTGCGGCCCGGTTCTTGCCGCTCCAGCAGGGCAACGGCTTGCTCGGGGGTCAGTACGTCCGCGAGGTACCGCAGATCCGCGGCGTCGACGAGCTGCTCGGCGGACATGCCGCTCAGTAGCCGCCACAGCGGTACGCCGGCCCGCCGGGCGGCCAGATCCCAGACCGCGTTCATGACTGCCGCGAGCGCCAGGTGGATGACGCCTTTGTCCGGGCCGAGCCAGCGCAACTGGCTGTCCGACTGGAGTTCCCGGTAGATCTCGCCGGGGCGATCGCACAGCCCGTCGACATCCCGGCCGACCAGTGGCTCGGCGCGCTGAGCGGCGGCCGCGACGCACAGGTCGTTGCCGCGCCCGATGGTGAAGGTGAAGCCGTGCCCGGCGAGGTCCGGGTCGTCGGTGTGCAGGACGACGTACGCCGCCGAGTAGTCGCCGTCCTTGTTCATCGCGTCCGAACCGTCGCGGGTCAGCGAGGTCGGGAAGCGGACGTCGACGACCTCCACCGAGGTGATGCGTGGCATGGCGGCCCCTCAGGTCCGATCCCTATAGATGGGATCTTTCTTCCGATTCAACGGCTTTCAGTATGGACCATGCGGTGCAGCAGCGCTACGATCCCGGAAATTCATAGGATTAATACCTCGTCATCTCGACGGAGGACAGTGGTATGAGCAACCTGGTGAGCTCGGACCGCGCCGCGACGCAGCGGCTGTTCTACGACCGCCCGGCCGGCAGCTGGCTGGAGGCGTTGCCGCTCGGCAACGGCCGCATCGGCGCGATGTGCTTCGGCGGTGTCGGCACGGATCGGATCGGACTGAACGACGAGACGCTGTGGTCGGGCAGTCCGGAGACCGCGCGGCTGCTGTCCACTCCGCTGGGTGCGACCGGCGCCGAGGCGGTCGTGGCTGTGCGCGACGCGCTCGAGGCCGGCGATGTTCGCCGAGCGCATGAGTTGGCCCGGGGGTTCCATTCCGGCTACAGCCAGGCGTACCTACCGTTGGGCGACCTCCTGCTGGAGGCACGGGTCGGTGGCGCCACTCCGGCCGCGGGCGACGTTGCGCAGTACCGGCGGGAACTCGATCTCGATGCGGCGACGGCAACGGCGGAGTACGAGCTCGGCGGGGTCGTGGTGCGGCAAGAAGTCTTCGTCAGTGCGCCGGACGGTGTGCTGGTCGTGCGAATGACCGCGTCCGATCCGGTGCTGGCGCTGACATGCCGGCTGACCTCGCAGTTGCCGTCGCAAGCTCAGGCCGCTGCCGATGGGCTCGGGTTGTTGCTGCAGGCCCCTGCTGATGTCGCTCCTCCGCATCGCGACGTCCCGGAGCCGGTCCGGTACTCCGAAGGCTCTGATCGCGGCATGGCAGCAGCCATTGCGCTGCGGGCCGCGAGCGACGGCGAGATCCGGGCCGATGAAACCGAGCTCAGCGTCGAGGGCGCGAGCGAAGTCACGCTGATCCTCTCCACGGCCACCGGGTACGCCGGGCCGTCGACCGCGCCGACCCGGTCGGCGGCGGAGTGCTGGGCGGGCGCGGACGCGACGGCACTCGCCGCGCGAGCCCGTCCGTACGCCGAACTCCTGGCCGATCATCGCGAGGATCACCAACGGCTGTTCCGTCGGTCGGCGCTCGAGCTGGCCGGTCCGGCCGGGCAGGCCGACCTGCCGACAGACCTGCGGATCGCGCGCGAGACCGACGCGGAGGATCCCGCGCTGGCAGCGCTGCTGTTCAACTACGGCCGCTACCTGATGATCGCGGGCTCGCGGCCGGGCGGCCTGCCGACCAATCTGCAGGGGATCTGGAACGACATCCTCCGGCCGCCGTGGAGCAGCAACTACACGGTCAACATCAACACCGAGATGAACTACTGGCCGGCGGAGACGACCAGTCTGTCCGAGTGCCACGAACCGCTGCTGCGCTACATCGGTCAGCTCGCCCAGGCCGGGAGTACGACGGCCAGGGAGCGGTACGGCTGTGGTGGCTGGACCGCGCATCACAACGCCGACGCCTGGTGCTGGTCGTTCCCGGTCGAAGGAGATCCGCGCTGGTCGAACTGGCCGATGGCAGGCGCCTGGCTGGCCCGTCATCTGTGGGACCACTACGAGTTCACCGGCGATCTGGAGTTCCTCCGCGAGTCGTGGCCCGTGCTGCTCGGCGCCGCGGAGTTCTGCCTCGACTGGCTGGTGGAGATGCCGGACGGCACCCTTGGTACGGCGCCGTCGACGTCACCGGAGAACGACTACCTCGCCGACGACGGACAGCCCGCATCGGTGACCCGGTCGGCGACGATGGACCTGGCCCTCATCGCGGATCTCTTCCAGCGGGTAGCGCAAGCCGCCGGACTGCTCGAGATCGTCGACGCCCTTGTCGATGAGCTGTCCGCTGCCCGCAAACGGCTGCCCGAGCCATCGATCGGTGCTCGCGGACAACTGCAGGAGTGGGCGGCCGACCTCCCCGAAGAGGACCCCCATCACCGGCACATGTCGCACCTCGTCGGCGTCCATCCCGGCAATGCGATCACGCCGGACAGTACGCCGGTCCTGGCAGCCGCGGCAGCGCGCACGCTGGACCTGCGGGGCGACGAGGCCACTGGCTGGTCGCTGGCCTGGAAGATCAACCTGCGGGCCCGGCTCCGCGACGCGGTCGCCGCGCACCGCCTGGTCCGGGCATTCCTCAGGCCTGCGGACGACACCGCGACAGGGCGGCCTGGCAGCGGCGCGGGTGTCTACCCGAACCTCTTCTGCGCACACCCCCCGTTCCAGATCGACGGCAACTTCGGCGCGACCGCAGGGATCGCGGAGATGCTGCTGCAGAGCCATACCGGCGAGATCGAGGTACTGCCCGCACTGCCGGTCGACTGGCCTTCCGGTCGGGTGACCGGTCTGCGTGCGCGAGGCGGCGTCTCGGTCGACCTCGCCTGGTCCACGGACGGAGTGGACGTGACCCTGACCGCGGATCGGAACCAGGAGCGCGTCATCCGCTCTGGCGACGAACGGATCACCGTCCGGCTGAGCGCCGGCACAGCCCACCGTCTCAGCTTGAGCTGACGACGCCCAGGCAGGAGGAGGCCCCGATGGCAGCAATCCCCACCACCATCCCGCCACCCATCGGCGAAGCACCGCCGCGGCCGCGGCGACGCCGGCGCGAACGCACCACGGTCGCCGGCCTGCGCCGCAGTCTGCGGCGGCACTGGACGCTGTACCTGCTGATGGTTGTCCCGCTGGTCTGGTTCGCGGTCTTCAAGTACATCCCGATGTCGAACGCCGTGCTCGCCTTCAAGAACTACAACGTGATCCAGGGCATCTGGGGAAGCACCTGGATCGGCTGGCAGAACTTCGAGGTGTTCTTCCAGAACCCGGTGTTCTCGACCCTGGTGAAGAACACCTTCCTGCTGTCGGTCTACACGGTCGCGGCCGGCTTCCCGCTGGCGATCGTCCTGGCACTGGCGCTGAACGAGGTCCGTACCGGCTTCTTCCAGCGAACCGTGCAGATGGTCACCTACGCGCCGTACTTCATCTCGACCGTGGTGGTCGTCTCGATGACCATCCTGGTGCTGTCGCCGCGGTTGGGCATCGTCAACGAGGGACTGGGATTCTTCGGGGTTCCCGCCGTCGACTTCCTGGGCAATCCCGACTACTTCCGGCACATCTACGTGTGGTCGGACGTCTGGCAGACCACCGGATACTCGGCGGTGATCTATCTGGCGGCGCTGGCGGGGATCGACCCGGCGTTGCACGAGGCGGCGAAGGTGGACGGCGCCGGGCGGCTGCGCCGGATCATCCACGTCGACCTGCCCGGGATCATGCCGACCGCGGTGATCATCCTCGTGCTCGCCGTCGGCAACATCATGGCGATCGGCTTCGAGAAGGCCTTCCTGCTGCAGAACCCGCTGAACCTGAGCCAGTCCGAGATCATCGCCACCTACGTCTACAAGACCGGTCTGCTGAACGCCGACTTCAGCATGGCGACCGCGATCGGCCTGTTCAACTCGGTGATCAACCTGGTCCTGCTGCTGATCGTCAACGCGATCGCCAAGCGAGTCACCGGCAACGGACTGTGGTCATGAGCACGGCCCAGCGGATCCGGGAGTCGCGCTCGGACCGGATGTTCATGTTCTGCGTCTACCTGTTGCTGACCGTCTTCCTGCTGGTCGTGCTACTGCCGCTGCTGTACATCGTGGCCAGTTCCTTCAGCAGCCCGCAGGCGGTGTCGTCGGGCCGGGTGCTGCTCTGGCCGGTGGACTTCTCGCTGCGCGGGTACCACGCGGTGTTCGAGAATCCGCAGGTCGTCCAGGGGTACGCGAACTCGTTGTTCTACACGGTCGTCGGCACGATCGTCAGCGTCACGATGACGATCGCGATCGCCTATCCGCTGTCGCGCCGGACGCTGGTCGGCCGCAACCTGGTGATGACCCTGATCCTGTTCACGATGCTGTTCACCGGCGGCCTGATCCCGACGTACCTGGTGGTCCAGCAGGCCGGCCTGCTGGACACCCGGTGGGCGCTGATCATCCCGCAGGCGATCGGGGTCTGGCAGGTGATCATCGCCCGCACCTACTTCCGCACGGCGATCCCCGAGGAGCTGGTGGAGGCCTCGCAGCTCGACGGTTGTGGCGACCTGCGGTTCCTCTGGTCGGTGGTCATCCCGCTGGCCAAACCGATGATCGCGGTGGTCGCGCTGATGTACGCGATCATGCAATGGAACTCGTACTTCGACGCGCTGATCTACCTGAAGAACCCGGACCTGTTCCCGCTGCAGCTGGTACTGCGCAACATCCTGATCCTCAACACCACCGGCGGGGGAGCGGTCGACGCGTCCGTCGCGCTGCAGCGGCGGGAAATGGCCGACCTGCTGAAGTACTCGCTGATCGTGGTCGCGAGCGTTCCCGTGCTGCTGATCTATCCGTTCGTCGCGCGCTATTTCACCAAGGGAATCCTGATCGGCGCCGTGAAGGGCTGATCCTCGGCACCATCTCTACCCTGTGAGGGAACCATGTCTGGACAGTTCGGAAAGCGGAGGCGTGCCGCGGTTGCCGGTGCGAGTCTCCTGGCACTCGCCCTGGCCGCTTGCTCAGGAGGCGGATCGTCGACGACCGCGGGCAAGCCATTGCCGACCATCACCGGGAATCCCGCGGTCACTCTCGACGTGTTCGCGCCGCAGTCGGCCGACTGGAACCTGGCCACCAACGACTTCACCAAGCTGGTGAAGCAGAAGTTCAACCTCAGCATCAAGTGGCAGACCACGACGTTCGACGGCGGGCCCGCCAAGGAGAAGCGGCAGATCTCGCTGGCCAGTGGCGACTATCCGGACCTTTACCTGCTGATCCCGTGGGTCGACCAGTTCAGCCAGGCGGATCTGCTGAGGCTGTCGAACCAGGGCGTCGTCGTCGCGCTGAACCAGCTGATCGACCAGTACGCGCCGAACATCAAGAAGGCGCTGGACGCCTCGCCGGGCTACAAGGAGATGGCGACGGCGCCGGACGGGAAGATCTACGGGATGCCGCAGTGGGTGGACTGTTTCCACTGCTCGTACCAGGACAAGCTCTGGATGAACACGACCTGGCTGAAGAAACTCGGGCTGGAGCAGCCGAAGACGACCGAGGACATGCGCAAGGTCCTGCAGGCGTTCAAGACGCAGGACCCGAACGGCAACGGCAAGGCCGACGAGGTCCCGCTCAGCGCCGATGTCCGCGACAGCTTGATCCCGTACTTCATGAACGCCTTCATCTACGATCCGCAGGGCACCAGCGGCAACAACAACTCCACCCTGGTGCTGAACGACGGCAAGGTCGACATCCAGGCCAACAAGGACGGCTGGCGCGACGGTCTGAAGTACCTCAACTCGCTGGTCAAGGAAGGCCTGATCGACAAGGGCGCCTTCACCCAGAACCCGGACGCGCTGATCCGGCAGGGCGACTCGGGCAGCGTACCCGCGCTCGGCGCGGCTACCGTGCTGCACTCGGGAGAGTTCGTCACCATCGGGCAGGCGGACGGGCGGGACAAGCAGTACTACGCCGTCCCGCCGCTGACCGGGCCGAGCGGCGCGAACTTCACCGGCTACAACTTCCCGAGCGTGCCCGGAGCGACGTTCGTGCTGACCAGCAAGGCGACCCCGGAGGAGCAGATCCAGGCGATCAAGATGCTCGACTACATCTTCACCGACGCCGGCCAGATCAACGGGCAGTTCGGCATGGAGGGCAAGGGCTGGACCAAGCCCGGACCCGGGGACGTCGCCCTCGACCAGTCGCTGAAGCCGGTGTTCAAGCAGATCCCGCTGAAGCCGGGCTCGAAGCCGTTGAACTCGGGCTGGGGCGCGCTCGCCCAGTACAACAACACGGCCCAGTTCCGCAACTCCGAGGCGATCGCCCCCGACATCAACTCGCAGCCGGGCTATGAGCGCCGGTTGTTCGAGGCAACCAAGTTGTACGCCGGCAAGGAGGACAAGGCCCAGATCTACCCGTTCTGGAAGGTGTGGATCGACCCGTCCCTGGCGAGCGAGGTCGCGACACTGCAGACGAACCTCGAGAACTACGTCCAGCAGAACGCCCTGCAGTTCATCACCGGCTCGAAGAACATCGACACCGACTGGGACGCCTACGTCAAGGGCCTCGACGGCCTCGGGCTGAAGCGCTACCTGGAGATCCAGCAGACCGCCTACGACAAAGTGCCCGGCAAATAGCCGGCTGACTGGCGGTTAGCGTTAAAACCAGATCCAGCCTGACTGCATCTTGACGTGACCCGCGCGGCTCACTAGCGTGCGGGTCACGGATTTTGACGTTAATAAGATGCAGGTCAGGGAGGCCGGGATGGCGCCGGTGCCGCATGGGCATGTGACGTTGGTGCAGGTGGCTCGCTGGGCAGGGGTGTCGGCTCAGACGGTGTCGAACGCGGTCAACAATCCCGAGCGGGTGGCGCCGGCGACGCGGGAGCGGATCCTGGCGGCGGTCGAGGAGCTGGGCTACGAGCCGAACCTGTCGGCGCGGGCGCTGCGCAACCGCAGCTCGTCGCTGATCGCGTTCAAGACCCGGCCGGCCCGGACCGACAAGGCCTCGCTGCTGATGGACGAGTTCCTGTACGCGCTGAACGCCGCCGCGGCCGAGGCCGGCTACCACCTGATCCTGTGCCACGCCGAGGACGGCTCGGCGAACGAGATCAAGGCCTACCGGGACCTGCTGAAGAAGACGTCGGTCGACGCGTTCGTACTGGCCGAGACGCATCGCAACGACGACCGGGTCTCGGCGCTGCGGTCGTGGGGCGTGCCGTTCGCGTCGTTCGGCCGGTCCTGGGACGGTGACGAGGCCACGTCCTGGGTCGATGTCGACGGCCGCGCGGGCACCCGGGCGGCGACCGAGCATGTCGCGGCGCAAGGGCACCGCCGGATCGGTCATATCGGCTGGCCGGCCGAGTCCGAGATCGGCTCCGAACGTCGCGAAGGCTGGCTCGAGGGATGCCGGGGGCGCGAGCTGGAGACGGATCTCCAGGCGGCGGTCGCCGACACCCTGGAGGCGGGGCGGCAGGCCGCGCACCGGATGCTCGATTCGTCCCGCCCTGCCACGGCGCTCGTCTGTGCGTCCGACACGCTCGCCCTCGGCGTACTCCGTGCGCTGCACGAGCGGGGGCTGCGTCCAGGGGCCGACGTGGCGGTCACCGGGTTCGACGACTCACCGACCGCCGCGCTCGTGAGCCCCGGGCTCACCACCTTGCATCAGCCGATCGACGTCGTCGGCCGGCAGCTGATCCAGTCGATCGACAACCTGCTCGCCGGCGATCCCCGGGATCCGCAGCACGTGCTGCTGGAGCCCGAGCTGATCGTCCGCGGCTCCAGCCTTCCAGGACCACCGAGGCAGTGAGGGGATACCCGATGAGGACCCGAACGAAGTTGCTCGCAGCAGTCACCGCCGGGGCGCTCCTGCTGCCGGCGCTGACTTCCTTGCCGGCGGCATCGGCGACACCGTCCAACGCGTTCGTGGTCAACACGGAGAGACTCGCGGGTGGTACCGGGGTGGCCGGCGTGCTGGATCTGACCGCCTACGGTGACCTCGACTGGGTCCATCCGGCTGGTACGGGTACCGAGCGCAAGGCCGGGGTCGCGCCGTCGATCACGGTCGACAACCTCGATCCGGCCGCTGCGCCGACCACCCTCGACGACAGCCCGCTGTCGTTCCGGTGGTCGGACGGGACCTCGACGGCATCGAGCACGGGGATCACCACGGGCGGGGTTTTCAACTCGGCCGGCGCGGCGGGCGGCTACCGGATCACGGTCGCGCCGGCGGATTCGGCCCGGCGGTTGGTGTTCGTGGGCGGGATCTGGCAAGCCCGTGGCACGGTCAGCGTCGCGGCGGCGGACGGGAGCGGTACGGCGTACACGACTCCGATCAGCGCCACCGACGCTGCGGTTGCCAAGCGCTACACGGTGACGATCCGGCCGGGGGAGGGCGTGGTCGTGACGGGCAAGTTCACCGAGAAGGTCCAGCCGGCCGGGAACGTGTCGCTGTCCGCGGTCGCGCTTTCGCGGGTCGCGTCGGCGGCCGGGCCGAGCTTCACGGCGACGGCGCCGCCGGTCTCGATGGATCTGACCGGTGAGGGGCCGAGCGACTGGCTGCATCTCGATGGCTCGACGATCAACCGCAGCTCCGGCGTACCGGCTGGGACGGCTCGGCTTGCTGTCGCGAACCGGCAGGCCGGCGCAGCGATCGGTGCGCAGAACGACAACCCGGTGACGTACTCATGGACCAACGGCACGCCGACCGGGGCCCAGGCGGGCACTCGGCAGGGCGGCATCTTCTTCGCCGATGGAGCCGACACGGGCGTGGATCTTGGCGGGTCGTACGGCTACGACCTCACGGTCCCGGCGGCGGCGAGCGGACGGACCGTACGGTTCGTGTCCGGCGCCTGGCGTGCGGCCGCGACCGTGTCCGTCTACCTCAACGGCGCTGCGACGCCGAGCTTCGTCAGTAGCGATCTGGTCAGTACCAACGACGCGGTCACCCGGCTGTACGAGCTCACCATCGCCGCCGGCGACTCGGCCCGGATCAGCGCGCAGCTGCTCCGCAAGACGCATGCCTCCGGCAACGTGACGCTGGCCGGCGTGACTCAGTCGGAGACGTCGGCCGATGGGTACCGTTCGCTCACCCGGACGCTGCTCGCCCGGGCCGCGTCGGCTGACTTCAACGCAGCCAGCGAGGCGGCGCAGCAGCAACTCGACGGCGAGATCACCTCGGCGACAGCGGTGATCGGGGATGCCTCAGCTCAACGGGACGAGCTGCGGCTGTCCTACCTGCTGCTCAAGGCTGCTTTCGACGAGGCTGGGGTGGCGGCGGCTGGAGCGGAGTACACGAACGTCACGAATCCGGGGCTCACCTCGTCGTTCGGATGGGAGGGCGACCTGAACGCGCCGATCGCCTTCATCGACGGGAGTTACAAGCTGCGGAGCCGGGGCGACGCGATGGTGACGTTCGGGGTGCCGAACATTCCCGGCAAGATCAAGTGGACGAACGCCGAGGGGTATCTGCCGGCGTTCATCAGTGAGTACGCCAAGGACGGGCTGCAGATCCAGGTCGAGAACTTCGCGGATCTGGTCGTGATCGGCGGGAACCGGTTCGAGGTCGCGTACTCGCGGATGACCGTCACGAACACGACCGCGGCTACCGCCCGGTTGCCGCGGGTGTCGGGCCTGTTGACGCCGCTCACCGCTACCGCCGCGTCGACGACGATCGGCGCGGGGGAGACCGTGGTGCGCGACTATGCGGTCGCCGCTGATCGGTTCGGGGCGAGCTACGACTGGCCGTCCGCGCTGCAGTTGCAGCAGGCGGGATCGTTCAGCAAGCACTACAAGGACATGCGGAAGTACTGGAACACGCGGCTGGCGGCGATCGCGCAGATCACCGACCTGCCGGATCAGCGGCTCGTCAACGCGTACAAGGCCGGCTACATCTACACGCTGATCATCCGGGACGACATCGACGGCGCGAAGCAGTTGCACGTCGGCGAGAACGGGTACGACGAGATGTTCGACCACGACACGATCGGCATCGTGGCGACGCTGCTGACGATCGGCGACTTCACCTACGCCCGCGACTATCTCGCCACGCTGCCGGCCCAGCTCCAGTACGACGACGCCAAGTGGAAGTACAGCTGGCCGTACGCGCTGTACCTGCAGCGGACCGGCGACAAGGCCTTCGTGCGCAGCCAGTTCGAGACGATCAAGAAGAACACCCACATGGTCGAGACGGACCGGATCGACGGCGGTACCGGCATCATCAAGCAGACCTTGGCGATCGACTCGCTCGGCTACTGGACGATCGACAACTGGTCGGCGCTGGCCGGGCTCACGACGTACCGGTACCTGGCCACGGCACTCGGTGAGACGGCTGAGGCGGCGTGGGCCAAGGCGGAGTACGACGATCTGCTGCGGGTCGCGACGGCCCGGATCACCCAGACGATGCAGGAGCACAACCTGGACTACATCCCGATCTCGATGGTCGAACCCAACGAGACCGGGCCGCGCAAGGATCCCCGGGACGCGAACTGGGCGTCGATGTTCCTGTTCGGCCGGTGGGCCTGGGACGGGTATCTGTTCGGCGCGGAGCAGAGCGGGGTGATGCTCGACAAGATCGACGACACCTACACGCACGGCTTCGACCGTCGCAAGGACATCTCGGACACCATCTACAACTTCGGCGGCTATCCGCACGGCTACTACTCGAGCGCGTACAACGCCGGGTACGGGAGCTCCGCGCTGCGGGGTGAGCAGTACCGCGATCTGGGGATCAAGGCGTACCAGTTCATGATCTCCAAGTCGCAGAGCGGGCCCTTCGGCTGGTGGGAAGGTGTCGGTTATCCGAGCGCGAACTCGCCGTGGGACATCGACCACGCGTTCGGCGGCGGTGGCTCGAACCAGCACATGTGGGGGCAGTCGACGGCGACCAAGGTGCTGTTCGACTCGCTGATCGCGGAGAAGTCCGATGGCACGCTGATCATCGGCCGCGGCGTACCGGGCGAATGGCTCGCCGGCCGCCAGAAGATCGCCGTCGACAACTACCCGACCTCCGACGGCAAACGCGCCGGCTTCCGGCTGACCACCAACGGCAAGTACCTGTCGCTCGAACTGACCGGCGCTTCCGCTACGGCGTACAGCATCGAACTCCCGGCGCTGCGCAACAACATCGCCACCGTCTCGATCAAGGGCGCCGTGGTCGACCAGTCCGCGGGCACCGTCGTCCTCCCGGCCGGCACGACCTACGCGACAATCACCTTGCAACGCCCCTGACCGCATCGGGTGCAACCTGAAGGAGCGGGCTTTCCGTCTTGGGGGAGACATGGAGAGCGGAGGCGAGGATGGCGGAGCGTGACAAGGCGTTCGTCGAGTTCGTGGAGGCGGCGAGTCCGTCGCTACGGAGGACGGCGTACCTGATCGGCGGCGACCGGCACAAGGCGGACGACGTCGTCCAGGAGACGCTCTACCGGCTGTACCTCGCCTGGCCGAAGGTGCAACGGGCCGGCAACCCGTTCGCCTACGCCCGCCGGACGCTGGTCAACGTCGCGTACGACGGTGGCCGGCGGCCCTGGCGCCGGGAGGTCACCAGCGCCGAGGTCCCGGAGCGCGCCGTCGAGAGCGGCGACTTCGCGACCGGGCACGCCGAGCGTGACGAAGTGCTCGAAGCGCTGCGAGCACTCGCGCCACGCCAGCGTGCCTGCGTCGTCCTGCGGTACTACGAGGACCTCTCGATCGAGCAGACCGCGGAGATCCTCGGCTGCTCGGAAGGCACGGTGAAAAGCCAGGCCGCGCGTGGCCTCGACACTCTCCGCAAGGCCATCGATCGGCGCCGGAGCCCGGCGCTGTGAAGGAGAACGAGATGGAAGACACCCGCGAGGTCAGCGCTGAACTACGCCGCCTGGCCGACGCCGAATCACTGGACCACTTCGACACCGCGACGGTCGTCACCCGGGGCCACCGCGGCCTGCGCCGCCGGCGTCTGCTGGGTGCCGGCGGTGCCGTCGCCGGCGTCGCCGCGGCAGCCCTCGCCGTCACCCTCATCCCGAATCCGGGCACCACCGGCAACAATCCCGGTGTGGCCGCGGCCGAGAACTCCCAGTTCAGCCCGGTCCCCGGCGTACCTCGTGGCGAGGACGGCGCCGCCCAGCGGATCTCCAAGCAGGAGGCCGAACGCCGCTGCGCGCTCCGGTACCCCGGCGCGAAGAAGCCGCTGATGAAGACGTCCGGCTTCCGGTCCGTGAGCTCGCGCGCCTACGCACTGAAGAACGGTTCCACGGGCCCCTTCTTCTGCATCATTCCCGGCGGGGACAAGCCGTCGGCCGCACTGGTGGCCGCCGCGAAGGCGGATCCGTTCCCGGACAACCCGGCCGGCCAGCTGCGCAACTGCTCGGTGAACGCCTGGGTCGACATGACCAACTGGCACATCCAGGTCTCCGACCGCTTGAGCCTGACCGAGAAGAACTACACCGGTTTCAGCGGCGCCCTGCTGATCGCGACCTCACCGTCCGGCAAGACAGTGATCGCCTGCCAGCTGCCGATCGACGAGATCCGGGGCGGCGGCTACGGCTGGGGCGTCACCGCCCTACGCCTCGGCGACCTGGGCACGGACTACCCGCGAGTCCCCTGGCCTGACGGCACCCGCGGCAAGGACATCGCCGCGATCCACCCCGCGGGCACCGATTGCCAAGGCACGGCCTGCGGCCGCTCGCTCCCGACCGGTTGGGGCCGGGCACCGGCCAACACCGCGAAGATCGTAGTACAGATCGGCTCCGGCCCGACCTACGAGGCGCCCCTCGCAGACGGCTGGTTCGCCTTCACCGCCCTGGACAAAACCCCCCACTCCGCCGCCGACCCCCTGAAGGTCAGGGCCTACGACCAAACCGGCAAGCTCCTCGCCAAGCTCTACCCCGAGAAGTGATCCAGCAGCCGGCCCGGGACCACCCGGGCCGGCCCCTTCTTCAAGACACTGACACCGTATCTGGTCCTCAGTACTCGCAAGCGGCACAGCGTCGGGGGCTGTCGGCCTAGTGGTATGCCTGGCCGCTGTGCTCCTCACCAGGGGCACTACTTCCCCGAGCAATACCGCCGACGTATCCGTCACCGCCAAGGCCAGCGGGCCCAGCTGGCCCACCTACGAGTCCATCGGCGGTGCCCTCCCATGGGCGACCACCCGCGGTCAACTGTGGGTGGTGGATGCCGTGGCTCGTGCGCGGAGGCCGAGGCTGAAGAGGTCTGCCTTCGGCTTTTGTGATGACTCGAGTTTGCGGTAGGCGGTCGGTGTGACCCCGACCTCGGCCAGGAACTGGCGGTTGAAGTTGGCCATGTTCCGGTAACCGCTCCGCTGGCCCACTTGGCCGATGGAGGCGTCGGTGGTGTCGAGAAGGCGGCGTGCGTGGGCGATGCGCAGCTTCTTGACCATCGCGCTGAAGGTCATGCCGGCGGCACTGCGGAAGTACTTGGAGAAGGTCGATTCGGACATGTGCGCAAGCCGGGCGGCGGTCGACAGCCGGATGTCGTCGGTGAGGTTTTCGAAGATGTACGCCAGACCCAGCTCGACGGCGTTCTGCGAATTGCCGTCGGCCGGCCGGCCGAGCCATTCGCTCGCGACGATCTCACGCTCGTCTCGAGGGGCTCGGGCGAAGATGCCCAGCAGACGGAAGAGGCCGGCGACCTGTTCGGCACCATCGCCGCGGACAACGTCGAGGATGGTCTCCGCGGCCTGCCAGGCGGTCGTTCCGTAGAAGACGATCCCTCGGGCCGATTGGGTCAGAACGTCGTCGAGCTCCTGGAGTTCCGGGATCAGCCGCATGCAGTCGCGGATCCACTCGTCGGTGAACTGGATGACCGCGTCGCGGTCGACTGCGATCTGTCCCGGAGGTAGCTCGCTGACCCAGTCGTGCGGCAGGAACGGGCCGATGAGGCTGACCTGGCCGGGGGCGAAGGTGCCGACGTGGTCGCCGGCGATGAAGCTGCCGTGGGTCTTGGTGATGAGGTGGATCTCGTATTCGGGGTGCGCGCCCCAGCCGCAGATCTCGCTGGGGAAGTCGTGGGTGAGGGCACGAAACGCGTGCTGGGGGTGCGGCGGGATCACCTCACGGCGGGGAGCAGGCAGGTCCGGAATGCCCGGGAGGCGGCCGGTCGGAAGCCGACCGATCTTGGTCGATGGGAACCCCGCGAGGCGACCGTGGGCAGTGCTCGTTGTTGGCATCGAAGTCCTCACCTCCACCGGCTGGGTCGTAGGTCAGACCGCGGTGACGCTCAAGTGTGTCACACCGACGCTCAGGCGTGAAGACCTTCGCTCAGATGAGCGGCCCGGGAGATGTTCAGGGATTCCGACCGTGCGGAGCGCTCGAATGAGCGGAAGAGAAAAGTATCGAAAGGCTGGCGAAGACGTCATTGTCCGGCCGACACCGACAGGGACACGCTGTCCGACATTCCGGCAACAAACTATCTAGGGAGTTAGGCATGCTCTGTTCGAAGCGCGCCTTGACCGCCGCAGCCGGCGTGGTGGCAACCGCGCTCGCCGTGGCGGCCTGCTCGTCGGGCAACGTATCCAGCGGCACCGCCGGCAACGGTGGCGACGGTAAGAACGTCACGCTCAACCTGGCTACCGTGAACAACGGCCAGATGAAGGACATGGAGAAGCTCAAGGGGGAGTACGAGACGGCGCACCCCGGCACCATGATCAACTTCCAGGTCATGGAAGAGGGAGACCTGCGCGCGGCGGTCACCGCCGACGTCGCCAGCAAGGCCGGCCAGTACGACATCGTCACGATCGGTGCGTACGAGACGCCCCAGTGGGGCGCCAACGGCTGGCTCGTCGACCTCACCGAACCGCTGAAGTCGGACGCCAACTACGACGTCGACGACCTGCTGCCGCCGGTGCGTGAGGCGATCTCCAACAGCGGCAAGCAGTATGCAGTGCCGTTCTACGGTGAGTCCTCGATCCTCATGTACAACAAGGACATCCTCGGCAAGGCCGGCGTCACTCTCTCTTCGAACCCGACTTGGCAGCAGGTCGCCGACGCGGCGAAGAAGGTGAACACCTCCACCAGGGCCGGAATCTGCATGCGCGGTAAGCCCGGCTGGGGTGATCTCTTCGCCCCGTTGACAACGGTGGTGCAGACCTTCGGGGGCAACTGGTACGACAACAACTGGAACGCCACGGTCGACTCGGCAGAGTGGAAGCAGGCAGTCACGTTCTACAAGACCCTGCTCGACACCTCCGGTGAGAAAGACCCGGTCTCCTACTCCTTCAACGAGTGCCTGACCGCTCTCAAAGAGGGCAAGGCGGCCATGTGGGCCGACGCCTCGGTAGCGGCTTCGATGCTCGAGGCGGACGACTCCCCGGTGAAGGGAAAGATGGGCTACGCCCACATGCCGGTCGAGAAGACCAAGGAGTCGGGCTGGCTGTGGAGCTGGAACCTCGCGATCCCTGCCACCACGAAGAGCAAGGACGCCGCGATCGACTTCGTGAAATGGGCTACGAGCAAGGACTACCACAAGCTCGTCGGCGAGAAGCTGGGCTGGTCCCTCGTTCCGCCGGGGACGCGCCAGTCGACGTACGACCTGCCGGAGTACAAGAAGGCCGCTGCGGCCTACGCGCAGATCACCTTGGACGCCATGACCTCGGTCAAGCCCCAGCAGCCAGGGGTGAATCCGCAGCCGTGGGTCGGTATCCAGTACGTCTCCATCCCCGAGTTCCAGGACGTCGGCAACCAGTGTGCGCAACTCATCGCGAACTACCTGGCCAACCGTGGCTCGGTCGACGATGCCCTCGGCAAGTGTCAGAGCCTTGCGAAGAAGGCCGGCGAGGCGCACAAGTAGCGACCGTCGCCTCCGCGTCCGCAACCCCACCAATCAGGAAAGTCCCCTCATGGCTGTCACCGAACTCGACACCGTCGACGCCGCGACGGCGAGCGACCCGCGTCGGGTCAGGAGCAATGACGTCTGGACCGCGCGGTGGCTGCTGCTGCCGGCGGTGCTGTTCCTCATTCTGCTGACCCAGGTCCCGTTCCTCGTCACCGTCGGCTACTCGACGATCAAGTGGAACCTGCTCTACCCGGCGGATCGTGGCTTCACCGGTTTCAGGAACTACCTCTCGGCACTGTCGTCGGGCGACCTGTGGCCGTCCGTCGTCGCCACCGTCGTGATCACCGCGCTGGCCGTGGTGCTGTCGCTACTGTTGGGACTCCTGTTCGCGCTGCTGCTCGACCGCAACTTCCGCGGCCGGGCGGTAGCGCGAACTCTGATGATCACGCCGTTTCTCATCATGCCCGCGGCTTCGGCACTGATCTGGAAGTACTCGATGTTCGACACCAACATCGGCATGCTCAACTGGCTCTCGCGGACGCTGCACCTGCCGGTCGTCTCGTGGAGTACCGAGCATCCCCTGATGGCGGTCGTCATCGTGCTGACGTGGCAGTTCACCCCGTTCATGATGCTGATCCTGCTGGCCGGCCTGCAGGGCCAGGACCGCGGCGTCCTCGAGGCGGCGCAGGTCGACGGCGCCGGCTCGTGGCGCACCTTCACCTGGATCACGTTGCCGCACCTGCGGATGTACGTGGAGATCGGCGTCCTGCTCGGCGCGGTCATCATCATCCAGGTCTTCGACCCGATCGCGATCCTGACCAAGGGCACCGGCGGCACCAAGACGCTTGCGTATCTGCTGTACGAGCGGGCGTTCATCGGGCTCGACGTCGGCCAGGCCGCGGCGTACGGCGTGATCACCGTCGTACTGACCATCATCGTGGCGACCGTCGCGCTGCGGACCCTGTTCAAAGTGTTCATGGCCGGAGGAAGCCGATGAGTCGCACTGTCAAGACAAGCCTGGTGACCGCTCTCACCTGGGTGCTCGTCCTGCTCTTCTTCTTCCCCGTCTTCTGGATGGTCATCAACGGCTTCAAGCCGGAGTCGATTGCGTCGTCGATCAATCCCAGAGTGTTCTTCAAGCCGGTGACCACCGGCTACCAGTTGGCGATGGACCGTGGGATGCAGGGGTACCTGATCAACTCCCTCACGGCCGCGGTGACAGCGACCGTCATCTCGGTGGTCCTGGCCATCCCGGCGGCGTACGCCCTGAGCATCCGCCGGGTGAAGAACGTCCAAG
This sequence comes from Kribbella koreensis, assembly GCF_039525325.1. Classification (NCBI taxonomy): domain Bacteria; kingdom Bacillati; phylum Actinomycetota; class Actinomycetes; order Propionibacteriales; family Kribbellaceae; genus Kribbella; species Kribbella koreensis. The sequence goes on from NZ_BAAAHK010000012.1 coordinate 120,756, forward strand.
GGGCGTTGTCGTTCTTCATCTCGACGCGGTTCATGCCGATGGCCGCGGTCGTCCTGCCGCTGTACATGATCCTCAAGAGCTTCGGCCTGCTCGACAACATCTACATGCTGGCCATCGTCTACGGTGCGGTGAACCTGCCGGTGACGGTGTGGATGATGCGGTCGTTCTTCCTCGAGGTGCCGTTCGAGATCGTCGAGGCGGCGCGGGTCGACGGGGCCGGGTTGTTCCATGAGATCGTGCGGGTCGTCCTGCCGCTCGTGCTGCCGGGCGTCGCGGCCGCGGCTCTGATCAGCTTCATCTTCAGCTGGAACGAGTACTTCTTCGCCACCCTTCTGACGAGCAACGCTGCGCGGACCACTCCGCCGTTCCTTGGCAGCTTCGTCGACGGGAGGGGCCAGTTCCTCGCCGTCCTGTCGGCGGCGGCGACGATCGCCGCACTGCCGGTGATCCTGGCCGGCTGGATCGCGCAGAAACAGCTCGTCCGTGGGCTGTCGATGGGGGCCATCAAATAGCGCCCTGACGACGATGCGGACAGGGCGGCTGACCATGCTGCGGTGGTCTCGTGCTCCGGGCCCAGGCAGACGGCCTGCCGATCAGCCGGCCCGGAGTCTGCGGGACTGGGCGGTGCGCCGCCGGTTCGTACATGTTCACGGAACGAGCGAGGGCCCGGGCCGTGCAGTCCGTGCGATATGGGCGCAGGGTCGAGGACGACCCCGCCTCCGAGCCCGACTGTCAGCGCTCGGACCTATACGAGCCACGCCTTCTCGATACCGCTCATCGCCACGCTGCCCGATGACCTCAAGGTCGAGGCGGATCCGGACAGCGCCACGCTGCTGAGTTGGGACTCGAATCTCGCCGAGAACAACAAGGTCCGCTTCGTGCTGCCGGTCAACTTGTACAAGCCGAAACAGCTCAAGCCGGCCGCGCCTCCTCAGGACTACCTGACCTACCTTCGGGGACTCACCGCGCAAGGCGCGACATTTACGGACGAGGTGACGACAACCGTCGACGGCCACAACGCAACCGTCATGACGGGCGATGCCGCGGGGCCGCTCGACGGGGTCCTCGGGTGCCCGGAGGCCAACATGCCGGCCGACGACTGTTTCGGACTCCAGCCTGATCTCACCCTGCGCATCGCCGTGATCGACGTCAGCGGGAAGACCTTGCTCGCGTGGGCTCGGGCGGAGAAGGGCGCCGTCGACGTGGCGACCTTCTTCACCGAGTTCGAGACGATGCTCAAGGGAGTGAAATTCACCTGACGACGACATGAACCAGTCGGGGTCCGATCTTCAGGATCTGGTCACCCGTGCTGCGTGCCATCGCCGTTTGCCGCGAAGGCGCTGCTGTGTCGATGGCGACTGCTCTTGACGGACCGTGTTGGCCTGGTCAGACTATCGGGACTGTTAGCGCTAACAATCCTGGTGAGGTTGCGATGCAGATCAGTATGCGCTCGTTCCTGGTGGTCGCCGCGGCGCTCTTCGCCGTGCTTGGTGGGCAGATCGTGCCGGCGACAGCAGTCGCCGGCGTCACGTTGACCGACCAGGTGAAGGCTGACGACGCCGCGGCGGCGCTGGCCGTCGTGCACGCCGACGATGTTCGCGGCAACCTGAGCTTGCCGGCGGTTGGTGAGCACGGCGCCGCGGTCAGTTGGGTGTCATCGGCCCCGGCGGTGGTCGACAGCGGCGGCGTGGTCCACCGGCCCGCGCACGGAAGTGGCGATGCCGGCGTCACGCTCACCGCCACGACCGAGGTCGGAATGGCCGAGGCCAGCCGGGAGATCGGCCTCACCGTGCGCGAACTCCCGGCGGCCGAGCCGTACACCGGATATGCGTTCAGCTATTTCACCGGCAACTCGATCGCCGGGGAGAAGATCTACTTCGCCGCCAGCCGTGGCAACACGGCACTCAAGTGGGACGAGCTCAACAACGGCCGGCCCGTGCTCGAGTCCATCAAGGGCACTCTCGGTCTGCGGGACCCGTTCCTGATCCGCTCGCCTGAGGGTGACCGGTTCTTCCTGATCGCGACCGACCTGTCCATCGGCCGCAACGGTGACTGGGATGCCGCGCAACGCCAGGGAAGCCGCTATCTGGAGGTCTGGGAGTCCACCGACCTGGTGACCTGGTCGGAGCAGCGCCATGTCCTGGTATCGCCCGAGACAGCCGGCAACACCTGGGCGCCCGAGGCCTACTGGGATGACGAACTTCAGTCCTACGTCGTGTTCTGGGCGTCGAAGCTGTACGCCGCCGACGATCCGGGACACACCGGTTCGACGTACAACCGGATGCTCTATGCAACGACTCGCGACTTCCGGACCTTCAGCGCGCCGGCCATCTGGCAGGACCGGGGCGAGTCGCGGATCGACTCGACGGTGATCAAGGAGAACGGCGCGTACTACCGCTTCACCAAGGACGAGGGTGGCGGCGGCACCGGCTGCTCGGACATCATCCAGGAGAAGTCCTCGTCGCTGACCGCGGTCGACCTGCCCGGCCAACCGGCGTGGGCGATGCAGGACTCGTGCATCGGCCGCGACGCCGGTACGTCCGCGGTCGAAGGACCGACCGTCTTCAAGTCCAACCCGGGCGACACGTCCGGCTCCAGGTACAACCTCTTCGTCGACGAGTACGGCGGCCGCGGGTACATCCCGCTCGGCACGAATGATCTCGAGGCGCCGAACTGGCAGGTGCCGGCGACGTACTCGCTGCCGGCCAGCCCGCGCCATGGCACGGTGCTCCCAGTGACCCAGGCCGAGCTCGACCGGCTGCGTAACGGTCTGGTGCTGCCACCTCCGGTGAAGGCGGATGCGAACGGGCTGGTCGCGCACTATCCGTTGAACCAGACCACCGGCGGTACGGCGACCGACGTCACCGGTCACGGGTACGACGGTGTCGTCACCGGTGACGCGTCCTGGGCCGACGGTGCACTCGACCTCGGGGGCACAAATGGTCACGTGAAGCTGCCCGACAACCTGATGACCGGACTCGACGCGATCACCGTCTCGGCCGATGTCTGGATCGATGCCGGCCAGGCGACGCCGTACTTCATCTGGGGACTCGGCAACACCGCGAGCGATATCGGCAACGGCTACCTGTTCACCACCGGCGACGCCTACCGAACGTCGATTGCCACCGGCAACTGGTCGACCGAGCAGACAGCCACCTCGGGCAGCCCCGTACCGCGTGGTGTCTGGAAGGCGCTCACCTACACCCTGACCCCCGACGGCATCGCGACGATCTACCTCGACGGCGTGCAGGTCGGCCGGAAGGCCGGTGTCACGATCGACCCTGGAGATATCGGCGGCGGCCGTACGACGGCCAACTACATCGGGCGTTCGACGTACACCTCTGACAAGTACCTGAAAGGCAAAGTGCGCGACTTCAGGCTGTACAACCGGGCCTTGTCAGCCGGTGAGGTAAGCGACCAGGACGCCGACCCGAGAGCGGTCATCGGCGTCGAGTTGGCGAGTCTGAAGGTGCCGGCGATCATCGACGACGCCTCCTCGACCATCACCCTGCCGGTTGTCCCCGGCACCGATCTGAAGAAGCTGGCGCCGGTACTGAAGGTCGTCTCCACCTCCAAGGTGTCGCCGGCCGGGCGGGTCAACCTCTCGAAGCCCAGGACCTACACCGTGACCGCCCAGGACGGAACCGAACGGGCGTGGACGGTCAAGGCCGTCGAGATGCGATCGCCGGTGCTGCCGGGGTACAACGCCGATCCGAACATCGCCCGGTTCGGCGACACCTACTACCTCTACGTGACGACCGACGGAACCGCCGGCTGGGGCGGCAAGGACTTCTACGTCTGGAAGTCGAAGAACCTGGTGGACTGGCAGCGATCGGCCAAGCCCTTCCTGACGCTCGACGGCGCGAACGGCACCGTGCCCTGGGCGAGCGGCAACGCCTGGGCGCCGACCATCATCGAACGGGCCGGCAAGTACTACTTCTACTTCTCCGGGCACAACCCGGCCTACAACCGCAAGACGATCGGCGTCGCGGTGGCGAACAGCCCCGAGGGCCCGTTCACCGCGCAGCCGGCCGCGATGATCCTCAACAACGAGGCGGTCACGTCCGGCCAGGCGATCGATCCGGCCGCGTTCCGCGATCCGGTGACCGGGCGGTACTACCTGTTCTGGGGCAACGGTTCGCCGGTGTACGCCGAGCTGAGCGACGACATGCTGACGATCAAGCCGGAGACACTGAAGCCGATCAGCGGGCTGACGAGTTTCCGCGAGGGGTCCTTCGTCAACTACCGCAAGGGGACGTACTACCTGACGTACTCGATCGACGACACCGGTTCGCCCGACTATCGGGTGGGCTACGCGACGGCGAGCAGCGTCAACGGACCGTGGACCTACCGTGGCGTCATCCTCGAGAAGGATCCGGCGCAGGGCATTCTGGCGACCGGCCATCAGTCGATCATCCAGGTACCGGGCACGGACGACTGGTACATCGCGTACCACCGCTTCGGTATGCCCGGTGGTGACGGTACCCATCGCGAGACCACGATCGACCGCCTGTACTTCGCCGCCGACGGCACGATCACGAAGGTCAAGCCGACCCTGAGCAGCGTCGCCCCACTCCGGATCCATCCCCATCGCTGAACCGGGGGAGGTTCCGGATCGTTGCGGATCTGTACGAATGTGATCGCTGTCTGGTGGCCTGCCGAGGCACGCGGGAGCATGGCCGGATGACCCTTGCCGAGCGCTGGCACGCACTCGACCCGGCGACCAAGAGGGAGGCTCTCGACCTGGCACGGGATCGTGCAGGTGTCCCCGACCTCGGGCAGCGCGGGGTCTGGGAATCACGGCCCCCGACTGCCTCGGCCGCGGTGCTGGACCGTGCCGCGGGGGATCGTTCGCGGCCGTGGCCCCGGCTGCTGCTGTCGGACTTCGCCCGGTACTGGCGTGACGGCGTACGGACGGCGTACGAAGGTCCGGCGGGGGAGTTGCGGCAGCGAACCAGTACGGCGGTGCTCGCGGCTGTCCTGACCGGAGACCAGCAGGATGTCGACGAGGCCGCCGACGGACTGTTGCTGCTCTGCGAGCAGACGACCTGGTGCTGGGCAGCTCACGAGTCGTTCGCGGCAGCGCGAGGAGAGGTCGTGGCGGATCCCGGTACGCCGTACCTCGATCTGGGCGCCGCCGAGACCGTGGAGATCCTGGCGTGGGCCGATCTCGTGCTCGGCCCGGCACTGGATGCACGCGTGCCGGGTCTTCGCCGACGCCTGCGGGAGGAGGCCGAGCGGCGGGTACTGCGGCCGTTCGTCGAGGACCGTCGCTGGCACTGGCTCGGACTCGACGGTCACCTGCACAACTGGAACCCGTGGATTCACGGGCATGTACTGGTCGCCGCGCTGTTCCTGGAGACCGATCCGGTACGCCGTACGCAGGTGGTCGAGCTCGTCGTCGACGGTCTCGACCGCTACCTCCGCGCGCTCCCGGCCGACGGCGGGTGCGATGAGGGCTACGCATACTGGTGGAACGGGCCGGCGCGACTTGCCGCCGCGCTGGAGCTCCTCGACCGGATCACCCTCGGCGCCTTCGATCCTTGGCAGTGCGCGCCGCTAGAGGAACTGGCCCGGTACCCCCAGCGGATGACGTTGGGCTCCGGCTGGTTCGTGAACGTCGGCGACGGACCGGCCAGGCCCGCACCTGACCAGCCGTGGGACGTGTTGCACCGCTGGGGCCGCCGGATCGGTGACGGGGACGTCATGGCCCAGGCGGCGGCACACCGTGAGGCGCTGGGGTTCGTCGCCGGTCTGGGACGAGCGTTGGTCGCACTCGCCGACGACGACTGGTGGCGGGCGACCGCCGTACCGCTGCCGTTGCCTCGATCGAGTTGGCTGCCCGAGGTGCAGTTGCTGGTAGCCCGGCAAGACGGCGGCTCCACCGCGGGCTGGGCGCTGGCCGTGAAGGGCGGGCACAACGACGAGAACCACAATCACAACGATGTCGGCTCGTTCGTCGCCGCACTCGACGCGACGCCGGTGCTGGTGGACCTGGGGCAGTCGACGTACACGGCGATCTCGTTCTCCGATCGCCGGTACGAGCAGTGGGTGGTCCGCAGCGAGTGGCACAACGTCCCCGTCGTCAACGGTCGCGAACAGCAAGCAGGTCGGCAGTGGCGGGCGACAGACTTCGCCGTCCACAGTCCTGGCGATACCGACCGGGCCGAGCTCGATCTGTCGGGCGCCTATCCCGGCGGGAACCTGCGCCGGACGGCGACCTTGGACCGGATCGGTCAGACCGTCCGCATCGTCGACACGTGGCCGCGGGGGACCGAGATCGCCGAGCACTTCGTGATCGCCGGACGACCTGTTGCTCACCAGCCCGGCCGCCTCGTGGTCGAGACCCTTGGCTGCAGCGTCGCGGAGCTGCGGTGGGATGCCGGCCTCGGCACCGGTCGGCTGGAGCAGCGATCCGTCGACGACGAACTGCTCCAGCGGGTCTGGGGATCGGCCGTCCACCGCCTGATCCTTGCAGCGGGCAACAATCATTTCGAACTCACCCTGACCCGAGGACCTCGCTGATGAACGACGCCCGCTTCACCGGCCTCAGCCGCGACTCCTGGGCGGCGGTCGCCGACCACCTGCTGCTCTCGCTGCGTGGCTGGGCCTCGCCCGGGCACGCCCGGATCGACCTGCCTGGACAACAGAGTGCGTATGGACCCGCCAGCGACTCCTTGGAGGCCTTCGCCCGGTCTTTCCTGCTGGCAGCGATCCGGCTGAAAGGTGACGATGGCAACGACCCACACGATCTCGCCGGGTGGTACGCCGAGGGCCTGCGGGCCGGGACCGATCCGAGGTCACCGCACGCCTGGCCGCGCCCGGACCAGCTCGGGCAGGCCAAGGTCGAGGCCTGCTCGATCGCGCTCGGGCTGCAGCTGAGCAGGCAGTGGTTGTGGGACCGGCTCGACGACCGTGATCGCGAGCAGATCGTCGCCTGGCTGGCGACCGTGGTCGGCGAGAAGTATCCACCGATCAACTGGGTCTGGTTCCAGATCGTCGTGGAGACGTTCCTCAAGTCGGTCGGCGGACCGTGGTCCCGCGACGACATCGACAGCGGCCTCGCGGTGCACGAGTCGTTGTATCGCGGACACGGCTGGTACGCCGACGGCCCGGAGCGCGCGTTTGACCACTACAACGGCTGGGCGCTGCATGTCTATCCGTTGCTGTGGGCATCGATGGACGCCGGGTTGTGTGATCCCGCGCTGGTGACCCGATGGCGCGAACGGCTGACGGCCTTCCTGGATTCGGCGGTCCACCTGGTCGGCGGCAACGGCGCACCGCTGATCCAGGGCCGGAGCCTGACCTACCGGTTCGCCGCCGCCGCGCCGTTCTGGATCGGTGCGATCACCGGTGCCACCGATCTCGCCCCTGGCCTGCTGCGGCGGACGACGTCGGGAATGCTGAAGTACTTCCTCGACCACGGCGCCCCCGATCGGCGCGGTCTGCTCACCCTCGGCTGGCACGGCGAATGGCCGGCGATCGCCCAGTCGTACTCCGGACCGGGATCGCCGTACTGGGCGGTGAAAGGCATGCTCGGGCTGATGCTGCCGGCGAGCCATCCGGTCTGGACCGCGGCCGAGGAGCCCTTGCCTGTCGAGCGTTCCGACTTCGTCCGCGAACTCGCAGAGCCCGGCTGGCTGATCAGCGGAACCCGGGCCGACGGGATCGTCCGCGTCGTCAACCACGGCACCGACCACTCGGTCCCGGGCGACGAACGCGCCGACTCACCGTTGTACGCCCGGCTGGGGTATTCGACCCACACCATGCCACCGCTGAGTACGCCGTACTGGGCGCAACCGCTCGAGAACAGCGTCAGCATCGTGCACCCCGAGCTCGGCCGGTCGCATCGCAACGGCTTCACGACGACCGGTTCGAACGCATCGATCGCGGTGACGCACTGGGTGCGGACGACCGATGACACCGGACCGGAGCACGGATCGGGCCGCGGCGGAGCGGTCGTCACCGGGCCGACGGTCGCGATGGTGTCCTCGCTGCGCGGAAGCCACGAAGTGCGGGCCGCACGCATCGATCCGGACGCAGTCGTCGAGCCCGGCCTGCTGCTCGAGATGTCCGGCTGGCCGCTCACTTCCGACACCCCGCCGTCGGCCGTACTCGAAGCGCGGGCCGACGTCCGTGCCGCCGAGTTGCTGTCCTCCGTCGAAGGCCGCATCGGCTTCGACGCGGTCGACGTCCGCCGATCCGACGAATCGGAGGCCCTGGGCAACCACACCGCGATACCCGTCGTGCGCGCGGCCGCCGTACCGGGTCAGATCTTAGTGGCCATCGTCTCCCTGTCCGGCGGTCGCCCCGAGCCTGTTCCGAGCCTTGCGGTGGATGGCGGCTGTATCCGGGTCACCTGGTCGGACGGCATCGACGAGATCTTGTGCGAATTTCGTTCGCGCCCCTGTTCGGCGTGCTGACAGACTTGCCGGATGGACGAGTCGGTGCGGACCAACCAGGCGGTCTGGGACCAGGCGGCGACGAAGTACGTTGACGAGTACGACGAACTCCTGGAGCAGGCTCGCGGTGAGTGGGAACTGTTCCCTCGGGAGCTGGAACTGTTGGGTCCGGTGCTCGCGGCTGCTCCGACCGTCGTGCATTTCCAGAGTGGGCATGGATTGGACGACACTGCACTTGTCCGGGCTGGGGCGCGGACTGTACTGGGGATCGACTACAGCGTGGTCACCGCGGCTGCGGCACAGCGGCGGGCCGTCGAGGTCGGCGCACCGTGTCGGTACGTTGCGGCCGAGGTGCCTGCCGTGCCCGTGCGCGACGGGTGTGTGGACCTTGTGTACACCGGCAAAGGCGCAGTGATCTGGATGCGCGACATCGACGCGTGGGCGCGGGATGCGGCGCGAGTACTGCGGCCGGGCGGCAGTCTCTTCGTGTACGAAGCACATCCGGCGGTACCGCTGTGGACCTGGGACGAGGACGAGCCGCGGATCCGTGCGGACCGTAGCTACTTCGCCGAGTCGCACGTCAACGACAGCTTCCCCGGCAACGGCGCGCGCGAATGGCAGTGGACGCTCGGCCAACTCGTGACTGCCGTCATGCGCGCGGGGCTGCGACTCGACGTGCTGGAGGAGTACGCCGAGCCGTTCTGGCGTCCCGACGACGGATACGAGGCTGCCGCCTGGTCCGGTCGCCTGCCGAACGCCTATGCCCTACTGGCTCACAAGTAAGTGCCGTAGGCGGCAGGGCGGTCAGTGCGGCATCGATGAATCGCGGATGACCAGCTCGGGCACGATCAGGACGCGTTGTGGCGGCCGCCGGCGGCCTTCGGTGAGGCGGGCGACCATCTGCTCGACCGCGGTCCGGCCGACCATGGACTTCGGCGGACGGATCGCGGTCAGGGCCGGCTCGGCCAGGTGGGCGATCTCGTCGTCGTAGGCGACGATCGCCAGTTGGTCCGGGATCGCGATGTCCTGCTCGGCGCAGTACTGGGCGACTGCCATCGCGTCGGGGTCGGAGTGCACGACGAGCGCCGTCGTGCCGGCGGTCCGGCAGCGGTCGAGTACCTGGGCGATGATGTCGCGGTGCCCCGGCTGGTCCATGTTCACGGACTCGCGAATCACCAGGCCTGCCGGGATCGCGAGATCGGCACACACGAGATTCCAGCCGGCCGCCAGATGGGCCGAGGTCGGACTTCCTTTCGACAGCAGTAGCGCCAGGTTGCGATGGCCCTGGGCGTGCAGGTGGCGGACGGCCAGCTCGACCCCCAGGGCGTGATCACTGCGGACCCATTCGACCTGGTACTTCGTGGGTGTCCAGCGCGGCGGCTGCCGCTCGACCAGGATCACCGGTACCGGGAGCCGGGCCATCCAGTCGATCATCTCGTCGACGGCGGCTCCCTCCAGATTCGGCGCGAGCAGCAGACCCTGGACCTGCTGCGCCTCGATCAACCGGGTGATCTGCCGGCGGTCCTCGGCCCAGTCGTAGCTCGATCCGCGCAGCTGGATCGCCACTCCCAGTGCGGCGGCGGTCGTCCGTGCCCCGGAGACGATCGGCGGCCAGTAGTAGTCGAGCGAGGGGACCACCATCCCGATGGTGAACCGGGGCGCGGCCGGGCCGCGTCGTCGCGCCGGAGGCGCCAGGTCGGTCGGCAGAGTCGCGCCGCCGTGGACCTTGGTGAGCAGGTTCTGTGAGGCGAGCGCGGCGATGTCGCGCCGGACGGTCAGCTCGCTGACGCCGAGCAGTTCGGCCAGGTCCTTGACCCGGACGGCGCCTTCGCGGCGCAGCTCGTCCATCACGCGTTCGTGCCGCTGCAGGCCGAACAGCCGGTCGTCCGGCATCCGCCAACCTCCGTTGTTCGAGTCTGAACGTTTGTGAATGATCACGGATGAGCCGTAGATGGTCTGAACGTCTGCGTCATCTCATGTTCACATGACCGCAACGGTAACCGCTTACTGCAGTGAGGCGCTGCTCGTGATGAACCGCGAGTCGTTCGACGCTCACTTCGATCGGCCCCGGCTCGATCGGCTCCGCTCGCTGGTGGCGCTGCCCGATCCGATCTGGACCGACGAGCTCGACTCCGCGCGGGCCCGGGCCCGCCTCGCCACCGCCGACCTGATCGTCAGCTCCTGGGGTGTGCCCCGGCTGACAGCCGACCGGTTGGCCGCCGCGCCGCGGCTCAAGGCCGTCTTCCATGCGGCCGGAAGCGTCCGTTCGGTGGCCGACGGCGTCCTGTGGGCCCGCGACATCGTGCTCACCAGCGCGGCCGACGCCAACGCGATCCCGGTCGCCGAGTACACGCTGGCCGCGATCATCCTGGCCGGGAAGAAGGCGCCGTTCCTGGCCGCGGACGCCGCGACGGCGTACCGGGGCTGGGGTCAGTCGCAAGGTTTCGGCGACCTGTCGAACTTCCGGCGCACGATCGGTGTGGTCGGCTTCTCCCGGATCGGGCGCCGGGTCGTCGACCTGCTCCGCGTGCTCGACGGCCCGTCCGTGCTGGTGGCCGATCCGCATGCTGACCCGGCGGAGGTGGAAGCGGCGGGTGCGCGACTGGTCGGTCTCGACGAACTGCTGCCCCGCGTCGACGTGCTCTCCCTGCATGCGCCGGCACTGCCGAGCACGTACCAGATGATCGGCGCCCGGGAACTGGCCGGCCTGCCCGACCGCGCCACCGTGATCAACACCGCGCGGGGAAGCCTGATCGATTCGGCCGCCCTCGCTGCCGAGTGCCGGGCCGGACGGCTGTTCGCGATCCTCGACGTCACCGATCCGGAGCCGCTGCCGGCCGATTCGCCGCTGCGTTCGACCCCCAACGTCATGATCACGCCGCACATCGCCGGGTCCCTCGGCACCGAGATCCATCGGCTCACCGATCACATGCTGGCCGAGCTCACCCGGTGGCTGGCCGGCGAACCGCTGCGGCACCGGATCACGGCCGACCTCTTCCCGCTCACCGCCTGACCGCCACCCACGCAGTACGAAGTACAAGGAGAAACGCCCGTGAAGCGACACCTCGTGAGCATCCTGGCCGGTGCGTCCGCGCTGGCCCTGCTGGCCGGCTGCGGAGGCAGTTCGAACGGTCCGGCCGCCGACGGGCCGCAGACCATCAAGGTCGCGCTCTGGAACTACGCCACCACACCGGAGTTCAAGGCGATCATCGACGGCTTCCAGCAGGCCAACCCGCAGATCAAGGTCGAGCCGGTCGACATCCTGGCCGACGACTACGCCGAGAAGGTCACCACGATGCTGGCCGGCGGTGATTCGACCGACGTGCTGACGATGAAGAACGTCATCGACTACGCCCGGTTCGGCACCCGCGGGCAGTTGCTGCCGCTGACCGACCAGGCCAAGGCACTCGACCCCGCGAAGTACTCGGGCCTGAAGGCCTACGAACTCGACGGCAAGTACTTCGCCCTGCCGTATCGCCAGGACTTCTGGGTGCTCTACTACAACAAGACGCTGCTCGAGCAGGCCGGCGTGCCGGAGTCGAAGCTGCAGAACCTGACCTGGGCCGACTACGCCACGCTGGCGAAGAGCCTGACCAAGGGCGATGGCCCGGCCAAGGTGTACGGCGCGTACCAGCACACCTGGCGCTCGGTGGTCGAGGCCACCGCGGCGGCCCAGACCGGCGGTGACCTGCTCGGTGGCGACTACGGCTTCTTCAAGGACCAGTACACGATGACGCTGGATCTGCAGAAGGACGGTGCGCTGTTGCCCTGGGCAACCGCCAGGAGCCAGAAGGTCACGTACAACACGATGTTCTCCACCGGTAAGGCCGCTCTGATGCCGATGGGCACCTGGTACGCCTCGACGCTGCTGGCCGACACGAAGTCGGGCAAGACCAAGGTGGCGTGGGGAATGGCGCCGCTCCCGCAGCGCACCGCGGACGGCAAGGTGACCACCTTCGGTTCGCCGACCGCGTTCGCGGTGAACAAGAACTCCAAGCATGCCGACGCGGCGAAGAAGTTCGTCGAGTGGGCCTCGAGCGAAGCAGGGGCCACCACGGTCGCCAAGGCCGGCGTCACGCCGTCGCTGCAGAGCCAGCAGATCCTCGACACGTACTTCGCCCTGCCGGGGGTGCCCGGCGACGCGGTGGCGAAGAAGGCCTTCAAGCCCGACACCGTGGTGCTCGAGATGCCGGTCGGCGACAAGTCCTCCGACGTCGACCAGATCCTGACCGAGGAGCACGAGCTGATCATGACCGGGCAGAAGTCGCTCGACGACGGCCTGGCCGAGATGGCCAAGCGGGTCAAGAACGAGGTCCGCTGACCGATGACCGCCACCGTGTCCGCACCGCGGCAGGTCCGGCCGCCTGTGCCCGCGCCGCGGCCGGTCCGGCGCCGCAGCCGGACCTGGGTCGGCTGGAGCTTCATCCTGCCGAACTTCATCGGCTTCGCCGCGCTCACGCTGGTGCCGGTGATCGCCTCACTCGCGTTGTCCTTCCTCGACTGGGACTCCTACAGCACCCCTCGCTGGGTCGGCCTGGACAACTTCGAGCGGATGATCCACAACGACACCTTCTGGACCGCACTGAAGAACACCGCGTACTACGCCGTCGGGCACGTACCGCTGACGCTGTGTGCCGCACTCGGCTTCGCGGTGCTGCTGAACCAGAAACTGAAGGGAGCGCGGTTCTTCCGGACCGCGCTGTTCTTCCCGTACATCACCTCGCTGGTCGCGGTCGCCGTCGTCTGGAACATGTTGCTCAGCCCGGAGTCGGGCCCGGTGAACCAGTTCCTGCGGGCCGTCGGCATCGACCACCCGCCGGGCTGGACCACGTCGACCACCTGGGCGATGCCCGCTGTGATCGTGGCCAGCGTGTGGCGTGATCTCGGCTACTACATGATCCTCTATCTCGCCGGCCTGCAGACGATCCCGGCCGAGCTGTACGAGGCTGCCCAGGTGGATGGGGCGAGCGGCTGGCAGCGGTTCCGGCACATCACCGTTCCGGGGCTGCGGCCGACCACCTTCTTCGTGCTGATCATGCTGACCATCTCCAGCTTCAAGGTGTTCGACCTGATCCAGGTGATGACCGAGGGCGGCCCGGGGCGCGCGACGCTGGTGCTGTCCCAGGTCATTTACCGCGAGGGCATCGTCCAGGGCCGGTTCGGCTACTCCTCGGCCGTGTCGATGGTGCTGTTCGTCATCGTGCTGACGATCACCGTGGTCCAGTTCCGGTTGCAGCGAAGGAGCGAGCGATGATCCGGGTACGCCGCACGTCGGCGTACCTGCTGCTGGGGCTGCTCTCGGTGGCGGTGCTGGTGCCGTTCGCCTGGATGGTCTCGTCGTCGCTGAAGGCCGACGCGGACGTCTTCAGCGTGCCGGTCCGGTGGATCCCGGCCGAGTTCCACTGGGGCAACTTCAGCGCGATCTGGGGCCGGATCCCGCTACTCACCTACCTGCGCAACTCGGTGTTCCTCAGCGTCACGATCACCGCCCTGCAGGTGCTCACGGGCAGCTTCGCGGCGTATGGGTTCGCCAAGGTGCGGTTCCCCGGCCGGGACGCGTTGTTCCTCGCCTACATCGCGACGATCGCGGTGCCCTGGCAGGCGTACATGGTGCCGCAGTACGTGATCATGCAGAAGGCCGGCCTGGTGAACACGCACTTGTCGCTGATCCTGCTGCAGGCGTTCAGCGCCTTCGGGGTGTTCCTGATGCGGCAGTACTACCTGACCATCCCCGACGAGCTCAGCGAGGCCGCCCGGCTGGACGGGCTGAGCGAGTACGGCATCTGGGCCCGGATCATCCTGCCGTTGTCGAAGCCCGCGCTGGCGAGTCTCGCCTTGCTCACCTTCGTCAACACCTGGAACGACTACATGGGTCCGTTCATCTACCTGACCGACAACAACCTGTGGACGATCCAGCTGGGACTGCGCTCGTTCGTCGGCCTGTACGACGCGGAGTACGCGATGATCATGACCGGCTCGGTACTGTCCGTACTACCCATCCTGGTGATCTTCCTGCTCGGCCAGAAGTACTTCGTGCAGGGCATCGCGACGAGCGGGATGAAGTGATGGCGTCGCCACTGTCCCGGGTGAACGTCCGGGCGGACGCCTGGGAACTGCTCTGGTCCTTCGCCCATCGGGTTCTGGCGGTCAACCTCGTACTGGCCGTCGCCGGGACGCCGCTGATGCTTGCCCTCGGCACCGTCGCCACGCCGTGGCGCTACCCGTTCTTCTTCGGCCTGCTCGTCCTCCCACTCGGCCCGGCAGCGGCCGCCGCGTTCGGCTATCTCGCCATCGACGACGCCCGTCCTCCGATGGGTGACCTGATCCGATTGGTGCGGGCCACCGGTCGTCGGTCGCTCGTCGTTGCCTCGCTCACGGCAGGCCTGGCGGGAGTTCTGCTGGCCGACCTCAAGGTGCTGGCCGGTGCATTTCCGGTCGCTGCACCCCTGCTGGTGGTGCTTCTGGTGCTGGTACTCAACGCAGGCCTCACCGGTTTGGTGCTGGCCGGCACCGAGCCGGCGCTAGGTCTGCGAGCGCTGCTGCGGCTCGCTGTCTACACCGGCGTCCGCGCCTGGCCGCTCAGCCTGCTCTCACTCGGTGTCCTGACGGCCGTACTGATCATCGTCAGCCAGGTGCCGGTGGCGGGCCTGGCCACCGTCCCGGGGTGTGCCTTGTGGGTCGTGCACACGAACACCAATGCCCAGCTCGCTCGAATCAGGAATCCGCCCGCCCGATGAGGAGAATCCGATGAGGCTGCTCAGACCAGTTCGAATCCTTGCCGTCCTGACCGCCGCGCTCACCCTGCTGGCTCCCACCGCGGTCGCGGCACACACCGAGCGGTACACGTCGTTCCGCCCAGGTGCTCAATGGCTCGACAACAACGGGCAGGTGATCCAGGCCCATGGTGGGCAGATCGTCGCCTCGACCGATGGCGGCGGGAAGCGGGTCTGGTACTGGTACGGCGAGGACCGCAGCAACGGCTACTACGACAGCCCTGGCGTGCACGTGTACTCGTCGTACGACCTCTACAACTGGAAGGACCGCGGGCTCGCGTTGCGGGCGATGAGCTCGCCCGGCCAGTTCGAGAGCGACCGGTACTTCGCCAAGGTCTACAAGCACTACACCCCGGCGCAGAAGGAGGTCGTCTGGCGCGACCTGTCGACCAACAGCGTGCGCACGGACGGTTGGGCGCGGCCGTCGATCCTCGAGCGGCCGAAGGTGATCTACAACAAGTCCACGCGCAAGTGGGTGATGTGGGTGCACTCCGACGGGCCCTCGTCGCCGGCCAGTACGTCGACGTACGCGCGGGCCGAAGCCGGTGTGGCGATCGCGGACTCGCCGATGGGACCGTTCCGCTGGATCGACTCGTACCGGCTGAACCATGTGCCGAGCGATTCCGTGCCCTGGTGCGGCACCGGGTCCTCGTTCGACCCGGCCGGCGGGATGGCGCGGGACATGAACCTGTTCGTGGACGACGACGGCACGGCCTACATCATCTACTCGTCGGAGGAGAACCGGTCGATGTACATCTCCAAGCTCGACCGGGACTACACCTATCTGTCGGCGCGGCCAGAGAACGCCGTACAGGGCAAGGACTTCGTCCGCACACTGGCCTGCAACCAGCGGGAGGCGCCGGCCATGTTCAAGTCCGAGGGCCGGTACTACCTGCTCACTTCGGGTGCGACCGGCTGGGACCCGAACCCGGCCAGGTACGCGACCTCGGACAATGTCCTCGGTCAGTTCACCGACCAGGGCAGCCCGATCAGCGGCCCGGGCGCGGCGACCACCTTCGGCTCGCAGAGCACCAACGTGATCCCGTACGACCAGGAGAACAACAAGTTCGTCTTCATGGCCGACCGCTGGACGCCGAGCGACCTGAAGAACGCTCCGTACGTCTGGATGCCGATGTCCCTGGGGGAGAGCGGCAGCCTGTCGATCGGCCCGGACCAGGAGTGGACACTGGACGACTTGGCGCCGTACCAGCGGTGGAGTGTAGAGACCCAACTGCCGGACCACACCTGGCTCGGTGACACCAGCACCCTGCCGGCCGAGGTGACGGTGAAGACGGGCTCGCGGTCGACGCAAGTGGCCGTGACCTGGGACGCGGCGAGTGTCGCGCGGCCAGGACCCACCAATCTCCGGGGGACGCTGGCGGACGGACGGACCTTCACCCGGTCGATCGTGGTGATGCCACGTGAGCTGCGGTACGCGGTCAACGCCGGCGGGGTGGCCACCGCCGACTGGCAGATCCTGGCGAAGAACGCCTCATTGCTGAACTCCAGCGCGGAGCTGGCGTTGGGAACTGATCCCGTCACCGGGACGACCTGGGGTTACACGGGTGCGAGTGCACCATCCGGTACTGCGAACGGCGACCTCTACAGCACCTTGCGATACGCCAAGAACCACGAACCGCTGACCTACACCTTCGGGGGCCTGGAACCGGGGACGTACACCGTGCATGCCGGGTACTTCGATCCCTGGCCTTGGGCCAACCGGGCGGCGCAGGTGACCATCAACGGTGCCGTCGTCGACCAGCAACGCCTGTTCGCCGGCACCAACGAGGCAGCGGCGTACGAAGGTGTCACGGTCGGCGCCGACGGCAAGATCTCCGTCACGATCGCACCGACCAGGTCGCCCGACATCCAGGTCAGCTGGCTGATGGTCGCCCGCACCGGCTAGCCGGTGCGGTGGGCATCCTCAGAGGTCCAGGTCGATGGTCGCGAACGAGTGCGGAGGGAGGGTCAGCCGCAGCCCTCGATCGTCTTCGGCGATGCCGGTCAACGCCACCGGTACGACGGCTTGCGGATCGGCCATCGAGTTGTGTGCCTGGAGTTCGGGGGCCGTGAGCAACCGTCCGCGGTGGTCGCGGATCGTCGCGCCCCGCAGGTCCAGGACGACCTCGGCGGACGCGGCCGGGTCGAGATTGGTGATCGACACCAGGGCGTGGTCACCCTTCACGCTGGCCGAGGCCGAGAGCAGCTCCAGGTTCTTGCCGTCGAGTTCGTACGGCGCCTGCCGGTCGACCAGATGGACCGGTACCGACGTCGCGTCGTGATGGCCCTTGTTCATCTCGAAGACGTGGTACGTCGGTGTCAGCACCAGCCCGCCGGTGTCGTCGGTCAGCAGCATCGCCTGCAGGACGTTCACCGTCTGGGCGATGTTGGCCATCACCAGTCGCTCCGCATGCCGGTGGAAGACGTCGAAGTGCAGACTGGCCACCAGCGCGTCGCGCAAGGCGTTCTGCTGGTACAGGAATCCCGGGTTGGTGCCCGGCTCGACGTCCCACCAGGTGCCCCACTCGTCGAGGACGAGGCCGATCCTGCGCTGGGGGTCGTAGGCGTCCATCACGGTCGAGTGTCCGGTGAGCACGCGGTCGATGTCCTGGGCCTTGATCATGGTCCGGTAGTAGTCGTCGAGGTCGAAGTCGGTCGCGCTGCCCTTGTGCTCCCACGTTCCGAGCACGGTGTAGTAGTGCACCGAGACCGCCTGGAAGAGGTTTCGCGGTTCGCCGCCGAGGCTGCTGATCGCCTTCATCAGGGCTTCGGTCCAGGCGAGGTCGTGGTCGGAGGCGCCGGCGGCGATCCGGTACAGCTTGTTGCCGTCGTGGTCCTTGCAGAAGGTCGCGTACCGGCGCGCCAGCTCGACGTAGGCCTCGGCGCTCAGGTTGCCGCCGCATCCCCAGGCCTCGTTGCCGATTCCCCAGTACGGCACCTTCCAGGCCTCGTCGCGTCCGTTGGCCCGGCGGAGCCGGACCATCGGGCTGTCGCCGTCGCGGGTGAGGTACTCGACCCAGTCGCTCATCTCCTGCACAGTGCCGCTGCCGACATTGCCGTTCACGTACGGCTCGGCGCCGAGCAGTTCGCACAGCGCCATGAACTCGTGGGTACCGAAGTGGTTGTTCTCCACGACGTTTCCCCAGTTGGTGTTGACCATTCCGGGCCGGTCGGCCAGCGGGCCGATGCCGTTCATCCAGTGGTACTCGTCGGCGAAACAGCCACCCGGCCAGCGCAGGTTGGGGATGTTCAGGGCCCGCAACGCATCGACCACGTCGAGCCGGATGCCGCCCTCGTTCGGCAGACTGGACGATTCGCCGACGTAGAAGCCGTCGTAGACACAGCGGCCGAGATGCTCGGCGAAGTGTCCGTAGAGGTGCCGGCTGATGGTCGGGCCGGGGACGTCGAGGTCGATCACGATCCGCGATTCGGTGGACAAGATGCTTCTCCTAGGAGTGCGAGCGGGGGCGGCGGCGGGCGATCGGCGTACTGGCCGGGCTGGCCAGGCCGAGCTGACCGAGGAAGTGCTCCAGCGCGAACGCGGCCATCCCGAGCGCGACCGGGTTGCCGGGAACACGGGATGCCTCGACGGTGAGGTTCGGCAGCGAACCGGGCAGAACGTGATCCGGCAGTTCCGAGCGGACGGCCGGTACGAGCCACTCAGCCAAAGCGGCCGAGGTCCAGCCGGTCAGGGTGATGTACGGAATGTCGAGCAGGTTGACGAGGTCGCCCAGAGCGGCCGCCAGGTAGTGGGACGTCCGTTCGGCCAGCTCGGCCAGGACCGGGTCACCGGTCGCGAGACCGTCGGCCACCGCCTCGACGAAGCCACGTTGCAGCGGCTGGCGCAGCGCGGGATGCGCCGGGTCGATCTCCGCGAGCGAGGTCTCGATGCCGTGCACGCCGAGGTACGCCTCGACGCAGCCGCGACGGCCGCAGCGGCACCGCCGGCCGTCCAGTTGGAGCAGGGTGTGGCCCCACTCGCCGGCGTTGTTGTTCGCGCCGCGGATCAGCGCTCCGTCGATGGCGATCCCCGCGCCGACGCCGGTGCCGAGATTGACCACGGCCATGCTCTCGGTCACCCGCCCCACGCCGAACCACATCTCGGACAGCGTGACCGCCTTCAGCGGGTTGTCGACGTTCACCGGGATCCGCAGGCTCTGCGCGAGCAGTTCCTCGATCTCGACGTCGTGCCAGTCCCAGTTCGGCGCGAAGACCGAGACGCCGGCTGCCGGGCTGACCTGACCGGGCATGCTGACGCCGGCGCCGAGGATCCGGTCCCGGTCACCGGTTCCGATGGCCGCGTCCACCGCCCGGACGATGCCGTCCACGACGTAGGCCTGACTGTTCTCGTGCTCGTCCAGCGTCACCTCGCCGTGGCTGACCGGGGTGAGGGCGATGTCGAAGACGGTGGCCGCCACATAGGTCTCGGCGACGTCGACACCGACGATGCGGCCGCGATCGGGGTCGATCGCCAGCCGCTCGTACGGCCGGCCGACGGTCCGGCGTTCCATCGTGGCGATCCGCAGCACGCCTTCGGACAGGAACTCGGTGACGAGGGTGGCCACGGTCGCGGTACTGAGCCCGGTGTGCCGGGCGATCTCCTGCCGGGTGGACGGACCCAGCCCGAACAAGGCGTGCAGGACCTCGAACCGGCTCTCGTTGCGAAGATCACGTGACGTCTGCCGCGGCACCTCGGCCCCCTCTGCTGGTGGATGCACCTAGCTGAAGCGTACGAAGTACCGGCGTACCGGAACCCGCGAGGCCCCGCACCAACAGGGTCAGGCCGGACCATCCCGCGGGCAGCCACAACACGTCCGGGTCGCCACCCGAGAACCTCGCCCGGTCACCGGTCCAGATCCGGCCGAGGCACTCCCCACCGGCCCAGGCGGTCACCCGTATCTGCATACCATCGAGCCTCAGCAGCCGCTCTTCGTCGCCGGCAGGCACGTCGACGTCGAGCCAGACCTCGTGCCCTGGTTCGAGACTCAGCGGTAGTTCGAGGTCGGTGGTCTCGGCTTCGTGGATGGCGAAGTCGGTCAGCAGTTCGTCGTTCTGGACCGCACAGGTCCAGTCCGTCACCGGCGCGAGGCTGAGCAACTCCGCGTGCAGGCCGGCGCCACCGGGATGATGGATCAGCGTGACCGAGACCTCGCTGACGAAGGCCGCGGGCAGCATCACCCACGGGTTCTCCCGATGGACGGTGACCGGCTCACCGCCGTCGACGCTCACCCTGACCGGCTGGTCGACGCCGATCAGGTGAAGGGCCGACGTGGTCGTCAGGGCGAGACGGCGTGAATAGGTGATCGGTACGCCGACGCGCGTGCTGCTCCAGCCGCCGAGCGACCGCAGCGGCGCCGGCTGACCCGCCCAATGACCCTCCACCGTCCACGAGGCCGCGAGATCCTGAACGCCTCGCACCTTCCACAGCCGGCCGAGCCCCCGCAGCGAACCCAGCCGGAGCGCCGGCAGCCGCGCGTCGTCGAAGTTGGCGTGCCCCCAGATCTCGACCGTCGCCTCGAGGTCGGCGGTACCTTCGACAGCACGCACGTCGAGCCGGTGGATCGCGCCGAAACCGGCGATGGTCGGTTGGGCCAGCCCCGCGATCGACAGGTCCACGAGGTCCGACGCACCGATCAGCAGGAGTTCGTCGACGCCGGTCAGGTTCGCCGACGCGGAGTAGGTTCCACGGCCCCGGTAGGCGCCCAGCGATTCGAGCGACGGCGGCAGCCGATGGGTGCCGGCCGCTGTCGCGGGAGCCGTCGCCGATCGCTGCCGGACCGCCCGCACTTCGGTCGACGGCCCAGGAACGGCTTCGTCCGGTACGCCGGCCAGCTCGACCGTGCCGTCCGGACGGACGGACTCGAGTCGAGCGGCCTGCTCAGGAGTCAGTACGACGAGAGTGACCCCGTCGACGACCTGGTGCTCGGCGCGCCCGGCGGTCGCGGGGATCTCGACCCGGGTCCGGCCGAGTACGACGGTCACCGGTACGGCCGACGAGAACACGAGTACGGTGTCCGTCCGCGCGACCAGGTCCGCCGAGGCGAGCGTCAACGTCTTGCCACGTAAGGGCAGATCGACCAGCATCAGCGGGCACGAGTCGCCGGCGACCGCGACGGAGACTCCGCCGACGACCCCACGACCGGGACTGTCGCCGAGGTTCGGTAGGGCGATCAGCTGGCCGCCACCGTGCAGGTCGAGAGCCGACAACGACGAGCTGGTGGGGAAGTCGGCCGTCACCTCCGGGCGCGGCACCGTCGAGGTGGCCAGCGCCAGCCGCGATCCCAGCGCGGTCAGTACGTGGGCGAGCACCTTCGCTTCGGCGTACTCCGGACGCTCCTGCCCGGTGGGTGAGACGTAGCCACCGAAGTCGTAGTCGTGGCTCATGAAGTTGCCCGGGTCGCCCCAGTTGCCGCTCGACGGGGTGTAGCCGAAGTTCCAGCCGGACGACTGCAGGTAAGGCGCGACCAGCGACGCGCCACTCGCCAGTAGCCGCCGCAGTGTCCGGTGCCGCCGGTTGGTCTCGGTGACGAGCAACGGGAGATCGCGATCGGCGAGCAGCCCGGCGTAGCGGCGTACCTCCTCCTCGATGTGCGGTGAGCCGTCGTCGGGGTAGAAGTTGCACGCAGCAACGATTCCGGGGACGTCCCCGGTGGCCCCGGCGATGTCGCCCTGCCCGGCACAGGCGATCAACGGCACCGTGATGCCGTGATCGATCGCCTGGTCGCGCAGGGCGGTCAGGTAGCCGGTACGGTCCGCGCAGTCGAAGAAGTCCAGCTCGTTCTCCAGCTGGACCATGATGACCGGACCGGCCGGATGCTGGCGCTCGGCGAGGATCGGGAGCGCCTGGTCGAACCAGGCCGCCACCTGGGCGAGGTACCGCGGCTCGTTCTGACGGACCCGTACCTCGGGATCTAGACCCAGCCAGGCCGGCAGCGCGCCGCCGTCCCACTCCGAACAGATGTACGGCCCGGGCCGGGCGATGACGGACAAACCGGCCTCATGCGCCAGGTCCAGAAAGGCCGCGACGTCACGCCGGCCGTCGAACGACCACCGGCCGGGGGAGAGCTCGTGATGGTTCCAGGGCAGGTAGACGTCGACACAGGTGTAGCCCGACGCCCGGACTTGTTCGAGGCGGGCCCGCCACTGCTCGCGCGGCAGCCGGAAGTAGAACAGCGACGCGCAGAGCAGCAGCTTCGGACGGCCGTCGATCCGGATGCCGGAGGCGTCCAGCTCGACACCGGTACTGACAATGGTCACTTGACCCCCGCGCTTCCGCCGCTGATGTCCATCTCGTACAGGTACCGCTGGCCGAGGTAGTAGACCAGGATCATCGGCAGCGTCAGCAGGATCGAGCCGACCATCACCAGATTCCACGGTGGAGCCTGCAGCGCCTGCGACGTACTGGTGATGTACTGCACGCCGAGAGCAAGCGGCATCTTGGACTCGTCGTTCAGGTAGATCAGCGGGCCCATGAAGTCGCCCCAGGTCGCGGTCAGGGTGAAGATCGCGATCGCGATCAGCACCGGGCTCAGCATCGGCAGCATGATCCGGCGGTAGATGCCGAAGAAGCCGAGCCCATCCACCATCGCGGCCTCGTCGATCTCGCTCGGCAGCCGGGAGACGAACTGCCGGACCAGGAAGACGTTGAAGGCGTTGGAGAAGAAGTTCGGCACGATCAGCGGCAGGTAGGTGTTCACCCAGCCGAGGTCCTTGAACAGGATGAACTGCGGGATCATCGTGATCTGCGCGGGGATCATCATGGTCGCGATGACGACGATGAACAGCCCGTTCTTGCCGGGTGCCCGCAGCCGGGCGAACGCGTAGCCGACCAGCCCGCTGGACAGCACCTGACCGGCCACCGCGCCGGCCGAGATGATCACCGAGTTCAGCAGGAACCGCTGCATCGGCAGCTCGGTGCCGAACACCCGGGTGAAGTTCTCCCAGTGGAACTCGCGCGGGATGATCGTGAAGGTGTTCGCGTTGACGGTCTGGTCGCTGGACAGCGCGATCGACACGACGAACACCAGCGGCACGCAGAGCACCGCCGAGACGATGATCAGGGTCGCGTAGCTGAACGGCGTCGACCGCTTGGCGCCGACCGTCCGTTCGGTACTGCGCACCCGCCGCGTGGCGGCGGCGGTGGAAACAGCGGTGGCCATCACTTCACCTCGGTCTCGTAGAACACCCAGCGCCGGGCGCTGCGGAAGGCGATCAGGGTGAACACCAGGATCACCGCGAACAACAGCCAGGAGATCGCCGACGCGTAGCCCAGGTGGTAGTAGGAGAACGCCTGGTCGAACAACAGCGGCACCATCGTCTGGCTCGCGTTGTCCGGGCCTCCCTTGGTCAGGATGTACACCTGGGAGAACACCTGGAACGCCCCGATCAGGCCCATGATCAGGTTGAAGAAGATGATCGGGGTCAGCTGCGGGACGGTGATGCTCCAGAACTGCCGGACCGGACTCGCACCGTCCACCTCGGCCGCCTCGTAGAGCTCACGGGGTATGCCTTTCATTGCTGCCAGCAACAGTACGGTCGCCGCGCCGGCGCCCCAGACCGACAGCAGGATCAGCGCCGGTTTCACCCAGACCGCTTCCAGCAGCCACGACGGTCCGGGGATGCCGAACACGCCCAGCAAGTCGTTCAGCGGGCCGGACGGTGCGAGCACCATCTTGAAGATCATCGCGGTGGCCACCAGGGGCACCAGGGTGGGCAGGTAGATCAGCGTCCGGAACAGCTTGCGTAGCCGGATTCCCTTGTTCAGCAGGTTCGCCAGCCACAGGCCGAGCACCAGACCGAGCGGAACCGAGACCGCCGCGTAGTAGAAGGTGTTCCACAACGCCTTCCAGAAGACGGGATCGTCGGTCAGCAGCCGGACGTAGTTGTCCAGCCCCACCCACTTGGGCGGGGTGAAGGAGTCCCAGTCCGTCAGTGAGAAGTAGATCGACGCGATCATCGGGCCGAGCAGGAACACGATGAAGCCGATCACCCACGGCGAGGCGAACAGGTAGAACCACAGCGCCTCCCGGCGCCGGAGCCTCGACATCGCCTAGCCCGCGGGCTTGATGATGGACTCGAGCCGCTGCTGGATCGCGGTCAGCGAGGTCCGGGCGTCCTTCTTGCCCAGCCAGAAGTCGGCCAGCCCGTCGTCGAACGCCTTCTGCATCTCGTTCCAGGCAGGGATGAAAGGCGCCCGGTAGACGAACGCGCTGGACTCGGCGAAGACGTCCATGTTCACCGGCTTGGTCATCCAGGCCGGTTTGAGGAACGCGTCGCTCTTCTGCACCTCGAGGCTGGCCGGCACGTCCTGCCCGGTGGCGATGATCTTCTGCTGCGCCTCGGCCGAGGTGAGGAAGTCGATCGCCTTGAACGCGGCGTCGGGGTTCTTCGCCGTCCGGGAGATGGCCAGCCCGCTGCCGAACGCGGTCACCGCCTGGTCCTTGCCCCGCCACAGCGGCGCGATGTCCCACTCGATCTTGCTCTTCGTCAGGCCGCTGATCCCCCAGAACCCGGTGGTGTTGACCGCGACCTTGCCGTTCGCGAACGCGCCGTCGCCGCCGACGTCCGCGCCCATGTCGGCGTACTGCTTCTTGGTTGGGACGACGCCGTGCTTGAAGACCAGGTCGCCGGTCCACTGCAGCGCGTCGATCACCTCGTCGGTGGCCACCGACGGCTTGCCCGAGTCGTCGATGATCTTGCCGCCGTTCTGGTAGACGAAGCTCCACCACTGGGCCCACCAGCCGCCGCCGGAGTAGCCCCACTGCTTGCCGGGGACGGTCAGCTCCTTGAACGCGGCCAGGGTCTCGTCCCAGGTCCAGTCGGCCGTCGGGGCTTTGATGCCCTTGGCATCGAACAGACCCTTGTTGTAGTACACGATCATCGCGCCGGACCGGTCCGGGATCGCATAGACCTTGTCCTGGTACGAGTACAGCTTGCCGATCGACCCGAACCGCTTCTCCAGGTCGAGCCCGGCCTTCTTGGCCAGCTCGTCCAGCGGCTGGATCTGGTTCTTGCTCGAGTAGACGTTGACGCTCTCGGCCACCTGCATGATGTCCGGGCCCTTGCCGCCGGCAATCATCGTCTGCACCTTCTGCGCGTACCCGTCGTTCGGGATCAGCTGCAGCTTGACCTTCAGCTCGGGGTACTTCTTGACCAGCAGGTCGATCCGCTGCTGGTACGTCGTCTTGTCGTTCTCGCCGCCCCACACCGTCATCACCAGGTCGGCGGCGGTGGAGCTGCCCGAGGCCTTGTCGCTGTCCGAACCGCAGGCGGTGAGGGTGATCACGCCGGCGGCCGCGCCCAGGCCGAGAAAACCGCGACGCGTCAGACGCGTCCTGTCGATCGCCATCGCACAGTCCTCCTTGGGGTTTGAGTGGTGGTTAAGCTAACCGTCAGAAAAACTCCCGGCAAGACCTCGGCCGATAAATGTGTGCGCTAACAATTCAGCGTCGGGAACTGTTGACGCACGGGACGTTAGCGCTAACATTCAGCGCAAACAGCGCTGGATGGAGGAACTGCCGTGATGAAGAGACTGATGGCCGTGGCGACGGGGCTGGTGCTCGTCGGGGGCCTGGTGGGCTGCGGGGACGACAAACCCGAGTCGAAGGCGGCGAGCGACAGCATCACGATGGGCTTCGCCCAGGTCGGCGCCGAGAGCGGCTGGCGGACGGCGAACACGAAGTCGGTCCAGGAGGCGGCCAAGACCGCGGGGATCGAGCTGAAGTTCTCCGACGCGCAGCAGAAGCAGGAGAACCAGATCAAGTCGATCAGGTCGTTCATCCAGCAGAAGGTGGACGTGATCGCCTTCAGTCCGGTGGTCGAGACCGGCTGGGACACCGTGCTGATGGAGGCCAAGCGCGCCAACATCCCGGTCATCCTGACCGACCGCGCGGTCGACTCCAAGGACACCACGCTCTACAAGAGCTTCCTCGGCTCCGACTTCGTGGTGGAAGGCAAGAAGGCCGGCGAGTGGCTGGTGAAGCAGGGCGACGCCGCGGACGTGAACCACGACGGCTCGATCAAGGTGGTGGAGCTGCAGGGTACGACCGGCGCCGCGCCGGCCATCGACCGCAAGGAGGGCTTCGAGGAGGCGATGAAGGCGAATCCGAAGATCGCCATCGCCGCCTCGCAGACCGGTGACTTCACCCGCGACGGCGGCAAGAAGGTGATGGAGTCGTTCCTGAAGTCGCAGAAGGACATCGACGTGGTGTTCGCGCACAACGACGACATGGGCCTGGGCGCCATCGAGGCGATCGAGGCCGCCGGTCTCAAGCCGGGCAAGGACGTCCAGATCATCACCATCGACGCGGTGAAGGACGGGATGACCGCGCTGGCCGACGGGAAGATCAACTACATCGTCGAGTGCAACCCGCTGCTCGGCCCGCAACTGATGGGGCTGGCGAAGAAGGTCGTGGCCGGCGAGGAGGTCCCGGCGCGGGTACTGACCGAGGAGACGGTCTTCGACCAGGCAGCCGCCAAGACGGCGCTGTCCGCACGGCAGTACTGATCCCGCGATGACCCAGGCGATCACTCCCGCCCCATCGACGGCGCTCACCCCGCCGGTGGTCGAGATGCGCGGGATCAGCATCGGCTTCCCCGGTGTCAAAGCGCTCCAGCAGGTCGACTTCCGGCTGCTCCCCGGTGAGATTCACGCCCTGATGGGTGAGAACGGAGCAGGCAAGTCGACCCTGATCAAGGCCTTGACCGGCGTCTACGCGATCGACGAGGGCACCGTGGCGGTGGCCGGCGCGGAGCATCTGTTCGGCTCACCGGCCGACTCGCAGGCCGCCGGGATCAGCACCGTGTACCAGGAGGTCAACCTGTGCACGAATCTGACCGTCGCGGAGAACATGCTGCTCGGCCGCGAACCGCGGCGGTTCGGCCGGATCGACGGCTTGGCGATGAAGGCCCGCGCAGGGTCGATCCTGGACCGTCTCGGCCTGGCGATCGATCCGGGGTCGACGCTGGCCGACCACCCGATCGCGATCCAGCAGCTGGTCGCGATCGGGCGGGCGCTCGACCTCGACGCGCGGGTGCTGATCCTCGACGAGCCCACCTCGAGTCTCGACGCGGACGAGGTGGCGAAGTTGTTCGCGGTGATGCGGACGCTGCGCGGCCAGGGCGTGGCGATCCTGTTCGTCTCGCACTTCCTGGACCAGGTGTTCGAGATCTCCGACCGGATGACCGTTCTGCGCAACGGCAAGCTGGTGGGGGAGTACCCGACCGGGAGCGTCAGCCAGCTGGAGCTGGTCGAGGCCATGATCGGTCGCGAACTGGAGACGCTGGACAAGCTCGAACAGCACGCGGCGGCCGACGTGCCGCAAGACCGGGTACCGCTGGTGAAGG
Source organism: Kribbella koreensis (assembly GCF_039525325.1). Taxonomy (NCBI): domain Bacteria; kingdom Bacillati; phylum Actinomycetota; class Actinomycetes; order Propionibacteriales; family Kribbellaceae; genus Kribbella; species Kribbella koreensis. The sequence goes on from NZ_BAAAHK010000012.1 coordinate 148,276, forward strand.
TACTGGGCCTGAGTCGCCGCGGCAGCCTGCAAGCCGTCGACCTGGAGATCTACGACGGTCAGGTGATCGGTATCGCCGGTCTGCTGGGGTCGGGACGAACCGAACTCGCCAGGCTGCTCTTCGGGGCCGACACCGCGGACACCGGCTCGATCGACGTACGCGGTACGCGGCGAAGGTTCCGTACGCCGCGGAACGCCATCGGCGCCAGGATCGCGTTCTCCAGCGAGGACCGTCGCGCGGAAGGCGTGGTGGAGGATCTGACCGTCGCGGACAACCTGCTGCTCACCCTGCAGGCTTCCCGGGGCTGGCTCCGGCCGATACCGGTCCGGACCCGCGAGCGGCTGGTCGCCGAATACATCAAGGCCCTGGACATCCGGCCGCCCGACCCAGCCGCGCTGATGCGCAACCTGTCGGGTGGCAACCAGCAGAAGGTCCTGCTGGCCCGCTGGCTGATCACCGAGCCGGAGCTGCTGATCCTGGACGAGCCGACCCGTGGGATCGACATCGGCGCCAAGACACAGATCCAGCAACTCGTCGCGAAGCTGGCCGCGGACGGCCTGTCCGTCGTCTTCATCTCCGCCGAACTCGAAGAGGTGCTCCGGCTGAGCCACCGGGTGCTGGTGATGCGGGACCGGGCGAAGATCGCGGACCGGCCCAACGACGACACCGTCACGGTGGCCGCGATCCTCGAGCTCATCGCGGCCGGCGGTCCGGCAGCCGAAGGGAATCCCGATGCGTGACCTCGTCCGCCGGCCACTGTTCTGGCCGGTCCTCGCCCTGGTACTGCTGCTGGCTCTGAACGCGGTGGTGACCCCGGCGTTCCTGTCGGTACGGATCCAGGACGGTCATCTGTACGGCAGCCTGATCGACATCCTCCGCAACAGCGCTCCGGTGCTCCTGGTGGCGCTGGGCATGACGCTGGTGATCGCCACCCGGGGGATCGACCTCTCGGTAGGTGCGGTGGCCGCGATCGCGGGCGCCGCCGCCTGCGTGCACATCGCCGGCTCACCGCAGCAGGCGGCGACCTCGACACTGCTCACCGCGGTCGCGATCGCGGTCGGCGTCTGCCTGCTGCTCGGCCTGTGGAACGGCTTCCTGGTCTCGGTGATCGGCATCCAGCCGATCATCGCCACCCTGGTGCTGATGACGGCCGGCCGCGGACTGGCCATGCTGATCACGGACGGCCAGATCACCACAGTCGTGAGCCCCGGGTTCAAGGTGATCGGGGCCGGCTTCGTCGCGACCCTGCCGGTGGCGATCCTGATCGCCCTCGCGGTCTTCGCGCTGACGGCCGTACTGGCCCGGCGGACCGCGCTGGGCCTGCTGATCGAGTCGGTCGGCATCAACCCGGAAGCGAGTCGGCTGGCCGGGATCCGCGCCCGGACGATCACCTGGACCGTCTACGTGTTCAGCGCCTTCTGTGCCGGCGTCGCCGGGCTGATGATCGCGTCGAACACGAGCGCGGCGGACGCGAACAACGCCGGCCTGTGGATCGAGCTGGACGCGATCCTGGCCGTCGTGATCGGCGGCACCTCGCTGGCCGGCGGAAAGTTCTCCCTGACCGGGACGCTGGTCGGCGCGATGTTCATTCAGACCCTGGCCACCACGATCCCGACCATCGGGATCCCGGCCGAGGCCAACTATCTCTTCAAGGCGGTCGTCGTGATCGTGGTCTGCCTCTTACAGTCGCCGAAGGCGCGGGCGGCGCTGCGCAGCCGCCGGCCTCGCCGGGCCACCCCCACCGTACGGACGGAAACAGCATGAGCGCGCCGGCCCTGTCGCCCGCGGTGGCGGCCCGGATCCGTCGGTACAGTCCGCCCCGCCGTTATCTGCCGGTCACGGCGGCTGTCGCGCTGCTGATCGGGATCTTCGGCGCCGGGTCGCTGCGCTACCAGGGTTTCGCGGATCCTCAGGTGATCCTGAACCTGTTCGTCGACAACGCCTTCCTGCTGGTGCTGGGGGTCGGGATGACGTTCGTGATCCTTGCCGGCGGCATCGATCTGAGCGTCGGCTCGGTGGTCGCCTTGTCGACGATGATCGCGGCGTCGACGCTGGAGGCGGGCTGGCCGGTGGCAGCCACCGTCATCGCCGTCCTGGTGGCCGGGACGCTGCTGGGTACGTTGATGGGCCTGGTCATCCACTACTTCGATGTGCAGCCGTTCATCGCGACCCTGGCCGGGATGTTCCTGGCTCGTGGGCTGTGCTACCTGATCAGCGTCGAGTCGATCCCGATCCGCGATCCCGGTCTGACCAGATTCGCTCAGGGAACCGTCCCGCTGCCCGGCGGGTACCACGTCACCCCGAGCGTCGTGGTGGCCCTGGTGGTCTTCGCGATCGGCGCGTGGGTGCTGCACCTGACCCGCTTCGGGCGCACGGTCTATGCCGTCGGTGGCAGCGAGAGCTCCGCGCATCTGATGGGGTTGCGGGTCGCTCTGGTCAAGGTCGGCGTGTACACGATCAGCGGCCTGTGCTCGGCGCTGGCCGGGCTGCTCTTCGCGGCCTACACCCTGTCGGGGTACAGCCTGCACGCCGTCGGGATGGAGCTCGACGCGATCGCGGCGGTGGTGATCGGTGGGACGCTGCTGACTGGCGGCCGGGGCCTGGTGCTGGGCACGATGGCCGGGGTCCTGCTGCTCGGCACCATCCAGACCTTCATCTCGTTCGACGGCACGCTGAGTTCCTGGTGGACGAAGATCTCCATCGGAGTGCTGCTGCTGATCTTCGTGGTGATCCAGCGCCTGTTGACCAGAAGGCAGACCTGACGGCGATCAGGCAGCGCCGGAGCTCTCGCGCACGATCAACCTGGCGGGGATCTGCTCACTGCCCGGCCGGCCGCCGTTCATCTGCTCGGACAGCAGGTGGAAGGTCCGCCGGCCGACCTCGTCGAAGTCCTGCCGCACGGTGGTCAGCGGCGGGTTGAAGAACTCGGCCTCCGGGATGTCGTCGAACCCGACGAGCTGGACGTCGCCGGGCACCGAGATTCCGGCCTCGGTGAACGCCCGCAGCAGGCCGAGAGCCATCTGGTCGTTGGCGACGAACACGGCCCCCAGGCTGGATTCGCCGGCCAGCGCCTTACCGGCCTGGTACCCCGAGCGCGGGCTCCAGTCGCCCCGGGTCAGCCGGGGCCGGCGGACGCCGTGGGCCTTGAGCGTTTCCCGCCAGCCGCGCTCGCGTTCGGCCGCCTCGAGCCAGTCCGCCGGCCCGCCGACATGCCAGACCGTCTTGTGACCGAGCGACAGCAAGTGCTCCGTCGCGAGGCGGGCGCCGTCGTACTGGTCGACCGAGACGGCCGGCACCGGTGAAGCCGCGCCGCCGACCGCGACGAGCGGCACGCCGTGCGGCGCGAACTCCAGTGCCTTGGCCGTTGCGACGTGTGGGGCGATCACGACGATGCCTTCGACCGCCTGGCGCTGCAACGACTCGACTGCTTCGGCGATCGCCTGGCCACCCGGCCGGCTGATGCTCGCCACGGTGATCGCGAAACCGGCATCCCGCGCCGCGCGCTCCACGCCGTAGAGCGTGCTGGCCGGTCCGTACAGGGTGGAGTCCAGGGTCACCACCCCGAGCGTGCCCGTCCGCCCGGTGACCAGGGCTCTGGCGGCGGTGTTCGGCCGGTACCCGATGCTCTCGATCGCGGCCAGCACCCGCTCACGCGTCGCCGGCCGGACGACGCCGCTGTCGTTGATCACCCGGGACACCGTCATGTGGGACACCCCCGCGAGCACGGCGACATCAGCCAGGCTCGGATGCCGCCGGGCCGACGACGCCACCGGCTGGTGCCCGACGTCCGAACCCTTCACCACGTTCACCTCTCCGATCGTCGCCCCGGCTGAATTCTGTCATCCGCGACCCTCTTCCCCGCGGATGACGGCACCGAGTTCGATGACGCGGGCGGAAGGTTCGCAGGACGAGGTGGTGACGGTCAGCATCTGGCCGGTGCTGGTGTAGGTCCAGTCACCGGGCTGGGCCGGGAAGAAGCTCTCGACGGTCAGCCCACCGAGGGGGAGGTCGAGCCGGCCAGGAGTGGCGGCACGGTGCCACAGCGTCAAGTACGACGAGGTGGCACCCGCCAGGCCGAAGGCGACCCACTCGTCGGTCCAGCCGGGCAGGCCCAGCGGCCAGAACGGCGTCAGCTCCTCGATCTGCGCCAGTACCTGCCGATGCGCCGAAACCGCGGCCCGGACCAGGTCGAGCTCGTCCGTCGTCATCCGGTTCAGGTAGCCCGACAGGTACATCCGGCCGAGGATTCCGTTCACCAGGCTGAGAGTGAATCTCTCCGTCGACGTGCCGGTCTCCGGGTAGGCCCAATGGCCGGCCTGTTCGGGAAGGACCGACGCGGCCGCGGCTGCTGCGATCGGGGCATAGAGCAACGGATCCTGCTGGTCCGAGGTCGATTGCAGGTGCAGCCTGGACAGCAGCGCGTAGTCCATCCGCAGCGCACCCGACCCGCAGTTCTCCAGCAACAGTTCCGGGTGACGCGCCTGTACGCCGTCCAGCCAGTCGAGGTGCGCCCGGTTGTGCTCGAGCAGCCCCTGTCCGGGTGACTTCCCGCCGAGGTCGGAGCCCGGACCGGTCATCGTGTTGTAGTCCAGCTTGAAGAATCCGATCCCGTACTCCGCGACCAGCCGGTCGACGGTGCTGTCGAGATGGTCGCGGGCCGCCGCGCTGCGCAGGTCGAGCAGATACCGGCCGCTCTCGGCGTACCGGACCCCACGCCTGCTGATAAACGCCTCGTCGGGCAGTTCCCGGGCCAGCGGCGAGTCGACACCGATCACCTCGGGTTCGAGCCACAGTCCGGGCACCATGCCACGGTCGCGGATCCGGTCGATCACCTCGCCGAGACCGTTCGGGAAGCGGGTCGCCGACGGTTGCCAGGCGCCGACCGTACTCCACCAGTCGCCCTCGGCGTACCAGCCGGCATCGATGCAGAAGTAGTCCGCGCCGGCGTCCGCGGCGGCGTCGATCAGCGGCAGCAGCTTGGCCGTGGTCGGATCGCCCATCAAGGTGTTCATGTAGTCGTTGAACACCACCGGCAGCCGGTCGTCGACCGGGCGGCGCCGGCGCAGTGCGCGGCGCTGGCGGGTCAGGGCCGCGAAGGCGTCGTCGTGTCCGTGGCCGGCGACCAGCGACACGGGCACTGTGCTGAACGAGTCGTCGGCGCTGATCGAGGTGGTCCACTGGTGTTCGGCGTCGGTGGGACCGCTGAGCAACAGGTATCCACCCTGCCGCGTCTCGCCGACCTCGTAGTGCCAGGGCCCGTTGTGCTCGATCTGCCAGCCGAGCGAGTACGGCTCGTCGTGTGCCAGGAGCACCCCGGTCGGCAGTCGCTCACCGGTCGACCACGAGCCGTTGCAGGTGACGGCCCGGCGCGTGCGCGGCGGTGGACGATGCACCGCGGTCCGGATGTCGGGCAAGCCGGTACTGCGCAGCGGCGAGCGGCTCCAGCGGCTCTCCGCCATCCAGTCGTTGTCCCCGGCCAGCAGGTCGAAGTCCACCGAGCCGAGACCGATCACCGCCGATGACAGGAAGTCCAGTTCGAGCCGCCCGGCACCCGTGAGCGTCGCCTCGGTCCAGGTCTGAACGCCTGCCAGCGCCCTGAAACAGCTAATGACTTCGAGCCCGGTCACGTCGTCGTGCTGGACGATCCGGAGCATATCCGCGCTCTGCTCGTGCCGTTGGTACCGCAGCCGCTTCCCGATCGTCGTCTCGACGTGCCGGAACGTGCTCGGTGAGCGCCCGTGGCCGAGCGCCGACACCTCCACCAGAGGCTGATCCGTCGTCCCGGAGCCGTCGCCCGGCTCGTCACGCGGCCGGATCGAATCCAGCCGGACCGGGCCGTCGTCGAAGCAGAAGGTCAGCGTCAGGTCGGCAGTCTGCCAATGAAACGTCATGAAGCTCCGTTCGTGGATGCGATCGGTCGGAAGGTGAGGCCGCTCCGCCGATGACGCCGAGGCTCCCTCCCGGCGTCATCGGCGAAGCGCCCGCGCAATGACCTAGCTGATGGTCAGGTCGCGGATGTTCGTGCCGGCTCCGGTGAAGACCAGGTAGACGTCGCGGACGCCGTGGGCCAGTCGTGGGTCGAGCCGGCTCGTGGTCGCGGCCCAGGTGTAGCGGTCGCCGGTGACAGGGCTGGTGAGTGTGCCTGCGAGCGGTCCGGCCGGGCTGTCGAGGTGGATCTCCACGTTGGCGGTTCCTGCCGGAGCTCGCGAGACGGTGGCTTCCAACCGGGTCGCGCCACGGCCCAGCTGGACATCCTGGAAGGAGATCCAGTCGCCCGTCGCCGTCTTGCCGACTGCGTCGCCGCGCACCTTGGCGGCATCGATGAGCTCGATCCCCGAGTAGTCGTCGAAATCCGTGGCCGCTGTCCGCCTGCTGAGGTCCCGGGCCGGGATCACCTCACCACGGACCGCTACCGACGTACGGGCCCTGATGTCGGCCGACGAACTGCCCACTTGCACGTCCTGGACGGCCGACTCGACCACCCACTTGTTCCGGGTCACGTCCCAGAACGCCAGGTCTTTCGCTTTCACCGCGAAGGAGACGGTACGACGTTGCCCGGGGGCGAAGGCCAGTCGCTGGAACCCGCGAAGCGTCCTGACCGGCTGGGCCACCCGCGAGGTGCGTTGAGCGGTGTACAGCTGGACGACCTCGTCGCTCGCGGTCCGGCTGGTGTTGGTCACGTCGACGCTGACGTCGAGCAGCCCGTTCGGCGCGAGGACGGGGGAGCCGACCCGCAGTCCTGAGTAGCGGAAGGTGCCATAGGTCAGGCCGTGGCCGAAGGGGTAGAGCGGACGCGCGCGGTGGTACTGATAGGTCCAGCCGGCCTTGATCACGTCGAAGTCCAGCGGATCCGGCAGTTCCTTGTCCGTGCGGTACCACGTCTGCGGGAGCCGCCCCGACGGCGAGTAGTCGCCGAACAGTACGTCCGCAAGCGCCCGGCCGGTCTCCTGGCCTGCATGCGACGTCCACAGGACCGCCTTCGCCTGCGACCAGTTCCCCGTCAACGGGTAGCTGCTCTCCAGCACCACGATGGTGTTGGGATTGGCAGCGGTGACGGCCTTCACGATCGCCTGCTGGCCGGCGGCCAGAGCGGTACCCTGCCGGTCGTTGTCCTCGCGACCGTTGATGAACGGATCACTGCCGACCACGACGACCGCCGTGTCCGCCTTCTCCGCGGCCGCTACGGCTGCCGCCGTACCGCTGATGAGAACCTCTCGCGAGAACTGGGCTGCCGTGTCCGCGGTGGCCGCGCCGATGGCCAGCTTCCCGTCGCCGGTCAGCACGATGTACTGGTTCGGTCCGTTCCACGGCTCCTTGACCTCGTTGCCGCGGTACCGCAGCACGTAGTTGCCGTTAGCAAGTTGTTCCAGGCCGAACTGCTGCTGGACGAACCAGCCGTTGGGTTTGTCCTGGTCGTTCACCAGCCCGTTGCCACTGCGCGAGACGAACTTGCCGTTGGCGGCCGAGCGCAAGGCGAGCTTGCCGCCGCCCCAGTCGAAGACGTCCAGCGACTGAGCCGCGCCCGCCGTCGCCGCGTCGGCGGCCAGCGCGCCACCCGTGGCGCCGGCCGGGGCGGTCACATACTTGCCGGTGGCAATGGAACGGAGCGCGATCCGGTCCACGCCCTCGGTCGCCGTGACCGTGCCGCCCGCGCCGAGACGCTCGGCGATACCGGCCCGGGGGGTGATCCGGTACGGCATCGTGCCCGAGTACCAGTCCTCGTACAGGGTGTCGGCCAACGGACCGATCACCGCGACGTCGTTGGTCCGGGTGGCATCGAGCGGCAGTGCGTGGTGCTTGTTCTCCAAGAGGACGAGTTGCTCGCGTGCCGCTTCACGGGCCAGTTCCCGATGGGCCGGGCTGTCGATGCTGTCCGGCCCGATCTGCTCGTACGGGTTCAGCCCGGCCGGGTCGAACTCGCCCAGCCGGAAGCGGATCGACAGCAGGTGCCTGACCGGCTTGTCGATGTCCGCTTCGGTGAGCAGACCCTTCGCCAGCGCTTCCTTCACCGCGGCGACGGTCGGGCCGCTGTTGCTGTCGTTCTCGGTGAAGCTGTCCAGGCCCGCCTTGATCGCTGCGGCAGCACCCTCGGCGGCCGTGGGGTAGTACTGCTGGATGCCACTGACGTTGCCCGCGCCCGAGGCGTCCCCGACGATCATCAGATCATCGGCCGACCAGGAGCGCACCGTCTCGCCGAGTTCGGGCGACACGTGCGTCGGCCTGCCGTTCAGCAGGTTGTACGACGCCATCACGCCGGTAGCCGCCTTCGCGGCAAGGGCCGGCTGGAAGGCCTTGTACTCGTACTCACGCAGTACCCGGGGCCGGACGCTCGCTGACACGACGGCACGATCGGTCTCGACGTTGTAGGAGGCGAAGTGCTTCAGGGTCGGAGCTGTCTTGAGGTAGCGCGGGTCGTCGCCCTGCAGACCGTGCCCGTACGCCGTCGCGATCTCACTCGTCAGCAACGGGTCTTCGGCGTAGCCCTCCTCGTTGCGGCCCCACCTGGGGTCACGCAACAGGTTCACCACCGGCGCCCACAGGTTCAGCCCGTTCTTCGCCGGGTCGATCCGGTTGAACGCCCGCGCCTCGTCTCCGACGGCTGAACCGACCCGCTTGATCAAGGCCGGGTCCCAGGTACTGCCGAGTCCAACGGCCTGGGGGAAGACGGTCGCCTCACCCAGCCAGGCAACGCCGTGCAGCGCCTCCGTGCCGGTCTTGAAGGAGGCGATGCCCAGTCGCGGGATCGCGGGCTGGTACTGGTGCAGCAGCGAGACCTTCTCGTCCAGCGTCAGACGGCTGGTCAGGTCGTTCAGCCGGACCTGCAACGGCAGGCCGGGATTGCGGAACTCCGGCACGGGCTCGGCCCGCGCGGGCTGCCCCACCAAGACCGCGGGGACGAGCAGCAGGGCCAGGAGAGCGCCCCCGAATCGATGCCGATAGGTCATGGCGGTTCCCTTTCGGAGAAGTGTCGAAGCGCTTCGACTATCGGGGCAGGAGTCTGGGCCGTCAAGAGCCAGGAGGTCATTGCCGCCGTGCTCGGTCAGGCCAGGGGGAGCCAGACGCGCATGGCGCCGGGCTCGCGGTTTGCCCAGGTGTAGTAGGGAATCGCGGTGACGATGACCGGAGTACTGGCGGTCGAGGCCGGCGGGTATGGCTGGTAGAGAGTCGTGTCGAGGGGCGTGGCGACCGCGGGCAACCGGAGGTGGACGGGAGCGGCGCCGTGCTGCGGTACCTCTTCGAGAATGGCGCCTGACTGGTCCAGCGCCAGTTGCTCGACCGTGATGCCGTCGGGAAGGTCTGCCTGCTCGACGCAGTACACGATCGGTCCGCGCTCGATGGCCACACACCCGCGGACGGCATCGACACGCCGGTCCGCGCGGATGAGGCGCGGCTTCATCGGCAAGGTGATCCGCACGGTCGCGCCGTCCTCGCACGACGCTCGCAGGTAGTCGCCCGGTGTCGGCTCCGCCAGGATCTCCGCGCCCGTCGCGGCAGCGGTCGCGCCCGTGGCCCAGGCGGGGATGCGGACTGCGAGCTCCCCTCGGCCGCGGATGGTCACCAGTACCTCGCCGCTCCACGGATAACCGGTTTCGACCACCGCGGTCAGGGTGTCCGCCGTGAACGACCCTGCCGTGAGGAGATGCAACTGGAGCCCGGAGGCGTCCGAGGTGGCGGCGTAGCCGTGCAGGGAGGCGAGCAGGCGGGCGAGATTGGGCGGACAGCAGGCGCACTCGTACCACGGCAGCCGCTCGCTGGGCGCATCCTCGTGGGAGCCGTCGTGTCCGGTGCGCAACTGCAACGGATTGGAGTAGAAGAAGGAGTTGCCGTCGGCTGTCATCGCAGCCGCGACGGCATTGAGCAGCGCACGCTCCATCTCCTCGGCGTACCGTGCCCGTCCCGTTGCCAGAAGCATTCGCCAGGACCACTGCAGGGCTGCGATCGAGGCGCAGGTCTCGGCGTAGGCGCGGTCAGGAGGTAGCTCGAACGGATCGCCGTACGCCTCGTCCCGATGTCTCGAGCCATGTCCTCCGGTGATGTACATCTTCGTACCGAAGGCGCTGTCCCAGAGCTGCGTCATCGCGTGCAGCAGTGTCTCGTCACCGTTCTCCAACTGCAGATCGGTGACGCCGGCGGCCAGATAGAGCTGCCGCACCGAGTGCCCGGTGGCCTCGGTGGCGGCCCGCACCGGCAGGTGATCCTGGTAGTACTGGGATCCGAAGTGCCCGGGCGGCAGTGCGCCGTGCCCACGTCGTTCGATCTGCAGCTCGGCCGCCCGGAGATAGGACTCCTCGCCGGTCTCGCGGTAGAGCTCGACCAGCGCTGTCTCCACCTCCGGGTGCCCATCGATCCGCGGGCCGGCGTCGGCAGTAAAGGTGCGGGCGATCAGGTCGGCGAATCTCCGGGCGATCGCGAGGAAGCGCGGATCGCCACCACCACGGTGGATCGCTACGGCAGCCTGGATGAGATGACCGGCGCAGTAGAGCTCGTGGCTGTGCTCGAGCTGACTGAACGGCTCCTGGTCCGGCATCCCCTGCACACGAGTGTTGAGGTAGCCGTCCGAGGTCTGCACCTGCTCCAGCAGCTCGGCCATCTCGGACAGCAATCCGGCCCACCGGCCGGTACCGGTCCGCGCCATCTCCCAGCCTATCGCCTCGAGCGTCTTGTAGAGATCCGAGTCGGCGAACCACATCCCTCTGAAGCTGCCCTCAGGAGCGCCTGGTACGCCGACCAGCCGACGGAAGTTCTCGATGACACCCGTGCGCTCGATGTTCTCCACGCAGTGCGGAATGGTGGCCGCGGCGTTGACCTCCTGCCAGCCACCCAGCAACGACGCAGGGTCGAGCCGCACCCCGCTCAATGCCAACGGAGTCAACCGTGCGGCCTTCCGCGGCACGACCGGCCCCTGGGTACCGATCGGTGATTCCTGAACGCTCATCTGTGGCTCCAGACTCTCGACCCACTGCATGTTAGCGCTCACATCAACTCTTCGACAGGCGGCAACCTTTTCGCCTCCGGCGGCAACTGGGAGGTGGACGGCGATTCGATCAACCGAACGGATGGATAGATGAGGACAACGAAGCACGGTGGGGCGCAACTGCCGAAAAAGCGCCGGCGGGCCGTCGGCATTCCGCTGGCCCTGCTGGCTGTCGGCCTAGTGGTCTGCCTGGCCGCTGCGTTCCTCACCAGGGGAAGAGCTACCCCGAGCAGTACCGCTGACGCGTCCGTTGCGGCTGCCGAGGCCGGCGTGCCACCCGATTCCGGCTCTGCGGACGCGACGGCCGACGCCACCACCGCACCGACGCGGCCGCCCGCCGCGAGCCTGCCGCCGTCGCGCCATACTCCGTCGTCCTCGACCGCGCGCAAGCCTCCTCCGTCGTCCTCGACCGTGCGCAAGCCTCCGGCTTCCACTCGCAGCCCCCGCCCGACCTCCAGCACTTCGCCAGCAGCTACTCGTAGCCCGGGCGTCTCATCCAGCACCCCGCGTACAGCGTCCTCGGGAACCTCGGGATCCTTGGCGGGACGGATCAAGCCCGCCGTCCGGTACCACGGCGTGGCGACCGCCTACGAGGCAGGCGACGGTAACGGTGCCTGCCTGTTCGGCCCGTCCGGCGACATGATGATCGCGGCGATGAACCACACCGACTACGAGTCGGCCAAGGCATGCGGGGCGTACGTACTGGTCCGCGCCGCCAACGGGGCCTCCATCACGGTACGGATCGTCAACGAGTGCCCGTTGCCCTGCGCCCCAGGGCAAATCGACCTCAGCCAGCAGGCCTTCGCCAGGCTCGCCAAACTCTCCGTCGGCCGGCTCCCGATCACCTGGACGCTGCTGAGCCCCGCCGCGTCCGGCAAGATCTCCATCCGGTACAAGACCGGGTCCAGTCAGTACTGGTGCGGCATCCAGGCGATCGGTCACCGCAACCCGGTGGCCGCGCTCGAGGTCCGGACCACCAAAGGCTGGCGGAAGCTGCACCGCACCGACTACAACTACTTCCTCTCCACTGACGGCAGCGGATGCGGCAAAGCGATCAGGCTCACCGACATCTACGGCGAGCGGCTGACCATCGACGGGATCGCACTCGAGCCGGACGTCGCGCAGCCGACCCGGGTCCAGTTCAGCCGGCATTGACCGTGCCGCCTGTCCATCGTCAGGACGCCGCCCTCCACGGGCGATCGCCGTCCGGCAGCCGATCAGGGGCGCTGTTACGCTCGAGCCGATTGTTAACGCGCACATCGCAGGGAGAGGGCGACCGCGGGAGATGCTCCTCGACGACGCGTCCGAGGAGTTCAACGACTTCTTCGAACGCCACCACGCCGAACTGGCTCGTCTCGCCCACCTCCTGACCGGTGAGAAGGACGTGGCCGACGACCTCGCCGCCGATGCGCTGGTCGCCCTGTGGCAGCGCTGGGACCGGTTGCGGGCGGCGCAACACCCGGTCGCCTACGCCTGCGGCGTGGTGGCCAATCTGGCTCGGGAATGGATCCGGAGTACGGTCCGCGAGCGACGGCGAGTCGGGCTGTTCTGGTCACGCGGTACGGAACCGGTGGACGGGCCCGACGTTGCGGTCGTGCTGGACGTCCGGGCTGCGCTCAGCCGGCTGCCGTTTCGCAAGCGGGCGTGTGTGGTCCTGCGTCATGCCTTCGACCTGTCGGAGAAGGACACCGCCGCCGCGCTGGGCATCTCGGTCGGTACGGTGAAAAGCCAGACCTCGAAGGGGATGGCCGAGCTGGAATCGCTGCTCGGCGCAGAAGCAGTCGGCGAACTCGCGGCAGGAAGGAGGAACCGGTGAACGAGGAGATCAGCCGACGGCTGCGAGAGGCCGCCGAGGCCCACGAGCCCAACCGTGCAAGGATCCTGGCGCGTGTCGAGCGCGGCGCGGCCGACCCCACCGTCCGGCACCGCACACCTTCGATCGCGAGGTCCTGGCAGCAGGCGGCGATCGTCGGTCTGGTCGCCGCCGCCACCCTGGCGACCGGTGGTCTGGCCGTAGCCGCCATCGGCGGAACTCCTTCGCTGCCGGCTGTCGCCCCGACTCCCACGGTCCCGCACCCGATCGCTACCGCCACTCCGACGCCATCCCCCCGCACCACCCGCACCACCAGCACCGCCACCGCCACCCGCCCTGCCCCGACCACCACCCCGCGCAGCCCACACCCGACCCCGCCGACCACCAGCCGCTTCCAGAACGGACCGCTGTGGTCCCAAGGCTCGATAGACGCGCACAGCACCATCTACTGGGCCCAGAACAACCTCACCCTCAAGGCCACTCAGCCGCTCACCTCGCTCACCGTGGAACTGCGCATCGCCCAGACCGGCGACGTGCGGACGACCGGCTACTGGCAAACCCTGCCGAGCGAGGACTTCACCGTCACCGTTCAGGAGACCGGCGGTGCACTGCTCTACCGCTGGCTCCTCATGCCGGGCCGCATCGTGCCGGCCGGACAGCATGTGTTCGCAGCCCAGTACAACCACGCCACCGGCACCCGCAACCCCAAGCGCGACACCTACTACGCCCAAGCCCGAACCTCAGCCGGCCCCAGCACAGTCCGGGGAGGCTTCACACAATGATGTGAGGGGACACCCAGCCGCAGAAGTCGCCTAGAACACCAGGCCGAGAACTGGCTGCCTACAACCTCGCCCAAGAGGTCTGCCCCTACCGGAAACTGCCCGCACAGAACTCCCGAACCCCGACCCGCGCCGCCTCGGCCCCCTGCTGACCGTGCAGTCCGAGTTCGACCCGGCCACGATCTGCGAGCTGACCACCGGCAATCTGCGCCGGTACCCAGCACGCGGTCGCTGTCAACGACGCGGGTACTCACGGCCAGTACGGCAGCACTGCCGGTCGACAACTAGGTCTACCCCCGGCCCGGTCGACCGCCTCGGGCGGCCTCATCCTTCGAGAACCGACCACATGCCCGATCACGTCCGCAAGGCCGCTGAACAGCTGATCCGGTAGCCCCGCACCGGGGGAATCTCGGACTGCACACGGCACCACGAATCGCAGGTGGCGACCCGCCCGAGCGAGCACGCGGTAATGGTCGGTGTTCAGGACGGTTGGCCCGGGGTCGTGGGACCTGTGTCCCTGGATGGGTGGGACGGGGCCGATCAGGCTGGGGGCCTCTGCTTCATTCGGTCAGCGATTCGCTGGGGGTGCGACATGAAGTCTCGGCTGTTGACAGTGGTGCTGGGCGTCGGGCTGGTGAGTTGGCTGCTGCCTGGGCCGGCTTCGGCATCACAAGGTCAGGTGACGGAGGCCTGTGGGGTGGTGGCCGGTTCGGTGACATCGGGCGGTGACCATCGTCAGCAGTACTTCTCGGCGACTGTTCCCCCGACGCGGATCCTGGACCATGTTCTTCAGTACCAGGCGTTTCCGGCCGGCCAGACCAGACTGAGCGGTTCGATGGTGGCCGATCCCAACGCCGCCGGGCCGGACGTGAGCGGTCACCTTGTGATCGGGTCGGTGATGTACTCGACGGCGTACGCGGCCAACTGGTGGGAGCCGGAAACGGGACCGGTGCGGCTGACCCGGGTCGGTGGCGGCTGGGGTGATTTCACCGCTTTCGACGAGGCGCTCTATGTCCCCACGACCGGTCGTGGCCGGACTAGTGCCTACGGGTTGCGTTCCGACGGTGTGCTGTTCCGGTGGACCATCGCGCCGTCCGGCGTCTGGCAGGGCAAGACGTCGTACCCCGGGTTCGCGGCCGTCAAGGCGTTCGCGATCATCAGCGAGACCGCGACGTACGACACCTTGCTGGCGACTACTCGTGGTGGGGCGCTGTACACGATCCACATCCCGACCTCCACGCCGATGCACCCGGTGGTCAAGCTGGTCCGGCGTACCACCTGGCAGGTCTTCGAGTCCTTGATGGTCGCCGCCTGCGGCCAGTACGGCGTACTACTGCTCGGCGTCGACAAGAACACCCACTCGGGCTACCTGTACGCCGTCGGCCACGCCACCGGCCTCTCCACCGTCATCCAGCCACGCGGCAAGCTGCCAGTGTCCTTCGACGACCCCACCTACCACGGTTGGGCCGCCCCAGGCTCCCCACTCTTCGGCGAGTAACCCCTTCGCAGCATTGACGGCCACGCGGTGAGTGAGGGGACGCGGGGACGCCGGGTCGTGCCGGACGGGTTCAACGGGTCATTGCGAGTACGTCGCGGACCAGGCGCCTGGGGTGGTCGTCGTCGAGTGGCAGGGCGAAGATGACGTTGTAGTACAGCGGCGCGACGATGTGGTCGAGGATTTGCTGGACGGTCGGCGTCTGCTCGCCTCGTTCGCTGGCGCGCCGCGTCATCTGCGCTGCCTGCTCGTGGCGGGCGTCGGTGACCGCGCAGTTCGTGACGAGGTCGACGCGGGCCGCCACCATCGCGCGCAGGTAGCGGGCTCGCTCGGGCCGGGTGATGTCGCCGGCGATGATGTTGGCCCAGTCCGTCAGGTCCTGCTCGAGGGAGCCGGTGTCGGGTACGGACTCGCCGTCCCGCGTCAGGGCTGCGATGGCGACGTCCTCGAGTAGTGCGTTGACATCGGGCCAGCGCCGGTAGAGCGTCGTCGGGTTGACCCCGGCGCGCTCGGCGATGACCGGAAAGCTGATCTTGTCGGCGCCCTGACCGACGAGCTCGCCGACGGCGGTATAGATCGCGGTCAGCACCCGGTTGCTCCGCCCTCCAGGGCGACTCGGTCGGTCGAGCATGCCGCCATTCTAAGCAAAGAAGTTTGCTTTTACGAAGATCCGGGCGCTAGTGTCCTTAGAGCAAAGATCATTGCTTTTGGATGGAGGGTTCCCGTGTTCAGCCGCTCAGTCTCGTTCGTCGTTGCCGGGGCGGCCGGCGCCGCGACGCTGACCGCCGCGTCGGCGCCGTCGCCGCTCTATCCCGTCTACCAGCGTCTGTGGGGGTTCTCCGCGTTCGTGCTGACGGTCGTCTTCGCCGTCTACGTTTTCGCGTTGCTCGGCGCCTTGCTGACCGTCGGCTCGCTCTCCGACCGGGTCGGTCGTCGTCCGGTCGCGTCCGGAGCGCTGGTGCTGCTCGCGCTGGGCATGGTCCTGTTTGCGATCGCCGGAGGTACCGGCGGCCTCGTGGTCGCGCGCATCGTGCAGGGTCTTGCCGTCGGCGCTGCCACCGGTACGACGACGGCCATGATCATGGACTCGGCGCCGAACCCACGGTTCGGTTCGGTGGTCAGCAGCGCGGTACCGTCCCTGGGCATCGTGATCGGAGCCGTCCTCGCCGGTGCGCTCGTGGAGTTCGCGCCGCTGCCTCGCCAACTCGTCTTCTGGATCCTCGCCGTGGTCTACCTGGTACTCGCAGCGCTCGTCTGGCTGATCCCTGAGAGCGCCCGTCCGAAGCCGGCCGCGCGGGAGTCGCTCTGGCGGTCGCTGCGGCCGAGCGCCGGGCTCCCGCCGGCCGTGCGGCCGGTCTTCTTCGCCCTGGTTCCTTCGATGGCCGCGACGTGGGCGCTCGCCGGGTTGTACCTGTCGCTCGGGTCGTCCGTGCTCGGCAACGTCCTCGAGGTGCACAGTCATTTCGTCGTCGGCATCGTGCTCGGAGTGTTCTTCGCCGCCGGGGCGGCCGGCACCGTGGTCTCGTCAGTCTCGCCGACGCGTTGGCGCGAGTGGCTCGGGTACGGAACACTCGCGCTCGGCGTTCTGATCACGATCGTGGCGATGCTGCTGACCACGTTGCCGCTCTACGTGGCCGGTTCGGCAATCGCCGGACTGGGCTTCGGCGCGGCATTCCGCTTCGCCGTCCACGCACTCGGCGAGGCCGCGCCGGACAGCCGGCGCGGGGAGGTGTTCGCGACCATGTACATCGTCAGCTACCTCGCCTTCAGCATGCCCGCACTGGCTGCCGGACTCGCCGCCGAACGCTTCGGCCTCGAACCGACAGCCGTCGCGTACGGCGCCCTGGAAGTCGCCCTGATCCTGATCGCGGCGGCCGCCGGAATCATCCGCGCCCACCGACAGGTCAGCGAGAACGAGCTATTGGCGGAGCACACTGTCGTCGGCGAAGCGGAGTTGCCGTGTCGGACCAGTTGATGGCTGTGATGATCACACCGTTGGGCATCCTGTTCACTCCTTGCCTGCCGGCAGATAGACCAGTTCGACCACGCCGGATTCGAGCTTCCGTGCATCGCTGAGCTGGAGCGTGGCCCGGACACCACCATCGGTGAACAGCCGCGTTCCTCCGCCGAGAACGAGCGGGTGAACCGCGACCCGGTATTCGTCGATCAGGTTGTGCTTCATGAGCGTCTGTACCAGCGTGGAGCTGCCGTACACCTCGATGTCCCCACCGGTTTGCTGCTTGAGCCGGGCGATCTCCCCGGCCACGTCGCCTTGGATCACCGTCGCGTTCCAGGGCAGCGACCCGGTCAGCGTTCTCGATGCGACGAGCTTGGGAATCTCGTTCGTCCGGTCGAGGTACGGGCCGCCGCCTTTGATGTTGCCCCAGGACCGGTACATCAGCTCGTAGGTGGTCCGCCCCATCAGGAAGTAGTCGCTGGCCAGCAAGCGGCCAAGCGCCTCCTGCTGCGCCTGGTCGGTGAAGTACTGGTTTGCCCAGCCGCCCTGGTCGGTCTCACCGAACCCGCCTGGGTCCTGGATGACGCCGTCGAGCGAGGCCAGGGTCGAAACGGTCAGTTTTCGCATGACGAACCTCCGTGTGTGGGGTTGCCGACCCTTCGGCAACCGTCGCACTACAGACCGACCGCGCGGCCGGAAGGAATCGGTCTGGCCCAGGAAATTCCGCGTCCGCCGATTGTTCAGCCCCGCATGGCGGCCCAATGGCGGGTCATGCGTCCGGCGGGACCGCCGGGAACCCGAATGCGGTGACCAGATCTGCGTCGCCGAACGCGGTGATGCGTGAGATCCCCTCCGCGTCCGCTGTGAGCACCACGATCCCGTAAGGGAGATAGCCGCCGTCCGCACCGCGGTGGTAGGCGGCGACCGCGGGCTGCCCGTTGGCGCTGGCCGGCAGCATCCGCCAATGCCCGGGCGAACCCAACACGTGCTGTCCCATGTAGGGCATGCAGTATCTGATCCCGGAGTACCAGCGCCGCAACGGCGGAGCCTCGAGCGTCGCGTCGGCGCGCAACAGCCGTTCGAGTGCTGCGGGGTCGGCCTTCTCAAAGGCGGCGACGTAGCGGTCCAGTAGCTCGCGCTGCTGCGGCTCGGTCAGTTCGCCTACCTGGTCCGCGACCGGCGCCACATCGTCCAGCCGTGCCCGGGCCCGCTGCAGAGCGCTCTTCACGGCTGCCACCGAAATGTCGAGCAGCTCGGCAACCTCAACGGCACTCCAGGCGAGCACCTCGCGAAGGATGAGCACTACGCGCTGGCGGGGCGGCAGGTACTGCAGGCTGGCGACGAGCGCGAGCCGCACCGTGTCCCTGGCGGTGACGATCGCGGCCGGATCGTTCGAGTCCGGCAATCGGTCATCTGGAAACGGCTGCAGCCACGTCACACTCGTATCCACCGAGTTCGGCGGCGCGGAGGAGTCCTGACTCGGAGCGCCCAAGCCGGACGGCAGCACCCGCCGGCCGTGGTGCTTCAAGGCGCTCAAGCAGGTGTTCGTCGCGATCCGGTACAACCAGGTCCTCAGCGACGCCCGTTCTTCGAACGAGTCGAAGGCTCGCCAGGCGCGCACGTAAGTCTCTTGCACCGCATCCTCGGCATCGGCCAACGATCCGAGCATTCGATAGCAATAGGCCAGCAGTTCCGGCCGGTACTGATCGGCGCGCAGCACGAACTCGTCGCTTTCCGCCGCGGTCCCGGTCACACCGCACACGTTAGCCCGGTGCCCCTCCCCGGCGAAGCTGGTTGCAGCCAGCCCCTCGGTCTGCTCGAAGGCGATGGCCAGGGTGGGCGTGCGGGCGACCGCCATCGAGGTGAATCCCATCCGCCGACCGTCGAACTGTCACGCCCACTGCAGTACGTCGTGATGCGACAGCCGGGGTAGACGGGGGAGCCACGGGGCTTTGCCCGGGTGTCCGATGTTCACGACCAGGATCGAGTGCAGCCGGCCGTCGGGGAAGAACTCGCTGTCCATCCCGCCGGCGTCGAAGCCGCCCATCGGGCCGGCGGCCAGGCCGTGCGCGCGGACCGACAGGATGAAGTAGCCGGCCTGCAGGATCGCGTTGAACTTCGCGGCCTCGGTGCGCAGCTCCGCGTTCGCCGCGAAGGTGTCCTTCAGCTCCGGCCGGAACGGCAGCACCGCCGGGATGTGCTCGTGGAACCGGGTGTCGGTCGCGAGGACGGCCACCGCCGGCGCGGACGCGGTCTTGGCTTGGTTGCCCTCGTTCATGTGCTTGACCAGCCGTTCCCGCGCTTCACCCGGATGCACGTAGAGCACGCGCAACGGCTGGGTGTTCGCCGAGGTGGGACCCCACTTGGCCAGCTCCCAGATATCGCGCAGGTCCGCGTCCGGCACCGGGGTGTCCGCGAAGGTGTTCGCGGTCCGGGCTTCGGTGAACAGGACGCGTTTGGCCTGCTCACCCAGCCGGCCGAGCCGTAGCGGGTCCGGATCCGTGTGGTCCTCGGGGTTCATCGTTCAATGCCTTTCGACGTCAGGAAAGTGGGCGCTCGACCAGGTTTCGCAGCACGAGCGCGTTGGGGGCCTCGATCAGCCGGCCTCCTTCGGCCAGGCGTCCCACCTCGACCGGTGAGAGGCCGAGCGAGTTGACGAGTTCAGCGACCCGCTCGCCGGCCTCCTGGTCGTCGGAGGCGACGAAGACGACGCGCCGTCCGACGGCGGGGTCGAGCGCTTCGGACAGCACCTTGGCCGGCAGTTGGTTGAATGCCTTGACCACCGTCGCGCCGGGCAGTTGCGCTGCGACGTACTGGGACGACGGCAGGCCGCCGAGGATGTGCTCGGCGTCGGATGCGTAGTGCGCGTTGGCCGCGTCGACGACGGTCTTGCCGGTCCAGTCCGGCAGTGAGCGGCCGAACTCCGCGATCGCCGGGAACGGGATCGCCATCAAGATGACGTCGCTCGCCAGTGCCTGGTCGAGAGGTACGGCGTGGACGCCCGCGCCGAGCTCGTCGGTGAGCTCACGGAGCGAGTCAGGTCCGCGGGTGTTCGCGATGCTCACCTCGATACCCGCCCGGGCGAAGAGCCGGGCCAACGCCGAGCCGACGTTCCCGCTGCCGACGATCGAGTACCGAGGTACAGCAGTCATGATCTCCTCCATGTAGTTAACGTGTGAACTAAACGTAGCATGAGTAGTTCACATGTCAACCAGGTTGTGTACGATCGTCTCGTGACGACGACACGGTGGCTGGACGAGCGGGAGGACCGCGCCTGGCGGAGCCTGATGGCGATGCAGGACGGCCTGACCGAGTACCTCGACCGGCAGCTGCGGACCCGGTCCAGCCTGTCGACGCCGGACTACCAGGTCCTGGCGCACCTGTCAGAGGCAGCAGACGGCCGGCTGCGTCCGTTCGAGTTGGGCCGATTGCTGCACTGGGAGAAGAGCAGGCTGTCGCAGCACCTGAGCCGGATGGAGAAGCGCGGCCTCGTGGCGCGCGAGCGCTGTCTCACCGATCAGCGCGGCGCGGTCATCGTGATCTCAGCGCAGGGCCGTGCGCTGATCGAGGCAGCCGCTCCGCTGCACGTCGCAGAGGTACGTACCACGTTCATCGACCACCTCACGGCCGAGGAGCTCGAGACCCTCACTGCCATCGGAGACAAGGTGCGGAAGCGGCTCGAAGAGCTCGGCGCCGAGGACTGAGCGCAGGGGCAGAACTGCATTCGTGTCCGTCGGGTTGCGCCGTCAGCAAGCGCTGGATCGCCCAACCCGCCGGTGACAGAACGGCTCCTGCTGGAGTGTCAGAAGTCCCAGGCGGCCCGGATCGCTGCGGCTTCATGTTCGGCTTGGCGTTTGCCGATGTGGAGGGCTCGGCCGGCGGTCTCCGGGTCGAGCATTTTGACTGGCGTTTCGATGTCGCTGAAATCGGGCTCCATGGCTACCAGTCGGGTGGTTTCGCGTAGTTGGGCGATTTCGGCGTCGGCTTTGATGGTTGAGGCGGATCGATTGCTGTCGGCTCCGCCTTCTTGGGCCCCGACAGGAAGGCATGACACGACCACGAGAACGTCGCTCGGTGGCGCCGCCGCGGCGTTCAGGTGGTTCACGATTCCGCCGTCCATGTAGCGGTTTCCGTTGATGGTGACGGTGGGGAACAGCATCGGTACGACGCAGCTGGCAGCGACCGCGTGCAGCAGCGGCACGCCGGATGCCTGGCTCCACACGACAAGTTCGCCGGTGCCGGTGTCGATCGCTGTGCAGCGGAACCCGGCGGGCCAGGCGACGCCGTCGAGTATCTCGAGCAGGCCGAGGTAGTCGTCTTCGGTGAGTGTGGTCGACGCTTCCTGTGCTGCGGAGCCGATCGCCCGCAGCGCTTGCTGCGGGTCGGCAGCGAAGACTGCTTGGCGCGACGCGTCCAGGAAGCTTTGCGAACCCGCCCCCAAGCTGTCGAAGTCGAGCTTCTTCCCAACCTCCGCGAGGACGGCGAGCGCATCGCTCACGTCGCGGCCGCTGGACAACAGCGCGCCGACCAGGGATCCCGCGGAGGTTCCCACGATTGCCGAGGCTCCTGCCAAATCGACGCCGGCGTCGCGTAGCCCGGTGAGCAGACCCGTCTGCCAGGCGACACCGACGGTTCCGCCGCCGCCGAGAACGACCGTGCGGGTGGGTGAGCCATTTCCTTGAAGAGTCATTGCTGTTCCTTCCGTGATGCGATGTCGATACCGAACAGGGAGCAGGCGTTGCCTGCGGTGAACTTGTCGCGGTCTTGGTCGGTGGGGAACTCGGTGAGGAACTTTTCGATGTCGGTGTTGTCCGGCTGCTGGAAGGGATAGTCGGTCGAGAACAACAGCCGATCGGGCGTGGTTACCTCCAGGGCATGGCGCAGCAGCGTGGGATTGAGCATTCCGGAGGCGGTGATGTGGATGTTGGAGCGGACGTAGTCCGACACCTTCCGATCCAGGCCCGCAATGCTCGAAAGGCTGTCGGCGCGGTCGGTCCAGAACAGCAACAGTTCGCCCCAGTGGCCGAGCACGAGTTGCAGGTCGGGATGGCGGTCGAAGGTGCCACGGACGATCAGGCGCAAAGCGGCCACTGCCGCCTCCAGGTGCCAGCCCCAGCCGAAAGTCGCCAGGGCCAGGTCGGTCGCGGGGTCGAAGCCGCTGTAGACGGCCTGACGGATCACCCGCGAGGGAATCTGCGGGTGGATGAAGATCGGTTGTCGCAGGGCCGCGGCGGTGGCGAACAGGTCGTCGTACCGGGGGTCGTCCAGCGGGATCTCGCCGGTCCGCCCGTAGACCATCGCTCCGACGAACCCGAGACCGGCAGCACGTTCGAGCTCCGCGCCGGCGGCCTCCGGATCCGCCATCGGCAGGGTGGAGAAGGCTCGCAGCCGCGTGGGGTGCCGGCCGACGGCCTCGACGGCGATGTCGTTGGCCCGCCTGCTGAGCGTTCGTGCGTCCGCTGGATCCAGTGGCTGACTACCCGGTGGCGTCAGGGAGAGGATCTGCAGGTCGACCCCCTGGGCGTCCATCGCCGCGATCCTGGCGTCGCCGATGTCGTCGAGGCGCTCGAGATTGTCGCCCATCTCGTCGAACACGACGCTCGCGTCACCACGGTCCTGCGGGAGCGCCTTCACCGCCGACGTGAGCTCGGGCAGATTCCAGTGTTCTTCGATCGCGATCAACACCACGGCGGGCCCTCCGATCCGGTGCGGGCATTCTGCTCAACGCTGTTGAGTGAGACCATACACGAATCGCTCAACGCTGTAGAGTGAAGTGGTGAACGAGACCTCCCGTGACGCCAAACGCGCCCGCACCGCACAGCGGATCCTCGATGCCGCCAGGCAGGAATTCGCAGCCAAGGGCTTCGACGGCGCGACGATCCGGGGCATCGCCGGTATCGCGGGAGTGGATGCCTCGCTGGTGATGCAGCACTACGGCTCGAAGGCGGCGCTCTTCACCACTGCTGTTCAGCTGCCCAGCGACGACGCCGAGAGCGCCGCCGAGCACCTTCTGGAGGTACTGGCCAACCGGCTGCGCGATCTGCCTCCGGAGACGAGCGCACTGGTCCGGTCCATGCTCACGGTGCCGGAAGCCGCCGACTCGATGCGGGCCTATCTCGACGAACGCGTCGACAACCTCGCCAGATCCCTGGACGGCGACGACGCACGCTTGCGCGCCCTGATCACGGTGAGCGGCATCCTCGGCCTGACGATCACGCAGCACTTCCTGAAGCTGAGCGCCTTCGACGACGCCTCCCACGAATCGTTGCTGCAGGCCGCCCGCGGCTGGACCGCATACCTGTCGCGCGACTCGTAAGACCGATCACCAGCGCATCAGCGATCCCGACGAGGTCGCCGCGCAGGGCGGCGCCGAAGGCATGCAGAGATCGAGGCCCTGCTCGCGCAGGCCCAGCGGACGGGATGCAACTCGAACGTGAGCCTCACGGAGCTGCCGGCGAGTTCCGGTCAGCGGGCTCAGCTGACGAAGTAGGGCCAGCCTCGAAGGTGGTTTATGAAGCGCTCGCTCAGTCCGCCGTCCCGGAGAAACCGCGCGGGAACGGGAATGGGCGGGCTCGTGTAGCTCTGGTTCGCGTGAACCTGGCGGGGACAGTCCCTCTGCAGGATCGCGGCTCGGCCGATCAGCACGAAATCGCACCCCTCGTCGAGAATCTGGGCTGCTCGTTCAGCGGTCTTGATCTTGCCGGCGGCGCCGACCCGCACTCCCTTTCGGGGCAGCGTCGTGAAGACACTGAGCATGGTCTGCCCGCGAAACGCGCCCTCCGTAACCAGTTGCGCCGAGTTCCACAGCGCGAGGTCGAGGTAGTCGATCATTTCGCGGTCGAGGATCTCTGCCGTGATTTCGCGCAGCTCCTCCAAGCGCAGCCCGTAGCGCTCGATCGAGAGTCGCCACCCGATCTGGAAGTCGGCACCGCACGCTCGCCGGATGCCCTCCAGTACCTCGGTCGTCAGACGCGCTCGATTTTCGACGCTGCCGCCGTACCGGTCCGACCGATCGTTGAGGACGGGAGAGAGGAATTCCGAGAGCACCCACCCGAACGCCCCGTGGAGACAGACTCCGTCGAACCCGGCCCGCTCGGCGCGAAGAGCCGCCTCGATGAAACTGTCGCGTATTCGCTCCACCTGCTCCGTGGTGAGCGCCGCGACTCCTGGCAAGGTGGCGCCGGAGGCGGGGGCGGGCACTCCTCCGAAGTCGGGATCGGCGCGGTGGCCGGCGTGGTGGAGTTGCACTGCCGACAGGCCGCCGCCTTGCCGGATGGATGTTGCGATCTGGCGCAGGCCGACGAGGTGCCTGTCGTCGTGGATTCCGAGCTGTCGCCCGTAGGCGATTCCGCCTGCTTCGACCGTGGTGGCGCCGGTCTGGATCAGTCCGTAGCCGCCTTCGGACAGCTGGCGGTACCAGTCGAGGTCGAATTCGGACGCGGAGCCGTCGAAATCGCTCTGCTGCGTGACCAGCGGCGCCAGCATGATCCGGTTGGGCATCGACCGGCCGTGCAACAAGGTGAGTGGCTCGAAAAGATCGGACACGGTCATGTGACGCTCTCCGTTGCGTTGTTGATGCGGCGGTTAGACTAGGGTCGAACCTTCACATCCATGTGATGGCAGGCGCGGAGGGATGGACGGGTGAGAATCAAGGAGCTCTCCGAGCGAGTAGGCGTCTCGACCCGACTGCTGCGGTACTACGAGGAGCAGGGACTCCTCTCGCCGCGACGCGAGGAGAACGGCTACCGGTTCTACGACGACGACGCCGTGGCGCGGGTGCAGCAGATTCGTGGCCTGCTAGGGGTGGGACTGACGACGGAGATCATCCGTGACGTCCTGCCCTGCCTGGCCGAGGCGGCGTGCTCCAAGTACAACGACCCCGAGTTCGTTGCCCGGATCGCACGCGAACGAGACCGGCTGCAGGAACGCGTCACTGTGTTGTCGCAGAACCTGAAGGCACTGGACGACTACCTGAACGCGGTCGGCGACCAGCGCTCGCCCGGAGCTGCCGCCTGACGGCTACCGGCTGCCGGGCTGTACGAAGTCTCCCCAGCCTCGAAGGTGGTTGATGAAGCGTTCGCTGATGCCACCCCTGCGAAGGAATTCGGCGGGAACGGGAAGGGCCGGGCTCTCGTAGGAGAGGTCTGATCGGACCTGCTCGGGGCAATCCCGCTGGAGGATGCCGGCCCTTCCGATCAGGACGAAGTCGCAGCCGTCGTCGAGCAGTTGCGCGGCACGGTGAGCGCTCCGGATTCTCCCCGCGGCCCCGAGCCGGACGCCTTTGCGCGGGAGTTCGGCGAAGACGCTGAGCATCGTCTGTCCGCGGAAGGCGCCTTCGGCAACGATCTGGTTGTAGTCCCACAGGGCAAGGTCCAGATAGTCGATCAGTTCCCGGTCGAGGATCTCGGCGGTCATCTCGCGTAGCTCTTCCAGTCGCAGACCGTACCGCTCGATCGACAGTCGCCAGCCGATCTGGAAGTCGGGCCCGCAGGCGCGGCGGATTCCTTCGATCACTTCGAGTGTGAAGCGCGCCCTGTTCTCGAGGCTGCCGCCGTACTTGTCCGTCCGGTCGTTCAGCAACGGTGACATGAACTCGGACAGAATCCAGCCGAAGGCCCCGTGAACCGACACCCCGTCGAAGCCCGCCCTCTCAGCTCTCCGCGCGGCCGCGATGAAGCTGTCGCGGATGCGTTCGACCTCGGCCGTCGACAGCGCCGAGACGCCTGGCAGGGTGTAGCTGGATGCCGGCGAAGGCACGCCTCCGTAGTACGGGTTCGCGCGGTGACCGGCGTGGTGAAGCTGTACCGCCGAGAGCCCGCCTCCGTCCCGGACTGAGGTCGCCATTTCCGTGAGGCCAGGGATGTGTGCGTCGCTGAAGATGCCTGGCTGCCGGGCGCAGGCGATCCCACCCGCCTCGACGATGGTGGCGCTGGTCTGGATGAGCCCGTAGCCACCGCGGGCGAGCTGGCGCATCCAGTCCTGGTCGAATTCGGACAGGAAGCCGCCCGGTTCGCTCTGCTGGTTGGTCAGGGGCGCCATCATGAACCGGTTTCGCATCGCCGGTCCGTGCAGGAGGGGCAGCGGTTCGAGGAGGTCAGAGACGGTCATGAGGGCAACCCTCACACCTTCACATCAATGTGAAGGCAAGCCTCTTCACGAGTAGGCCCGAGCCGCCTTGCGTTCACATTGATGTCAACGTTTCACACTCGTCGAGGTCCCGCGATCGCGGGCACCGAAACGCGGTCCGGGTGGAGTTCTTCACGCTCTGCCCGGTCGATCAAGAGGAAGAAGCAATGACTACAGTCCGGGACACTCAGTTAAGGGCTCAGAAAGCCGATCGCTTTCCCGTAGCCGGTCTGATCGCACTGTTCACCGCAGGATTCATCACCACCCTCACCGAGGCACTGCCTGCCGGGGTACTACCGCAGATGAGCGGTGCGCTCGGTGTCTCCGAATCGGTGGCCGGCCAGACCGTGACGATCTACGCGGTCGCCACGATTCTGACGGCGATCCCCGTCTCGATTCTCACGACGAGCTGGCCGCGGCGCCATCTGATGGTCGTCGCGCTCGTCGGATTCCTGATCGCGAACGTCGTGACGGCGATCTCGCTCGGCTACACGATCACGATGATCGCGCGGTTCATCGCGGGCGCGGCGTCCGGGGTGACGTGGAGCATTCTCGGCGGCTATGCGCAGCGCATCACACCCGACGCGTTGAAGGGCAGGGCGATGGCCTTCGCCTTCGCCGGCACCCCGGTGGCGCTCTCGCTGGGCGTTCCCGTGGGAGCGTTCCTCGGTCAGTCCGTCGGATGGCAGTCGACGTTCGGTCTCATGTCGGCGCTGACCCTGCTCCTCATCGGATGGACGCTGTGGAAGCTGCCGAACGTTCCCGGCCAGCAGGCCGCCGAACGACTTCCCCTCCATCATCTGCTGCGTATCAAGGGGCTTCGCACGATCCTGGTGGTCACCGGTGTCTTCGTGCTCGCTCACACCATCCTCTACACCTACATCGCTCCGGTGCTCGCCGGTGCCGGTCTCGCGGACCAGGTGCAGTGGATCTTGCTCGACTTCGGAATCGCCTCGATCCTCAGCATCTGGCTGACGGGAGTCTTCGTCGACCGGCACCACCGCCGCCTGGTACTGCTCAGCACGACCTTCTTCGCCGCAGCCGCGGTCGCGCTGACGCTCTGGTCGGGGAACCCGATCGCCGACTACCTGGCCGTGGGCGCCTGGGGCTTGGCGTTCGGTGGCTCCGCGACGTTGTTCCAGGGCGCCCTGATGGCGGCCTCGCGTGAGCATGCCGACGCCGCGCAGCCCCTCATGGTCACGATGTGGAACGCCGGTATCGGCCTCGGCGGATTGATCGGCGGCATCCTTCTGGCCGGCCTCGGGTCGGCGTCGCTCCTGCTCGCCGTCGCGGTGCTCGTTGTCTCCACCGTGATCGTGGTGATCTTCGCCCGGGGACACGCGTTCCCCGGCCCCGCATCCAACCGGTAAGCGAATGTCGGACGAGAACGGAGTACCCATGACCCTTTCACAGACAACCGATCCCGATCCCGTCCCGGACGCGCCGACGGTGCCGGCTCCGATCAAGGTGGATGTGTGGTCCGACATCGCGTGCCCGTGGTGCTACATCGGCAAGCGGAAGTTCGAGACGGCCCTCGACGACACCGGCATCGCGGTCGAGATCGAGTACCACGCGTACGAACTCGCTCCGGATCTGCCCGAGGAATTCGAGGGCAGCGAGCAGGACTATCTCGAGATCCGCGGGTACTCCGCCGATGAGGTGCAGCCGTTGCTGGCTCGATTGGCCGGTGCCGCGAAAGCGGTCGGGCTGGACTTCGACTACGACATCCTCAGGCACACCAACATGGTGAAGGGGCACCAGCTGATCCGGTGGGCGCACTCCAAGGGGCGCCAACTCGACATGGTGGAGCGCCTTCTCGCCGCTCACTTCGCGGAGGGCAGGCACGTGGGCCGTGACGAGGAGCTCGCCGATCTGGCGGCCGGGATCGGACTCGACCGGGCGGAGGCGCTGGCAGCTCTCGCCGAGAATCGCTACCTGCGGGACGTGCGTGCGGAGGAGAGGCGCGCGAAAGAGCTCGGCATCAGAGGCGTCCCCTACTACGTTTTCGATAACACCTACGGAGTCTCCGGAGCCCAGGACCCTTCCGTATTCGCCGACATCCTTCGACAGCTGTCGGGACGCAAGGAGGTGTCATAGTGGCCGAGAACCGGAAGCAAAGGCTCGTCGAACTCGATGTGCCGATCGCCGCCGGCTGCGTCGACGGCGTCTGCGAGATTCCAGGGAGTGCCGTTGTCCCGGATTCCGGCGACGAATCCGAGGACGACGAAACCAGCAGCTGACACCCGCCGCCCGTGGCCCAGCCACGGGCGGCGCCGTCCATTCAGAAGTCGAAGCCGCACGCGCGATCGGTGAGGAACGGACCCGACTGCGCGAAGCACTGGCTACTTGAACGGTCAGTGGCCATCTCCATCGGGCCTTCCCCGAACTAGGTATCGCCACCCGCGCCGCGCTCCGAGACGCGCTCGGCGAGGGTCCCTGACCAACCGGCCGCCGCGCCGCTCAAGGGTGGGCAGAGCTCGGATCTCATCGCCTGGGGCCGCCCGAACCAGACAGGGCCAGCGGCCTCGGTCACCCCGTCTCTCGATCCAGGCTCATATCCCTATGACCGCCCGTAGGGCTCGCAGCAGGTGGTCTCGGCGGCTCTGTGAGCTGACGGCGAACTCCGTGACCTCTTCGTCGGCAAACAGCGCTGTGGACACGGCCTGCCCCCACAGGATCCGGTAGGCGGTGTCGGCGGCTTCCGGGCTGGTTCCGAAGCGTTCGACCAGTAGGGCGCTGAACTCTCGCGCGGCCTGTCGGGTGCTCGCCGCGCCGCGCTCCCGCAGCAGTGGGTCGTCGTAGCCACTGAGCATGAACGCCTGGAAGATCAGCCGATTCTCGGTGAAGACATCGGCGAACGCCTCGATGAGCCGGCGCAGCAGGGTCTCGCCTTCGGCGATATCCCAGACTGCTGCGGCACGCGAAAGCCAGGCGTCCTCGATCTTGACCAGGAAGCGGTCCTGGGCTGCCACGAGCAGACTCCGGCGGTCGGCGAAGCGGTGGTAGATGGCGCCGTTGGAGACCCCCGAGGCCTTGCTGACCGCTGCGATCGTCAGTGCTGCAGGTCCCTGGCTTCCCAAGATCTCCAGCGCCGCATCGAGCACTCTTGCGGTCGAGTCCTGACTACGGGCCTGCTGGGGACGTCGCATACCGGCTTGTCGGTCTGCCATCCGTTTACCTCTCTTCGTCGAGCCCTGGTGACAGCCCAGAACTAGAGGAGATACTCTGATTCTGCCAAAACCAGAGCATGCACTCTAGTTGGAGGATGTCATGGCGATCGCGCCGACCCAGGGCCTCTTCACCCAGTCCAAGCCGCCGCAGACCGGAGGCTACCCGGGGTTCCGCCCTGGCAGCTGGGTGGAGGACGGTATGCGGAACG
The DNA here is from genome assembly GCF_039525325.1 of Kribbella koreensis. NCBI lineage: Bacteria > Bacillati > Actinomycetota > Actinomycetes > Propionibacteriales > Kribbellaceae > Kribbella > Kribbella koreensis. The sequence goes on from NZ_BAAAHK010000012.1 coordinate 177,800, forward strand.
ACCGGGACGTGGCCGTGCCGATGCGAGATGGCACCGTCGTCTACGTCGACGTCTGCCGGCCAGAAGGTGCCAGTCAGGTGCCGGTCCTGCTGGCGTACGGCCCCTATGGCAAGCACAACGGCTTTCCTCCGATCCTGGCAGCCGGCGCCGACATCGAACCGCCGCTCCCGGCAGGTACCCGCTTCGAGGCGCCAGTGGCGCAGTACTGGGTCCGGCACGGCTACGCGGTGGTCTATGCCGACCCGCGCGGCTGCTGGTGGTCAGAAGGTGACGCCAGCCCCTTGAGTCTGCAGGAGGCCGAGGACGGGCACGACCTGGTCGAGTGGGCGGCGACGCAGCCTTGGAGTAACGGCAAGGTCGGAATGAGTGGGGTGTCCTATCTGGCCATGACCCAGTACGCCGTTGCTGCCACTCGGCCGCCGCACCTGGCCGCAATCAACCCTTGCGAGGGGATCAGCGACACGTACCGCGAGTCGATCTTCCACGGCGGCATCCTGGAGACCCAGTTCTCCCTGCATCTCATGGGTGAACTGATCGGCTTCGGCCGGAACAAGACCGAGGACGCGTTCAGCGAATTGCTCGCGCATCCACTGCAGGACGACTTCTGGGCAAGCCGGGCATTCCAGCTGGAGAACATCGAGGTACCCGCGTTCTTCGTGTGTTCGATGGGTAACCACGGCACCCACACACGCGGGACCCTGGAGGCGTACCGCCGTGCGGGTTCCTCGCAGAAATGGCTGGACGTCCACGGGCGCAAGGAGTGGCGCTACTACTACACGCCGGACAACGTCGAGCGCCAGCGAACGTTCTTCGACCACTTCCTCAAGGGCATCGACAACGACCTCGACAGTTGGCCTCCCGTTCGCGTCGAATACCGCGATCGCACCGAGACCGGCCCGGTCCGCGACGAAACCGCGTGGCCCCCGGCAGGGGTCCACCACAGCCCTTTCCACCTCGATGCTTCGACCGGCCGAATGCTCCCCAGCAGCCCCTCGCGGGCCGCCACGGCCGGATACGACCCCACCAAGTCACCTACCGAGCCCAACCGGCACGCAGGCGACCAAAGAAGCGTTTTCGACCTCACCTTCGACGCAACCACCGATCTGGCCGGCCCCGTTTCCCTGATCCTCTGGGCGGAGTCGCCGGGCGCGGCTGACATGGACGTCTTCGTCACGCTCGACAAGCTCGACACAGCCGGGAATCGTGTCGGTTACCCGCTGGCCGCCTACCTTGACGACGGGCCCTTGGCCTATGGCTGGATGCGCGCCAGCCGCCGCGAACTCGACCCCGCCCTGTCCACAGCCGAGCGGCCGGTACAGGCCCACCGCCGCGATCTGCCCCTGCCCGAGCACGGCCCGATCCGTCTCGACATCGAGATCTGGCCGATCACCGCGCACTTCCACCCGGGGGAAACGTTGCGCCTGACCATCGCCGGCGCGGACATCTACCGCTGGCCTGCGGAACACTTCGTCAACGGCCACGACTTCCTGAACAACACCGCTCCGCACATCCTCCACACCGGCGCGGACCACGACTGCGTGCTGCGCCTCCCCGTCGTCACCGCCAGCAGCACCCCCGCTGAAGATGCCGGCGATGTGAGTTCGGAGTCCGGTGCGTGAACACGCCGAGCCTCACCTCCAGCCCGATTGCTGGTGCATGGGCCTGGTCGGGGTGGTGCACGCACTGACCCCGCGTCCGCCGCCACAGCGACGACCACCGACAGGAACAGGCGCGAGATCCCGCCCGCGGCGCCACCCCACGAGAAAGGAACACCGATGATCCGATACGCCACAACCCGCGCCGACCGGGCCTGCTTTCCGCACAGCTACAAGACTGAACGCCGCTACCTCGGTTACCGCCTGGACGAGGAGTCCAAGCCGTACGCCAAGTACTTCCAGCTCGACACGCGGCCTGTTCAGGACCACGTCCGCGAAGCCGTGGTCGCGGGCATGGCACCGACCGAGTACGCCTACGGCATCGAAGATGCCGCCCGCATCATGTCCCGCCCGGGCTACCACAAGATGGAGACCGGTTGGACGCGCGTTCCGGGTGGATTGATGATCTCGGTCCTGACGGACATGCCGGGCGTCACCGGTCAGATGTGGGACTGGTGGTTCGGCTGGCATTCGACGGAAACCGCCCGCTACAAGCTTTGGTACCCCGATGCCCACCAGTTCTCAGCGCTCGGCGAGGACCGCAGTGCCGACCGCACCCTCACCGACCGCCAGCGATACATCGACAACGTCTCCTATGTCGACGAGTACGTCGGAGGCTCCCTCCAGCGGCTCGCGATCCGCTTCACCGACCCCAAGCGCCTCGGCTTCGACGAACCAGGATCCGGCCATGCCGTCATCTGCGCGCGCGTCGGACTCAGCCAATACCCCGTCGCCCAGGGCTGGCTCATCCACCAGGTCCGCCCCACCTCCGCCGGCGCCGAAATGCGCAGCCGCTTCTTCCTCGACAGCACCGAGGTCCTCGACCTGCCGGACCACTCCCTCCCAGGCCGGGGAGCAACCCTCCTCACCGGAAGAACTGCCCGGAAGCTGGGCGGCTCCGCGCTGCCACGGCTGGGCAGGAAGGTGCTGGGGCCGACCTTCGGCCAAGACCTCCTCTACCACTGCGGCGCGGAGATGAACCACCTCGCTTCGTTCCTGCCGCAACTCCATGAAGAGTTCAACGGCACACCTTGATCGCAAGTGCCCTACGGCCTTGTGGAGCCGCGCACACGGTGCACACCCAACCGCGACCGACTTATTGCACAGGAGAACGTGATGACTCTGGAACCCGTGACCTTCGACTCCGACGGCGTCCGTCTGGCCGGCGACCTCTACCTGCCAGACAACCCCGCCGGACCGGTGCCGGGAGTGGTGATGGCCCCCGGCTTCGGTGGCGTCAAGGAAATGCTCATGCCTCCCTACGCCGCGTCCCTCAACGCGGCCGGCATCGCCGTCTTGGTCTTCGATTACGCGGGCTTCGGCAGCAGTGACGGGGAGCCCCGGCAGCACATGGACCTCGAAGCCCAGCAGCGTGCCTACCGCCACGCATTGGACTACCTTGCCGCTCGCCCCGGCATCGACGAGGAAAGACTGGGCGTGTTCGGCACCAGTATGTCCGGGGGCCACGCCCTGGCTGTAGCCTCCTCCGACACCCGCGTGCGCTCCACCGTCGTGCTCATCCCCTTCACAAGCCTGGACACCTCCCAGTTGCCCCCCGGACTGCTTGACATCTTCGAGGACGCAGCCCGGCGTCAGGCGGCCGGAGAAGAACCCCAGATGATCGCCAGCACGGGCAAGCCCGGAGAAGTGGCCGCGATGACATCCGACGGCGCGTGGCAATGGATGGAGCGCATGACCGCCGACGCGCCCACCTACCGCAATGAGGTCACCATGGCCTCCCTGTGGAATCTCGCCGGCTATCACCCAACGGGAAACCTGGAAGCCATCGCCACGCCAGTTCACGCGATCCTCGCATCGGACGATGCCATCACTCCCGCTTCGGCTGCACGCCAAGCACTGCGCCCGGTCGCACAGCTTGACCTGGTCGAAATACCGCAGTCGCACTTCGAACTCTTCACCGACCACCTGGAGGAGACCATCGACCTCACCACACGCTGGTTCGAGCGCGACTTCGGCACCATCGACCCCGCCAAGTAACGGCCCGGCCGGGCCGTACGCCTAACCCGATACTCCGCCGGCGCGTGGAGTCAGGGGTGGGTGTCTGCCGACCGCGCAAGCAGGTAGTACTGCCTCGACCTTCCTCGTCAACCGCGACGGTGAAAGAAAGTCCTAGCGGCGGCGCAACCGTGCGACGGTGCAGGTCACCGCTGACTCGATCAATGACGCATTCGACGGCAGTCCCCGGAGTGCGGAAGAGATCACGACGCCGCAGCGAGCATGGGCGCGCCGTTGAGGGCGGCATCGCCCGCGCTGACCCGCCGCAGCGAAAGACGATCGGCCAGAACCCGCCGGCGCTACCGACCGGCAGCTGGATCGAATCCAACGGAGTTCCGGTGACTGTTCAACAGATGGGCGACGACGCCCGTATACCGCTGCGTATCTGAAAGTCTTCTGGAGGGAACCAAGTGCGAATCCATCGCAGCATCGGTCTGGTGATGGCGGGGCTGGGCCTGGCCGCCACCGCTTTGGTGTCACCCGCCTTCGGCGACACTTCACCGGTCGGCATCGCCTCAGCCGGAATCGTTGCCGACAGCACCAAGCCACTCCCGATCACCGCGCAGGACCGGCTGTACACGGCTGACCAGTCCTCCAACACGGTGACCGTGATCGACCCTTCGACCGACAAGACCCTGGGGACCATTGCCTTGGGAGGCCAACGGGTCGGCGCGACGCTGAGCCCCCAGTACCTGGGCGATGTGGGCGTGCACGGTCTCGCCTTCTCGCCGGTCACGCGCCGCCTGGCGGTTGTCAGCGTGACGAGCAACACGGTCGATATCGTCGACACGACGACCAACAAGGTTCTCAGCAAGACCGACGTTGGCCGTGCTGCCCATGAAGGCAGCTTCACGGCGGACGGCAAGGAATTCTGGGTTGCTGATCGGGGGCGAGACACGGTCAGCGTGGTCGACGCCCTGAACGGTGGGCTGAAGGCCGATGTCGTGGTGGGAGCCGGTCCGTCGAAAGTGGTGATGAGCCCCGACGGCCGGTTCGCCTACGTGAACCACATCGCGCTGGCTGAGATCACTGTCGTCGACACTGCCTCGCGTCGCGTAGTGGACCACATCACGGGCCTTGGGGACGTCTTTTCCTCTGATCAGGCAATCTCGCCGGACGGAGCGGAACTCTGGGCAGCGCACAAGCGGGTCGGCAAGGTCTCAGTCATCGATCTGCGGCAGCGCAAAGTGACACACGTGCTGTCCACCGGCCCGGACACCAACCATCCTCAGTTCGCCGACACGCCGTCGGGCAAGTTCGTCTACCTCACCATCGGTGGCCTGGACCAAACCCTGGTCTTTCGCCGCGGCGACCGGCCGGAGCTGCTGCGGCGGATCGCGAACCACGGACATGCCCCGCATGGCGTCTGGCCCAGCGGGGACGGCAGCCGGGTCTACGTCGGCCTGGAGAAGTCGGACGAGGTCGACGTCATCGACACCGCAAGGCAAAGAGTCGTCGCGACGATCCCTGGCGGCCAGGAACCCCAGGCTGTCGTCTATGCGCCCCGAGCGGCGTCGCCCGGACCAGCAATGAATCTTGGTCGGCAGGGCCTGGGACAACAGCCGCGTAACGTCCCCACGACACTCCCGGACGGACGAGCAGGTGAAACCCTCGATCCGGTGCATGGCCGGACGCTCGAAGCCACCGTCCGTCCCGTTGCCGGTGTGGACATGATTCAGCTTCAAGCGCGAGGACTCGAGGCCGCCACGACCTACCAGGCGTACTCGGTCGATCAGACCGGGCGCCGCACCGCACTGCTCACCTTCAGTACTGATGCCGCAGGCAACGCACCGATGGTCCTTGCTTTCAGCAGCTTCACCGGTCAACGGATCGGCATCGAAAGTCGTGGCCAGGCCAGCGCCGCCGCAATGGCCGCCACGATGGCGCTGGCAGGGTGTTGCTGCTGCTGAGCCAGAACCTCTTGATGCCGACAGCAACGAAGAGCGGGTGGAATCACGGGTGGTTGGTACAAGCGCGCCCACCCATGACGGCCTCATCAACGGATGCGTAGTCCTCAGCAGCTCCAACGGCGGAAGGCAGGGATGACGAACCTCGGGGCCGAAGATCACAGGCAACAACCGTCCGATTCTCCGGCCGAGTGCGTCGAGACGCTGCAAACCGCTGACGGGGTCGAGGCTGCCTACGGCCGTTACCGTGCGGAACTGCTGGGGTTCGCCGTGAATTCCCTGTCCGATCGGGAGTTGGCCGAAGAGGTCGTCCAGGAAACCTTCGTGCGGGCGTGGAAAGCCGCCGACCGGTTCGATCCGCGACGAGGCTCGCTTCGGACCTGGCTGTTCGCGATCGCGCGCAACGGAATCGTCGACGCGGTACGCCGGCGCGCGGTTCGTTCCGACATCGGGCCGGCCGGGGTGGAGGAACGGGTCAAGAATGACCCGGTTGAGCAACTGCTGCTCAACATCCAGGTCGGTGAGGCTCTACGACGGCTGACACCGGAGCACCGGCAGACCGTGATCGAGGTTCACTACTTCGGCCGAACCTGTGCAGACCTCGCCGGCGAGCTCGGCATTCCTGCCGCAACCGTGAGAAGCCGCCTGTACTACGGCCTGCGCACGATGCGCTCGATCCTGGAGAAGAACGGATGGCTGGCCGAATGAAGGACGAGTGCCGGGAGGCCCGGCCGATCATCGCGGAGGCACTGACGCTGGATCTGTCCCTTCCGGAAACCACCAATCGGCACCTTCGGACCTGCGATGACTGCTTGGCCGAGGCCGACGGCATCAGGCGGACAGTCGTGACCTTGGGGCTGGCGACCTCGCCGGCCTTCTTGCCTGCGACGGTCGCGGAAACACGGTCGGTCGGCCGAAGGCGATCCAACCGTTGGAGAGCGCTGACTGCCGCGGCAGCTGCAATCGTCGTTGTCGGCGGGTTCCTCCTGACCGGATCCGCGGCGCCCGAGGCCACTCAACCGTCGGCCGCTGTCATCGAGAGGGCCGGCAAGATGACTACCCACCCCTGGGGGACCGAGATCCCCGTGTCGGTCACCGGCCTGGAGTCCGGCAGGTCGTACCGGCTGGTGGCGACAGACGCGCACGGGGTGCGCGGAATGGGCGGGAGTGTGACAGGGGCGTCCGGTCAGGTGGTTCGGGTCCGTATGGTGACAGCCCTGCGCAAGGAATCGATCACTGCTGTCCTGCTCGAGCAGGACGACGGCGTACTGGTCACGCGGCTGGCGATATCTCCGGCCCGTTGATCGAGCACTGAGCTCCTGCTACAAGGCTTGCGGGCGGGGGATCGGGCTCCATCGTTTCGGGGAGGAGAAGACCAACGACGTGACGGGGCGGCCGTCGTCGTTGAGGGCGTCGACGAACGGCTCGAGGGCGCTCAGGCTCTCGGCGACGACCCTGATGATGTGGTCGCTCTGGCCGGCCACCCGATGGTCTTCGAGTACCCGTGGCTCCGCCTCGGCCTGAGCGGCGATCGCGTACGACTGCCGCCGGCCGCCGCTGGCGATGTGGATGAATCCCTCGATGCCGTATCCAACGGCCGCGGGGTCGATCCGGGCACTGTAGCCAAGGATCACGCCGGCCTCTTCGAGGCGACGGACCCTGCTCGTGACGGCGGGAGCAGTGAGCGAAACCTGACGCCCGAGCTCCCGGTATCCCATCCGGGCATCGTCTTGTAGGGCCGCGATGATCTGCCAATCGATGTCGTCAAGTTGGATCATCAGGCCAGAGTACTGCGACTGATGATTTGTAAAGTAATTGGCGCCCGGAACCTTGCGAACTGTCTTCCAACCAGGTTCCGTGCTTCACTAGTGTGATGGTGTGACCAGTGATCAAGACCGCGCCACCGCACGGCACCCGAAGTTCGCGTCCGCCGGACTGTTCGTACTGGTATCCGTACTCTGGGGAGTGCCGTACCTCTTCAATGACATCGCGCTGCAACAGATCGGACCGCTGTGGATTGCAGTGGTCCGGGTGGCGATTGCCGGCCTGGCTCTCGGGCCACTGCTCCTCCGCGACGGACGCTGGCGCAGCATCATCGAACGGTGGCCCTCACTGCTTCTTCTCGCAGTCGTGGAGGTCGCACTGCCCTTCACGCTCATCGCCATGGGCCAGCGAACCGTTCCCTCCGGCACCACTGGTGTGTTGATCGCACTCGAGCCGATCTTTGTCGCGCTGATCGCGCTCTGGCTGACTCGCGGGCGCGACATGACCGTCACGGGTTGGGCCGGTCTCGCTGTCGGCATCCTCGGTGTGATCACCCTCCTGGGACTCGACCTCACCGGGCCCGGAGCGCTCTTGATTGTGGCCGCGGCGCTCAGCTACGCGATCGGCGCGACCTCGATCCCGCACCTCTTCCCTGACACCGACTCGCTCACCATCGCCGCGGCGATGATCCTGCTTGCGACCCCGATCCTGCTGCTCGTCGCGCTCCTGTCCGAGCCCTTCGTCCTGCCCTCACCCGAAACGTGGACAGCGCTTGTCGTGCTCGGCCTCGCCTGCAGTGCTGCAGGATTCACGGCGTTCTTCTCCCTGATCAAGCGAGCTACCCCCACCACGGCGTCGATAACGATCTACGTCTCGCCCATCGTCTCGCTGGGTGCGGGCGTCGTCGTCCTCGGCGAACGGGCCACCCTGAGCGAAGGCATCGGTTGCGCCCTCATCCTGATCGGAGCCGCCCTGGTTCTCCGCCGAAAGGCAACGCCAGACCTGAATGACGATGTCGCTGCCGACCGAGCGCCACAACGTGCAGATCAGGCCTAGCAACGGAAATCTGGCCCTGACGGGCCTCGAGGTCATCGCCGGCGGCGTGCTCGGCTCGCTGGACCGCAGCCGCGATGCGGAAGCGTTCACGCCCACTGTGTCCCAATTGATCCGATCCTCGGCAGCCTCAGGGGATACCGGCCACCAAGCTCGACCAAGCTGGTGACGCTCGGTCAGCTGGGGTCGGTGTGGAGTGGCGCGTGGAAGTAAGGCCTGATGGCCAGACCTCGATCCGACGCTGAGGCCGGCCGGGCCTTCTCCGTAGCTCGGGGCTGGTTCTCATCGGGTCCGATCCCAGCCGCGACGGGGGCGGTGGCTGCCGAGGCTGGCGTCGTCGCGGCTGCGGCACCAGCAGACCGATGACGTGGCCGCCGACGACGCCGAGCATGCCGAAGTGGAACAGTGGGCTGCCGATCCGGAGCAGGCGGTTCTCGTACAGCTGGGAGGATCTGGTGGTCCAGCCGAACTTGTCGTAGCGGTAGCGCCACAGGTGACCGGCCACGAAGATCGTCAGGCACAGGTAGGGGACGATGACGAAGAGGAACTCGTTCATC
>NZ_BAAAHK010000013.1:0-227369 GCF_039525325.1 Kribbella koreensis
GGACGTCGCCGGACATTCACACTGTTAAGGGCCACCCCGCAAGGGGTGGCCCTTAATGTGTTTTACAGACCTCTTCAGTGGCTGAGCCGGCGGGTGAGGGCGTCCGCTGCCTGCCGGGTCCGGCGGGCCAGCAGGAACCGTTCGCCGGCCGGGACCGCATCCGTGCGGAAGCTGATGCTGATCGCCGCCACCGGATGCCCCGCATAGTCCACGGCCGCACTCGCGACCGAGGCGACGCCAGGGGTGATGTGCGAGTCCTCCACCGCATACCCCTGCCGCTTTTCGTCGGCCAGGATCCGTCGGAGCTGACTCAACGTCTGCGGGCCGTGGTCAGTACGGCGTACGAAGCTCTCGGGAGTGGGGAACAGGGCGCGGACCTGGGCCGGCGGTAGGGCGGCGAGCAGAGCGCGGCCGGATGCGGTCAGGGTCGCAGGGAGGCGTACGCCGATGTCGGTGACCAGGGTGACCGGCCGCGGGGGCTGTTCCTTCAGGAGGTAGACGAGTTCCCGCCCATGGAGGACGCCCAGATGGGCGGTCTGGCCGACTTCGGCGACGAGTTGGGCCAGCAACGGCCTGGCCAGGCGCTCGAGCGGGTCGTGGCGCAGGTACGCGGAGCCGATTTCGAAGGCTGCGACGCCGAGTCCGTACCGCTTCTCCTCCGGCAGGTGCACCACGAATCCCTCGCTGATCATTGCTTTCAGCAAGTGGTAGGTCGAAGAGCGTGGCAGTCCGACCGCGGAGGCGATGCGCTCCATCGGTACCGGTCCGGGCTGGGTGGCCAGGAACGTCAGCACCCGCAGAGTGCGGGTCGAGGCGGGAACGTTGCCGCTCACAACAGTGAGAGTAGCCCGCCCGTCTCAGATTTCGGACGATTGACGGGTTTCGGTGCGTCCGCGCCGGATCCGGAACCGCACGCCCTCGCCCACCAGAGCCAGCGCGAACAGCCCGAGCGCCGTCCACCAGTCGAAGAAGTCATCCCCCGAGAGCAGGAACCCGACCCCGACGGACAGCACGCCGAAGAAGCCCACCGACAGCAGAAACCGGGTCACCGCTGCTGCTCCACCGGCTCGGACGTCTGCTCTGCGGGTCCAGATGGCTGCTCCGCCGGCTCAGGCGTCTGGTCCACCGGCTGGAGCGTCTTCTCGGCCGTCCAGGCGGCGGCAGCCACCCGGTAGCCGAGCCACTCGTTGACCGCGAGCATCGGCTTGTTGGCCGCGTCGTTCCCGGTGAACGCCTGCTCGAACCCCGCGTCGCGACTCCGTGTGAGCGCGGCCGACTTCACCACCTTCGCCAGCCCCCGCCCCCGGTACGCTGGAACCGTCCCGGTCAGATTGGACCAGATCACGCGGCGCTCCTCGTCCGCCGTCGTGCTCACGAACGAGACGACCTGGTCGCCGGCGAGCAGCGCCATGCTCAGGTCCCGGCGCAGATCCGGGTGACCCCAGTCCCTGGCCAACCACTCGTCGTACTCCGGGGTGTGCGACAACCCGCTCGGATCGTCGTCCCCGACGGCTGTGTTCGCCTCCCAGAGGCGCCGCGGGTCGACGTCGGTGAAGTCGACGAGCCGAAGCTCGGCCGGCGCCCGCGTCGGCTCCGGTACGGCGGTGAGGTCGGCGCGCGAGTGTGCCATCCGCCGCCCGATCTCGAAGCCGCGGTGGATCGCGAACTCCTTGGCGTCGTCCTCGTCATTGACCACGATCAGGAGCTTGTGGGCACCCGCCGCGGCTGCTGCGGCGCTGATCTGATCGGCGAGCGCGCCGCCGATACCCTGGCGTCGGCTGGCAGGTGACACCTGCACGGTGATCCGCACCCGTGGTGCGAGGTCTTCAGGGGCCGGCAGGTACACGTTGCCGTAGCCGACCACCGTGCCGCTGTCCTCGACCGCGATCAGCACGATCCGCGAGCTTCCGGTGCGGAGCTCCGCCTCGATGCCTCGAGCCGTCTTCACCAGGTGCGGCATCGCCGCAGCCCAGACCCCGGCAATCCCGACCGCATCCTCAGGCGTAGCCGCCCGAACCTCGAACCCCATCCCCCGACCCTAATCCTCGCAAGGGCCGCCCCGGTCCCAGCGGCGCGGGGCCCGGCCCCCGGTTCCCCGGTGGCGGTGGCACCAGATCTGCCGCTGCGCGAGATGTCTCGGGTCTGAGACGGATGGGTGGGTGGCGGTGCTATCCGCGGGGGCCGCAGCGCGGTGCAATGGGCGGGTGAACAGCCAAACATCCCAGGCAGTGACAGTCGGTGTCGGGCCGCTCAGTCCGGCGGACGTCGTCGCGGTGGCGCGCTACCGGGCGCCTGTGCGGATCGACGACCAGGCGCTCGAGGAGATCGCGAAGTCCCGGGCGGCGATCGAGGCGCTCGCGCATGCGGACACCCCGCACTACGGCGTCTCCACCGGCTTCGGCGCTCTCGCGACGCGACACATCGCGCCCGAGCTCCGCGCCCAGCTGCAGCGCAGCCTCATCCGGTCGCACGCGGCCGGCTCCGGCCCCGAGGTCGAGACCGAGGTCATCCGCGCCCTCGCCCTCCTGCGACTCTCCACCCTCGCCACCGGCCGTACCGGAGTGAAGGTCGAGACCGCCCAGGCGTACGCCGGTCTGCTGAACGCTCAGCTGACCCCGGTCGTGCACGAGTACGGCAGCCTCGGCTGTTCCGGCGACCTCGCACCGCTCTCCCACGTTGCCCTCGCAGTCATGGGTGAAGGCAAGGTCCGCGACGCCGACGGCAACCTGCGCGACACCGCCGAGGCGATGGCCGAACACGGCCTCGAGCCGGTCGTCCTCGCCGAGAAGGAAGGCCTCGCGCTGATCAACGGCACCGACGGCATGCTCGGCATGCTGGTGCTCGCGCTCGCCGACCTCGACCGGCTGCTCAAGACGGCCGACATCGCCGCCGCGATGAGCGTGGAGGGTCAGCTCGCCACCGATCGCGTGTTCGCCGCAGACCTGCAAGCACTCCGCCCCCACCCCGGGCAGGGCGCTTCGGCCGCCAACCTGCGCGCAGTACTCAGCGACAGCGGGATCGTCGCAAGCCACCGCGGCCCTGACTGCAACCGCGTTCAGGACGCCTACTCACTCCGCTGTTCACCCCAGGTGCACGGCGCCGCCCGCGCCACGGCCACCCACGCCGCATCAGTCGCCGGCTACGAGCTGTCCGCCGCGATCGACAACCCGGTCGTACTACCCGACGGCCGCGTCGAGTCCAACGGCAACTTCCACGGCGCGCCCGTCGGCTACGTGCTCGACTTCCTCGCGATCGCGGTGGCCGACGTCGCCAGCATCAGCGAGCGACGGTCCGACCGCTTCCTCGATGTTGCCCGCAACCACGGTCTGAACGCCTTCCTGGCAGACGATCCCGGCGTCGACTCCGGGCACATGATCGCCCAGTACACGCAGGCCGCGATCGTGTCGGAGCTGAAGCGGCTCGCAGTACCGGCCAGCGTCGACTCGATTCCGAGCAGCGCGATGCAAGAGGACCACGTGTCGATGGGCTGGCACGCCGCCCGCAAGCTGCGCAAGAGCATCGACGGCCTGCAACGGGTTCTGGCGATCGAGATCCTCACGGCCGCACGGGCGCTGGACCTGCGTGCGCCGCTCGAGCCGTCGCCCGCGTCGGCCGCAGTACGAAGCAAGCTGCGCGAGCACGTGCAGGGTCCGGGCACCGACCGGCACCTTGCTCCCGAGATCGAACACTCCGTCCAGCTTGTTGCTGACGGCACCTTCTTGTCCGCTGTCGAGGCCGTCACCGGCCCCCTGCTCTGAAAGGCTGGATCACACATGTCCGGACCACGTCCCGTTCGCGCCGCCCGCGGTACCACCCTCACCGCCCAGGGCTGGCAGCAGGAAGCCGCGCTGCGGATGCTGCAGAACAACCTCGACCCGGAGGTCGCCGAGCACCCCGACGAACTCGTCGTCTACGGCGGTACCGGCAAGGCCGCGCGGAACTGGAACTCCTTCGACGCGATGGTCAGAACGCTGACCACGCTGAAGAACGACGAGACCATGCTGGTGCAGTCGGGCAAGCCGGTCGGCGTCATGCAGACGCACGAGTGGGCGCCGCGGGTGCTGATCGCGAACTCCAACCTGGTCGGCGACTGGGCCAACTGGGAGGAGTTCCGCCGGCTCGAGGCGCTGGGCCTGACCATGTACGGCCAGATGACGGCCGGCTCGTGGATCTACATCGGCACCCAGGGCATCCTGCAGGGCACCTACGAGACGTTCGCCGCGGTCGCCGCGAAGAAGTTCGGCGGTACGTTGGCAGGCACCATCACGTTGACCGCCGGCCTCGGCGGCATGGGCGGCGCGCAGCCGCTGGCCGTCACGATGAACGACGGCGTCGCGATCTGCATCGACGTCGACGGCAGCCGGATCGATCGCCGGATCGAGCACCGCTATCTCGATGTCCGGGCCAAGGACCTGAGCGACGCGCTGCGGCTGGCCGAAGAGGCCAAGAAGGCGCGCAAGCCGCTCTCGATCGGTCTGCTGGGCAACGCCGCGGTGATCGTGCCGGAGCTGCTCGAGCTGGGCGCCCCGATCGACATCGTCACCGACCAGACGTCGGCGCACGACCCGCTGATGTACCTGCCGGTGGGCGTGGACTTCGACGACTGGGCGACCGCTCGCGAGAAGGACCCGGCCGGTTTCACCGAGCGGGCGCAGGCCTCGATGGCCCGGCACGTCGCGGCGATGGTCGGCTTCCAGGACGCGGGCGCCGAGGTGTTCGACTACGGCAACTCGATCCGGGACGAGGCGCGGAAGGCCGGGTACGAGCGGGCTTTCGAGTTCCCTGGCTTCGTACCGGCGTACATCCGGCCGTTGTTCTGCGAGGGCAAGGGCCCGTTCCGGTGGGCCGCTCTGTCCGGGAACCCCAAGGACATTCACAAGACCGACCAGGCGATCCTCGAGCTCTTCCCGGACAACGAGCACCTGACCCGGTGGATCAAGATGGCGCAGGAGCGGGTGGCCTTCCAGGGGCTGCCGGCCCGGATCTGCTGGCTCGGCCAGGGCGAGCGGGACAAGGCCGGCGTACGGTTCAACGACATGGTCGCGTCGGGTGAGCTGGAGGCGCCGATCGTGATCGGCCGCGACCACCTCGACACCGGCAGCGTCGCCTCGCCGTACCGGGAGACCGAAGGCATGCTGGACGGCTCGGACGCGATCGCCGACTGGCCGCTGCTGAACGCGATGGTCAACGTCGCCAGCGGCGCCTCCTGGGTCTCCATCCATCACGGCGGCGGCGTCGGGATGGGCCGCTCCATCCACGCCGGCCAGGTATCAGTTGCCGACGGCACCGACCTGGCCCGGCAGAAACTCGAGCGGGTACTGAGCAACGATCCCGCCATGGGTGTGATTCGGCATGTCGATGCCGGGTACGAACGAGCAGAAGAAATAGCAGCCGAACGAGGCGTCAGGATCCCGATGCGGGAGAGCTGATCGCTGCACTGTGCGACCGAGGCAATCCATAGCGCTAAGGTGCACATTCTTGAGGGGCGAGATACCCGGGAATACCGTGTTCGCGGGCTCTCGTTCCCCTAGGATCGTTCGGGCGATCTCCGACGAGCGCGAAGGGGCGCCATGATCGAGTTCGAAGACGTCACCAAGCAGTATCCCGACGGCACCGTGGCCGTGGACAAGCTGAGCATGCGGATCCCGAGCAACGAGATCACCGTGTTCGTCGGACCTTCGGGCTGTGGCAAGACCACCTCGTTGCGGATGATCAACCGGACGATCGAGCGCAGCAGCGGGACGATCTCGATCGACGGCGAGGACATCAACGCCGGCGATCCGGTCACCCTGCGGCGCGGGATCGGCTACGTGATCCAGCATGCGGGGCTGTTCCCGCACAAGAAGGTCGTCGACAACGTCGCGACCGTGCCGCTGTTGCTGGGCTGGGACAGGAAGAAGGCCCGGGCCACGGCGATGGAGCTGCTGGAGCGGGTCGGCCTCGATCTCAAGCTGGCCGAGCGGTATCCGGCCCAGCTGTCCGGTGGCCAGCAGCAACGAGTCGGCGTCGCCCGCGCACTCGCGGCCGATCCCAAGATCATGTTGATGGACGAGCCGTTCAGCGCCGTCGACCCGATCGTGCGGCACCAGTTGCAGGAGGAACTGCTCCGCCTGCAACGCGACATCGGCAAGACGATCGTGTTCGTCACGCACGACATCGACGAGGCGATCAAGCTCGGTGACAACGTCGCGGTGCTCCAGGTCGGCGGCAAGCTGGCCCAGTTCGCGCCACCGTCGGAGCTGCTCGCCAACCCCGCGGATCCCTTCGTGGAGAGCTTCGTCGGCCAGGACCGCGGTTACCGGGCCCTTACGTTCTTGCAGATCAGCGAGCTCGAGTTCGGCCCGCTGCCGGCCGAGCTGGTACTCGACGAGGCCGGCCGCCCGATGGGCTGGCGCAACGGCGCCGCGGACCTGCTCCCGGTCGGCCCGGTGTTCACCAAGTCGGACTCGATGCGGGCCGCGCTCGACTCGTTGCTGACCTCGCCGACCCAGCAGGGCGTCTGCGTCGACGAGACCGGCAAGGCGATCGGCATCGTCGACCACAACATCCTCGCCGGAGCGCTGCGGTCATGACCTGGATCGGCGACAACCTCTCGCTGATCTGGGAGCAGCTCAGCGAGCACATCTACCTGGCGATCCTGCCGGTGATCTTCGGGCTGATCATCGCGATCCCGCTCGGCTACGTGGCGACCCGGTTCTCCTGGCTGGCCAACCCGCTGATCGCGCTCGGCGGCGTGCTCTACTCGCTGCCCTCGATCGCGTTGTTCATCGTGCTGCCGGTGATCTTGGGGACCCGGGTGCTGGACCGGATCAACATCATCATCGCGCTGACCATCTACGCAGTCTCGCTGCTGATCCGCAACGTGATCGACGGTCTGCGCTCGGTGCCACCAGAGGTCCGGCAGGCCGCCATCGCGGTCGGGTACGGCCCGGCCCGGCGACTGCTGACGATCGACCTGCCGATCGCCGTACCGGTGATCTTCGCCGGCCTGCGGGTCGTCACGGTCGCCAACATCTCGATGGTCAGCGTCGGCGCGGTGATCGGTATCGGCGGTCTCGGCGAGCTGTTCACGCTGGGCTTCCAGAAGGACTTCCTCACCCCGGTCGTGGTCGGCGTGGTGCTGTCCCTGCTACTCGCGCTGCTGGCCGACCTGCTGATCGTCACCCTGCAACGTGTGCTGACCCCCTGGGCCCGCGTTGTCACCTCGGTGCAGGAGGCCTGAGATGCTCGAGTACCTCTTCGACTCGTACAACTGGTCCGGTCCGGAAGGCATCACGGCCCGGATCATCCAGCACATCTGGTACACCTTCGCCGCCCTCGGTCTGTCCGCGCTGATCGCCTTGCCGATCGGCCTGCGGATCGGGCACACCCGGCGCGGCGCGTTCCTGGCGATCAACATCGGCAACGCCGCCCGCGCGCTGCCCAGCCTCGGGCTGCTGATGATCGCGGTGCTGCTGACCAACCAGATCGGCTTCCTGCCGGTACTGATCGCGCTGGTCGCGCTCGGTATCCCGCCGATCCTGACCTCGACGTACGCCGGGCTGTCCGGTGTCGATCCGGCCACGATCGACGCGGCGCGGGGGATGGGGATGACCGGCCGGGAGATCCTGACCAAGGTGGAGATCCCGATCGCGATGCCGCTGATCATCTCCGGTCTGCGCGCGGCCACCTTGCAGATCGTGTCCACCGCGACCATCGCCGCGCTCGTCTCGCTCGGCGGGCTGGGCCGGTACGTCGTGGACGGGCTGAAGCTGCGCGACTTCCCGCAGATGTTCAGCGGCGCGCTGCTGGTGGCGCTGCTGGCGATCCTGCTCGACCTGCTGTTCGCGCTGGCCGGCCGGATCACCGTTTCCAAAGGTCTACGGGTCGACTGATGGCCGGAACCCATCCCTCGACACCGAACACCGGCGGCGTTCGCCGGTACCCATCGAAATCCTGGAGGCTCCCGTGTTGAGAAACACACTCATCCGTACTGCGATTGCCGGGGTCGCGGTCCTCGGTCTGGCTGCCTGTGGGGGTGGGGGCGATCCGCTGTCCAGCGGCGACGGGGGTACCTCACCGGCGCCGAGCGAGGTGAAGAGCATCACCGTCGGGTCTGCCGACTTCTCCGAGAGCCAGCTGCTGGCCGAGATCTACGGCCAGGCCCTCGCGGCCAAGGGCGTCGACGTGAAGTACCAGCAGAACATCGGAAACCGCGAGACCTACATGGCGGCCATCAAGGACGGTTCGGTGCACCTGCTTCCGGAGTACACCGGCGCGGCGCTGGACTACTTCAAGAAGGGCGCCACCGAGACCGAGGACGACGCGGCGTACAACGCGCTGAAGGCGGCGCTGCCGGCCGGCCTCGAGGTGCTGGACAAGTCGCCGGCCGCCGACGAGGACACCATCGTGGTCAACAAGGAGACCGCGGCCAAGTACAACCTGAAGTCGCTGTCGGACCTGAAGGCGCACTCCAAGGAGATGGTGGCCGGCGGCAGCTCGGAGTTCAAGGTCCGCGAGGCCGGGCTGAAGGGGCTGAAGGAGAAGTACGGCGTCGAGTTCAAGGAGTACAAGACGCTGGACGCCGGCGGCCCGCTGAGCACCAAGGCCCTGCAGACCAACCAGATCCAGCTGTCGAACTTCTTCACCACCCAGTCGGTGATCGCGGACAACGGCTGGGTCCAGCTGGAGGACCCGGAGAACATCCTGCCGCCGAACAACATCGTTCCGCTGATCCGGACCGACCACAACGGCGCCAACATCAGCGACGTGCTGAACAAGGTGTCGGCCAAGCTCACCACCGAGGCGCTGACCGAGCTGGTCAAGCGGATCGACGTCGGCAAGGAGGCCGCGAAGGCGGTCGCCACCGACTGGCTGAGCAAGAACCCGCTGTCCTGAAGTAACGCTGGGGGTCGCCGGGACAGGTTCCCGGCGACCCCTTGCCATGTCGTGATCGATGGAGGAGTGCGCGTGACCGAGTCGTTCGAGCAGCTGTGGGCCGACCTTGCCGCGATCGGCAAGGACCCCTCGACCGGCGGCTACCACCGCGGCGGCTGGACCCCGACCGAGCGGGAGGCGACCGCCTGGTTCCGCGACCAGTGCGCACAGCGCGGCCTGGCAATCGAATCCGACGGCATCGGCAACCTGGTCGCCTGGTGGGAACCCGGCGAAAGCGCCGCCGGAGCGGGGTCGGGCGGAGCGGGCTTCGGCGGGGGGCGGGGAGTCGGCGCCGCCCACGGGGCTCGGCTTCCAGGGGTGGTGACTGGCAGCCACCTCGACTCCGTCATCGACGGTGGGGCCTTCGACGGGCCGCTCGGCGTGGTGTCGGCGCTCTCGGCGGTCGATCGACTGCGGGCGGAGGGATTCGTGCCGTCGGTGCCGATCGGCGTCGGTGCCTTCGTGGAAGAAGAGGGGTCACGCTTCGGGATGCCGTGTCTCGGGTCCCGGATCGCCACCGGAGTGCTGACGCCCGAGAAGGCCTTCGCGCTGCAGGACCGTACGGGTGTCTCGCTGGCCGACGCGCTGAGAGACAACGGTGCCGACCTGGATCGGGTGGGGCCGTCGTCGTTGTTGTCGCGGATGGGGACGTTCGTCGAATTGCATGTGGAGCAAGGGCGGGCGCTGACAGCGCCGGTGGGGGTGGCGAGCTCGATCTGGCCCCACGGGCGGTTCCGGTTCACCTTCACCGGTGAGGCCAACCACGCCGGTACGACGCTGATGGAGGACCGGCACGACCCGATGCTGACGTATGCCATGACAGCCCTGGCGGCGAACAAGCAGGCGCGGCTGGCGGGTGCGCGGGCTACGTTCGGCAGGCTTGCTGTCGAGCCGAACGGGACCAACGCAGTACCGTCGCAGGTGACCGCGTGGCTGGATGCCCGGGCCGCATCGGCGGAGGTGCTGGAGTCGTTGCTGGCAGCAATCACCAGGCAGGCGACCGAACGGGCTGAGCGGGACGGGACCGCGGTCGAGATGGTGCCGGAGTCGGTCTCGCCGGTCGTGGATTTCCAGCCTGGGTTGCGGGATCGGCTGAGCGCAGTACTGGATGATGCGCCGGTGTTGCCGACGGGGGCCGGGCATGACGCCGGGGTGTTCTCCGATGCGGGGATCCCGACGGCGATGCTCTTCGTGCGGAACCCGACCGGCATCTCGCACTCGCCGGCCGAACATGCCGAGATGGACGACTGTCTGGCCGGGGTCGAGGCGCTGGCGACGGTGTTGAAAGAGCTTGCCCAGTGACTGCTTACTGGTGCGCACAAGCCTTGCTGCCAACGGGGCTCGCGTCGTCTGTGCTGGTTACCGTCGCTGACGGCCGGTTCACGTCGGTCGAGGTCGGAGCTGAGTCTGGTGATGCTGTACGGCTTGCTGGGTTGGTGATTCCGGGGCTGGCGAACTGTCACAGTCACGCCTTCCACCGGGCGCTGCGCGGTCGCACGCAGACCGAGCGCGGGACGTTCTGGACCTGGCGCGAGCAGATGTACTCCGTGGCGTCGGTGCTCACGCCGGACAGCTACTACCGGTTGGCGCGAGCGGTCTACGGCGAGATGGTGCTGGCCGGGATCACGTCGGTCGGGGAGTTTCACTATCTCCATCACGGACCGGGCGGGCAGCGGTACGACGAACCGAACGCGATGGGTGCTGCGTTGATCGCGGCGGCACAGGATGTCGGGCTGCGGATCGCCTTGCTGGACACGTGTTATGTGGCCGGGGGCATCGATCAGCCGCTGAATGACGTGCAGAAACGCTTCAGTGATGGGGATGCGGCGGGCTGGGCTGCTCGGGTCCGCGACCTGCGTGGGGCGGACGACGTGGTGATCGGAGCGGCGGCGCACTCGGTCCGTGGGGTGCCGGACGATCAGCTCACGGCCGTCGCCGATGCGTTGCCCAAGGCCCCTTTGCATGTGCATCTGTCCGAGCAGGTCGCGGAGAACCAGGCTTGCCTGGCAGCGTACGGGCGGACTCCTACGCAACTCCTGGACGAGTCCGGGTTCCTCGGGCCGCGGACGAGTGCGGTGCATGCGACGCACCTGACGCCGGTGGATATCGGGTTGCTCGGGAGTACCGGGACGTACTCGTGTTTCTGTCCGACGACCGAGCGGGATCTTGCCGACGGCATCGGTCCGTCGGTGGCATTGCGGGACGCGGGATCGCCGCTGACGTTGGGATCTGACAGTCACGCGGTGATCGATCTCTTCGAGGAGATGCGAGCCGTCGAGCTCGACGAGCGGCTGGCGTCGCAGGAGCGTGGGCACTGGACGGCGGCTGAGTTGCTCGCTGCTGGGACGGTGGCGGGGCATCGGTCGATCGGGTTCGGCGACGCCGGGGTGATCGAGGTCGGGGCCCGGGCGGATCTGGTCGCGTTGCGGCTGGACAGTGTGCGGACGGCGGGGACCGGTGGGTCGGTGGAGACCGCGGTCTTCGCCGCGTCGGCCGCCGATGTGACCGATGTGGTGGCCGGCGGCGTACAGGTTGTGGCTGAAGGCAATCATGTGAAGCTGGCGGTCGGTGCCGAACTGGCCGCCTCGATCGAGGCGGTGACGCGATGAGCTCCCTGCTGGTGACCGGGATCGGTTCGCTGGTGACCAACGACCCGGCGCACGGTGGGCCGCTCGGCGAACTGCACGACGCAGCGCTGGTGATCGAGGGCGGCAAGGTCGCCTGGGTCGGCTCGCGCCGGGCCGCGCCGGCGGCTGACAGTTCGACGGACTGCGGCGACCGTGCGGTCATTCCGGGCTTCGTCGACTCGCATTCGCACCTGGTCTTCGCCGGGGATCGCGCCGAGGAGTTCGCGGCGCGGATGAGCGGGCAGCCATACAGCGCGGGTGGCATCCGTACGACGGTCGCCGCGACCCGTGCCGCCGCCGACGAGCAGTTGACGGCGAACGTCGGCCGCCTGGTGGCCGAGATGCGCCGGCAGGGCACGACGACGGTGGAGATCAAGTCGGGCTACGGGCTGACCGTCGGCGACGAGGCGCGCTCCTTGGCGATCGCCTCGGGCTTCACCGACGAGACGACGTACCTGGGTGCGCATGTGGTGGCGCCGGAGTTCGCCGACGATCCGGCCGGCTACGTCGACCTGGTCACCGGGCCGATGCTGACGGCCGCGGCCAAGCACGCCAAGTGGGTGGACGTCTTCGTCGAGCGAGGCGCCTTCGACGCCGACCAGGCCCGCGCCATCCTGCGAGCCGGCCAGGCGGCGGGGTTGTCGGCCCGTGTCCACGCCAATCAGTTGGGCGAGGGACCCGGCGTACAGGTCGCCTGCGAGGTCGGTGCCGCTGCCGCCGACCACTGCACCTACCTGACCGACGCAGACGTCGACGCCCTGGCCTCGGCCGGCGTCGTCGCCGGCCTCCTCCCCGCCATCGAGTTCTCCACTCGGTCGCCGTACCCGGACGCCCGACGCCTCCTGGCAGCCGGCGTGACGATCGCCCTGGCCACCGACTGCAACCCTGGCTCCGGCTACTCCTCCTCCATGCCCTTCTGCATCGCCCTGGCCGTCCGCGAAATGCACATGACCCCAGCCGAAGCCCTCTGGTCCGCCACCGCAGGCGGCGCCGCGGCGCTCCGGCGTACGGACGTCGGCCGCCTCACCGTCGGAGCACGGGCGGACCTCGCCGTCCTCGACGCCCCGTCGTACCTCCACCTCGCCTACCGGCCGGGGGTTCCGCTGGTGCATCGGACGTTCGTGGGTGGGCGGGAGGGGTAGGGCCCAACCGCCACCCCATCAAACCCTCACCGCGGCGCCTCCCGTCAGCCGCACCGGCGTCACTACGGTGGGCGATTGATGGCTTGGCGGTTGTAGGGCCTTCGTGACCACGTCCACCACCCACCCCGGATCCAGCATCACGTCCTCCCAGGAGAACCGGATCAGCCGCCACCCCCGGATGGTCAGATTGGCGTGCCGCCGGCAGTCCCGGGTCAGGGCGCTCCGACTGCCATGGTGAGCGAAACTGTCAGCTTCCAAGGCGAGCTTCAGCCGCGGCTGTGCGAGATCGATCCGGGCCGAGAAGGTCTTGTCCCGTACCACCCACTGCGGGACGAACTCGTCGAAGCCGGCCTCGAGAAGCCTCGCCCGGAGTACGGACTCCAGTGGCGACTCCGCCCGGCCGTCGGCCGCCGCGGCCACCCGCCTCACCCGCGCGCTGCCCGGACCCGCGAGCCCGGCGGCCGCCGTCATGAGTCGGTCCCGCTGGATCGCACCCTTGCGGAGCGCGGAGTCGGCCACGCAGAGCCCGTCCGCGAAGGGCAGCGCGCGAGCGCAGTCGAGGACGGTCCGCAGCTTGGTGGTCCTTCCGTCGAAAGCGGGGACGTCGTCCGCCCAGTACAGGTCGCAAGCGAGCGTGCTCGCCCGTCGGTGTTGGCCTCGCGGGACCGTCACCTGTGCCGTGGTCGGCGCTTCGAGCACGTCGAATCCGTGCAGGACGGCCGCGCTCGAGTGCGACACGACCCCACCCTGGGCACGAGCCGCCGCCTCGGGGTCCTTGACCGGTGGTAGCGCATACACCCCCTTGGCGAGGCGCTGGATCGAGCCGGCCGCGAGAGCCTTCCGGATGGCGTCGCCGGACACCGAGGCCCGCAGTTCGGCGAAGGTGGCCAGGCCGTTCGCGGACCCGAGGACCTGGGCGACCGCCGTGGGGGAGACCACCATGGGGGAGATGGTGGCCGATTTCGGCCCGGAGCGTCGGGGGTTGTCCACAGGTCCGCGACCGCCAGCCCATCAAAGGAGCCCGGGTCGGGGCTCCGCAGGCGGGGGGAACGACCGGGAGGCGTCGTTTGATGGGCTGGCGGTTGGAAAACCCGGTGCGCGCTCGCCAGCGACCCCTCACCCTGGAGGCATGGCCAAGCAGATGAAAGCCGAGGTTGCGCTGGGGTGGCGGTTGCGGTCCGCCTTTCGGTGGCAGACCGACGGCGGTACGTGAAGGAATTACGCCGACATCACCGGGTGGTGGCGTGATGCCGCGTTGCTGCGGGAGCTAGGGCCGGCGCTGGGGCGTTTGTACGAGACGGAGCCGACGGTCGTCTTGGGGCCGGTGTCTCGGGGGTCGCTGGTCGGGGCGCTCACGGCGGCTGCGCTCGGTGTCGGGTTTGTGGAGGTCCGGAAGAACGGTGGGCCGGCGCATGACAGCGATCGGTGGGTACTGCGGACTACCGGGCCGGACTATCGGGATCGGCATGTCGACTTCGGGTTCCGGCGTGAGTTGGTGCGGGCCGGGGACCGGGTGCTGATGGTCGACGACTGGGCCGATACCGGCGCGACCGCCCGGGTGGTGCGCCAGTTGGTCGATGACTGCGGCGCGCAGTGGATCGGCGCCGCGGTCATCGTGGACGGGTTGATGGACCCCCGTTTGCGCCATGACCTGCCGATCAGGGCACTGCTCGACGTACGGACCCTCTAGTCCGCCAGCTCCTTGGAGAGCATGGCGCTGGTGGTGCCGTTCGGGCGGCGGAGCTTGCCGACCTCGACGAAGCCGCGGGCGGCGTGGAAGGCGAGGGAGGGGGCGTCGGGCGGGTCGGACTGGACCCGCCCGACCAGGCGGTCGAAGGGCTTGGCGGCGCGTTCGACGGCCCGGTAGACCGAGGTGGCGATGCCGGTCCGGCGGTGCGCCTCGGCGACGACGATCCGGTCGAGGTGCAGGAAGCGGTCGGCGTAGGTGTTGACGAACCACTGGAAGTCGAGGGAGTCGTGGGCGGAGCCGGGCGCGAAGGTGAGGACGAAGGCGGCGATCTCGCCCTCGATCTCCACCACGGCGGCGTGGGCGGCGATCAGCCGGAGCCAGTCCAGCCGGTCGGGGCCCAGCGGGTCCGTCTGCTCGACGGCGGCGGCGTTCAGGGCGAGCACGGCCGGTTCGTCGGCTGACGTCATGGGGCGGAGTTTCACGAGCACACCTTCCCACGCGGAGACCCTTCCGCGGCAGGGGTCCGATCAGGGCCTTACCGGGCCCGAACCCTGAAATTCCAGGGCCGGGGTTGGGAATGGACCGGCAGTGGTGCAATGTTGAGCCAGGTGAACTCAAGTCTGCGGATCTGGACCTCCGGTCCGATTTGAATCCGGACAGGCCGGGAGGCAAACTTGAGTCTGTATCACTCAACTTCGTGGAGGTAACACACATGGCCCGCGCGGTCGGTATCGATCTCGGTACGACGAACTCCGTCATCGCCGTACTGGAAGGTGGCGAGCCCACCGTCATCCCCAACGCCGAGGGAGCGCGCACGACGCCCTCGGTCGTGGCCTTCGCCAAGAACGGCGAGGTCCTGGTCGGCGAGGTGGCCAAGCGCCAGGCCACCACGAACGTCGACCGCACCATCCGGTCCGTCAAGCGTCACATGGGCGAGGACTGGAACGTCTCGATCGACGGCAAGAAGTTCACCCCGCAGCAGATCAGCGCCTTCGTGCTGCAGAAGCTGAAGCGGGACGCCGAGGCGTACCTCGGGGAGCAGGTCACGGACGCGGTCATCACCGTGCCGGCCTACTTCTCCGACGCGCAGCGCCAGGCGACCAAGGAGGCCGGCGAGATCGCCGGTCTGAACGTGCACCGGATCGTCAACGAGCCCACCGCGGCCGCGCTGGCGTACGGCCTGGACAAGGGCACCGAGCAGACCATCCTGGTCTTCGACCTCGGTGGCGGCACCTTCGACGTGTCGCTGCTGGAGATCGGTGACGGCGTCTTCGAGGTGAAGGCCACCAGCGGTGACAACCACCTCGGTGGTGACGACTGGGACCAGCGGATCGTCCAGTGGCTGGTGACCCAGTTCAAGAACAAGAACGGCACCGACCTGTCCGGCGACAAGATGGCCATGCAGCGTCTGCAGGAGGCCGCTGAGAAGGCCAAGATCGAGCTGTCCAGCGCCGCCGAGACGAGCATCCACCTCCCGTACCTGAGCCTGACCGACTCCGGCCCGCTGCACCTGGAGGAGAAGCTCTCCCGGGCGGAGTTCCAGAAGCTCACCAACGACCTGCTCGAGCGCGCCCGCGCGCCGTTCAAGGCCGTCATCAAGGACGCCGGCGTGGACGTGTCGAAGGTCGACCACGTCATCCTCGTCGGTGGCTCCACCCGGATGCCCGCGGTGGCCGAGCTGGTCAAGGAACTGACCGGTGGCAAGGACCCGAACAAGGGCGTCAACCCGGACGAGGTCGTCGCCGTCGGCGCCAGCCTGCAGGCCGGTGTGCTGAAGGGTGAGGTCAAGGACGTCCTGCTGCTCGACGTGACCCCGCTGAGCCTGGGCATCGAGACCAAGGGCGGCGTCTTCACCAAGATCATCGAGCGGAACACGACGATCCCGACCAAGGGCTCGGAGATCTTCACCACCGCCGAGGACAACCAGCCGTCGGTGATGATCCAGGTCTACCAGGGCGAGCGCGAGATGGCCCGCGACAACAAGTCGCTCGGCAACTTCGAGCTGACCGGCCTGCCGCCGGCGCCGCGCAACGTGCCGCAGATCGAGGTCACCTTCGACATCGACGCGAACGGCATCGTGCACGTCAACGCCAAGGACCTGGCCACCGGCAAGGAGCAGCGGATGACGGTGACCGGTGGCTCCGCGCTGCCGAAGACCGACATCGACCAGATGGTCCGCGACGCCGAGCAGTACGCCGAGGAGGACCGCAAGCGCCGCGAGGCGGTCGAGTCCCGCAACCAGGCGGAGGGCTTGGTCTACCAGACCGAGAAGTTCCTGCAGGAGAACGAGGACAAGATCCCCGACGACGTCAAGACCGAGGTCAAGGACGGCGTCGCGGAGCTGAAGAAGGCGCTCGAGGGCACCGACGACGACGCGATCAAGGCGGCGTCGGAGAAGCTCGCCCAGTCCAGCCAGAAGATGGGTGCCGCGATGTACGCGAACGCTCAGGCCGCCGGTGGATCGGACGACAACGCGTCGGCTGCCGACGACAGCTCGAGCAACGACGACGACGGTGTCGTCGACGCCGAGATCGTCGACGACGAGCGTCCGCAGGACAAGAAGCCTGAGGACGACAAGTGACCGATCGCGACCCAGGCAGCGAGTTCGGCGACGGTGAACCCGTCGTCCGGGACAAGCGCCGGATCGACCCGGAGACGGGCAACCTGCGGGAGCCGGCTGAGCAATCAGCCGCCCCCGCGGGTGGCGCGGCAGCAGGGATGCCCGGTACGCCGGGCGCCCAGCCGCCGCGTGATCCGTCCGACCTGATCGCCGGACCGTCCGCCCAGGAGGCCCTGTTGACCGAGGCGCTCGCCGAGCGTACGGCCGACCTGCAGCGACTGCAGGCGGAGTACGTGAACTACAAGCGCCGGGTCGACCGGGACCGGGAGACGAACCGCGAGCTGGTCATCGGGTCGGTGCTGACCGAGCTGCTGCAGACCCTGGACGACATCGGCCGGGCCCGCGAGGCGGGTGAGCTCGAAGGCGCCTTCAAGGCGGTCGCCGAGTCGGTCGAGCGTGTCACCGAGAAGCTGGGGCTGACCAAGTTCGGCGAGGTCGGGGACACCTTCGACCCGCGGATCCACGAGGCCCTGCTGCACAACTATTCCGACGAGGTCGACGGTCCGACCGCGACGCTGGTGATGCAACCGGGGTACCGCCTCGGCGAGCGTATCCTGCGCGCGGCCCGGGTCGCGGTCTCCGAACCGACCGAGCAGCTCCCGGCCGAGCAGGCCGATGCTGACGAGGCCGACAAGCCAACGGAGTAAGGGATTCTCCCCGAGGAGGTGGGGCGTCGATGAGTACGAAAGACTGGTTGGAGAAGGACTTCTACAAGGTTCTCGGCGTCTCCAAGACGGCTGAGCAGGACGAGATCAAGAAGTCCTACCGCAAGCTGGCGCGCAAGTACCACCCGGACTCCAACGCCGGGGACGCGTCGGCCGAGGCCAAGTTCAAGGAGGTCTCCGAGGCGTACGACGTCGTCGGGGACGCCAAGAAGCGCAAGGAGTACGACGAGGCCCGCCGGCTGTTCGGCAGTGGTGGCTTCCGGATGCCGGGCAGTGGCGGGGCGCAGGGTGGACAGGGATTCGGCTTCGACGTCGGCGACCTGTTCAACCGGGGCGGCCAGGCTGGTGGCGGTGGCGGTGGTCTCGGCGACATCCTCGGCGGCATGTTCGGTGGTGGTGGCCGCACGACGACCACCACCTCGACGGCCCGCCCGCGGCGTGGCGCCGACATCGAGACCGAGGCGACGATCGAGTTCGCCGAGGCCGTCAACGGTGTCACCGTCGCACTCCGGATGACCAGCGACGAGCCCTGCAAGACGTGCCGCGGCACCGGGGCGAAGTACGGCACGGTGCCGAAGGTCTGCCTGAAGTGCGAAGGCACGGGCATGCAGACCTCGGTCCAGGGTGGCGTCTTCGCGATGACCGAGCCGTGCACCGAGTGCAAGGGTCGCGGCCTGGTCGTCGACCAGCCCTGCGAGACCTGCCACGGCTCCGGCCGCGGCCAGTCGAGCAAGACCATGCAGGTCCGCATCCCGGCGGGCGTGCAGGACGGTCAGCGGATCCGGCTCAAGGGCAAGGGCGCCGCAGGCGAGCGTGGGGGACCCGCAGGGGATCTCTACGTGAGCGTGCACGTCAAGCCACACCGGATCTTCGGCCGGCAGGGTGAGCACCTGACCCTGGCGGTGCCGGTGAGCTTCACCGAGGCCGCGCTGGGCGCCGAGATCAAGGTCCCGACGCTCGACGGCCTGCCGGTCACGGTCCGGATCCCTGCTGGTACGGCGAACGGCAGCAAGTTGCGTGTTCGCGGCAAGGGCTCGGTCCGCCGGGACGGGTCGAAGGGTGACCTGTTGCTGACCATCGAGGTGCAGGTGCCGCACGAGTTGACCGACGAGCAGCGCACGAAGCTGCAGGAGTTCAACACCGCGTCGGCACAACCGGATCTGCGCGCCGGGTTGTTCGGGAGTTCCTGATGGGCATCCCGTTCAACCAGGTGCCGACCTGGGACGACCGCACCCCGATCTACGTGATCTCGGTGGCCGCGCAGTTGGCCGGCATGCACCCGCAGACGCTGCGGCAGTACGACCGGCTCGGGCTCGTGACGCCGAGCCGGGCGAGTGGGCGCGGGCGGCGCTACTCGGCGTACGACGTGGCCAAGCTCCGGTACGTGCAGCACCTGTCGCAGGAGGAGGGGGTGAACCTGGCGGGGATCCGGCACATCCTCGACCTCCAGTCGGAGGTGGAGGGCCTGCGCTACCGGGTGAACCAGCTCCTCGCCGAGGTCCAGCGCGGCGTCGGCGTCTCCCGCCAGCAGACCCAGCGCAGCCGGGTCTTCTCGGCGGGACCGGCCGGCGACGTGATCGCCATGGGCCGCCAGCAGACCACCACCCGCTGGATCCGCACCCAGCCCCTCGAACTGGGCCAACGCTGACCCTCTCCGGGAGCCTCCGCAACGAGGCTCCCGGAGGGAGCAGCCAAACGTCCGGCAGCCCCACATGGGGCTTCCGGCGACAGACTTCCGGGCGCTTCTACCCCCGCGGGGCGCCCGGCTTCGGCCGGTGGCTTCTTCCCCCAGAAGCTGCCGGCGCCCGGAGACACCCGATCCCCTCAGGTGTTCTCCGGCCCCCGCCGGAGTCGGTCTCTCCCCCCGAGACGACTCCGGCCGCGGCCGGCGGCTGTCCTCCCCCAGACGGCCCCGGCCCGAGCCCCCGGACCCGGGACCCAGGTCCGGGGGCTTCCTCATACTCCGTTAACGAACACCGCCTACGCTGGCTGGGTGACGCTCACCTTGCAGACCGACCGGTTGCTGATCCGGGACTGGGAAGAAGACGATGCCGACGCCGCGCTGGAGATCTACGGCTCGGCCGATGTGGCTCAGTGGTTGTCGCCGGCGATCGACAAGGTCACCGATGCCGCCACGATGCGAGTCATCCTGCAGGCCTGGATCGAGGCCCAGCCGAACTTCGTCGTACCGGCCGGCCGCTGGGCGGTGACCCGCAAGGACGACGGCGAGGTGGTCGGCGGGCTGCTGATCCGGCTGCTCCCGCCGTACGAGGAGGACCTGGAGATCGGCTGGCAGTTGCGGCCGAGCGCCTGGGGCAACGGGTACGCCAGCGAGGCGAGCCGGGCGCTGATGACGTGGGCGTTCGACGAGGGCGCGACCGACGAGCTGTACGCGGTGGCCCGGCCGAACAACAAGCGCGCCATCGCGACCGCCAAACGACTCGGGATGGAGTGGGTCGGCGAGACCGACAAGTACTACGACCTGAACCTGCAGGTCTACCGGATCCGGGCTTCCGAGTTCAAAGACTGACGAGAGGGCGGTCCCTGCACAAGGGACCGCCCTTCGCCGTCACCGGGTCAGCCCGTACGCCTTGGTGATCGTCTGCTGCAGCCGGCCGCCCGCGGCGTCGGTCGCGTCGAGCCTGAGGTCGACCGTGCCACCGGCGTGCGCGACAGGATGGTTGCTCGTGGCAACGTAACTGCCGGTTGGCGTTTTCGTCACGAGTACCGGTGTCCAGGTCTTGCCGTCGTAGGACTGCCACACCCTCACCCGGGTGAACGCAGCCGTCGGGGCGCCGGTCTGCTGGCGGAGGTTCAGCGTCACCTTCACCGCCGTGCCGACCCGCACCTGGCCGAAGGCGTTCGCCTGCGGCAGGTTGAGGTCCGCGAGCACGAGCGGCATCGCCTCCGCGGCACCTCCGCGCGACCTGAAGTCCCAGATCGACTGGACCCGGGGCGAGTACTTCGTCCACGTCCGCCTGGCGTCCAGGGTCAGCCGGTAGCTGCCCGGGGCCTCCGGTACCGGCCCATTGATGACCAGCTCATCCGCCTTCACCAGCGTCTTGCCGTCACGCTGCAGGGCCACCGCATAGGTTCCGTCCGGTATGCCACCCGGCTCTTCGTAGTGATCCGATCCCTGGGTGAAGCCCGCGAGACCGATCACCAGATTGCCGCCGGTTCGCTTGACCCCGGCGTCGGACGGCCACTTCGACGTCTTGGCCGGGAGGCCCGAGTTGATCACCGGGCTGCCCCATCGGATCGACTGACTTTCGCCCGCACGATAGCGATGCACGCCACTGCGCCAGAAGGCGGAGTTGTCGCCTTCAGCCGATTCGATTCGCTGCTCCCATTCACCGGCGGTCACATAGGCGATCCGATTGACCGGTCCGACCCCGAGCGGCCGGGTATCGAGCCCGTGCGCCTCGCCCAGCGGGGTGTACCCCACCCGGGTCTCCGCCAGGCGTGTGGCCTTGGTCTGCGCGCCGTACGTCTCCTGGATCCGCGCCAGCTCGGCGACCTTGGCGGCATACCGGGGATCGGCTGGGATCCGGTCCGGCCAGGCCTTCAGAAGGTCGTAGACGATCGGGGAGGAGATGGTTCCGTCGAGGCGGACCACCTGGCCGGGCTTCTTGGCCAGCAGGTCGGCGACGGCGCGCGACGTACGGAGTACCGGAATCTTCACGCCGGTGGTGGTCAGCGCCGTCGGGTTGGTCGACAATCCTGGCTCTGACGGGTTGTAGAACAGGACACCGGCGGCCTTGGCCTGCTGGGCCTCCAGCGCGAGCGCGTCCAGATCCGCGTCCTCCGGATCGGCGGCGATCAGCGCCAGCTTGCCGGCCGCGTGAGCCAGCTCTTTTACGACGACCAACTGCTTGCTTCCGGCAACCCGCGGCCCACCCGGCAGTTCGCCGACCGGCAGGCTCGCGCGGCCGAGGAAGAGCTTGTACGCCGGTGTTTCCAGCCGCGTCCCGGCGCTGAACTCCAGCTTGCCGATCGATACCGGCCCTGTCGGTACTGCGAGAGTCCGCACCGGACCGCCACTGCTCGACACCTCCTCGAACCCACTCAGCTTCCCGAACCGATCGAGCCGGTAGTACGCGAGCGTCGTCCGCCCGGCCGGCGGCTGGACCCTGCTGTCCAGCGAGACGCCCGCATCCACCGCCTTGCGCGCATCGAGCGTCAACTGCGTCGTCTTGGCGACCTTGACCTGCGGCAACGCGACGACGGTGAACGTGTCCGGCGCGGAGTCCGTCGCGGGCTGGAAGAAGGTGGACGAGACCGAGTACGTCCCTGGCGCGATCCGCATCTTGGCGATGCCGTTGAACATCTCCGGCCCGCCCAGACCGTCGAACGTGTCGACCGGCCCGCCATCGGGTCTGGTGACGAAGAGCAATTCGCCGTCGGCCGGCTTGCCGTTGCTGTAGTAGCCGCGCACCGTCACGTCGTACATCTCCGGCTCGAGGAACCACCCGTACGTCGTGACGAGCGGATCGCCCGTCGCCGGAGTCGCGATCACGCGCCCGGTGTGCCGCCCGACCTTGCCCTCGCCGGGATCGGTCGTCACCGTGACAGACGCGTTGCCGCCGGCCGGTACTACGACCTGCGTCGCGCTCAACCTCGGAGGCTTTGCGGTGTCGCCTGCGTCGAGCGGGGTGGTCAGCTTGAGCGTCACGGCTGTCTTGGTCGAGTTCTGGTAGGTGAGGGCTCGGCTGACGGGCTTGGGTGTCGGGTGTGGCCAGAGGGTGGTGCCGAACTCGAGTTCGCCGGTGTCGACGGTGACGCTGTTGTCCGTGGCCTGGTCGGCGTCCACACGTCCGGCGCCTTCGTTGTCGACCGGGCCTTTGGGGAGCGGGTCGGCCGTGGAGATCAGGCGGGCTTTGAGGCGGGTGGCGTTCCAGTCCTTGTGCTGTTGGGCTAGGAGGGCGGCCGTGCCGGCGACGTGGGGTGAGGCCATCGACGTACCGGTCAGGGAGGTGTAGTACTGGCCGACGGGAGAGCCGATGTCTGCGCCTGCTGCGAGCGGCGCCACGATGTCGGTGCCTGGGGCGCTGATGTCGGGCTTGGTCGCGCGGTCGGCGCGCGGGCCGTGGCAGGAGGTCTCCTCGAGTTCGCCGTTGCGCATCAGGTTGGCGACGGTCAGAGCCCGGGCGGCGGCACCTGGGGCGGCGATCTGGTTCTTGCCTTCGCAGTTGCCGGCCGAGACGACGAAGAGGGCGCCGGACTTCTTGCTCAGCGCGTCGAGCGTGCGGGAGACCGGGTCGGTGCCGTTGCTCTCGTCCTGGGTCCCGAGGCTCATGTTGACGATGTCGGCGCCTTGCGCGACGGCCCATTCCATCCCGGCGATGATGGTCGACTCGCTGCCGTCGCCACCGTCGTCGAGGACTTTCCCGTTCAGGAGCGTGGCGTCCGGTGCGACGCCACGGTACTTGCCCTTGGATGCGGCACCGCTGCCGGCGATCGTGCCGGCGACGTGGGTGCCGTGGCCGTAGTGGTCGGTCACGTTGTCCGCGGCGGAGAAGTTCTTGGCCTTGACGACTTTGCCGCGCAGGTCCGGGTGGGTTGCGTCGATGCCGGTGTCCAACACGGCAACCTTCACCCCCTTGCCGGTCAGCCCACGCTTCCACGCAGCCGGTACGCCGATCTGCGGCACGCTCCAGTCCAGCGCCGCCGTCACCTTCCGATCCAACGAAACCCGGCGAACAGCGCTCGTCTCGTCAACCGACTTCCAGAAGTCCCGAGCCGACCCTCTGCGCACCTTCTCCGCCCGAGCACCGAGCGAGGGCAACAACGTGCCTGCCCGCCGTGCCTTGGCCTGATCCCCGCTGTACTCCACGATCACCGGAATCGACGCCGACTTGCTGTCATCCCCCAACTCAGCCAGCAACGTCGTCACATCGAACAACCGCCGATCCAACCGCCCCGAAGCAATCGCCTCCCGAGCACCGGCTGGCACAGCAAACAAATGCCCACCCGCAGAACTAACCGACCCACTGCCCGCCCCCGGCAGAAACCTCACCCGTTCGGGCACCCCCGCCCGGACCTCCACGTCTACCCGATCGCCCGTAACCAAAGTCAACTGCCGATGCACACCCCCCGCCTGCGTCCCCACCTCCCACCCACCGGGCGGATCAGAGAGCGGGCCGGCAGCGGTGCGCTGAGCGGTGCCTGCTGTTGCGCCTGCGGCGGCGCCAACGCCTGCGGTCAGCAGTGCTGCGGACAGCAGCGCCGCCATCGGTTTGGTTGATCGCATGTGGAA
The DNA here is from genome assembly GCF_039525325.1 of Kribbella koreensis. NCBI lineage: Bacteria > Bacillati > Actinomycetota > Actinomycetes > Propionibacteriales > Kribbellaceae > Kribbella > Kribbella koreensis. The sequence goes on from NZ_BAAAHK010000013.1 coordinate 23,917, forward strand.
CTCCCCCGAGTTGTTGAGGGCGGGTGGGTCCCGCCTTCAGGACTGACGTTGGGGGATGGGGGTTGGTTCGTCTACTGGGAATCGGGGGTGGAAGGTGCCTGAAAGGGCAGCGGTTGCGAGGAAGGCAAGGGCTAGGACGGCGTAGCTGTCGCCCAGGAATTGTTCTGGCCAGGACCAGTGGCGGCCTTCGGGGTCCAGGAGTTGGTGAGGGCCGATGGCGAAGACGATTGTTGCTGTGAGCATCCACCAGTGGCGGGTGCAGAGGAAGTAGAGGGCGGCGGGGACTATCCAGACCCAGTGGTGGGACCAGCTGACGGGGGAGGACAGGAGGCCCCAGGTGGCTATTGCTAGGAGGGCTAGGACGTCGTCGCCTGAGGTGCGGGCTCGGCGGGCGACTACGGCGGCCAGTACGCCGGTTGCCGCGACCAGCCCGAGCCATAGGAGTGAGCGGAGCGCGCCGTCGGCCATCACGCGGCTCAGGAGCGCCTGGTAGTTCTGGTTGAAGGCGTAGGTTGCGCCGCCGATCCGGTCCGGGTCGAGTAGTACGCCGAACCAGTACTTCGCGGAGTCGGTCGGGGCGAGGGCGAATCCCAGCACGCCGACGCCGACGAAGGTCGCCATCGCGACGGCCGCTTCGCGGTACTGGCGGCGTACCAGGAAATAGACGACGAAGACGGCCGGCGTGAGCTTGATCGCCGCCGCGAGGCCGACGAGCGCGCCGCGGGGCCAGCGGGTCTGGGGCAGCAGGCAGTCCAGCGCCACCAGCGCCATCAGCATGAGGTTGATCTGGCCGAAGCCGATCGTCGACCGGATCGGTTCGAAGGCGAACGCCGCGACGGTAGCCGCCAAACCGAGGGTGATGGCGTGCTTGTTCCACCCCCGGAGCCGGTAGGCGATCACCAGCATGGTCGCCGTCAGGCCGGCCGCGCTGCCAACGCACATCGTCAGGTCGGCCAGCGGCATCGGCAGCAGATGCAGCGGGACGAAGAGCACAGCTGCGATCGGCGGATAGGTGAAGGGGAGCGCGACCCAGGGGACGAGCTGCCCGAATCCTTCCGAGTAGAGGCTGATGTCGTGCAGGTACGCGTAGCCGCCGGTCCGGTAGACATTCAGATCGACGTTGCCCGACCAGCTGAAGTAGAGCAGTGGGGTGAGGATGACCACTAGCACCAGGAGTTGCAGGCGCCGGCGCAGCAGGCCGTCGTACAGCGTCCTCATACGAGCTCTTTCTGGTTGGATGTAGTGAGCAGACCCGTTACCAGCAAGGCGATTGCGGCGATCGCGTACGAGTTGCCGACCAGCGCCTGCGGGAAGGTGTGGTGGAACTCCTGGTCATGCGCCCACGGCGCCAGCCACGGCAGTCCGATCAGGAACACGACGGTCCAGGCGCCAGCGAACACCTTCATCGCCGTACTACGAGCAGCCCACGACCACACCATGGCGACGGCCGGGAGGGCCCAGACCCAGTGGTTCGACCAGGAGATCGGCGAGACGAGCAACCCGGTGAATCCGGTCGCCACCACCGCGTCCAGCGGTCGGCCGGCGGCGTACAGGCGACGGGCGATCAGCAGTCCGGCGGTACCGATGATCATTGCACCGAGCAACCAAAGTGGAGCGGTCATGGTCGAGCCCTGGGTGATCCGGGCGATCGCGCCACGGATCGACTGGTTGCTGATGTAGTGCGCTGGGCCCGGGCGGCCCGGGTCGAAGATGTAGCGGGTCCAGAAGTCCACTGTCGGGCCGGGCATCACCACGTAGCCGAGCAGCAGGGTGCCGGCGGTAGCGGCTGTGGCGACGGCTGCCTCACGGAAGCGCTTGGTGACCAGCAGAAACACGATGAAGATGCCAGGCGTCAACTTGATGCCGGTGGCAACGCCGACCAGTACGCCGCGGAGCCGCCGCGGCGTGTAGCCGAGCAGATCGACCAGCAGCAGGGCCAGTAGGACCAGGTTGATCTGCCCCATCCCGAAGGTCGACCGCACCGGCTCGAGCAGCAGGCCCAGTGCCGCGAAGCTCAGCCCGGCGACGAGGGCGCGGTCCCGGGACCAGAGCGGCCGGACCGTACGGACGGTGACGAAGGCGATCGTCAGCAGCGAGACGGCCGACAGCGTGGTCATCAGCAGCCGGGCGAAGTGCTCGCCGATCGCCAGCGGAACCATGATCATCGCCGCGAACGGTGGATACGTGAAGCCGAGGCCCATCCCCGGGTACTTGTGGTGGATCGTGTAGATGTCCTCGCCGTCGGCGAAGCCCTTGGCTGCCGCGTAGTACACGCGCAGGTCGGACATCGACGACGACGGGGGCCAGAGCGCCACACAGAGGGCGACGACGGCGATCGCCGCCAAGGCGAAGTAGGGCAGCAGCTTCCGGGTCTTCACCGGCTCGAGAACGGGACTTGTGGTCATGTTCTCGAGCCTCGCGGCCGGACCCCACCCGCCACATCGCCGTCAAGAGCCTTCCTTGCTCACTGCAACGGATGACCGATCGCAACAGACCATCACTCCAAAGAGTGACGGCGCAGCCCCCTGTCAAGTCGCAGAATGAACAGGTGAGTGGACCCTCCCTGCCCTCGATCCGGCGATTCCTGACCGACCCGGCCAACCGGCTCTGGCTGGACGGGCTGCTGGCGGGCGCCCTGGTCGCGGCGATGGTCTACGACATCACCGCGAACCGGAGTCAGGGGACGCACTGGGCCTGGGCCGGAGCCCGGCCCGAGCTGCTGCTCTTCGCTTGCGCTGCTCCCGCGTCGCTGACCCTGCGCCGAGTGGCCCCGGAGATCCCCAGCGTGATCCTCGGCTTCACCGGCCTGCTCATCTATCCGGTGACTCAGACCCATTGGGTGCTGACGCCTGCCCTCGCGGTGGCGCTCTACTCGCTCGGCGTCTGGCGCTCCTGGCCACGATCGCTGGCGGTGGCGGCAAGCGGTCTCGTCGCCCTTCCGGTGGTGGGCCGGCTGGTCGCGGGCAGGCCGATTGCCCGGCTGGTCACCGACGTCGGCAGTGTCGAAGGAGACGAGCCGTGGGCGCTCAGGGCGTGGCCGATCTGGTTGTCGGCGCTGATGCTCGCCGCCTGGGCAGTGGGTCTGCTGGTGCGGATGGGCCGGGAGAACCGGCTGGCCGCGGTCCGGGAGTCCGAGCTGCTCAAGCAGAACCAGGAACACGAGCAGGTCCAGGTACTCCTGGAAGGCCGGTCACAGATCGCGCGTGACCTGCACGATGTGGTCGCCCATCACGTGAACCTGATCGTGATCCAGGCCGAGACCGGGCCTGACCTGGTCCAGCGTGAGCAAGGCGACGTACTGCAGGGGTTCCAGCGCATCGGCGACGCCGGCCGCAAGGCGTTGGGGGAGCTGGACCGGATGCTGTCGGCGCTGCGCGACGCGCACGGCGTACCGGATCCGTCGCTCACGCCCCAGCCGGGTCTGAAGGAACTGCGGGCGTTGACCGACGGCCTGTCCGAGCAGGGCCTGCCCGTCTCCTTGGAGATTCACGGTGAGACCGACCGGGTCCCCGACGGCGCGCAGCTCACGGCGTACCGGCTGGTGCAGGAGGCGCTGACCAATGTGGTCAAGCACGCGCGGGCGAGCGCCGTACAGGTGCTGGTCGAGGTGAGCGCCACCGGTGTCGGGGTGCGGATCACCGATGACGGGCAGGGCTTCGATCCGGACAGCCCGGCCGACGGCCGGCACGGCCTGGTCGGGATGCGCGAACGGGTTCGGGTCCACGGCGGCACCCTCACGATCAACTCCCAGCCAGGCATCGGTACGACGATCAGCGCCCTGCTCCCGTACTCCGAAGAACAGGCGAACGGATGAACACCCGGCTCAGAGCCTTCCTGGCGAGCACTCAGTCCGACATCGCGCTGGCGGTGATCGGCCTGGCGATCACGCAGGTGCAGCTGATCAAGGTGAATGGGGGATGGACCCACGCGTCGCTGGCGGTTCAGCTGTTCATGGCGGTCGCTCCGGCGCTGATCGCCATTCGGCGGGTCGATCCGGTGCTGGCATCGGTGGGGCTGCTGATCGGTACTTTTTGCTCGGTGGTGGTCGGGGACATCGACTTCGTCATCCTGGCCGGAACCGCGCTCGCCCTTTGGTCGTTGGCCTCGCGATGCCGACTCGTCACGGCGCTGGTGGCCGGGGCAGTGATCACCGCCTTGCCGATCGGGGCCAAGGTCAGCTGGCCCTTCATCGCGAACTGGCTGTTTCCGGCGATCTACGACGGTGCGGTTGACTACTCCAGCCTGCCGGACGCCTCGGATTCCTATCCGGGGGGCTACAGCCGGATCCTGTCGATGGAGTGGCCGGTCTGGCTCTCGGCCGCGCTCTTCGCGGTGTGCGTGCTGGGCGTGGTCTACCGGCTCGTCCGTCAGCGCGTGGTGGTCGAGCGAGGTGCCCGGGGACGCCTCGATGACCTCCGTGCCTTCGTACCTGCCGTGGTCACTCTCGATGGGGTCCTGGCCATGGCGGCGGCGTCCCTGATCCTGCTCGACCTCGGCAGGGACCTTGGCAAAGGGCTGTGGTGGAGCGCGCCCGGCTGGATGACTTACGGCATTGCGTTCTCGGCTCTGACGCTGGTACTTCGGCGTAAGTGGCCGGTCGTGCCAGCGGTGGTGCTCGCGATCGGCGCCCTGCTGGCGTACTGGCAGACGTCGTTCAGCTGGAGCATCGTCGGGGCGCTCGCGGTCGCCCTGTACTCGCTGGCCTCCAACCGACGGCTTCGGCTGTCGTTGCCTGTGGCAACCGCTGTGCTGGTGGCGCTGCCGGTCGTCGCCGAGCTGATCAGGTACTCGCAGATGAAGCTCGTCTTCCCCAAGCTGAAGGGGTATCTGGACTGGGACGGCTTCACCGGCCGGGAGCGGAACTTCCCGTACGAGATCATGGTCGACCACCAGTGGCCGGTCTTGCTGTCGGCCGCGTTGGCGCTGGCGGTCGCTGCCGGCGTACTGGCCAGGCTCTATCGCCGGAACCGGGCGGCCGCGGCGCGTGAGGCCGAGCTGGAGCGGCGGAGCGAGGAGCAGGATGCGGCGCAGGTCGTGCTCACCGAGCGGTCGAACATCGCGCGGGATCTCCATGACGTGGTGGCGCACGCGGTCAACCTGATGGTGATCCAGGCGGAGACCGGGCCGGATCTGTTGCGGCGTGGGGATCGGGACGTGCTGGAGGGGTTCCAGCGGATCGGCGACACCGGGCGGCGGGCACTCGGCGAGTTGGACCGGTTGTTGTCGGCGTTGCGGGATGCTGACGGGGTGCCGGATCCACAGCTGGCGCCGCAGCCCGGGCTGGCGGAGCTCAGGCAGCTGGTGCGGGACGTGTCGCATGACCGGCTCGCGGTCGAGTTGGAGCTGGACGGTGATCCCGAGGTGCCGCCGGTGGGGCACCAGCTCACGGCGTACCGGCTGGTGCAGGAGGCGTTGACCAATGTGGCCAAGCATGCCGAGGCGACGGGAGCGAAGGTGGCGGTGAAGATCAGCACCGAAGGGATTGCCGTCACGGTGACGGACGACGGGCGTGGGTTCGATCTCGCGGCGGCGCGCAAGGGCAGCCGCCATGGGCTCCCCGGTATGCGCGAGCGGGTCCGCATTCACCATGGGACCCTCGACATCCACACGTCTCCAGGCACCGGTACCACCGTCGAAGCCTGGCTCCCGGTCGCCGCGAAGGCGGAGGTGGGTCGGTGAGCGACGGGGGTGCGCCGATCAAGGTGATGGTGGTGGACGACCAGGATCTGGTGCGGGACGGGATCGCGATGATCCTGGACGGTCAGCCGGATATCGAGGTGGTGGCGCAGGCCGTCGACGGCGCGGACGCGATCCGCAAGGCGGCCGCGGTGCTCGACCTCGGCGTCGTACTGATGGACGTCCGTATGCCCGTGATGGACGGCATCGAGGCGACCCGCCGGCTGGCCGCCACGGTGAACGCGCCACGAGTCCTGATCCTGACCACCTTCGACCTCGACGAGTACGTGTACGACGCGCTGCGGGCCGGCGCCAGCGGCTTCCTGCTCAAGCGCTCGTCCCGCGACGAGCTGATCAACGCCGTCCGGGTGATCGCGGCCGGCGACGCGCTGCTCGCGCCACCGGTGACCCGCCGCCTGATCGACCGCTTCGCCGACAACAGCCTCGACCCGTCCGTCGCCGCGCGGCTCGACGTGCTCACCGCCCGCGAACGCGAGGTCCTCATCTTGGTTGCCAAGGGCAACTCCAACGCGGAGATCGCGGCCGGACTGCACCTGACCGAACACACGGTCAAGACCCACGTCAGCCGGATGCTCGCGAAGACCGGCCTGCGCGACCGGGTCCAGGCCGTCATCCTCGCCTACGACGCCGGCCTGGTGACGGCGGGCCAACGGTGAATGTCAGGCGTTGACGGCCGGGGCAAAACTCCGGAAAGATAACTGCGACGCCGCTGCAGCCAGCGCACCCCGTGAAGAACGAGGATCGCATGCGAAAGCTAGCCGCAGTACCTGCACTTGCCCTGTCCGCCGCCCTCCTGACAGCACCGGCAACCGCGCACGCCACGACCAGCGCCGCCACCTACTACGTCGACTCGTCCGCCGGCAGCGACTCAGCCGTCGGCACCAGTACTGCGACCGCCTGGCGCAGTCTGGCCAAGGTCAACGGATTCGCCTTCCAGCCCGGCGACCAGATCAACTTCAAGCGGGGCGGGTCCTGGACCGGCACCCTCACCCTGTCGCGATCGGGGACCGCCGCGAGCCCGATCGTCGTCGGCGCCTACGGCAGCGGCAACCTGCCGGTCGTCGGCGGCCCGGTCACCGACTGCGTGAAGATCACCGGCTCGTACTGGTTCGTCGGCGACCTGCGCGCGAGCAACTGCGAGTGGGCCGGCTTCGAGCTGTTCGGCGACCACATCGTGATGGACACCGTCCAGGCCGACGCCAACGCCGCCGGGATCTCGATCGTCGACGGCTCGGACGGCAACATCGTCCGGTGGAGCACGATCAAGGACAACACCAAGATGAGCGTGCTGACACCGAAGGACGTGGACCCCGACGACGACGCCGGGGCGTTCGGCTTCCTGGTGCACGGCAACGACAACCTGATCAGCCGCAACGTGATCGCCGGCCAGTACGCGTTCAGCTACGACTACGGCTTCGACGGGGCCGCGGTCGAGATCTTCAACGGCAACGACAACCGGATCGAGTACAACACCACCGCCGACAACGAGACCTTCACCGAACTCGGCCGCAACGGCACCGGCAAGACCGCGGACGGCAACGTGTTCGGCTACAACAGCGTCACCTCAACCAAGGCCCAGGGCGGCTTCCTGGTCACCCGCGGCGCGAGCAGCGACATCGGACCGGTCCGTGGCACCGTGGCCCGGAACAACTCCGTCTACCTGCCCAACGGCGACGGCTTCAGCTGCGACGAGGGTTGTGGCGCGGGGATCCTCAAGCTGAGCGGCAACATCATCAAGGTCGGCAAGAAGGTCGGCTACGAGGACGCCTTCGACACCGGCAACCCGGCCGACAGCGCGGACGAGGACCGTGGTGTCTACTCCGGAAGCCAGTACCAGTTCACGCTCGGTCCGAACTCGGTGAAGGCGGACCCGCTCTTCACCAGCGCCACCAACTTGCGCCCCAAGGCGGGCAGCCCGGCCATCGGACGCGGTGAGAGTTCCGACTTCGCGTTCGACCTCGCGGGCAAGCCCTTGGCCGGTATCGAGCACTTGGACGCCGGCGCCTACCAGTCCTGAAGAAAGTCGAGGGGGTGGTTTCAGCCACCCCCTCGACCGGCTACTTCAGCCCGTAGGCCTTGGTGATCTGCTGCTCCAGCTTGCCGCCGGCCGAGTCGCCGACGGTCAGTCGCAGCGACGGCGCCTTGCCTGCCTGAGCGGCTGGGTGCGTCACGGTCGTCCGGTACTTGCCGTCAGCAACCTTCGTCAGCGGCAGCGTGGTCCAGTGCGTACCGTCGTACGACAACTCCAGCGTCGCCTCGGTGAATTTCGCCTTCGAGCTGGAGCCGGCCTGGTGCCGCAGGCCGAGGGTGATCGTCGTCGGCTTGCCCACCTTGACCTGGTTGAGGTCGTCCGCCTGCGGCACATCGACATCCGCCAGCACGAGCGGCATCACCTCCTCGTCGCTACCGCTCGACCTGAACGACCAGACCGACTTCACCTGCGTCGAGTACAGCCAGAACGCCGCCTCCCGCTTGGCGTCGAGGGTGATCTTGTACTCCGCCGCGTCCGCGGGCACCTCAGCCCAGAGCCCCGGCTGGTCGGAGGAGGCGACCTCCTCGCCGTTGCGCTGGAGCGTGGTCGCGAACTCGCCGAGCCCGCCGAACGTGTCGCCGAACTCGAACGGCCCGCGCCGGAACGGGCTGAGGGAGACGCCCAGACCGTTGTCGGCCCTGCTCACGAAGGCGTACGGCGTCGTCGCCGCGGGCAGGCCGCTGTTCTCCACCGGCGCGATCCAGCGCTCAGTGGTGTGAGTCCCGGCCCGGTAGGTCCTGTCGGGTGTCTGGACTCCGGCGCCGTCGCCGTTGTTGTTGACGACGAGACTGCTGTTCCACTTGAGGCCGTTGGCGAGCACGTACGACGTACGGCGTACCGGTGTGGGCATGACCGGGAGCAGCCAGCTGCCGAATCCGCCGCCCAGCGGGGTGGTCGACGTGCGGATCTCCGACGTCTCGGTGCCCGCGACGTGCGCGCCGAAGATGTCGTCGACCCGGGCCAGCTGGTTCGGCTTCAGGACGAGCTGGGCGCCTGCCGGGACCTGATTCGCCCAGGCCTTCGCGTAGTCGTAGACGACCGGGGTCGCGGTCACGCCGGTGAGTTTGACGGACACCGGCCCCTTCTTCAGCCGGTCGATCAGTTGCTGGGCCTGCACGCGTGACGTGCGAGCGGCCGGGATCGTCGCTACGGGGCCGTCGCCGGTCGCCCAGTAGGCGAAGACACCGTCGATGCCTGGGTAGTCCGGGTTGTAGAGCAGCGTCGCGGCGGCGCCGGCGTCCTCGGCCAGCTTCACCAGCACGCCGTTCCAGCGCGGGTCGGTGTCGGTCGACTTGATCAGGACGAGTTTGCCCTTGGCGCCGGCCAGCTCACCCGGGTTCGCCGCGCCACCGTCGTACAGATCGAGGGTTTTGGTGCCGGTGAAGCGCGGGCCGACGTAGAAGTCGAGGGCGGTGATCGCCTTGCCGCCAACGACTTTGGCCCGGTACGGCGGAACCTCCAGCCGGCCGCCGGTCGAGAACTCACTCCGGCCGATCGTCGCCTTCGCCGTCGGAGTGACCGCGAGGACGCGGGGCGCGCCGGTGAACGAGATGCCGTTGCCGCCAGCGAGGTTGCCGTCGGAACCGTTGCGCAGGTAGGAGAGTCCGGCCTCACGGAAGGTCAGGTCCGGGCGGCCCTGTGCCTTGGTCTGGACCGGCTTCGTCTTGCGCGCGTCGAGCGTGACGGTGGTGTCCTTCGTGACGGTCGTTTCCGGGCCGACGACCAGGTCGAACCGCTGCAGGCCGCTCTCGGGCCACGTTCCGATGAAGGTGCTCGTCACCTCGTACTTGCTCGGTGGCACCCGGACCGTGACCGTGCCGTCCTGCATCGCGACGCCGAACGGGCCGAAGTCGATCGGTTCGCCGTCGAGCCGGGCGATGTTCAGCAACGTGTTGGCCGGGCTCCCGTCGTGGTTGATGCCCTTGATGGTGAGGTCGTAGAGCTCGGGCTCGGCGTACCAGCCGATGGTCGTCACGATCGGGTCCGCGCCGGCCGCGGTCGCTGTGACCCGACCCGAGAAAGTGCCCGTGCCGGCCGCCGCGCGATCGGCGGTGACGGTCACCGTCGCATCACCACCAGCCGGTACTACGAGTTGGCTCGCGCTGAGCTTCGGGGCCGCCTTGGCCGGGTCGAGGTCGGCGGCGAGGTCGAGTGTGACCGGAGAACTGCTGGGGTTGTGGTATGTCAGCTCGCGGCTGACCGGGTCGCTCGCGGGGTAGGGCCAGCGCAGTACGCCGAGCTCCAGCTCGCCCGTGCCGACCGTGACGCTGTCGTCGGTGGCCTGGTCGGCGTCGACGCGGCCGGCGCCTTGTTCGTCGACCCGGCTGCCGGGCTGCGGGTCGGCCGTCGAGATCAGGCGGGCCTTGAGTTGCGCGGCCTTCCAGGTCGGGTGGGCCTGCGCGACGAGAGCTGCCGTGCCGGCGACGTGAGGGCTGGCCATCGACGTACCGGACAGCGTTGTGTAGTTGTCGTCGACCGGGTCGCCGAGGCTGGTGCCGGCGGCGCGGGCCGCGACGATGCCGGTGCCTGGTGCGGAAATCTCCGGCTTGAGGGCGCCGTCGCCCTTGCGCGGGCCGCGGCAGGACGAATCGTTCAGCTCGCCCGTGCGAGTCAGGTTGCCGACGGCGAGGGCGTCGTCGGCGGCGGCCGGTGTGCTGACCGTGAACGGTTGTGGCCAGAAGCAGTTGCCTGCGGCGATGACGAAGAGGGCGCCGGTGGATCGGCTCATCTGGTTGACGGCCTGGGACAGGTCGTCGGTGCCGTCGCTGGCATCGCCGCCGAGGCTCATGTTGACGACGGATGCGCCCTGGGCCGTGGCCCACTCCATACCGGCGATGATGTCGGAGAAGTCGCCGTTCCCGTCGTCGTCCAGGACCTTGCCGACGAGCAGGCTGGCTTCGGGGGCGACGCCCTTGTACTTCCCGCCGGATGCAGCGCCATTGCCGGCGGTGATGCTGGCGACGTGGGTGCCGTGGCCGTTGTGGTCGACCGCGTCCGGCGTACGGGTGAAGTTCCTTGTATCGGCGATCCGGCCGGCCACGTCCGGATGGGTCGGGTCGATGCCGGTGTCGAGGATCGCGACCTTCACCCCCTTGCCGGTCAGGCCGCGTTGCCAGGCGGCAGGGGCGCCGATCTGGGGGACGCTCTGGTCGAGGTTGGCGGTGACCTTGCGGTCCAGCGAGATGTGCTGGACGGTGCCGGCGACCCGGTCGGTCTTGCCCGGGGTGAGGGAGCGCCAGAAGTCGGCGGCCTTGGTCTTGGTGATCGCGGCGGCGTTGGCGCCGAGGCTGGTGAGTGTGCGGGTTCTGGCTGAGCCGGGGATCTTGGCCTTGGCCTTCGTGAGGGCGGCGGGTCCGGAGTACCGGATGATGACGGGCATCGTCTTGCTGTGCGCGTCGTCGCGGTGCTCGGCGATCAGGGTGGTGACGTCGAACAGGGTGCGGTCGAGGCGGCCGGCCACGACATCGGCGGTGGCTGCGGAGGGTACGACGTACGTGTGGCCGTTGGAGTAGCTGGTGACGGCTGAGTCGGAGCGGCTGCCGCTGACCGGCTCGAAGGCGATCTGGTCCGGCTTGCCGGGGCGGGTGGTGACCCGGACGCGGTCGCCGGTGATCAGGGTCACGGTGGCGCTCGCCTGTTGCTTGGCGGGGTGGCTGCGCTTGGCGGGCTGGCTGGGTGGTGCTGACTGGGCGGGCAGGGGTGCCGCGGAGAGCAGGAGCGCGGCCCCCAGCAAGGGCGGGATCCAGCGATGGCTGGGCAAGACGGACCTCCAGTGGGCAGAAGCTGCGTTCTGTGAGGAAGACGCGACTGAGCGTCCGGTGGTTCTCGTTTCGAGGTTCCTCGAAGGGTCGGGCGGCCCGGGAGTTCCCTGAGTTTTCCCCAGGATTCGACAGAGTTGAGCGGAATGGACTCAAGTTTGGATAAGTTGTCTCTAGTAGGACCTGTAACTGAGCTTTGAAAGGCTGGAACCAGATGGACGTTCAGCGGTTGACGACGCTGGCCCGGGAAACCCTGTCGGTCGCGATCCGTCAGACGTCTGCGGCCGGCAACCCGACCGTGGAACCGATTCACCTGCTGTCGGCACTGCTCGCGCAGCCCGAGGGGACCACTGTCGGTCTGCTCGAGGCCGCCGGCGGTGACCTCGACGCGGTACGCCGCCGCACGGCGGAGGCGATGAGCCGCTTGCCCAAGGCGAGCGGTGGCAGCGTGCAGGCGCCGAGCCTGTCGCCGAAGACGAGCGACGTGCTCAACCAGGCTGAGCAGCGGGCGCTGGGGCTGGGGGACGAGTTCGTCTCCACCGAGCACCTGCTGATCTCGCTGGCCACCGTCGAAGGGGTCGCGCAGACCGCGCTGGGCGTGACTGCGGATGCGTTGCTGCAGGCGTTCGACAAGATGCGCGGCAACCGGCGGATCACCTCGCCGGAGGCCGAGGGTACGACGAAGACGCTGGAGAAGTACGGCGTCGACCTGACCGAGCGGGCTCGCGACGGCAAGCTCGACCCGGTGATCGGGCGCGACTCGGAGATCCGGCGCGTGGTGCAGGTGCTGTCCCGGCGTACGAAGAACAACCCGGTGCTGATCGGTGAGCCCGGCGTCGGCAAGACGGCCGTGGTCGAGGGACTGGCCCAGCGCATCGTCGCGGGTGACGTACCCGAGTCGCTGCGCGGGCGGCGGTTGATCAGCCTGGATCTGGGGGCGATGGTCGCCGGAGCGAAGTACCGGGGTGAGTTCGAGGAGCGGCTGAAGGCCGTGCTGACCGAGATCAAGGAGTCGGACGGCCAGGTCATCACGTTCATCGACGAGCTGCACACGGTCGTCGGCGCGGGCGCGTCCGGCGAGGGCGCGATGGACGCCGGCAACATGCTGAAGCCGATGCTGGCGCGCGGTGAGCTGCGGATGATCGGCGCCACCACGCTGGACGAGTACCGGACCCGGATCGAGAAGGACCCGGCGCTGGAGCGACGGTTCCAGCAGGTGTTCGTGGGTGAGCCGTCGGTCGAGGACTCGATCGCGATCCTGCGCGGGCTGAAGGAGCGGTACGAGGCGCACCACAAGGTCGCCATCTCCGACTCCGCGCTGGTGGCCGCGGCGACGCTGTCCAACCGGTACATCACCGGCCGGCAGCTGCCCGACAAGGCGATCGACCTGGTCGACGAGGCTGCTTCCCGGCTGCGGATGGAGATCGACTCGTCGCCGGTCGAGATCGACTCGCTGCGGCGTACCGTCGATCGGTTGAAGATGGAGGAGCTCGCGCTGTCGCGCGAGGAGGACGCTTCGTCGCAGGACCGGCTGGCCCGGCTGCGTGCGGACCTCGCGGATCGCGAGGAAGAGCTGCGTGCGCTCGAGGCTCGCTGGGAGAAGGAGAAGTCCGGGCTGAACCGGGTCGGCGAGATCAAGGAGCGGATCGACGAGCTCCGCGGTCAGGCCGAGCGGGCTCAGCGTGACGGCGAGCTGGCGCGTGCCTCCGAGATTCTGTACGGCGAGATTCCCGAGCTGACCAAGGAGCTGGAGGCGGCCGCCGCGGAGCCTGAGGTTCTGGACGGGCCGGACGCGATGGTCAACGAGGAGGTCGGGCCGACCGAGATCGCCGAGGTGATCGCGATGTGGACCGGCATCCCGACCGGCCGGCTGCTCGAGGGCGAGACCGGCAAGCTGCTCCGGATGGAGGACGAGCTCGGTCGGCGGCTGATCGGCCAGCGCGAGGCGGTCAAGGCCGTCAGCGACGCTGTGCGGCGGGCGCGGGCGGGCATCTCCGACCCGGACCGGCCGACGGGGTCGTTCCTGTTCCTCGGGCCGACGGGTGTCGGTAAGACGGAGCTGGCGAAGGCGCTGGCGGACTTCCTCTTCGACGACGAGCGCGCGATGGTGCGGATCGACATGTCGGAGTACGGGGAGAAGCACAGCGTGTCGCGGCTGGTCGGCGCGCCGCCTGGTTATGTCGGGTACGAGGAAGGCGGCCAGCTGACCGAGGCGGTCCGGCGGCGTCCGTACTCCGTGATCCTGCTCGACGAGGTGGAGAAGGCGCATCCCGAGGTCTTCGACATCCTGCTGCAGGTGCTCGACGACGGGCGACTGACCGACGGCCAGGGCCGGACGGTCGACTTCCGCAACGTCATCCTGGTGCTGACCAGCAACCTGGGTTCGGCGTACCTGGCGGACATGTCGATCGAGGACTCGGTCAAGCGCGACCAGGTGATGAACGTGGTCCGGCAGGCGTTCAAGCCGGAGTTCATCAACCGGCTCGACGAGATCGTTCTGTTCGACGCGCTCGGCTCGGAGGAACTGACCAAGATCGTCGGCCTCCAGATCGTCGCCCTGCAGAAGCGGCTGTCCGACCGCCGGATCACGTTGGACGTCGGCGAAGACGCGATGGAGTGGCTGGCCATGACCGGCTACGACCCGGTCTACGGTGCTCGTCCTCTCCGTCGCCTGGTCCAATCAGCCATCGGCGACGAACTGGCCCGAGGCCTGCTCTCCGGCACCATCCGAGACGGCGACACAGTCCACGTCCGCCTCAGCGAGGCCAAGGACACCCTGGAGGTCACCGCCGCCTGACCTCCGCCCGAAACCACCTCGTGCCTGTTGGGTGCGGGGTGGTTTTGGCTTTGTCTGCGAGGATCAAGGGGTGAGCGATCAGTACGGCGGTGACGATCGGCCGGGCCCCTACCAAGGCGCCTTCGGCTCGCCCGGCCAGCAACCCCCCTTTGGCGGACAGCCCGGTTCCGGTCCCGGCCCTGGCCCGTACGGCGGGGCCTTCGGCCAGAACCCGTACTCGTCGGTTCCCGGGCGGGAGGCGGTACCGCCGAAGCAGGTGAAGATCGCCGCTGCGATCTCCCTGGCCCTCGGCGTACTCTGCGTCCTCCTCGGCCTCTTCATGCTCACCTCAGCCGGCACCGAGATCGCCAAAACCCTCACCGGCGACCCGTCGGCCAAAGGCGTAGTAGTCGCCGCCGTCCTGATCAGCAGCGCCCTCTACCTGCTCCCAGCCTTCTTCCTCCGCCACCGCCGCCGCTGGGCCCGCACCCTGCTGATCGTGGTCGCCGCCCTGGGCATAGCCGGCGGCCTCACCGCCCTACCAGCATCGATCCTCGGCGTAGCCCTCCACGCCACCCTCCTATACCTGATGCTCCAAGAACCCACCAAGCGCTGGTTCCAAGGCCCCCGCTGATGGAAATCTGGATCAACCCAGCCTGCTCCAAATGCCAAGCCGCCACCACCGCTCTAGACGAAGCCGGCGCCACGTACACAGTCCGCCGCTACCTGGACGACCCACCCACGGCAGAAGAACTAGAAGCAGTCCTAACCCGCCTCAACCTGGCCCCCTGGCACGTAGCTCGTATGAACGAACCAGCCGCCGAAGCCGTCGCAGCTCTCCCCATGGACGAGGCTCACCGCCCCCACTGGATCGCCGCCCTGATCGCCAACCCGATCCTGATCCAACGCCCCATCCTCACCACAGACAACGGCACCACAGCCATAGCCCGAGACCCAGAAACCCTCACCCGTCTCCTAGGTCCCTAACGCGCGAAAGCTGGGCCCCACCGTCCGGAGGGAATCCCAGCCTCACTTCCCACCAAGGAACCCGTGGCGAGCTGCCACAACCCTTGCACACAAGGCGATCGCGCACCAAGCCACCGGCGAATCTGCCCCACCCTGCCCCAGTCAGCACACAAGGCCGGGTCCACTCCTCCGAGCGGTGGACCCAGCCTTGTGTGCCGCGAGCACCAGAGCCCGTCGTCCGGCGGGAGTCTGGCTTCACTTCTCCACAAGGAGCCCTAGGGAGCTGGCAACAGCCTTACACACAAGGCGAATCGCCTGCCACCCATCCAAGCGATCTGCCCCGATCTGCCCGACTCCAACGGCCAGAAAGCCGCAAGGGCTGGGTCCGCCCCTCCCGAGGGGTACCCAGCCCTTGCCGACCGCGACCACCAGGGCCCACCGTCCGGAGGGAATCCTGGCTTCACTTCTCCACGAGGAGCCCCCGGGAGCTAGGTAAAGCCTTACATACAAGGCGATCGGTGTGCCATCGAGTAAGACGATCTGCCCCAAGGCTGCCCCATCCTGCCCACCGAGTGGCTCCCCCCAACGTCGGCTCAGACACTGCATCATCCCCAGATGCTCAGCAACCATTCGCCTGCTTCCGCTCTCTCCGCCTGGATCGACGAGTCGATCATCGTCGGCAAGGATCATCCGGGTGCCTACGCTCTAGCGTCGGTGATCACCGACGTATCCGCCGTGGATGACCTTCGCGATACCTTCCGGGCCTTGAGAGAAAAGAAGGTCGTCCGTCTCCACTGGGTTGCCGAATCGACGAAGCGACGCGACCTGATCACTCACACCATCGCCGAGTTGGACCTCGTCTCGGTCGTGGCCCTTGGTAAACCCGTTCACCGGCAAAAGCAGGAGCGCGCCCGACGATGCTGTATGGAATGCCTGCTGCATGAGCTTGAGGGCTACGGCGTCACTAGTGCCCGGCTCGAATCGCGCGCGCCCGCGCAGGATCGGCACGATGTGAGGCTGGTCGACAGTGCGCGAGAGAAGGGACTGATCTCGCGCGACTTGCTGGTCGACTTCGCTCGGCCGACTCATGAACCGATGCTCTGGTTGCCTGACGCGCTCGCCGGTGCGGTGACAGCAGCAGAGTTGGGAGAGCCGCGATGGCTACTCATGCTCTCCGAGTCGATTGACATTCGGCAGGTGAAGGTGCGCTAGAAGCGCGAAAGCTGGGCCCCTTCATCCGGAGGGAATCCCAGCTTCACTTCTCCACATGGAGCCCAAGGGAGCTGAGACAAGTCTTGCACAGGGGTGAGTGGGGTGTCACGTTTATTGGTGGGGCAGGTTGGGGCAGATCAGAGTTTGGTTAGGCGGGATAGGGCTTCCTCGAGGACTTCGGGTTTTTTGCAGAAGGCCCAGCGGACCAGGGGGCGGCCGGCTTCGGTGTTGTCGTAGAAGACTTGGGTGGGGATGGCTACTACGCCGGTGCGTTCGGGGAGCATGCGGCAGAACTCGATGCCGTCGGTGTGGCCGAGGGGGCGGATGTCGGTGGTGACGAAATAGGTGCCTTGCGGGCGGTGGACGCCGAAGCCCAGTGACTGCAGGCCGTCGCAGAGCAGGTCGCGCTTGGCTTGCATGGTCGAGCGCAGGGTGTCGAAGTAGTCGTTGCCGAGGGCAAGCGCTCCGGCGACGGCCGGCTGGAACGGGGCGCCGGAGACGTAGGTGAGGAACTGCTTCGCGGTGTTCACGGCGGTGACCACTTCCGGCGTACCGGTGACCCAGCCGATCTTCCAGCCGGTGACCGAGAAGGTCTTGCCCGCGCTGCCGATCGAGATGGTGCGGTCGGCCATTCCGTCGTACGCCGTGAGCGGCCGGTGCTGCAATCCGTCGAAGATCAGGTGCTCGTAGACCTCGTCGGTGATGACGACCAGGTCGTGCTCGACCGCGATCGACGCGATGCCGCGCAGTTCGTTGTCGTCGAGGACCGTGCCGGTCGGGTTGTGCGGCGAGTTGATCAGCAGCACCTTGGTACGCGGGGTGACCGCGGCCCGGAGCTCGTCGATATCGAGCCGGAAGTCGGGTGCTCGCAAGGTGACCGGTACGCGACGTCCGCCGGCCATCGCGATGCAGGCGGCGTACGAGTCGTAGTACGGCTCGAGTGCGATCACCTCGTCGCCTGGCTCGACGTACGCGAGCAACGCGGCCGCAATCGCCTCGGTCGCCCCGGTGGTGACGAGCACCTGCGTGTCCGGGTCATACTTCAGCCCGTAGAACCGCTCCTGATGCTCCACAATCGCCTGCCGCAAGGCCGGAATCCCACGCCCCGGCGGGTATTGGTTCGCCCCACCGCGGATAGCAGCGATCGCATCCTCCAGCAACGAATCCGGCCCGTCGGTATCCGGAAACCCCTGCCCCAGATTGACCGACCCAGTCCGCACCGCCAACGCCGACATCTCCGCAAAGATCGTCGTCCCCAGCCCCTGCAACCGCCCAGCCTGTCCACGCATGCCTCTGACCCTAACCCGACCCACTGGCTCTCGGCGGAAGCATCCGCACGGCGGGCTACGGCTCGTCGATGGGGACTTCGGGGTTGACCATTCGGGTTAGCCAGGCTCGGGCTGCGGCTCGGTCGGTGGGGGTGAGGGCGGACTCGAGGTTTTCTTCTACGGCTCGGACTTTGGGGGTTGCTTCGGCTAGGCGGGATTGGCCGGATTCGGTCAGGTAGATCTGGTGGGTGCGGCGGTCTGCCGGGTTGGGGCGGCGTTCCAGGAGGCCGGAGCGTTCCATGCCGGTGATCAGCTCGTTGGCTGATTGGCGGGCGGTGCCTACCTTGCGGCCTACCTCGGCGATGGTTTGGCCGGGGTTTTCGCGGAGGACGAGCAGGGTGCCGTACTGCTGGACGGAGAGGTCGTGCTCGGCCAGGGCGACGGCTACGGCGGAGCGCATGCTCAGCCAGGCGTGGCGGACCAGGAAGGTGACGCACATGCCTTCATCGACAGACTCCATGTCGCCATTCTGCCGCGCGCACCGCGGCCACCGAGAGTTCGCCCGAAGAGATTGACAGGTTCCTGTCGAGTCGTGCAGACTCGATCACGTCAGGACCCTGTCAATTGTAGGAGTCACCGTGCATCCTGTCGATCCTCGGCGGCAACGCCGGATTCTCTCGATTCTTGTTGTGTCCGCGATCCTGATCTGGATCGATTCGACCGTGCTCGGCATCGCGCTGGAGCGGCTCGCCGATCCGGTCGACGGGCTCGGCGCCACCCCGGGGCAGCTGCAGTGGGCGCTCGGGATCTACTCCCTCTTCTTCGCCACCGCGCTCTTCGCGGCCGGTGCGCTCGGCGACCGCTTCGGTCATCGGACCGTACTGATGTCCGGTATGGCCGTGTTCGGCGCCTCCTCGGCTTGGGCCGCTTGGGCCGACGGCCCGGTCTCCCTGATCCTCGCCCGCGCGTTGATGGGCATCGGCGGCGCCATGATCATGCCGACCTCGATGGCCATCATCGGCTGGGTCTTCCCGCCCGAACGCCGGGCCGGCGCGATCGCCGCCTGGTCCGCGTCGGCGGGTATCGGGGTCGCCGTCGGGCCGGTGCTCGGCGGGCTGTTGATCGACCATTTCTGGTGGGGTTCGGTCTTCCTGATCAACCTGCCGATCGTCGCGGCCGGCCTGGTCGGCGCCGCGCTCGTCGTACCGAATCCGCGCAGCCCGCAGCGTCGCCGGTTCGACCCGCTCGGCCTCGGGTTGTCGACGTTCGGGCTGCTCGGGGTGACGTACGGGCTGATCGAAGGCGGTCAGAGTGGCGGCTGGGGTCGCTGGCAGGTCTGGGGGAGCATCGCGGCCGGCGTACTGCTGATCACGGCTTTCCTGTACTCCGAACTGAAGGAAGCCCACCCGAGCTTCGACCCCCGCCTGTTCCGCAATCGCCAGTTCGCCGCGGGCAACGTGGGGATGGCGACCCTCTTCCTCACGATCACCGGGCAGAGCTTCTACCTCACCTTCTACCTGCAAGGCGCTCGCGGACTGACGGCTCTGCACGCCGGCCTGCTCTCCCTGCCGGGCGCGACCGGCGTCGTCATCGGATCCGCCCTCGGTGCGCGGCTGGTCCGCCGGTTCAGCGTCGCCGCGGTCTCCGGTACGGCGCTGGCCGTCTTCGCCGGATGCCACGTCCTCAACCTCACCTTCTCCGTCGACACGTCACTCGTCTGGTACTGCGTCGTCGGCGGCGTCGCCGGGATCGCGATCGGTACTGCGGTTGCGCCGACCAGTGCCGCCATCCTGTCAACGCTCCCGATGGAACGGATCGGCGCGGGGTCGGCCGTCAACAACGCGATTCGCCAGGTCGGCAGCGTGCTCGGGATCGCGGTCCTCGGCACGATCGTGTCGAACGTCTACCAGCATTCGATCGCCCCGTCGCTGGCCGGACTGCCGGACGCCGCCCGGGAGGCCGCATCTGGGTCGGCCGAAGCGACCCGGCGTACGGCGGCAGCAATCGGTCGCCCCGAGCTGGTAGGCCAGGCGAACGACTCATTCATCCACTCGATGCACGTCGCGGCGTTGTCAGCCGCCGGGTTCGCGCTCTTCGGCGCGATCGCATTGATCCTCGCCTTCCGCGCAAAGACAACGCCGGCTCAGGCGCCTGCGGCGCCTGAGCCGGCGGAGGTAGAAGGAGCGGCCGCAGCTGTGGTGGGGGTGACCGTGGAGCGAGCCGGATAGGCACCAGGGCTGCGTGGGCTGGATGACAGGCCGGCCGGCCCGCAGTGGCGGGCTGGTCGGGCGTGCGGTGGGGGTGAGGGCGGGCCCCCACCCCCACGGTGGTGGGCTAGTTCCAGGGGCTGGGGGCTGGTGGGGGGACTACCGGTGGGCGGTCTTCGCAGTGGCCGGGGGCGCCGGCGTCGGTGGTCCAGTTGCCGTCGTTGCCGGTGCCCAGGCGGACGTCGAACTCGGGAGTGCCGGTGAAGTGGAAGGTGCCGCAGTTGTTGACGAACGGGGCGCCGACGTTGCGGGCGTCGACGTTGTCGAAGGTGGCCCAGCCGCCGACCCGGGCGTTCACCACGTTGGTGCCGGTGCCGTCGACCTTGATGTTGCGGAAGGCAACGTTCGTCAAGGTGTAGTCGTCCTTGACCGGCCAGTCGACGACGAACATGAAGGCGTTGTACGTCGAGTCGAGGAAGGAGCTGTCCGTGACCTCGATCTTGCCCGACATGTTCGACTGCAACGCGTAGAGCCAGATCGCGCCCAGCCCGAGATCCCAGTTGAGATCCCGCGGCCCGCCACGCACCGTCGTGTTGCGAGCGAACGACAGCGTCCCCTCGAACGGCGTCGATCCGAACCGCGACCCGGCATGCAGCGTGCTGCCCTCACGAATCGGGTCGGCGACGAGGTTGTCGGTCACCGCGTTGTCGCGACCACCGTAGATCGCGATGTTGTTGGCCAGTACCGGCGTCTGCACCGTGTTGTGGTCATAGACGTTGTCGTGGTTGACCAGCCCGGCCGCGTTCGCCTCAGACCACATCGCCAGCCCGTCGTCACCGCTGTTCCGGACGAAGTTGTTGGTGGCCCGCACGTTCGAGACACCCAGATGCAGGTTCATCCCGTCCGCGACGGCGTCGGTGATGATGTTGTTGCGGATCAGCAGACCGCTCATCGGCCCGTCGAGCCAGATCCCGACCTTGGTGTGATGCAGGTACAGGTTCTGGATCGTCGACCCACCACCGATCGCACCGCCGATGCCGTTCACCTGATCGGTGTCGATCCGCTCGCGCACGTCGCTCTCGATCGCGAAGTCGGACAGATGCACCTTCGTACTGCCGCCGGCGTCGGCGTACTTGCCGTAGAAGCCCGGCGCGCTGTGCACCGACTTGTCCGGCGCGGGCTCCGCGAGCGGCAGCACTTTGCCCTTGATGATCGTCCACCAGTTGCCGGCGCCCTGGACGGTGACCTTGTCCACGACGATGTGCCGGTTGACCTGGTACGTACCCGGCGGGATGAAGACCGTCCAGCCGAGCTTCTTGGCCACCGCGATCGTCTTGTCGATGCCCGGCGCGGCGTCGCGTTGCCCGGTCGGGTCAGCCCCGAAAAGCCTTACGTCCAAGGACTTCTTGGGCTGCCGCAGCGGTGCAGCGACGAGCTCGAAGTCGGCGACGTCCAGTACGGTCCACGCGGCCGGCGCACCGGCCGGCAACTGGAAGCGGACCTTGTCGCCGGCCTTGTACGTCTTGCCGAGCAACAGCCGCTGCTCATCGTAGAAGTGGTTCGGCCGGAACGGCTTGGCGACCGGGTCCGGCTCCGGCTTCCACCAGCCGGGGATCGGGTCGACGTTCGGGTCGTTGGAGAACGGATACATGCCGTACAGCCAGGCGTACTCCGACGTCAGGGTCATCGTCTTGGTCCGCTTGCCGTTCACCAGCACGTCAAGCGGCGACCGCAGCCCGCCACCGGACGCCGTGTCCGGGATGCTGTACCGCAAGGTCAGCGCATTGGCCGGCTGCGACAGCGTGAACTCGACGTACTGACCGGCCTGGTTCAGCCGTACTGCGGTACGCCCCGACGCCTCGGCGGGCAAGGTGTACGCCTCGCGGCCGGGGCCGAGCTTCTCGCCGGTGGTGACGGCGTTCTCCGCCTCCTGCTCGACGAACGGAACGGTGGCGCCCCGGCCCTGGACCAGCGCCGGGTCGATCCCCGCGCGGGTCACCACCGCAGCGGGAGTGGGCTGCGGTGGATGATGACTGGACGTGGCGGCCGCGGACAGACCTGGTACTGCGAGTAGTGCGCCGACGACTGTGCCGATCACGACCGGCCGGCGGCGGAAGAGAAGCTGGGACACGGGCGACATCCCCCTCGAACTCACGGCCGCCCCACAGGCGGTGCCGTACTGAGCCCGGACACTACGCATGCCGACGTTTCTCTGCAAGATCTCGACAGATGGAAGAAAGTTCCGCACAAGACCTGCTCGTCGGTAGAGTGCCAAGCGATGCCTGAAGAGTCTCGGTGAACGCCCAAGCGCTGTCCCTGGTACTGGTCGCAGCCCTCCTGCACGCGGCGTGGAACTTCGCCGCCAAGCGGGTCCGCCACGGCGGGGCGACCTTCGTCTGGGCCTACTACACAGTCGCCGCGATCTTCCTGCTTCCGGCGCTGGTCATCACCTTGCTCGTCACGGATGCACGGCCGCACTGGAACTGGTTGCTGGCCGCTGCCGTCACCGCCGTACTGCATGTGAGCTACGGGATCGTCCTGCAGCGCGGGTACGACGTCGGCGACCTGTCCGTCGTCTACCCGGTAGCGCGGGGGACTGGACCTCTACTGTCCGTCCTGTTCGCAGTACTGCTGCTCCACGAGCGCCCGGGGCCGATTGGCCTGGCAGGTGCCGCGCTGATCGTCACCGGAGTACTCACCATCAGCAGTGGCGGCCCCCGGCGCGCCAAGGGATCTGCTGTGCGAGCAGGAGTCACGTACGGCGTGGCGACCGGCGCGCTGATCGCGGCGTACACGCTGTGGGACGCGTACTCCGTGACGACGCTCGCCGTGCCGCCGGTCATCTACTTCGCCGGTGGCTCCCTGCTGCAGAGCGCGATGCTCACCCCGAAGGTGCTCCGCGGCAAGGACCAGCTTCGCCTGCTGTGGAAGGAGAACTGGCGCGAGGTGCTGATCGTCGGCGCGCTCTCACCGGTCGCCTACCTGATGGTCTTGTTCGCGATGCGTCTGGCGCCCGTCAGCCTGGTGGCCCCGGCGCGAGAGGTCAGCATCGTCCTCAGCGGCCTGGCCGCCTGGCTGGTACTCGGCGAGGCCGGCGCCCAACGACGGCTGGTCGGCAGTGCCGTAGTACTGGCCGGCATCGTCGCGATCGCTCTCGCCTGAACCTACTATCGGCAGGTCAACTGGTACCTGTGGTCGACGTTGGTGTTGTCATTGGCACTGTCGATCACGAAGCTCTGGGTCAGCCCGGTGGGGTTGGCTTCATCGGAGAGGTCGACGGTCGTCTCGATGATCGTGTCGCCCTTGGGGAGCTTCAGTTCGACCACCGAGTTGCCCTCTTCTGCTGACAGGTCGGGGTCCGATTCCCAGTGGTACTGGATGGTGGTCGCCTTGTCGACGGTGACCTTGGCCTGGATCTTGACCGGACTGTCGCAGGAGATCCTGTTCGTCGTCGGCGCGACGAAGTCGACTTTGCTGATCTTGCCGTCGTCGCCGCCGAGGACGCTGATTCCGGCGATCAGGGCGATGACGGCGACGGCGGCGATGGCCAGGATCGGGACGTAGGGCGGCCTTCGCCGTACTGGCGGCTGGTCGATGAATTCAGGCTGCTCCAGCAGGCCGAGCGGTGGCTGTTGCGGTGGCACCGGGGCCGGCTGCCGGACCGGCATCGGGGCGGTGATCGAGCGGAGTGCGAACGGCTGGGCGGAGGCGAGCACGAAACCGGATTCGTCGGCCAGGAAGCGCTGGTACGTCTGCAGGGCCTCGATGTGGGCGGTCGCGAGATCGCTGTCGTCGAGGCCGATGATGTCGAGGCCGCGGCAGACGACGCCGTACAGGAGTTCCAGGGGGCGGCCGAACTCGTCGGTGACCGGGCCGACGGCCGGCGTACCGGCTAGATCGGCCGGGGTGAGCCGGTACGTGACGTAGGCCAGCGCGAGGTCGCCGGCGGCAAGGCCCTCGATGCGAGAGATCCGCGGCGCCGAG
This sequence comes from Kribbella koreensis, assembly GCF_039525325.1. Taxonomy (NCBI): domain Bacteria; kingdom Bacillati; phylum Actinomycetota; class Actinomycetes; order Propionibacteriales; family Kribbellaceae; genus Kribbella; species Kribbella koreensis. The sequence continues at coordinate 47,817 of NZ_BAAAHK010000013.1, forward strand.
CCAGGTTGGTCACTGCTCGACAGTTGGCCCAGTGCGCCGTACTCATTGCTCTGGACCAGGAAGTCCGGCATGAGCAGGGACTGGTAGCCCTTGCGTCGGCCGCGCGCGACTAGGAAGGCCCATCCGGGTGGCGGTTGCTGGGTCACTCGCCCTGCCTTCCACTGAGCCGGGAGGCCGGTAGGCGCTGTTCAAGCCGGTCGAGTTCCGTGCCGAACTCCGCCAGGACTCCTGCGCGGGCAGCTTCGATGGACTGGGCTTGTGCTCGGTACTGCTGCCTGGCGCGACCGGCCTCGCGGACCTGTTCGGCGCTGGCTCCACCCATCCAGTCGAGGAACATGCCCATCACCTCCTTGCCGGACGAGCCGCCGACCACGTCTTGGAGTCGTTGGCGGAGCGCTGCTCCCGCTGGTACCGACATGAGGCCGTCTAGCGACGCATTCCCTGCCTGGGCGCGTCTGGCGCGGGCTTCTTCGGTGAGGCGCCGACGGGTCGTGGCGTCCAGCGACGACTCCACCTGGCGGAAGAGGTCCGGGAGGATCGCGGTGAGCGGTACCTCGACGTTGGCGGGCTCGACCTCGCCGCCGGGCAGCTTGAGCACATGACCCTGCTGGTCCATCTGGGCGAAGTGCGGGCCGACGGCGCTGACGGGGATCAGCCGGATGACCCGGTTCTCGAACGTGTGCGTCTGGATCAGGGCACGGAGATGGGCGGTCTCGAGCAAGGCGTTGCGGACGAGATCGAGGCGGGTGTTCTCGTCGGCGTCGGCGGGTTCGCCGAAGCCGCGGACGAGGTCCCACTTGGTGAGGACGAAATGGATCGGGCAGGAGGCGCCGGCCATGATGCCGGTCATCGGCTGGATCTGGCTGCGGAAGTACCGGCGGCCTGCCGGTTCGTTGCGGAGGTACTGCAGGACGCGGTAGCCGTCCAGCATGCAGAGCAGGCCGTGTGCGCCGCGAATCCTGGCCTCCAGGTCGCTGAGGGCGGTGGAGCCTGCTTCTTGCTCGGACTCCAGGAGCTCTCCGGCGTAGTCGAGGTAGCTGATCCTGAAGACGGTGTGCCTGATGCCGGCGTCGAAGGAGACGCAGTCGAAGTCGAGCTCTCTCGTCTCGCCGGTCCTGGTGCCGCGGGGCCAGGGCTCGGAGGTGTCGCTCACCTCGTCGAACACCTTGCTCAGGTAGACCCGGTGGGCCGCGTTGGTCTCCAGGAAGTAGGTCCGGCCGGGCTTTGGCACGTTGACGGTGTGGAACATGCTCGACAGGTAGACGGTCTTCCCGGACCCGGCGACGCCCAGTGCGACCACCCGGAAGTGCGGGACGGCCGGCGGTGCCGGCGCTTCGGCGGTACGCCGGGCTGTCGGCGTACCGGCGAGCAGGGTGACCGGAGTCCCTTGTGCTGTTGGGGTTGCGGGCCGGCGTACGGGCTGCGGTGGTGGCGCTGGGCGTGACGGTGCTGGGGCGAAGACGCGCGGGCGGAGCACGAACGCGTGGATGGTGCCGATGATGGCGAGCAGGAACACGAGCGCGGTCAACTGGATGCCCGAGCCGATGCCGATCAGAAGGCCCAGCCACACCACCGAGTAGATGACCGCTGCGGCTGTCGCGCCACCGTCTTTGAGCTTGCCCGCCGCGTGGATGAACGGCACCGGCGTCAACAACCCCAACGACAGAACCGGAATCAACGCCCAGAAAGCCGACCCGACCCCCAGCTGCCCCGCAGGCACACCCTGCGGAGCATTCGACCCTCCCGGCGCCCAGCCCTGGTTGGCACCCGGTGGCGGCACCGACGCAGCAATAGGCGCAACCCACGGAGGCACCGCCTGCGACGGCCCAGCAGGCGCACTCCGCAGAGGCACCGCCTGCGACGGCCCAGCAGGCGCACTCACCGGAGCTGTCGCCCTTGGCGGGACAGTCGGCGCACCCACAGGAGGAGCCGTCGTTGGTGGGGTGGTCGTCGCGCCCACGGGAGCCGTCGTCCTTGGCGCGACAGCAGGTGTATCTACCGCAGGTGTTGTCTGGGGTGGCGCTGCAGGTGCGCCCGCCGGAGGCGTCGTCTTTGGCGGGACGGCAGGTGCGTCCACCGGAGGGGGCGTCGGGGGCACAGCCGCACTGCCCGCTGCGGGCGGCTCCGGCTTCGTGCTCGCCGGTGGGGTTGCTGGCTCGGTGGGAGCGGGGGTGGGTTCTGGGGCAGGGGGTGGTGCGGGTGGGGTGATGGTGGCTGTTACGGGGATTACTTGTTGGCCGTTGGGGCCTTTCAGGGTGATGGTGCCGGTGCGGGGGCCGGGGGTGGTGGTTTCGATGGTGACTACGAAGGATTCGGTGGACTCCTGGAGGTGGATCCAGGGGTCGTCGGCGTGTGGGATGGCTGCGCGGGCGATCGGTGGGCCCTGGAGGCGGACCTCCTGCGCGGGGGAGTCCGCGCCTTGTTCGACCGAGGGGAAGGCGATCGAGGTCTGGGTGGGGTCCAGTGCGGCTTCGGCCAAGGCGGCCTTGGCCGGGTCTGCGACGTACTGGATGTCGGTGCGGGCGATCTCGGCCAGCGCCTCGTAGGCGCCGACCGCCGACGGCAGGTTCTCACTCAGCAGCCGGGTGCGGAGTTCGCTGACCGCACCCAGCCGGGAGAACATGTTGGGATCGGTCATCGCGGCTTGGAGGTCGGCCGGGATCGGCATCGGCTTGATCCGTTTGCGCCGGCTCCTGGCCAGGTACAGCTCGCCCTGCATCTCGACGTCGCGGCTCGGTGTCTGGTGCGGCGTCTGCGCGCGGACCCGCTCGAAGACGTAGTCGTACAACTCGTTCAGCGAGACCCAGCCGTCCTCGTCGCGGTCGGCGTCGCCGGTCGCCAGGCCCTCGACCAGGGCGGTGGTGAACACGGACGGCCGCTGGGTGTTGTCGTCGGCCAGCTGGTCACCCTCGAAGGCGTACTCGATCGAGCTCGACGCGGTGATCACCGCCCGGCCGCGGCCGCCGCCGACGCGGTTCTCCGGGAAGCTGTCGGCCACGTTCACATCGCCGCTCGAGCGGACCGTGACGCCCTTCCCGAACGCGCCGCCGTAGCAGCAGTCCAGCAGCAACACGATGCTGCGGGACCGGCTCGCCCGCATGCAGCGCTGGACGAAGTCGGCCGAGATCGCCGTCGAACTGAGCCGGTTCGGCCGGGTGTTCCGGGCTGCGAAGAACAGCTCACCGGACTCGCTCTTCAAGCCATGACAGGAGAAATGCAGCAGCAGTACGTCGTCCGCGCTGCTGTCGGCGAGCAGGTCCTCGATGTGCGTCTGGATCACGTGGGTCGGCTGATTGCGGACGGTCTGTACTTCGAACGCGCCGATCTGCCGGTCGCCGAGCACCCGCGCGAGCGCCTCGGCGTCCGCGGCGGGTGACAGCAGGTGCCGCAGTCCCTCGTGGTCGTACTCGTCGTTGGCGACGATGAGGGCCTTGCGCCGGCCGTCCATCAGCCGCCGGATCCCGTGTGCCGGCTGACGAACAGCTCGATCAGCCGGGTCTGTTCCTTCTCGGTGACCTCGGACAGTTCGAGCACGTCGCCTTCGAGCTCGAGCCGTACGGTCCGTTTGGTGGTACCGCCCTGGGACAACCAGCCACGGATCGCGGTCACCACCTTCCGGATGCCCTGGGCCGACTCGGACAAGCTGACCAGCAGCCCGCCGATCGCGAGCGCCTCGAACGCGCGGGCGCCAGGTGGTGGCGGCCCGGCGGGCTGCGCCGTGACGTCACCGACGCCGAGGTCGACCAGTTCTTGGCGCAGGTACCTCGTCAGTGTGTCCAGACGCTCGGCATCCGCTCCTGACTCGGACAGCTGCAGACGCAGCTCTGTCATCCGAGCCCACCCCCTCCCACTCGGTGGACCCCGCCGAGGCCCCCCACGGCGGATGAGATCCACATCACTCAGGCTAGTCCGCCTGGAACCTTCCCGCTACGCATCGTGAGCCAACCAAGTGGTCCCGAGCTCTGCCCGATCGGGCAAGTGGTCCTAGCGGAACTCGCTGAGGCCGACGAAGATGCCGTCCGGGCCGCGGAGGTAGCAGATCCGGACGATGTCCTGGTAGTCGGCGATCTGGCCGACGACCTCGGCGCCGTGCTTGCGCAGCCGGGCGATGGTGTCGTCGAGGTCGTCGACGGCGAACATGACGCGGTGCATGCCCACCGTGTTGTGCGGTGTGTCGCGCGGTCCGTCGCCGATCGGCGCGGGGCTCAGGTACTTCGCCAGCTCGAGCCGGCTGTGCCCGTCCGGGGTCTTCATCATCGCGATGTCGCAGCGGACGCCGTCGAGTCCGACGCACTGGTCGGCCCAGGGGCCCTCGACCTGCGCCTCGCCTTCCAGCTCCATCCCGAGTTCCTGGAAGAACGCGACGGCCGCCGCGAGGTCGTCGACGACGATGCCGGTGTTGTCCATCCGCTGAAGCGTCACGGTGGTGCTCCTTCTGGGGTCGAGCGGCCTGTCCTGGCCGCTGCTGTACCCATGGACGAAGCTGTCGGCGGCCTCTCTACATCCTGAGTTTCAGCCCTCGCCGAGCGCGACTTGCGGGTCGGGGCGAAGGGCGCGGAGCCAGAGTTCGGTCTGGGCGATGTGGGCCGAGGCGGCGGTCGCGGCGGCGGCCGGGTCGCGGTGGGCGATGGCGGCGAGGATCGCCCGGTGGCCGCGATCGCTGGTCTGCTTGATCGCGTCGAAGTCCGCGCCCGGTTCGAAGATCCGGTAGTGCCCGCCGCGGCCGCGGATCACGCCGGTCAGCGCGGTCACGGTCGGGTTGCCACCCGCAGTACAGATCGCGTCGTGGAACTCCGCGTCCAGCGCCTGGATCTCGGCCGCGTCGGTGGTCGCCTCCAACCGGTCGAGGATGTCGGTCAGCTGCTTCTCCAGCAGGGGATCCTGCCTGGCCGCGGCGGCTGCGGTGGCATGCGCTTCGAGCACCCGCCGTACTTCGAGCAGCTCCAGCACCCCCTCGAGCGGGATCAGCTCGACCGACAGCGAGAACCGGCTGATGATCTCGGCGGGATCCAGTGCGGAGACGTACGTGCCCGAGCCGTGCCGCGACTCGATCACGCCCAATGCCGCCAGCGAGCGCGCTGCCTCCCGCAAGGAGCTGCGCGACACCCCGAGGTGGTCGCAGAGCTCCGGCTCCGGCGGGAACTTCTCGCCCGGCCCGAGCTCCCCGGACGCGATCATCTGCCGCAGGCCGGCCAGCGCCTTGTCCGTGGCTGCCATCAGCACCTCCCCTGTGAGAACACCTTCAGAGGGTAAGTCCTCAGACCACTTGCGGTCACGTCCTCACTAAGTCCTTGTCGTCACGGCGTGAATCTGCGTAGTGTGCTGGGATCGTTCCGCAACTCATCTGATGTCAGAGCAAAGTCGTCCCCCTGGCCCACATCCCCTGAGGAGAAGTGCCAATGCGTTACCGACAGATGTTCGCACCCCTGGCCGCCGCCGTTGCCCTGGTCGCGGCCGCCACTGCCTGCGGCCCCGGCCCGGCCGAGAAGGCGCAGAGCGGCGGCGAGGTCAAGCTGCAGATGGTCGAGAGCCTGACCAACCCGACCAGGACCGCGCTGCTGAAGAAGCTGATCGCCGATTTCGAGGCGAAGAACTCCGGCGTCAAGGTCCAGCTGATCTCACCACCGACCAACACCGCGGACCAGAAGATCCAGCAGATGCTCCAGTCCGGCAAGGGCGTCGACGTGCTCGAGGTCCGCGACACCACGGTCGGCCCGTTCTCCACCAACAAGTGGATCTACGACATGGCACCCGACCTCAAGGGCTGGGACGGTCTGAACGCGCTGACCGAGAACGCGCGCAAGGTCACCGAGCAGGGCGGCAAGTCGTACATGGTGCCGTACGGCTTCTACGGCCTGTCGCTGTTCTACCGCAAGGATCTCGTCCAGCAGGCCGGCTTCAGTGGGCCGCCGAAGAGCTGGTCGGAGCTGGTCGAGCAGGCCAAGAAGATCAACGACCCGTCGAAGAACCGGTACGGCTACTCGTTCCGCGGCGGTCTCGGCGCGGCCGGCAACGCGATCGCGGTGATCTCCGGCTACGTGATCGACGACCTCAACAAGGACAACGCGTTCAAGCTGACCAGCGGCAAGACGATCTTCTCGTCACCGAAGGCGGTCGACGCGCTCAACCTGTACGTCGACCTGTTCAAGACCGCCTCGCCGCCGTCCTCGGTGAGCTGGGGCTACCCCGAGATGGTGCAGGGCTTCACCTCCGGTACGACCGGCTTCCTGCTCCAGGACCCAGAGGTGATCGCGACGGTCAAGGAGTCGAAGACGATCAAGGAGGACCAGTGGGGTACGGCGCCGTTGCCGGTCGGCCCGACCGGCAAGGCCGCCCAGCCGCTGGCCAACGCCGGCTGGGGTGTCGCCGCGGGAAGTACGCACAAGAAGGAAGCCGTGGAGCTGGTGAAGTTCCTGACCTCGGGTGACTCGGCGATGACGTTCTCCAAGGAGAACAGCCTGGTCCCGATTCTGAAGAGCGCGGCCGACGACCCGTACTTCAAGGACGGCCCCTGGGCCTCGTACGTCGCGATGAACTCCTCGCCGGACACCTACGTCGTGGTGACCCAGCCGCGCGGCGTGCCGTGGTCGACCGAGTGGGGCAACAAGGCCGACGCCGATGTCCAGAAACTCATCACCGGCAAGGCCCAGCCGGCCGAGATCCTGAAGAGCTGGGACGAGTACTGGACCAAGAAGTGGGCGGGGAACTGAGCCGATGGCTCTGACCGACACGGAACGCCGCGGCGCCGCGATGGCGCCGGTGCCGCGGCGGCCGGTCACCCGGCGACGGCAGTTCACCGGGCGGACCGCGCTCACCTTGTTCCTGTTCATGCTGCCGGCGATCGGGTTCGTCGGCATGTTCACCTACTACCCGCTGGCCAACGGCATCTCGATGGCGTTCCGCAACTACAACCTGAACGACCTGACCGACACCTCGTGGGTCGGGCTGAAGAACTTCAGCACCCTGCTGCACGACGAGATGTTCCGCGGCACGGTGAAGAACTCGGTCGTCTGGGTGGTCGGGTCGCTGGTCCCGCAGTTCCTGATCGGCTTCGCGATGGCGTTGTGGCTGCGGCGCAAGTTCCGGTTCCGCGGGACGTACCAGGCGCTGGTGTTCTTCCCGTGGGCGGTGTCGGGCTTCCTGATCGGCATCCTGTTCCGCTGGATGTTCAACGGCGAGTTCGGCGTCGTCAACGACCTGCTGATGAAGGCGCACCTGATCGTGGAGCCGGTGCCGTGGCTGGCCGACGCGAAGTACGCGATGGTCGCGGTCATCATCGCGAACGTCTGGTACGGCGTGACGTTCTTCGCGATCATGATCCTGGCCGCGCTGCAGTCGGTGCCCGAGGAGCTCTACGAGGCCTCGGCGATCGACGGTGCCGGCAAGGTCCGGACGCTGTTCAGCATCACCATCCCGTCGATCCGGACGACGCTCGCGCTGACCGTGCTGCTGCGGGTGATCTGGATCTTCAACTCACCCGAGCTGATCTTCGGGATGACCGGTGGCGGCCCGGCCAACGAGACGCACATCGTCACGTCGTACATGATCCAGGTGACCCAGGAGGGTGACTACGGGCGGGCGTCGGCGATGGGCGTGATGGTGGTCTTCGTGCTGATGCTGTTCGCGATCTTCTACCTGCTGTCGATCCGGCCCAAGAAGGCGATGCGATGATCCGCGACTACAGCACCGGCGGCAAGATCGCGCGGTTCGTCGGGCTCGGCCTGTGCCTGCTGATCACGGTCTTCCCGCTCTACTGGATCCTGGTGACGTCCTTCAAGGATCCCGGCGCGATCTTCGCCTACCCGTTGAAGTACTGGCCGGCGCAGTTCTCGCTGGACAACTACCGCGGTCTGTTCGACCAGTCGAACTTCGCCGTCTACCTGGTCAACAGCCTGATCGTGTCGACCGTCGCGGCCGCGTTCGCGACGGTGATCTCGCTGCTCGCGGCGTACGTGCTCGCGCGCTTCGAGTTCGTCTCCAAGGGCGCGGTGATGGGCGCCTTCCTGGTCACCCAGATGATCCCCGGCTTCATCGCGCTCGGTTCGCTCTACATCCTGATGACGAGGCTGTACCTGGTCGACAACCGGTGGGGCCTGGTCCTGGTCTACGTCGCGGTCTCGATCCCGCTCTGCACGGTGATGCTGCGCGGCTTCTTCGAGAACGTGCCGGCCTCGCTGGAGGAGGCGGCGATGGTGGACGGCTGCTCGCGGCTGTCGGCGCTGTTCCGGGTCCTGGTGCCGGTGATGACGCCGGGGATCGCGGCGTCGTACATCTTCAACTTCGTGAACTGCTGGAACGAACTGTTCTTGTCGGTCACGCTGATGAACAGCGACAGCAACAAGACGATTCCGGCCGCCCTGAACGGCTTCATCAGCAGCTACAACATCGACTGGGGCTCGATGTCGGCCGCGGCGGTGCTCTCGATCATCCCCACCATGATCCTGTTCGCCTTCGCCAGCCGCTACATCGTCGAGGGACTGACCGCCGGCGCCGTCAAGGAGTGAAGGCTAGCCACCTAGGGAAAGAAGGAAAGCAGGCAGATCCCACACCCGCCACCGCCGCGGTGCCAGTACCTGGTACTGCGCGGTGCCGGGTGCGGCCTCGCCGCCGACGAGAACGGTCGCCATCCCGAGCTGCTCCGGCACCGTCAGGTTGACCGCCAGGTCGTCGAAGAACGCGGCCCGGGCGGGATCGACGGAGAACTGCTCGACGAACCGCCGATAGCTCTCCGGATAAGGCTTCGGGATCAGCTGACCGGCCAGGATGTCGAAGACGCCGTCGAAATGCTCACCCAGTCCGAGCCGGGGCAGCGCCTGCTCCGCGTGGTACGCCGATCCGTTGGTGAACACGAATTTGCGCCCGGGCAGCGCCGCGATCGCGTCGACCAGGCGCGCGTCAGGGCGTAGTACCGAGTAGTCGAGCCGGTGCTCGAACGCCAGTACGTCGTGCGCGTCGAGGCCTTCCGTCGTCATCAACCCGCGCAACGTCGTGCCGTGCGCCGCGATCAGCTCGGCCTGGATCCGGCGGGCGCCGGCGTCGTCGGTGCCGAAGTACTCGCTGAGGTATTCGCGGATCTTCGCCTTCATCTGCTCGGCCAGGCCGTTGGCCGGCGGGTAGAGCGTGTCGTCGAGATCCAGGATCCAGGTGTCGACATCGGCCAGACCGGGGCGGTGAGGTGGGGCCGCGTGACACAGCATCGTCCCAGAGTAGTGACAGACTGGGGCTCAGCGTCATCGACGGGAGGACGAAGCTGTGGCTTTCGCGCTCATCACTGGACCCACCGCCGGAATCGGGCGGGCCTTCGCGGACAAGCTCGCGCTCGAGGGGTACGACCTGGTCCTAGTGGCCCGCGACGAGGCCCGGCTGAAGGAGACCGCCGCCGAGCTCACCGCGCTGCACGGCGTCGCCTGCGAGGTGATCGCGGCGGACCTGACCGAGCCGGACCAGCTCGCGGTGGTCGAGGAGCGGTTCCGGACCGGCCCGATCGAAGTACTGGTGAACAACGCCGGCTTCGGCCAGAAGAAACCCTTCTGGGCGAACCCGATCGAGGTCGAGGAGAAGCAGTTCGACCTGCTCACCCGGGTCGTACTCCGGCTGACCCACGCCGCCGTCCTGCCGATGATCGAGCGCGGCTCCGGCGCCGTCGTCAACGTGTCGTCGGTGGCGGGCTTCATGCAGCGCGGCAGCTACAGCGCCCACAAGTCCTGGGTCACCAACTTCTCCGCCGGCCTCGCGATCGAGCTGCATTCCAAGGGCGTCGCCGTGATGGCGCTGTGCCCCGGCTTCGTCCACACCGAGTTCCACGAGCGGATGGAGATGGACAAAACCATCATCCCGTCCTTCCTCTGGCTCGACGCGGCCGACCTGGTAGACGCCGCCTGGACCGACCTCATGCAAGGCAAATCCATCTCAATCCCCTCCCGCCGCTACAAACTCATAGTCGCCGCCATCCGCTACATCCCCCGCACCCTGATCGCCCGAATCTCCACCATCGGCCTGGACGGCCGCCGGCGGGCATGACCGTCTCCTTCGGCCATCTGCTGAAGGGATTTCGGGCGCGGGCCGGCCTCACTCAGGAAGGGCTGGCCTACCGCGCGGACCTGAGCACCGAAGCGATCCGGGCGTTGGAAGGCAGCCGCCGTCGTCACCCGCGGTTGACGACGATCGCTCAGCTCACCTCGGCGCTTGCCCTCTCGCAGGCCGAGGCGGAGCAGTTGAGTGCAGCCGCGAGCCGGACACCCGGCAAAGTATCCGGCGTACCGCAGCAACTACCTCCTGCGCTCGTCGACTTCACCGGGCGAACTGCTGAGCTGGGCGAGCTGTGCAGCCTGCTGGGAAAGGCCGGGGACTCGGTAGGAGTCGTGATCTCGGCTGTCGGCGGGATGGGTGGGGTCGGCAAGACAGCGCTCGCGGTCGAGGCCTGCCATTCGGTCGCGGACCACTACCCCGACGGGCAGCTCTACCTGAACCTGGGCGGTGGCAGTGCCCCAGTCGGTAGCGCGGAGTCGCTGGCGACCCTCTTGCGAGCTCTGGGTGTGCCGCCGAGCGGAGACCGCGACGACGTTCAGATGGCAGTCGGGCGCTACCGTACGGCCCTCGCGGGGCGACGCGTCCTGGTTCTCCTCGACGACGCGGCGAGCCTGGAGCAGGTGTTGCCGCTGATCCCGGGAACTGCGGGGTCCGCGGTGGTGATCACCAGCCGGATCCCGCTCACTGCGTTGCCCGGGGTTCGGCACCTGGGTCTGGAGGTGCTGAGCGAGGAAGAGGCGCTCCGGCTGCTGGGCGAGGTGGTGGGCCATGACAGAGTTCGCAGCGATCCGGAAGCGGCCCGCGAGGTGGTGAGGCGCTGTGGACTGCTGCCGCTGGCCGTCCGCATCGCCGGTGGCCATCCGAGCAGTCAGAACCCTGGTGGCCTGTCTGTCCTGGCCAGGCTGTTGGCCGATGACGGCGGGCGGTTCGCAGTACTGAGTGGGCCGGCTGCCGGTGTCGGTGTGAGTATCGGGCTCTCGGTCCAAGCGCTTGCCGAGAGCAACCGACCTGGCGACTCCGCCTGTGCGGAAGCGTTTGCGGTGCTTGCGCTGTTCGACGGTGACCGATTCCCGTTGCGAGCCGCGGCGAAGGTGCTGGAGCTCTCGCTCGACGATGCGGAGAAACTGCTGGAGCGGTTGGTCGACGTGCAGTTGCTGGAGACACCAGCGTTGTACCAGTACCGCATGCACGACCTGGTCCGGGACGTGGGCCGTCAGCGCGCCGTCGCCACGCTGGCAGCTCAGGAGCGCAAGGCGATCTGGCGGCGTGAGCTGAGCTGCTACTCCTCGATGCTGTGGCGTTCGAGCGAGTTGCAAAGCCGGTACTCGCCGCCTGAGGCGGCTACATGGTCGACGGGCGCCCGGGACATCGCCGACGGCGACACCGCGGCCGACTGGCTGACGAGCGAGCTCGGAAACCTCGCCCGGCTGATCCGGACGGCGGTGGAGGGCGATCGCCAGGACCGGCTGACCGCCGCCCGGATGGCCTGGGGGATGCACCGGTTGGCGCTGGTACGGATGCACTACGCCGAAGCGCGTGACCTGTTGCTGGCGGTGCTCGGGGCGCTCGACGAGCCGGACAACGAGCTGGACGACCGGTTGCTGCTCGGCTTGGCCTACATGTACGCCTCGCTGGATCAGTACGCCCTGGCGGTCGGCTGCTTGGAAGCGGCCCTGCCTCTGGCGAGAGCCCGTGGCGACGATCGGCAGGTTCTCGCTTGCCTGCTCGATCTGGCCTACGCCCTGGTTCAGATCGGCAGGTCGGCCGACGCCGTCGGCGTGGGCGCCGAGATGATGGCGTTGCTGCCCGGACTGACTGATCAATCGCTGGCGCCGTCGGCCAATCTGGTGGCCGGAGTGGTGGCGGGTGCGACCGGAGACCTGGCGGGACAGCGGGCCGCGTTCGACCGGGTGCTCTCGATCCGCCGAGCCGGCGGCGCCGGAGACGGTCCGCCCATGCAGCTTGTCTACATGGGGTTCTCGTTGGTCGAGTCCGGTCAGTACGAGCGCGGTCTGGCGATGCTGACCGGCGTACTGGACCGGGCCCGCGCCGACGGGGTCGGGATGCTCGAACTCAGTGCCCTCGACCATCTCGGCCGCGCCTGGCAACAGCGTGGTGATCTGACCAGGGCTCGCGAGTACTTCGAGCTGGCCCTCCCGATCGCAATCCGCTCCCCGCGGGAGAACCGGGAAGCCGACCTGCACCGCCGCCTCGGCACGATCGACGCGACTCTCGGTCGGCCAGACTCCGCCCGAAGGCACTGGGTGCAGGCGATCACGCTCTACGACCGGGTTGCCGATCCTGCCGCCGACGAGATCCGCGACTTGCTCTAGCTGAGCAGTTTGGTGATGGTGGTGGCGATGGGCGTGGTCGGGCGGCCGATGAGTTTGGTCAGGGTGCCGGGGGTGGCGGAGAGGGCGCCTGCGGTGGTCTGGACGTCGATGTCGGCCAGGACCTTGGCGAAGTCGGCGGGGATGCCGGCTGACTGGAGGCCGGCCAGGATCTCTTCGTTGGGGATGGACTGGTGGACGACGGGCTTGCCGGTCTGGCGGGTGAGTTCTTCGGCGAACTCGGTGAAGGTCCAGGCGGTGTCGCCACCGAGTTCGTAGGCCTCGTTGAGGTGGCCGTCGGTGGTCAGTACTACGGCAGCCGCGGCGGCGTAGTCCTCGCGGGTGGCCGTGGCCAGGCGCGCATCCGGGCCGGCGCTGTTGACGATGACGCCGCTCTCGATGGCGGCGGGGAGGTCGCGGACTGCCATTTCGGAGTACCAGTTGTTGCGGAGGAACGTGTACGGAAGGCCGGACTCGCGGATGAGCTGTTCGGTGGCGTGGTGCTCCGCGCCGAGCAGCATCTTGTTGGCGGGGCCGCCGAAGATGCCGGTGTAGGCGAGCTGGGCGACGCCGGCTGCCTTGGCGGCATCGATGACCGCCGCGTGCTGGGGGATGCGTCGGCCGGGCTCGCTGCCGGAGATCAGCAGGACGCGGTCGCCGGCACCGAAGACGCCGGCGAAGCTCGCCGGCTCGTCGTAGTCGGCGACGGCGATCTTGACGCCCTGGGCCGCGAGGTCGGCGGCCTTCTCCGCGTTGCGGGCGACCGCGGTGATGCGGTCGGCGGGGACGCCCGCGGCCAGCAGGTCGGCGATGACGAGACGGCCGAGCTGGCCGGTGGCGCCGGTGATGACGATGCTCATATCTGGTGTCGCTTCCGCTAGAAGTTCTGGTGTCACTAACTTTATGATGGGTACTGTCTTCATTAAAGTACCCACTTCAAAGTAAGGTACTGATCTTCAGGTAAGCGAAAGAGAAACCGCCATGACCGAGACCCTCGTCCCCGACGTCAACCGGGCCGACTGCCCGTCCCGCGCGATCCTCGAACACGTCACCAGCCGCTGGGGCGTCCTCGTCCTCGCCGCGCTGCTGGAGCGGTCGTACCGCTTCAGCGAGCTGCGCCGCCACGTCGGCGGGGTCAGCGAGAAGATGCTCGCCCAAACCCTCCAGTCCCTGGAACGCGACGGCTTCGTACTCCGCGACGCCAAGCCCGTCATCCCACCCCGCGTCGACTACTCACTGACCCCTCTCGGCCAGGACGTGGCCACCCAGGTCCACGCCCTCGCCCACTGGGTCGAGTCCAAAGTCCCCGAAGTACAAAAAGCCAACGCCACGTACGACGACGCCCGCGTCTAGCTAGAAGGTGACGGGGAGGGTGGTGGCGGTTTTTTGCAGGGCTGTGATGGTGGCGGTGATCAGGGGGTGGCCGGCTCGGGCTTTGCGGGTGGCGGCGAAGACTCGGCGGACTGGGGTGGGGGGTATCAGGGGGAGTAGGACGGCGTCGGCGGGGTTGTAGTCGGCGATGGCCAGGCGGGGGACCAAGGAGACGCCCGCGTTGGCGGCCACCAGGGCGGCTACTGAGCGGAAGTCGTCGGAGGTGTGGGCTACCCGGGGCTGGAAGCCGGCTTGTTCGCAGGCCAGGAGGACTACGTCTCGGATCGGGTTGCCGACCGAGGTCATCACCCAGTCATCGGTGGAGAGGGTGGTCAGGTCGACGGCGTCGGCAAGAGCGACGGGGTGGGAGCGGTGGACTACGGCGACGAAAGGCTCGGCGTACAAGGGGATTCGGGCCAGGCGTTCGTCGTCGGGGCGGGGGGAGCCGCGGTGTTCGACCGCGATGGCGAGGTCGATCTCGCCGTCCAGGAGGCGGGCGATCGCTTGGTGGCCTTCGGCGTCGCTGACCGAGAGGCGGAGGCCGGGGACGGACTCGCGCAGTACCGGCAGGGTGGGAGCGACCAAGAGGCTGATGGCGGTGGCGAAGGCTGCGATGCGGACCTCGCCGGTGGTGCCGTCGGCGTGCAGGCGCATGGCGTCTTCGGCGCGTTCGACCTCGGTGAGGATCAGGTCGGCGTGGGTGAGGAGGAGACGGCCGGCGGAGGTGATGGCCACCCGGCGGCCGCGGCGTTCGAGGAGTTCCTGGCCTACTTCGGATTCGAGGGCTGCCAGTTGCTGGGAGACGGCCGACGGGGTCAGGTGCAGGACCTCGGCGGCCGCGGTGACGGTGCCGTGGTCAGCAAGCGCTCGCAGGACTCGCAACCGGCGTACTTCGATCACGGGGGTCAGCTTCGCACAACGGTGCGGAGGGGCGAGAGCGGCGCCGGCGCCTGGGTTTGTCCGGTACTACGGGAGCGTCGGCCATCCCGGAGCGGGAGGACTTGGCGACGTTGCGGACGATGCTGATGGTGAAGGGATCCATACCTCGACGCTAGGTAAGCAATGATCATGCGTCCAATGAAAACAATAGCCAGAGTTCATACGGGAAGCGCATGATGTAGAGCATGGACCTGCGGTTGCTGGAGGCGTTCGTCGTGGTCGCCGATGAGCTGAACGTCGGGCGGGCGGCGGTGAAGCTGCATCTGACGCAGCCGTCGCTGAGCCGGCAGATCGCGGCGCTGGAGCGAGAGCTCGACGTGGAATTGTTCGCCCGGGTGAAGAAGCGGTTCGTGCTGACGGCGGCCGGCGCAACCTTCCTCAGGGGAGCGCGTGAGTTGCTCAAGCAGGCCGAGCTGACCAAGCGGGACGCGCAGCGGGTGCATCGCGGCGAGCTCGGCACGCTGAGGCTCAGGTTCGTCCAGTCAGCCACCTTCGAGGCGCTGCCGCGACTGCTCGGCGCGTTCCGCGAGGCGCAGCCGGACGTAGTACTCGATCTGGAGACGATGACCACGATCCGCCAGACCAGATCATTGAAAGAAGGCCGCATCGATGTCGGCCTCTACCGCCCGCTCCCCGGAAGCAGCGACGGCCTGAGCCGGCGGGTGATCTCCCAAGACCCGCTGGTAGCAGCGCTTCCGGCCAAACACCCACTGGCCAAGCGCAAACGCATCAGGCTCCAGGAGCTGGCCGGCGACGACTTCGTGCTCTACACCAGAGCGACCGGCCCGTCCGTCCACGACGCGATCGTCGGCCACTGCGAGCAAGCAGGTTTCACGCCCCGGATCGCGCAGGAAGCTGCCGACGTGCAGACGATCGTGTCGCTGGTCGCCGCCGGCCTCGGGGTGTCGCTGCTGATCGCGCCGACCCCACAGATCGACCCGGGCGCGGTCGTCTACCGCGAGTTGTCCGACGACCTGCCGCCCTGGGACCTCTGCGTGGCCTGGTCGCCGGACAATCCTTCGCCCGTACTACGACGCTTCCTGCAACTGATCTAGTCGACGAGATCCGGGTCGCCACCCGTACGTACGCCCGTCTCCAGATCGGCGATCGAGGCCATGTCCTCGTTGTCCAGCGCGAAGTCGAACACGTCGATGTTCTCGGCGATCCGGCTCGGCGTCTTCGACTTCGGCAGCACCACGTTGCCCAGCTGCAGGTGCCACCGGATCGCCACCTGCGAAGGTGTCTTGCCGTACTTCGCGCCGATCGCCTTCAGCGTCGGATCGTTCACCAGCCCACCCTGCGCCAGCGGGCTCCACGCCTGGGTGACGATGTCGTTCTCGGCGTTGAACGCGCGCAGCTCGTCCTGTGGCAGATGCGGGTGCAGCTCGATCTGGTTGACCGCCGGGCGCAGGTCGGTCTCCGCGAACAACCGTTGCAGGGCAGGGATATGGAAGTTGGAGACGCCGATCGCGCGTACCCGCTTGTCGGCGTACAGCTGCTGGAACGCCTTCCAGGTCTCGACGTACTTGTCCTTCTTCAGCGACTGCCAGTGGATCAGGTACAGGTCGACGTGGTCGAGGCCGAGCCGGTCCATGCTGGCGTCGAACGCCCGCAGGGTCGAGTCGTAGCCCTGGTCCTCGTTCTGCAGCTTGGTGGTGACGAAGATTTCGTCGCGCGGCAGCCCGGAGGCGACGACCGCCCGGCCGACGCCTGCTTCGTTACCGTACGCCGCGGCCGAGTCGATGTGCCGGTAGCCGGCCGCGAAGGCCGCCTCGAGGACGCCTTCGACGATGGCGTCCTCGACCTGCCAGACCCCCAGACCCAGCTGCGGGATCTCGACGCCGTTGTCCAGGGTGATCATGGGGACTGTGCTCATCTGTCCATTCCACTGGCACAGAGCGCTCCAGCACAGTCATCCGACGTGTGACAACAACCTCATCAACCGGCCGTAACCAGCTCGTAGGTCTTCGCATCCGGTTCCAGGAACCGCAACAAAGCGTCGCCTTCGCGCTCCAGCTCGGTCGCGGTCTTCTTCAGCGTCCTACCGAACGGCGTCAGGGTGAGAGTGGCCACACCACGCTTCTTCTCGGCCGTCCACAGCCCCGCGACCAACCCGTCCACCAGGTAGGTCGACTTGATTCGCAGGTTCTTCGTGAAGACGGCCGGACGGTGCTCATCGGCGATGATTCGTTGGCGTTTCGCGTGTGCCAGCAGCAGATTGTCGAACTCCGGCAGGAATCGAACCGGTACTTCGAAGTCCTCCGGCGGCCGAGGAGCAGCCGGTACGTCGTACAGCGCCTTGCCGTTCTCGTCCTTGAACACCTCGAGGTCCATGGAGTCGAACAGCTGCTTCCCCCGCGGCAGCCCGGACCACGTCTGGAAGTCGGCCGACGTGGCCGGACCGAACGCCTCCAGATAGCGGACGACCAGCTCCTGCGGCACGACCTTCCGGCCCAACTTCCGACCGATCCACTGCTCGGCCGGTGTGAACCGCGCGTTCGCGGTCCATCCCCAGCGAGTCTCGGACGGCGCGACGACCAGTGGCACCAGCATCCGTGCGCAGAACCCGAGCGCCCGGTCGTTCACGTCCGGGAACTTCGCCTGCAGGGCGTCCCGCACCTCGGTGAAGGTCAACGGTTCGACCGCCAGGAGCTGGCGTGCCGCGGCGGCCACCTTGTCGGGTTCGAGCCCCTTGGCCCGGTCCCCGAGCAGCTTCAGCCCCGCTTCGAGCATCGGGCTGAGCGTCGTACGGAAGTGCAGGTAGTCATCAGCCGTGACCAGATGCAGCGTGCCGCGGTAGAACGTCGCCCGCACGACCTCATGCGCCTCAACGGCGGCGGTCAGATCGGTGTCGGCGAACCCGTTCAGCCGCGACCACAACCCGACGTACGGATGCTTCGGCTCCTGCCCCTGCATGCCCGCGAGCCGGTCGACCGCCTCGACCACGCCGAGGTCGCTGCGCTCCAGCAGGAGCTGTCGGGCGAGCGTCGCGCGGTTGATGGCCCGCGGGCTGAGAGTGTTCATGAAGGGTCAGGCTAGAGCAGCCCGGGCCTCGATGAAGGCGGCCACCACCCGCTCGACGTCTTCGGTCGAGTGAGCCGACGAGAGCTGGGTGCGGATCCGCGCCTTGCCCTTCGGGACGACGGGGTAGGAGAAGGCGATCACGTACACGCCGAGCTCGAGCAGCTTCTCGGCCAGCCGGCCCGCCTCAGCCGCGTCGCCGATCATCACCGGCGAGATCGGGTGGTCGCCCGGGAGGACGTCGAAGCCCGCCTCGGTCATCTTGGTCCGGAACAGCTTCGTGTTGGCGGTGAGCTGGTCGCGCAGCTCGGTCGAGCCGCCGATCAGCTGCAGCGCCTTCAGCGAGGCCGCGGTGACGGACGGCGCCAGCGAGTTGGAGAACAGGTACGGCCGGGATCGCTGACGCAGCAGCTCGACGATCTCGCGCCGCGCGGACACATAACCACCCGACGCGCCACCGAGCGCCTTACCGAGGGTGCCGGTCAGTACGTCGATCCGGTCCTGTACTCCGAACAGCGACGGCGTCCCCGCGCCGTCGGGCCCGACGAAGCCGACCGCATGCGAGTCGTCGACCATCACCAGCGCGTCGTACCGCTCGGCCAGGTCGCAGATCTCGTCGAGCGGGGCGACGTACCCGTCCATCGAGAACACGCCGTCGGTGGCGATCAGCCGGTACCGCGCGTCGGCCGCGTCCTTCAGCTGCGCTTCCAGATCAGCCATGTCGCGGTTCTTGTACCGGTACCGCTTGGCCTTCGACAGGCGGATCCCGTCGATGATGCTGGCGTGGTTGAGCTCGTCGGAGATGACCGCGTCCTCCGCGCCGAGCAGCGTCTCGAACAGCCCGCCGTTGGCGTCGAAGCAGGAGCTGTAGAGGATCGTGTCCTCCTGGCCGAGGAAGTCGCTCAAGGCAGCTTCCAGGTCCTTGTGGATCTGCTGGGTGCCACAGATGAACCGCACCGACGCCATCCCGAAACCCCACCGGTCCAGGGCGTCGCGAGCGGCCGCGATCACCTCGGGGTGGTCGGCCAGGCCGAGGTAGTTGTTGGCGCAGAAGTTCAGCACCTCGTTGCCTGAGGCAACCGAGATCGATGCGTTCTGCGGCGAGCTGATCACCCGCTCGGACTTGTACAGCCCGGCGTCGCGGATCTCGCCGATCGTCGTGGTCAGGTCGTCGCGCATCCGGCCGAACATCAGTGCTTCTCCTCCAGGTTGGTCCAGTCCAGGATCACTTTGCCGCAGTCGCCCCCGCGGGCCACGTCGAAGGCCTGCTCGAAGTCGGTGCAGTCGAACCGGTGGGTGATCACCGGGCCGAGGTCGAGCCCGCGCTCCAGCATCACCGACATCGAGTACCAGGTCTCGAACATCTCCCGGCCGTAGATGCCCTTGATGGTCAGCATGTTGAGCACCACCGTGCCCCAGTCGATCGCGATCTCGTCGGCGGGCAGCCCGAGCATCGCGATCTTGCCGCCGTGGTTCATGTTCGCCAGCATGTCGCGCAGCGCGGCCGGCTGGCCGGACATCTCCATCCCGACGTCGAAGCCCTCGCGCATACCGAGCTCGCGCTGCGCGTCGGCGATGCTCCGCTCCCGGACGTTCACCGCCTGGGTGACGCCGATCTTGCGGGCCAGGTCGAGGCGGTAGTCGGACAGGTCGGTGATCACCACGTTGCGGGCGCCGGCGTGCAGCGCGACGGCGGCGGCCATGATGCCGATCGGTCCCGCGCCGGTGATCAGTACGTCCTCGCCGACGACCGGGAACGACAGCGCCGTGTGCACCGCGTTGCCGAACGGGTCGAAGATCGCGGCGACGTCGAGGTCGACCGGGTCGCGGTGCACCCACACGTTGGTGGCCGGCAGCTTCACGTACTCGGCGAAAGCGCCGGCAACGTGTACGCCGAGGCCGCGCGTCTTGATGCACAGGTGGCGACGGCCGGCCCGGCAGTTGCGGCACCGGCCGCAGACGAGGTGACCCTCGCCGCTGACCAGGTCACCGACGGCGACGTCGCGGACGCCCGCGCCGATCTCCACCACTTCGCCGCAGAACTCGTGGCCGGTCACCATCGGTACCGGCACGTTCTTCTGCGCCCAGGGGTCCCAGCTCTGGATGTGCAGATCGGTCCCGCACAGACCCGTCCGCTTGACCTTGATCAGTACCTCGTCCGCCTCGATCTGCGGCTCGGGGACGTCCTGCAGCCAGAGCCCCGGCTTGCTCTCGGCCTTGACCAGCGCCTTCACCTGCGTACCTCCAGAAAGTGGTTGCTCAGCACATCGTCGTCCCGCGCAACCACCCACGTCCATCGACACGACGTGCACAGCCTTTACAGCTCATCTGCATACTTAGGGTCATGGGTCGGGGCGTTGTACGTGGTCTGGGAGTCGTCCTGCTGGTGGCCGGGCTGGGGTTGCTCGGGTGGGTGGGGTGGCAGTACTTCGGGACCGGGATCACCTCGAACCACGCGATGGACGACCTCAAGCGCGACCTGCACGACGACTGGCAGCCGTCCGCGCAGAAACCACCGGCCGCACAAGCCGAGGCCGGTACGCCGATCGTGCTGCTGCGGATCCCCAAGCTCGGCAAGGACTGGGAGAAGCCTGTCGTGGAAGGAGTCGCGAAGAGCGACCTGACCAAGGGGATCGGGCACTATCCGCAGACGCAGATGCCGGGGGAGCCGGGCAATTTCGCCGTCGCCGGGCACCGGGTCACCCACGGTTCGCCGTTCCGCAAGCTGCTGGAGCTGAAGAAGGGCGACCAGGTGATCGTGGAGACCGCCGACACCGTCTACACCTACGAACTGGACGGTTCGCCCCGCGACCTGACCGTCGAACCGACTGACAACTGGGTGCTCGAACCGGTCCCCGGCAAGCCCCGTGAGACGCCGACCAGCTCGATCATCACCCTGACCACCTGCCAGGACCTCTTCCACTCCCCGGACCGCAGCGTTGCCTTCGGCCACTTGGTCAAGGCGGACAAGAAGTAAGCTGCGGCCTCATGACTTCTGATCGCGCTGCGCTGCTGGACCAGGTCAAGACCAAGGCGATCGTGCACGGGAAGGTCACGCTGGCCTCGGGCAAGGAGGCCGACTACTACGTCGACCTGCGCCGGATCACGCTGGACGCCGAGGCGGCGCCGCTGATCGGGCCGGCCCTGCTCGAGCTGACCGCGGACCTCGAGTACGACGCCGTCGGCGGTCTCACGCTGGGTGCGGACCCGGTGGCGATGTCGATGCTGCACGCGGCCGCCCAGCAGGGCCGCAAGCTGGACGCGTTCGTCGTCCGGAAGGCCGAGAAGACCCACGGGCTGCAGCGCCGGATCGAGGGCCCGGACGTGAAGGGCCGCCGGGTGCTCGCCGTCGAGGACACCTCCACCACCGGCGGCTCGGTCCTCACCGCCGTCGAGGCACTGCGTGAGGCCGGCGCCGAGGTGGTCGCCGTCGCGGTGATCGTCGACCGCGCGACCGGTGCTCAGGAGAAGGTCGAGTCCGAAGGGCTGGAGTACCGCACGGTCTTCGGCCTCGAGGAGCTGGGTCTCGACTCTTGACGATCGTGGTGGTGATCGCCGTCGGTCTGCTGATCGGCGGCGGGGTCGCCTACCTCAACTACCTGAACGCGAAGAAACGCCGCGAGGCGTTCGCTGCCTTCGCCGCTCGACAAGGCTTCAGCTACCAGCCGGAGAACCACGCCCTGGCAGGGCAATGGGCCGGTACGCCGTTCCAGGCCGGCGACCACCGGCGGGTCCGCAACGTCCTCACCGGCGCCCATCAGGGCCGCCAGGTCGTTGCCTTCGACTACAGCTACCAGACCCACACGACGCACAAGGGCCGGCGTACGACGACCACCCACAAGTTCGGTGTCGTGGTGATGCAACTGCCAGCCGCGCTGCCACGGCTGGAGGTCACCCAGGAGGGTCTGTTCGGTGGAGCCGTCGCCAACGCGCTGGGTTTCGGCGATCTGCATTTCGAGAGCGAGCAGTTCAATCGTTCCTTTCACGTGCTGGCCGAGGACGAACGCTTCGGGCACGCCGTGATCCACCCGCAGATGATGGAGATGCTGCTCGCCCGCGGCGAGATCGGCTGGCGGACCGAGGGCAACTCACTGATCGGCTGGGACGCCGGCCCGCACTCTCCCGGCGAGGTGATGAACCGGCTGGCGCTGCTCGATCTGGTCACCGACAACATCCCGCCGTACGTCTGGCGCGACTACGCGGGCATCGATCCTCGCGTCAACTGACTCCACCGGCCCCCGATCCGGTTAGAGTCGGCAACGAGTCGCAGCCAACACTCGGGAGCAGGGAAATGACCCTCGTCATCGTCATCATCGTCGCGGTCGTCGTGATTGCGGCCATCGCGCTGATGGTCTCGTACAACCGGTTCGTCAAGCAGCGGAACCTGATCCAGGAGTCCTGGCGGCAGATCGACGTCGAGCTGCACCGCCGCTACGACCTGATCCCGAACCTGGTCGAGACCGTCCGGGCGTTCGCCGCGCACGAGCGGCACGTGTTCGAGGAGGTCGCCCGGCTGCGCACCCAGGCGGTGAACGTGCAGGGCGCCTCGCCGGAGCAGCGGGCGGCGGCGGAGGGTGAGCTGTCCGGCGCGCTGCGCCAGATGATGATCTCGGTCGAGGCGTACCCGCAGATCCAGTCCAACCAGAACTTCCTCAACCTGCAGCGCGAGCTGACCGACACCGAGGACCGGATCGCGGCCGGCCGGCGGTTCTACAACGCCAACGTCGGCGACTACAACACCCGGGTCGAGTCGTTCCCGTCGAACGTGATCGCGGGCCGGTTCAAGTTCGAGAAGGCCGGCTACTTCGAGGTCAAGGACGAGCAGGTCCGCGCGGTCCCGCAGGTCTCGTTCGGCACCATCGGCTCGGTCGAGGGCGAGCAGGCGCCGCCGCAGATGCAGCCGGGCGCGCAGTCGTCGGGCCAGATCCAGCCGCAGATGCCGGGCCAGCCCCAGTACCAGCAGCCGCAGTTCCCGCCGGCTGGCCAGCCCCCCGTCGGCCAGCCCCCGGTCGGCGGGCCGCCTGCGGGATCCCCCGGTCCGCAGGACGGCCAGCCGCCCTTCACCGGTGGTCAGTAACCGGCCACCAGCGGTCAGATAGGGCGCTGAGCCTCCCTCCGGCCAGTGCCCCCACTAGGCCTGTACTCAGCGTCCTAACGTCAGTTCCGAATTCAGGCCCGGGGACGGCGACGGTCAGTTCGTCGCCCCCGGGCCTGCCCTCCCCCCGGTACCGCAGACCACGATGCCCGGCCCGGATACATCGCGCGTACATCGCGACGTACATCGCACCCGCCGAACCTTCCCGGCGGGGCGGACGGGATGACACCATGGGGCGGGCCAACAGTTGAGAGGGCGAGCAAGTGGACAGTCTGAGGTACGAGATCCTCGGACCTCTGCGCCTCGCTCACGTCCAGGGCCAGCCGCTACGCGCCAGTAAGCCGCGCCAGCTCCTCGCGACGCTCCTGCTGCACCCCAACCGGTTCGTCTCCACCGACCTGATCGCCGACGCGCTCTGGGAGGGCAATCCGCCCCGCTCGGCGACGGCGAACATCCGTACTTACGTCCGGGCCCTGCGCGGAGTGCTGGAGGACGCCGGACTGGTCGCCCCGATCGATACCTCAGCTGCCGGCTACAGCATCGCGGTGGGCGTCGATGAGCTCGATGCGAGCCTGTTCGAGTCCCTGCTCGCAGAGGGTGGTCACCTGCGCGACGCGGGTGACAAGCGCGAGGCCATGCTCGTCCTGTCGCGCGCGTACTCGCTCTGGCGCGGGCACCCGCTCGAAGACCTGACCATCCCGTCCGCGTGGGAGGGCTCGATCGCTCGCCTCGACGCGCAGTACCGGGGACTGGTCGACACCCTGCTCGACCTGCGCCTTGAGTACGGCGATGCCAGCGGAGCCGCCGTCCTGCTCAGCGGCCGCCTCACCGAAGACCCGTACGACGAGCAGCTCTGGCGGCGACTGGTTGACGCCCTACTGGCCGCCGGGCGGACCGGTGAGGCCAGGGCGGCCTACTCGAAAGCCGTGCAGACCCTGGCCGACGAGCTGGACGTCAAGCCCGGCCCGGAGCTCCAAGCAGCCGGCGCCCGTGCAGAGAACGGCCGCTCCGCCAACTGGCCCGAGCCCGGCATCCCAGCAGCAACCCGTACGACGCAACCCGCTGCCCCGGAGCCCGCCACCGGCCCCATGGCGTCGCCAGTGCTCACCGAGCCGCACCGGCCGCCCAGCCAGCTCCCCATTGACCTGGCCGACTTCAGTGGACGGCAGCAGCACCTGGAGCAACTGCGCGACCTGGTGTGCGGCCGCGACCCGGTCCGCCCGCCGATCGCGGTGATCTCGGGTGCTCCGGGCACTGGCAAGACCTCACTGGCTGTCCGGCTAGGCCATCTGGTCCGAGAATCCTTCCCGGACGGGCAGATCTACCTGGACATGCGGGGCGCCACCGAGCCGCGTGATCCAGCGGCCGCGCTGACCGACCTGCTGCTGAGTCTCAACATGCCGGACTCCGCAGTACCGGCTGATCCTGAGCGGCGGTCGGCCACGTTGCGGTCGGAGCTCGCCAGCCGCCGGGTGCTCATCGTCCTCGACGACGTGGCCGCGGCGAGCCAGATTGCGCCGCTGATGCCCGGCACCGGAGCGTCGGCCGTCGTCATCACCAGCCGGAACCGGTTGATGGACCTGGCCGGCGCGGACAGTACGCCGCTGGACACCTTCGACGACGGCGAGGCGGCCGAGCTGCTCCGGCGGGTCGCAGGAGTGGGCCGGGTCGACACGAACTCCGCGGCGGTCAACGAGATCCTCGAGGCTTGCGGCAACCTGCCGCTTGCGATCCGGATCGTCGCCAGCCGCCTCGCCCAGCGCCCGGACCTCAGCCCGGCCGAGCTGGCTCGGCGACTCCGCGACGAGACGCACCGGCTGGATGAGCTGAGCATCGGCGAGCTCGCCGTCCGTACCAGCGCCGACCTGAGCTACGACGCGCTCAGCGCCGAGGAGGCTCGGCTCTACCGGCTGATCGGCCACTTCGCGGTCGGTGAGTTCTCCGCCCGCATCCTGGAGACCATCGCCACGCCTGCGTCGGTGCGGCGCAGCATGGACCGGCTGATCGAGGTCAACCTGGTCCAGATCAGCACGGTCGACGCAAACGGTACTGCGCGCTACCGCGTGCACGACCTGCTCCGCTTGCACGCCATCGGGGTCGGTGACGACGAGCAGAAGGCGCAGGCCATCAAGGACCTGCGCACTGTCTTCGAATCCCTGCTGCACAAGGTCCGCCGAGCCAGTGCGGCACTACCGTTCGGGTACTTCGGCACGCTCGAGCACACCGGTCCACTGCTCGCCCCCGACCCGCAGCCGTTTACCCCGTCCGACGCGATCGCCTGGTTCGACGCAGAGCGGTCCACGTTCGCCCCGGCCATCCGGGCGGCGGCGCAGAACGGGCTGCACGACTATGCCTGGCGGATCGCGGCCGCCTGGGGTCCGTACCTCGACATGCGCGCGTACTACGACGACTGGAACGAGTCGCACCAGCCCGGCCTGACCAGCGCGATCGCGTGCGGGGACCAGCGCGGCGAGGCGATCATCCGTCGCAACCTGGGCCAGCTCGCGATCTACCGGGACGACTGGGACGTCGCCTGGGAGCACCTCACCGAGGGCGCTGCGATCTTCGAGGAGATCGGTGACCGTCAGGGGGCCGGCATCGTCGCGGTCGGCCTCGGGACCTGGCTGCGCGAACGTGGGCGGCCGGACGAGAGCCTCGCGCAGTACGAGCGGGCCGTGGAGGCGCTGGTCGAGGTCGGCGACAAGAACGGCGAGGCGGTCGCTCGCAGCGCGGCCGCGTCGATCTGGCTGAGCCGCAACGACACGGTCGTCGCCGGCCGGTACCTGGCTGAGGCGTTCCTGCTCGGAGTACGGCTCGGGGACTCACACCGCGAGGCGAAGGTCCGGCGCCGGATCGCGTCGCTGCGGATGCAGCAGGGCCGCAACGACCAGGCGGTGCGCCAGTTGCAGGCGTCCCTGGCGATCTTCAACAGCCTGGGTGACGACCACTGCGCGGCGTACGGGCGAGCGGAGCTGGGGCAGGCGTTCGTCGGTGTCGGCGACGAGGCGGCGGCCCGGCGGATGCTGCTGGACGCGATCGCGATCGGTCACCGGCTCGGCGATCGCAGTGTCGAGGGACAGGCGGCGTACGACCTGGGCCGGCTGTACGCGAGTGCCGACAATGTTGACTTCGCCCGCCGGTACCTCGACCGCGCGGCTCGCGTCTGGCAGCTGGTTGCCAACGACACCAAGGCCGGCCAGGCTCGCGCCGCGCTGGCGGAGCTGACCACGGATCTCGCGGCCGGCTGATTTCGCCTTCTACGCAACGGCTTCGTCGCCCTGTGTAGTTACATTGCGCAATGTACGGCGGCTGTATGCGCCCAGGACAAGCTTCTACTCACCACGGCACAGGCCGGAGGATGGGGGAGCACGGCCCATGGGGGAGATTGTTGTGGAAGGCCGAGCTGTGCAGTGGGCGGCAAACCCACGGGACACAGAGGCCGCGCTGAGCTGGCAGCTGGAACGGGTGGGGTCAGGGGCCTGGCAGGACTGGTCGCTGAAGTTCCAGCGGATGGCGTTCGGCTATGCCCAGGACAGCGGTTGGCACGATCCGGAAGACGCGTTGCGATGGCTCGACCACCACGCCCTGCTGCACGAAGGGGCTGCGCCACGGGGGGCGCTGGTCTGGTACCAGGCGGCCGACCGGATCCGGGTGGCATGTTCACTCGGTTCCGGTCAGGTGGTCGGGCCATTGCCTTGCGGTCAGGTCGACACCACAGACCTGACGGGGCTCAGCTCCGACTACGTCTGGTCAGACCCGCACTTTCCGTTCGGGCACTGACTGCTCAGTGCTTGCGGCGGTGCGAGGTGGGCTGCTCGAGCTGGGCCTCGACGCCGTCGGCGACGCTGCCGCGGCCGCGCCGCTTGGCCAGCACGAACTCGACCAGCATCGGGACCAGTGAGATCAGCACCAGCAGGATCAGGGCCGACTCGAGGTGGTCGTGGATGACCTTGACCTTGCCGAGGGCGTGGCCGAGCAGGGTGATGCCGCTGGCCCACAGGACGGCGCCGATCCCGGTCCAGAGGAAGAACTTCCGCGGGTCCATCCGGCCGGCCCCGGCCACCACGGTGATGAAGGTGCGCACGATCGGGACGAACCGGGCCAGCACCAGGGCGCGCGGACCGTACCGCTCGAAGAAGTCATGGGTCTGCTCGATGTACTTCGGCTTCAGGAACTTGGCGTTCGGGTTCTTGAACAGCGTCGTGCCAAGCCCGCGGCCGATGTAGTAGCCGGAGACGTTGCCCAGGAACGCGGACACGGTGAGGATCACGCAGGCCAGCCAGAGCGGGACGTCGATGTTGCCGCGGGCGATGAACAGGCCGACCGCGAACAGCAGCGAGTCGCCCGGCAGGATCGGGAACAGCAGCCCGCACTCGATGAAGACGACCGCGGCCGTGCCCCAGAGTGACCAGTCACCCAGCCAGTTCAGCAGGTATTCCGGGTCCATCCAGTTCGGCATCAGCATCGCGACCATTGTCAGCACGCGGACAGGGTAGCGTCCCCACCCATGCAGGAAGCCAATCGTGACAACGCCGCTGGCCTGGTCGGAGCCGACCTGGTCGGTACCGCAGAGGTCGGTGTCGGCCCGTGGCAGGGCGATCTGCCGGACGATCCCCGGTACGACCCGGAGCTGCTCGCGGCCGGCGATCGCCGCAACGTGGTGGACAAGTACCGGTACTGGCGGCTGGAGGCGATCGTCGAGGACCTCGACACCCAGCGGAACCCGTTCCACGTCGCGATCGAGAACTGGCAGCACGATCTGAACATCGGCTCGGTCGTCCGGACTGCGAACGCGTTCCTGGCGCACGAGGTGCATATCGTCGGCAACCGCAAATGGAACCGCCGCGGCGCGATGGTGACGGACCGCTACCAACATGTCCGCCACCACCCCCAGCTCGCCGACCTGGCCGCGTACGCCGAGCAGCACCAGCTGGCCGTCATCGGCATCGACAACCTCCCCGGCTCCGTCCCCCTGGAGACCTACGACCTCCCCACCGACTGCATCCTGCTCTTCGGCCAAGAGGGACCGGGCCTCACCGACGAGGCCCACAAAATCTGCACCGCCGTCCTCTCGATCGCCCAGTTCGGCTCCACCCGCTCCATCAACGCCAGCGCCGCAGCAGCCATCGCCATGCACGCCTGGATCCGCCGCCACACCTTCGGTCAGAAGATCCAGCCCTAGCTCGGCACCGAAGGCTCGGTGACCAGCCGCGGCCGGAAGAGCTTCTCGCTCTTGTCGATGAAGGCCTGGTCGAGCTTGAGTTGCCAGCGGGGGCTGGTGGCGATCGCTCTCAGTTGCGCGAGGGTGATCGCGGGGTGGGCCGGATCGGTGTTGACCGCGATCAGGTTGAGGTTGAGACCGTCCGCCCGGGCCAGGTTGGCCTGAAGTTGCTGGTCGTCGCCGGCGTTGTCGGTCGCGGCGATCTCCGTGTTCAGCAGCCGGAGCTTCGAGCGATCGGCCAGGGTGGTCACCTTGCAGTAGGTGTCGCTGGTGAAGCACTGCAGGGGGACATCGTCCTTGACGATCTCGAGCCGCAGCGTCGCGCTGCCGTAGTCGGCGGTCGTGTAGACCCCGCGCACCGTGCCCATCCCGTCGAAGCCGCCGCGGAGGTTGGTTGCTGGGTGATCCTTGGGCAGCAGTTCGAGCAGGATCCCGAGCGCTGCCTGTGGAGTGAGTGCCCCCTTCCTGGACTGAACGGCGTCGGTGCTCTGAGTTGCGGCGGGGCCGATGGTGGCGGGGCCGCCGAGCGTGCTGGCATAGGCGAAGGCGCCGCCCAGTACTGCGACGGTCGCGGCGCCCGCGAAGATGCGGGTCAGTCGCCGGCGACGTACCAGCTTGTTGCCATAGGCAACTCCTCCGGTGAGTAGCAGGTCCAGGTCGGCGGGAGTGTCGTCGACGCCGGCGTGGAGGCGGTCGCGGAGTTCGGTTTCGAAGCTCATCTGGGGTCCTTCTGGTTCCGGGCTCATCGCCCGCTCAACTCGCTGAGGTCGGTGCCGAGGCGCTCGCGCAGCTTGAGCAGCGCGCGCTGGCTGCGGGTCCGGACGGTGCCGGAGCTGACGCCGAGGATGGTGGCGGTGTCCTCGACACTGTGGTCCTCCCAGTAGCGCAGTACGACGATCGCCCGGTCGCGCCCGGACAACTCGGCCAGCGCGTCGAAGAGGGTCAGCCGCAAGGCGGTGTCCTCGCCGTACCGTCCGCTGTCCGGTACTTCGGAAGTCGGGCGCTCCAGCCGGGTCCGGCGCTGGGAGTCGACATAGGTGCGGACCATGACGGTCCGGCTGTACGCCACCGGGTTGTCGGCCCGGCTGACCTTGGACCAGGACGCGTAGAGCTTGCCGAGGGTCGTCTGGGTCAGGTCCTCGGCCGCGTGCCGGTCGCCGGCCAGCAGGTACGCCATCCGGAACAACTGCGTGCCGCGGGCGGCGGCGAATTCGCTGAACTCCTCGAGATCGGCACTCACGATCACCCTTCCGTCGGTAACAGCCTGTCGAAGGAGTAAGAGCGGCCGCGGCCGGGTCTTGTTGCGGTTGAGCGCGAGAAAGTTGCCGGAAAAGTTGTTTGCGCAGGGGCCGTAACCCCGGGGTGGCGACCCGCGTTGGAGGTGTTGTCAGTCTCAACTCGGGCGGGGACGACGCTGCTTCAGCATGCGTTGGTTCGGGGTCAGGTGCGACCGTGGGGGAAGTATGAGTTCGAATTTGCATGTCCGTCGGGCCGTCGAGATCGGCGACATCGCGCAGGTGGAGATCGCCAGGCCGGCGAATCTCGCCCAGCTGGAAGAGATCTGGGGCGCGCTGGTGCACGAAGTCGCCACCGTGCAAGCGATCTCCACCGCCGCGGTGGAGGCGCGCAGTGATGAGTCACGGGTGGCTTTGCTCAAGCTGCTCGAGGCGGAGACCGCCGAAGTCGTTGCCCTGGTCGAGGAAGTCGGCCGCGAATTCCCGACGCCCGTGAGCCACGCCAGCTGAGGGGCGCTCTACTGTGTGTTCCTCCAGGGGTTTCGGGAGGAGTCGTCGATGGTGCCGTGGGCCGATCACGCGATCTGGTGGCACGTCTACCCATTGGGGTTCGTCGGTGCTGAGCCGGCGGCGTTGCCGACCGGCTTCCGGACGGCACGGCTCGGGCGGCTGGAGAACTGGCTCGATTAT
This sequence comes from Kribbella koreensis, assembly GCF_039525325.1. NCBI lineage: Bacteria > Bacillati > Actinomycetota > Actinomycetes > Propionibacteriales > Kribbellaceae > Kribbella > Kribbella koreensis. Next base: position 77,748 of record NZ_BAAAHK010000013.1, read on the forward strand.
GTGATCGAGCTGGGCTGCTCCGGCCTGCTGCTGGGGCCGGTCTTCGAGTCGGAGACGCACGGCTACGACACGATCGACCACTTCCGGATCGACCCGCGGCTGGGCGACTACGACGATTTCGACTCGCTGGTTGCCGCGGCCAAGCAACGCGGGCTGCGGATCCTGCTCGACGGGGTCTTCAACCATGTTGCCCGCAGCTTCGTGGCGCCGCCGGAGTGGTTCAGGCAGTTGCCGGACGGGTCGATCGCCAACTTCGAGGGCCACCAGCACTTGGTGGTGCTCAACCACGAGGAGCCGGCCGTTCGCGAGCACGTCATCGAGGTGATGTGCCACTGGCTCGAGCGCGGCATCGACGGGTGGCGGCTGGACGCGGCGTACGCAGTACCGGCCGAGTTCTGGCGTGCGGTGTTGTCGGAGGTGCGTGAACGGTTCCCGGAGGCGTGGTTCGTAGGTGAGCTGATCCATGGTGACTACGCGGGCTATGCGGCGACGAGCACGCTGGACTCCATCACGCAGTACGAGCTGTGGAAGGCGATCTGGAGTTCGCTGAACGACCGGAACTTCTTCGAGTTGGCGTATGCGCTGGAGCGGCACCAGCAACTCGTCGACCCGCTGGTGCCGCAGACCTTCGTCGGCAACCACGACGTGACGCGCATCGCGAGCAAGCTGGACGATCCACGGCACCTGGGTCACGCGCTGGCGGTGCTGTTCTCGGTGGCCGGCATCCCCAGCATCTACGCGGGTGACGAGCAGGCCATGCAGGGCATCAAGGAGGACAGAGTCGGTGGCGACGATGCTGTCCGCCCTGAGTTCCCGGACAAGCCCAGCGAGTTGGCCAACCCCCATTGGGAGACGTATCGGTTGCATCAGCGGCTGATCGGCGTACGGCGTCGCAATGCGTGGCTGACACGGTCGCGGACCAAGGTTGCCCACCTGACCAACCAGGCCCTCGCACTGCGCTCCGGTGACGCGCGTGGCCAGCTACTGCTGCTCCTCAACGTAGGAGACGAGGCCTACCGCTTCCCAGTGGAAGTGGCAGGCCTCGTCATCGCAGCGCAGTCGGATCCTGGTCACCTACCGGAGGACCCATTGCTGGTACCAGCGCACGGCTGGCTAGTGCTGGCTACCGGTTGAGCAGAGCCCGCAACGCATCGCCCAGCGCAGCAGTGGGGTCGGCAGGCAGGTCATGCGACCGGTAGGCGATATGAGCGTCCGGCCGAACCAGTAGGCACCCGTTGTCGGTGATCTCGCGCAGTCGCGCCCAGTCGCCGTACAGGTCGTCCAACTCGCGGCCAGGGCCGATCACGAACGCCTCCACCTCGACACCGGTCTCCTCGGCGATCGCCCGGGCCGCCTTGACCCAGGCCTCGCCGCCGATGCCAGTGAGCAGGGTGAAGCGGCCCTTGCCGACCATATCCAGCGTGGAGACGGTCTCGGTGCCCCTGGTCAACCAGCAGTGCGGGATCCGCGCACCCGGCCAGGTAGTCGGGTGGTAGTAGAGCTCCGGATCCCTCGTGTACTCCGGCTCGTCGGTACCGTCCGAGATGACCGCACCCGACTTGTACCGCTGCCCGAGCTCCACCCCATGGGCGTTGAACTCGTAGTCCTTGAGCTCGATCGCCTTGCGCAACTCCTCGCGCTGCGCGGCGCCCTCAGGGCTGTCGTCCTTGCGCGAGTCGATCGTCCGGCCCGCCGGAGCGTCCGGAGTCATCCCGAGCGCATGGAAGATCTGCCCGAACTGCGTGCGGCTCTTGTTCGCGCGATCCACGATCTGCTTGGCGATCGGGGTGCGCTCCTCGTCATAGGTGTCGAGCAGCTTCGGCGACGCCTGGCCCTTGAGGACGAGCGCTAGCTTCCAGGCCAGGTTGTACGCGTCCTGGATCGACGTGTTCGACCCGAGCCCGTTCGACGGCGGGTGCCGATGGATCGCATCGCCCATGCAGAACACCCGGCCGACCGACGCCTTCTCGGCGTACATGTGGTTGACGCTCCACACCGAGGTGCCCTTCAGCTTCACGTCGATCGTGTCGTCACCCACCAGGTTGTGCACGATCTCGGTCGCCATCGCCTCGTCGACCACCGGCGCGGGCTGGTTGATGTCGTAGCCCCAGACGATCAGCCACTCGTTCCACGGCCGGACCATCCGGACCAGCCCGGCGCCGATGCCACCGATCTGGGCGCCTGGCTGAAGGACCCAGTAGAGAACGCTCGGCCGGTGCGCGACGTACTTCGACAGGTCGGCCTCGAAGACGATGTTCATCGAGCCTTCGATGTCCATCGCGCCGGCCATCGGCAGCCCGATGTCCTGGGCGACCTTGCTCCGGCCGCCGTCCGCGCCGATCAGGTACTTCGCCCGGATCTGGTACGTCTCGCCCGACAGCCGGTCGCGGACAGTCGCGGTCACCCCGTCGTCGTCCTGCTCCAGCGACACGTACTCCGTGTCGAACCGCAAACGCGCGCCGCGGCTGGCCGCAGTACTGACCAGGATCGGCTCGAACAGCGTCTGGGGCAGGTCGCAGGGCAGCGTCGGGCTGGCCTCGGTGTAGTCGGCCAGGCGCTGCGGGTGCGTTCCCCAGGTGCGGATCCGGCCGATCTCCTCACCGGCGAGGCTGGTGCTGAAGGCGGTCTGGCCCATCAGCGCGTGCTCGGTGCCCTTGCCGATAATCTGGTCCTCGATGCCCATGTCGCGCATCAGCTCGATCGTGCGCTGGTTGGTGATGTGGGCCCGCGGAGTGTTGGCGGTCCAGCCGTAGCGAGTCAGTACTACGTTGTCGATCCCGTAGCTGGACAGGAAGAGCGAGGCGGCTCCTCCGGCCGGCCCGGTGCCGACGATCAGCACATCGGTTTCCATCACAATGCTCGGGTCTCCTCGTCGGTGGCGAGCACCAGGTCGTACTGGACGGTCGAGTAGGGCTGGTCGAGTACGCGGCCGTCAGGCGCCGTACCGGCCGGGTGCTCGGTGAACTCGGCGATCAGCGAGTCCTTCACGCCGAAGACGGCGTCGTCGTGCAGGTGCTCGTCGCCGGCCGCGAAGACGTGCGTGATGAGCCGGGAGAAACCGGGCGCGGTGACCATGAAGTGGATGTGGGCCGGGCGCATCGGGCCGCGGCCGGCAGCCCGCAGCAGCTCGCCGACCGGTCCGTCGTCCGGGATCGGGTACGCGACCGGGCGAACGGCCCAGAACGAATAGTTGCCATCGGCATCGGTCGTCAGATGGCCGCGGTTCTGCGGTCCGTCGAGGTTCTTCTGGACGTCGTAGAAGCCGTCCTCGTCGGCTTGCCAGGTCTCCACCAGTGCCCCGGCGATCGGCTTGCCCTGCAGGTCGAGGACCCGCCCCGACACCAGGCAGGGCTGGCCGGGCGCGCCGTTGGACAGGTCGTCACCGAGCTTGATCTCGGGCGAACCCTCGACGAAGAACGGCCCGAACACGGTCGACTGGGTCGCCCCGGCCGGCTTCTTGTTGCCCAGGCCGACGGTCAGCATGGACAACCCGAGTACGTCGGACAGCAACACGAACTCCTGCCGCGTGCCGGTGGACGTGTGCCCTGTCCGGGTCAGGAAGTCGATCCCGGTGAACCACTCCTCCTCCGTCAGCTCGACCTCACGGGCGAACTCGTGCAGATGCCGGACCAGCGCGCTCAGTACCGTCTTGGTGCGCTCGTCTTTGCTCCCGTCGAAACTCGCGACGACCGCGTCGGTGAGCTCGTCCCCAGCCAGATCCATGTCGCTCCTCATGCCTCGATGACCATCGCTGTTCCTTGGCCGACACCGATGCACAGGGTCGCCAAGCCGTAACCGCCACCACGGCGGCGCAGCTCGTGCGCCAGCGTGGTCAGAATTCGCGTACCGGAGCTGCCGAGCGGATGCCCGAGCGCGATCGCTCCGCCGTTCACGTTCACCTTCGTACGGTCCAGCTCGGGCCATTCGCCCAAGCAGGCAAGGCTTTGCGCCGCGTACGCCTCGTTGAGTTCGACCAGGGTGAGGTCGTCCCAGCCGATACCGGCCTTGGCGAGCGCCTTGCGGGAGGCCTCGACGGGGGCGATACCGAAGTACTGGGGTTCGACGCCGTGCACGGCCCGGCTGACGATCCGCGCCAGGGGAGTGATGCCGAGGCTCTGGGCGGTTGCCTCGTCGGCGATCAGTACCGCGGACGCGCCGTCGTTGAGGGTGGAGGCGTTGCCCGCGGTGACCGTACCGTCGTCGCGGAAGGCCGGCTTGAGCTTCGCCATGACTTCCGGGGTCCCGCCGTCACGGATGGACTCGTCCCTGGACAGCGGCGTCGTCTTCTTCGGGAGGATCGGTGCGAGGTGCTCCCAGGGGATGATCTCGGCGTCGAACTTGCCCGCTGCCCAGGCCTTGCCGGCCTTCTCGTGGCTCTCCAGGGCGAAGAGGTCCTGCGCCTCGCGGCCGACGTTGTACCGCTCGGCGAGCTGCTCGGTGGCCTCGCCGAGGGAGACGGTCCATTCCTTCGGCATCCGCGGATTGATGAGGCGCCAGCCGAGGGACGTCGACTCGGCCATCACACTGCCGTGCGGGTACGCCTTGTCGGGCTTTGGGAGGACCCAGGGCGCCCGACTCATCGACTCGACTCCACCGGCTACGACGAGAGATGCGTCGCCGGTCTCGATTGCTCTTGCCGCTTGGATCGCGGCCTCCAGTCCGGAGCCGCAGAGTCGGTTGACGGTGGTACCGGGGACGCTGGTCGGATAGCCGGCGAGCAATGCGGCCATCCTGGCGACGTCGCGGTTCTCCTCGCCGGCGCCGTTCGCGTTGCCGAGGAAGACGTCGTCGATCAGCGCCGGGTCGAGGCCGGGATGCCTGACCAGCAACTCGCGGAGGGTGACGGCGGCCAGATCGTCGGGGCGGCCGCCGGCCAGCGCGCCGCCCAGTTTTCCTACCGGGGTACGGACGGCGTCCAGCAGGTATGCGGAGCTCATCGTTCACCTGCCCAAGCTCGATGGAGGATTTCTGTGACGTCGATGGAAGTACTCGCTTGAAACCGCTCGGCCGCTTCCGCCGCCTGCTCTTCGGTGAGGCCGAGCTCCCGCAGGCTCGTCGGGACTCCCGCGGCGCTGAACAGATCGAACAACCCGGTCGCCAGATCCTTTGTCCGCAACGCTTCTTCGAGCCTCGCCTTGGCGCGGGGGACCTCAGGCGCCTTCACCCTGGTCACCTGCGGAAGAACGGCTGCGTGGGTCTCCGCGTGCGGAAGGTCGTACATCCCACCGAGCAGGTGACAAAGCTTGTGATGCAACCCGGTGCCCGCACTGGCCATCGCCGACCCAGCCAGCGAAGCGCCGTACAAAAGGTTGCTCCGGGCATCCAGATCGGCGCTGCTCTCCAGCACCCGCAGGAGTCCTTCGCGCAGTGCCCGCGCCGCCTCGACCGCGATGACGTCGTTGATCGGATCGGCCTTCTCGGTCCAGGTCGCCTCGACACAATGCGCCAATGCGTTAGCCACACTTGCCGCAGTCACCTTCAACGGCAGCTGCCGACTGAGCACCGGGTCATAGACAACCGACTTCGGCAGAACCCGCAGATCGGTGCCGGTCGTCTTGCTACCGCCCTCCGTCTCCCCCCAAACCGCCGTCATCTCCGACCCGGAGTAGGTAGTCGGCACAGCAACAATCGCCAGCCCCGCCCCTGCTGTACTCACATCCGCCGTGCTGGCGTTGCTCCCGCCCGCCCCCGCACCTAGGCCGTCGCCTTCGGCGGCGTTGGTGGTGGTGAGAGCGATGGCTTTCGCGAGGCCGATGGCCGAGCCTCCGCCGATCGCGACGATTCCGGTGGCCCCCACCTCCCGCGCCTTGGCGCGGGCCGCATCGGCCATTTCCTTCGGGACGTGTTGGCGGACCTCGTCGATGCGGCCGGCGAACCGGTCGCCAAGGGAGCGCTCGACCAGATCAGCCCAGTCGCGGGCGGACCGTGTGGCGATCAGTAGCACCCGTTCGACGCCGAGCAGGCCGACCTCGTCGGCCACCCGATCGAGCGAGCCGGCGCCGAGGACGACCCGGCTGGGTAGCCCGACGTGGGTGAAGGGCTCAGTCATCGAAGGGCTCCCGGTCGCGGAGTTTGCGGAGGGTGGCCAGCTCGTGGCCGGTCGGTGCCGGGACCGCTTCGATGCTGTCGGCAACCTTCAGTGGCCATCCGGTTGCCGCGATCGCCTGCTCGGCGGTGACGCCGGGGTGCAGGCGGGTCATGGTCAGCTCATTGGTGTCGGGGTCCGGCTGAAGTACTCCGTGGTCCGTGATGACCAGCGTCGGCCCGGCGCCAGGTGCCTGTCGTTCGCGGCCGGTCGGGCCGTAGCCGACCGACGAGATGAAGTCGACCCGCTCGACGAAGGTCCGCGGCGACTGCTTGACGATCACGATCACCCGCCCGGCCGCCGCCGCGATCTCCGGCGCCCCGCCCGCACCGGGCAACCGCACCTTCGGATCCGCGTGCGCACCGATCACCGTCGTGTTGATGTTCCCGAACCGGTCGATCTGCGCCGCCCCGAGGAATCCGACATCGATTCGCCCGGCCCCGACCCAGAAATTGAACATCTCCGGCACCGACACCACGGAGACCGCCGTCGCCGCCAGATCGTCGTCACCGATCGACAGCGGCAGCTTCTTCGGCTTCGCGTCGATCGCACCCGACTCGTAGACGAGCCGGCAGTTCGGCGCATGCGTACGCCGAGCCAGGTTGGCCGCCAGATTGGGCGGCCCGACACCGACCAGGCACACATCCCCGTCGAGCAACTCGCGCGCCGCCGCGACGTTCATCATGTCCGCGCTCGTCCACTCAGACATCGCTGGTCTCCTTGAGGTCGTTCTCGGCAGCCCAGGCGAGGAAGGACTCGCGATCGCGCGATACCGCATCCCACTGCTGGTAGAAGTCGTTGTCCCGCACGGAATACCCAGCGGCGTACGACGGCCAAGCGCCATTTGGTACGACGCTCACCGCCGACAGCACCCAGTTCGGCAGGATCACTGCACCAGTGCGCTCGGGGAACTCGTCCACCACCTCTTCCACGGTGACGATGGCCCGCTTGGCGGCGAGCACTGCCTCCCGCTGCACCCCAGTGATCCCCCAGAGCATCACGTTGCCGTCGCGGTCGGCCAGCTGCGCGTGTATCACCGCGACATCCGGGTTCACCGCCTTCACCGCGGCCAGTTCCTCGCCGGTGAAGGGGCAAGTGACCCGGCTGATGATGTCCCGCTGCTCCTCCAGATCAGTGCCGCGGTAGCCCCGCAGTACTGCGAACGGCAGCCGCGCAGCCCCGGCGGAGTACGCATTGGCCAGTCCTGCATGGCTGTGTTCGTGTACTACGAGCCGGTGCGGCCAGTGGTTCTCCACTGCATCGCGCAGCCGGTGCAGCGACCCCACACCAGGGTTGCCGCCGTACGAGAAGACGATCTCGTCAGCGCAGCCCAGACCGATCAGCTGGTCGTAGATGAGGTCGGGCGTCATCCGGACCAGCGTCAGGTGCCGCCGGCCCTGCCGAGCGATCTCATGGGCCGCAGCGAAGGGGATCAGATGCGTGAATCCCTCCAGCGCGACCGTGTCCCCGTCGTGGACGTGCGCGGCGATCGCCTCGGCGAGGGGCACTGGACTTGTCATCAGCAACTCCGCTGGAGATATTTAGTGCTAAGATTTCGCTCAGCGAAAGATTCTTCTTTCAACGAAAAGGCTAGCTCATGGTTGGTGATGCGTCTACAAGCTCGGGCGGCACGTTCCTCCAAGGGCTGGAGCGTGGGCTGGCCGTGATCCGTGCGTTCGACGCCGAGCAGCCGTCGCTGACGCTGAGCGAGGTGGCCCGCGAGGTCGGCATCACGCCGGCGACCGCGCGACGGATCTTGCTGACGCTCGAAGAGCTCGGGTATGTCCGAAGCGACGGGCGGCGGTTCTCGCTCACGCCGCGCGTGCTGGCTCTCGGCTGGGCCTACCTGTCCTCGCTGGACCTCGGCGACATCGCCGGGCCGTACATGGAGGAGCTGAGCCTCAAGACCCGCGAGTCCTGCTCGATAGCGACGCTTGACCTGCCAGACATCGTGTACGTCGCCCGGGTGCCCACCAGGCGGATCATGACCGTCGCGCTGGGCGTGGGTGCGCGCTTACCGGCGTACGTGACCTCTATGGGTCGGGTGCTGCTGGCTGATGCGTCCGCTGGCGAGGTGTCGGCGTACCTGGCGGCTCTGGAGCCGGAGGCGATGACGGAGCACACCGTGACGTCGGTGGAGGAGCTGGGGGAGCTGATCAAGCAGGCGGGGGTCGATGGCTATGCGCTGGTCGACCAGGAGTTGGAGCTGGGGCTGCGGTCGATCGCAGTACCGATCAGGGATTCGCGTGGCCGAGCCGTTGCCGCCCTCAACGTCTCGGCGCACGCATCCCGCTCTACCCGTGCGTCGTTGCAATGCGAAGTACTGGAGCCGCTACTGGAGTGCGCCGACCAGATCGGCACCGCACTGCGCCGGCGCGGACGGATCTAGAACTCTCTAGCTGCTAGCCGAGGCCGATCTGGGCGAAGAAGGTCTGGTTGTCCCAGAACAGGTACTCCTCGTCCATGGTGTTGCGCTTGTTCCAGATGCCGACGGTGGCCATCGGGAGGTTGTAGCTCTTGCCGGTGGGCTGGATGAAGCCGCCCTTGCCGTCCGGCATCGGCTTGGTGAAGGTGCCCTTCATGTAACCGGTGACCGCGGTGAGCTGGCCGTTGGCGAGCCGGAACGGGTGCTCCTGGATCCGGGTGTCCGGGGCCCAGACGAACAGCGCGGCCAGGTCGGCGATGTGCTTGTCGATGCCGTCGGTGAAGTGCCCGTCGGGCCAGTGCACGCGGATGTTGCGGGCGTGGCTCTCGTGCAGCCGGTCCCACTTCTGGCCGGTGAAGATCTCGAAGTCCAGCTCGTCGAAGATCTTCAGGTGCTTGCGCTCGGCGGCCGTGAGGTGGGCCGGGAAGCCGTCGCTGTGGCCGGTCTGGCCCTCGGTGGCGCCGTAGGCCAGCTCGCTGCCACTGCTCACCGCGGCCAGCGCCAGCGCGCCGAATCCTGCCGCGCTGCTGTTCCGGATCAGAGAACGTCGGTCGATCATCTGGGTCGCATCCTTCGGTGGAGGTCTGTAGTCACTTCTAGATACCGCTCTCCAGAAGGTACTACAACCTTCAAGTAACTGGTACCCCGCGGAGGTACGCTGGTGACATGGCTGACGAGGTGGAGTACGACGTCTTCGGCGCCGCCTGCCCGTCCCGGCCGGTGCTCGAGGACGTGACCGGCCGCTGGGGATCGCTCGCGCTCGGCGCGCTGGCCGACGGCCCGATGCGCTTCAACGAGCTGCGCCGCCGGGTCGAGGGAGTCAGCCAGAAGATGCTGGCCCAGTCCCTGCAAGCGCTCGAACGCGACGGCCTGGTGATCCGGGAGGTCCAGTCGACCTTCCCGCTGAAGGTCGAGTACAGCCTCACGCCGACCGGCGAAGTACTGGCCGCCAAACTCCTCGACCTGATCGGCTACCTGACCAGCAGCATGCCCGGCATCCTCGACGCCCAGCACCACTACGACCAGTCCCGCGCCGAGGCCTGAACTCGTCCGAGCCCACATCTGATGGGCTCGAACAGTTTCCGGTGGCCGTGAACAACAAACGGTGGCCGTGAACAAGTCAGGACTTGTTCACGGCCACCGTTTGTTGTTCAAGCCCACCAGATGTGGGCTCGCCACCTGTCGGTGGGGTGGTGTCAGTCGGTTTGGGTGACCTTGCGGAGGCCGCGGGGGGCGTCGGGGTCGAGGCCGAGCTTGCGGGCCAGGGCCTCGATCGCGCGCTGGGCCGGGATGATGAGGGCCAGCGGGGCGAGCGTCTCGGGCAGGTCCGGGCCGGCCAGGTTGACGTCGCAGAGGGAGGCGAAGCGGGCGTCGCCGCCGATGCCGAGGATCTTGCTGCCCTTCTCGCGGACGATCGCGGCCAGCTCGGTCATGCCCGGCAGGGCGGGGCCTTCGCCGGCCGCCACCAGGATGGTGACCAGGTCGGAGTCGACGACGGCGATCGGGCCGTGCTTCAGGTCGGCGTACGAGAGGCCGCGGACCGGCTGCAGGCAGGTCTCCTCGAGTTTGAGGGCGACCTCGAGCGTCGTACCGAAGGTCAGGCCGCGGCCGCTGGACAGTACGTCGTGGGCGCCGGCGAGCAGGTCGGCGGCGGCGTCGACCGAGCCTTCGAGCATCTTGGCGGCCGCGTCGGGGACGCGGGCGATGTCGGCGTCCAGGGTGCCCGGCTTCTGCGCGAGCGCGTCGACCGCGACGGTGATCGCGGCCAGCTGGGTCGTGTAGGTCTTGGTCGCCGGGACGGCCAGCTCCTTGCCGGCCTGGGTGATGAGGGCGACGTCGGCCACCGAGACCAGCGGGCTGTCGCCGTCGTTGGTGATGCCGACGATGGCGGCGCCGTTGCGCTTGGCCCACTCGGCCGTGTCGACGATCTCCTGGGTCGCGCCGGACTGGCTGACCGCGACGACGAGCGAGTTCGACAGATCGAGGTTGGCGCCGTACAGGGTGGCCACCGACGGCGCGGCCAGCGATGCCTGCCGGCCGGCGTGGATCTCGGTCAGGTAGCGGCCGTACACGCCGGCGTTGTCCGACGAGCCCCGGGCCACGAAGATCACGTGCCGGCGGCCCGCGGCCAGCCGGGTGATCTCGTGCCGCAGCGGCAGCACGTGCTCGAACGTCGCGGCCAGCGCCGCTGGCTGCTCGGCGATCTCGCGTGCCATCTGGGTGGCAGGGACGGGGACGGGCGTTGACACCACGACGATCACTGGTCCTATCTGGTCTTAACAGGTATGCTGCGCACGATAGCAGTGAGCGGTGAATCGGGGCACCCCCCGAGTTCCGCCGAGGTCTGGAGGATCGAGTTTCGATGGTGGCGACCAAACGGGCCCAGGTCCGATCGGTACTGGAACGGCTGATCGACGTCGAGCTGCACCCGGGCGACCCGATCCCTTCCGAGCGGGCGCTGGTGGACAAGCTGAACGTCTCCCGGGTGACCGTCCGGCAGGCGATCAGCGACCTGGTCGAGTCGGGCGCGCTGGAGCGCGTGCACGGCAAAGGGACCTTCGTCACCGGCCCGCAGGTCGACTCCCAGTTGCACCTGACCTCGTTCTCCCGGGAGATGCGCGCCCGTGGTCTGGAGCCCGGCACGGTCGTCTTGTCGGCGACCGAGATCGAGGCCTCCGACGAGACCGCGAAGGGGCTGCGGGTCGCCAAGGGCACCAAGGTGATCCGGGTCGAGCGGCTGCGCACGGCCGACGCGTCGCCGATGGCCTACGAGGTCGGCTACTACCCGTCCGCGCTCTTCCCCGGCCTGCTCGGCCGCGAGCTCGGCACCCTGTACGACGTCTTCGCGAGCGAGTACGACGTCGTCGTCACCTCGGGTGAGCAGACCGTCCGGGCGGACAACGCCGACGGCCATGTCGCCCGGGTGCTCGGTGTGGCCAGGCGGGCACCCCTGCTGGTCCTCGAGCGCACGACCTTCGCCGGCCGCAAGGTGGTCGAGCTGTCCTGGTCGGCGTACCGGGCCGATCGTTACCGGCTGCACATGGCCCTCACACCGCGCGGTCCGCGGTCGGGGTCCGCGTAACAAACTGGATCGGTCCTGTTCATCAACTGGTCTGTTCCCCTGCTGTTCGCTCCCCGGTCACCTGGCCGGCTCAGCAGGCGGGCCGCCTCGTCCGACGAAGTGTGCTGCGGCGATACTGGAGCTCAACCCACATGGAACTTTGCTGTGAGGAGTACCGCGAGACATGCCTATTGCCACCCCTGAGGTCTACGCCGAGATGCTGGACAAGGCCAAGCAGAACGCCTTCGCCTACCCGGCCATCAACGTCAGCTCCTCGCAGACGCTGACCGCCGCGATCCGTGGTTTCGCCGAGGCGGGCTCGGACGGCATCGTCCAGGTCTCCACCGGCGGCGCCGAGTACCTGTCCGGCTCGACCATCAAGAACATGGTCACCGGGTCGGTCGCGCTGGCGGCGTACGCGCACGAGGTCGCGAAGAACTACAACGTGAACATCGCGCTGCACACCGACCACTGCCCCAAGGACAAGCTGGACGGCTTCGTCCGGCCGCTGCTGGAGATCTCCGCCGAGCGGGTCGCCCGCGGCGAGAACCCGCTGTTCCAGTCGCACATGTGGGACGGCTCGGCCGTGCCGCTGGACGAGAACCTGGAGATCGCCAAGGAGCTGCTGGCCAAGGCCGCGGCGGCGAAGATCGTGCTGGAGATCGAGGTGGGGGTCGTCGGCGGTGAGGAGGACGGCGTCGCCAACGAGATCAACGACAAGCTGTACACCACGGTCGAGGACGGCCTGGCCACGGTCGAGGCGCTCGGCACCGGCGAGCACGGTCGCTACCTGACCGCGCTGACCTTCGGCAACGTGCACGGCGTCTACAAGCCCGGCTCGGTCAAGCTGCGCCCGGAGATCCTGAAGGACATCCAGGACGCGGTCGGCGCCAAGGTCGGCAAGGACCGCCCGTTCGACCTGGTCTTCCACGGCGGCTCGGGCTCGACGCTCGAGGAGATCCGCGCGGCGGTCGACCACGGCGTCATCAAGATGAACGTCGACACCGACACGCAGTACGCGTTCACCCGCCCGGTCGCCGGTCACATGTTCGCCAACTACGACGGCGTGCTGAAGATCGACGGCGAGGTCGGCAACAAGAAGGCCTACGACCCCCGCGCCTGGGGCAAGGCAGCCGAAGCCGGCATGGCCGCCCGAGTCGTCGAGGCCTGCGAGAACCTCCGCTCGACGGGCACCTCGCTGCTCGCGTAGTACCTGCTTTTACTGGAAGGGCTCGCCGTCAGGCGGGCCCTTCCTGCTGTTTGCGGGCTGCCTGGATTAGGGCTTGGGCGGCCCAGACCATGGTGTCTAGAGCTTCGCCGGGTTCCAGGCCGACGGCGTCTCGGGTGGCGATGACGGCTTCTACGCCCCAGACCAGCATCACCGCGTTGACCAGGCGGGCGAAGTCTTTCTTCGGTAGCTCGCCGGCCAGTGGGCGCAGCGCCAGTTCGACGCCGTCGCGGCGGGCGGTGGACCGTACCGGCACCATCTCGCCGCCGGCCTCCCACTGGGCGAACCACCGCTCCTGGGTCATCTGGAACACGCTCCGCCAGACCGGCTCGTCCGCGAACTGGAGTCCCGTGATCGTCCGGATCAGCAACTCGACCCGGACCAGCGGATCGTCGCCGGCGTCGGCCAGTACCTCCTCGAAGGTCGGGAAGTCGCGCGTCGCGAAGGTCGAGCCGTCGTCGCGCAACGACTTCGGATTCGGGAAGTACCGGTACGCCGTGGCGACCGAGATCCCCGCCTTCTCGGCCACCTGCTGAACGGTCGGCGACTCGCCGCCGTCGCGAACCATCGTCAGGTACGCGTCGATGAGCGCCTGCCGGGTGCGCTGCTTCTGCTGCTCACGGGCCGTCATCGAACCCCCTTGACGTGAGAATGGTTTCTCATGATGATAAATCTATCGCATAACGACGAACCCTGGGGGATCGCAATGACACCAGCTGAGATGGACGCTGTTCTCGACCGGCACTTCGCCGGGGAGGCTGCCCACGATCTGGCGGCCACACTCGCCACTCTGGCCGAGGATGTCGAGCACGACGTCGTCGGGCTCGGCGTGCGCAAGGGGCATGCCGAGGTGGCGCCGGTCTACCAGGCGCTGTTCGACGGCGCGACGGACGAGATCTACGAACCGATCCGGCGGATGTACGGCGACGACTTCATGGTCGACGAGGTGATGATGACGCAGACCGTCGTCGGCGACCTGTACGGCGTACCGGGCAACGGGACCGTGGTCACCGCCCGGCTGCTGCACGTCCTCGAGTTCCGCGACGGCCTGATCAGCCGCGAGAACGTCTGGATGGACACCGGCGCCATCATCGCCCAACTCACCGCAGCCCAAGCCGCCGCCGACTCCGCCGGTGCCGACGTCTCCGGCTCCGCCGCCGGGGCCGGGGTCTGATGAGTTCTTATCGGGTGACCTTCTCGACCCGGCCGTCGCCGAACCGCTCCGGCGGCAGCCGCACGGCCGGGGCGTACCGGGTCCTCCGCAACCCACCCACCGACAAACCGCACCCGGCCAAACCCTCGTCCCGCTAGCGGACAGCCGTCTGAACATCGGGAACTCTGATCACCTCCATCAGAAAAGATCGCTATTCATGGACCCCTGCGCTTTCTACGGTGGGGGACATGACTTCGCTCAAATCTGCCGTCTGGATCCCGTTGTTCGACGAGCTGGCCGATCCGCGGGTGGTCGCGTCGCTGGCCGCGGCCGCTGAGGAGGCGGGGTGGGACGCGTTGTTCGTCTGGGACCACGTGCGCTGGCGCTCCCCGGTACGCGCGGTCGCCGACCCCTGGGTCGCTCTCACCGCCGCAGCGATGGTCACCGAGCGACTCCGGCTGGGCCCGATGGTCACACCGCTGGCCCGCCGTCGCCCGGCGGTCCTCGCCCGCCAGACCGCGTCCCTCGACGTACTGAGCAACGGGCGCCTGACCCTCGGCGTCGGCATCGGCGCCGACCGCTTCGGTGAGGAGTTCAGCCGCTTCGGCGACGAGCCCGACGACCGGACCCGGGCCGCCATGACAGACGAGTCACTGGACATCCTCCGCGGCGCCTGGACGGGCGAACCGGTCCATCACCAAGGCACCCACTACACCGTCAACGACGTTGAGTTCCTGCCCAAGCCGGCCCAGCCCGACGGCATCCCCATCTGGATCGCAGGCTTCCCCGGCAACACCCGCCCCCGCCGCCGAGCCGCCCGCTACAACGGCTTCTTCCCGGTGAACCTCACCTCCCCCGACGAACTAGCCGAAGCAGTAGCCGCAGTACAAACCTTCCGCACCGAAGCACTCCAATCCGACCCGCCCGCGCCACCATCCGACTCGACTACGGCCGGTTCGGTTGCGCCGTACGACGTGGCGGTTGCGCTGGAGCCCGATGTCGACCCCGCCCCCTACGTAGCCGCCGGCGCGACCTGGTCCCTCACCGAGTTCGACCCACACTCCGTCACGCAGGCAGAAGTCAAGGCAGTGATTGCCGACGGCCCCTTCAGATAGCGGGAGGCTGTCAGCTGGGTTGGTCTGGGGTGGCGGTGGAGAGGTAGAGGCGGGAGCGGCGGAAGGCTGAGCGGGGGTGGCGTTGCCGGGTGGGGTCGAAGAGGTGGACGCCGGTCTGGCGGGCGGCTCGGGCGAAAGTCGATCGGAGTTGGTCGACGACTGTGGTCGGGGTGTCGAGGTCGTGCCAGGAGATGAAGCAGTACTCGAGCGGGTCGGGTGGGTGGGGGTCCGCTGACGGGGTGGCGCCGAAGGCGCGATCGGCGGCGTCCGTCGCGTAGTCGTCGAATTCCTCACTCCAGAAGGGGAAACGGGGCTCGAACTCGACGACGGTCCGTTGGTCCGGGAACCAGAGCGCGCAGGCGAGATCGACCAGTTGGTCGTCAGGCATCGGCGGCGGCGATGAGGACGGCGAAGGCAGCCCTGCCTCGTTCAGGATCAGTCGAAGCCGAGACTCCGCCACCGAAGCCGACTCGGTACTGGCCAACTCGAGTACTCGTTGCACGCGAGCAAGTTCTTCTGGGCCGGCGAGCTGGGTGGCGGCTCGTTTGAGGGTGGGGTGGGTGGCTAGGCCGGCGTAGAGGGTGGCTTCGGTTAGGGCTACTGAAGGGGCTAGCGGGGCGGTTGCGGCCACTTCGGCCACGCAGCGGGCTGGGGTGGTCAGACGGAGTTTGTTCCAGGTGGTGATGCCGGGGCCGATGGGGTCCCGGACGTGGAGGTGGGTGCCATCGGGGCTGGGGTGGGCGGTGCGGGTGGTGAGGTGGAGGTGGGTGAGGTCCAGGCCCCAGAGGGGGAGGGCGTGGAGGGCTGCGGCTGACTGGTGGCTGGCGATCAGGCCGGGGTCGCCGCGACGTAGTACCTGGAAGAGGCGGCGGACGTGGAGCATGGCGTCGTCGACCAGGGTGAGGGTTTGGTGCGGGGCATAGGTGCCCGGCCTGATCCGGCGCCAGCCGCCGGTGTCCAGCAGGGAGTCGATGTCAGGGTCGGGGTAGCCGCACGCGCGCGCATCGGCTCGCGTGAAGACCCCGCCGCGGATGTGCGTCATCACGCTGAGTTGTGGGTTCACACCTAAGAAGGTGCACCGGACACCGCCCCGGATCGGCGCTCAGTTCAAAGCTGTGGACAGCCGACCGCGAAGAGGGCATAAAAATAGCCCGTCATGTCTGTATGACGAGCTCGGCGCGGGTTGGTACCCAGGGTTGCCAAAGGAGCGGCATGTTGGCCTCGGACGGCGTCCGGTTGCCTTTGCGCTCGTTGCACGAGGCATGGGCGGCGACCGCGTTCAGCCACTCCGTCCGGCCGCCTCTGGATCTCGGTTGGACGTGATCCATCGTGTCGGCGTTGGCCAGCCCGCAGTACGCGCAATGGAACTTGTCCCGGCGCAGTACGCCGTGCTTGCTGTACTTCATCCGGCCGGCGGCGTACCGCCAGTGCGTCACCACATAACGGACCAAGCGGAGCACTCTGGGCACCGGGAAGGGACCGATGGTCCGTTCACCATGCGCCTCTTCGACCACTGCGACCTCGCGGACCAGCATCCGGATGGCGTGCTGGATCGACACGGTGTGCAGCGGCTCGTATGACGCGTTCAGGACGATCACGCTCATCCGGTGCCTCCTTCCGGCCGTAGCTGGGAACCACGGCGGTCTCGACGCAAGGTCTCAAGCATCCGTGGCCATCAGGTGAACGGTCAACGGATTTCGACAGACGGTCACGTGCCGGGATGGCGGCGTGATCGGCGAAGATGTGCTTTATGGAATTGAACAATCTGCTGTCAGGCCCACCCGAGACATTACTCCCCGTCGACCCCGCCGCTGCGGAACTCGCCGCCGGGACCCCCGCAGTCGACCTCGCTGCCAAGTACCCGACCTCTTCGCTGGCCTGGTCGGTGCTCGCCGAGGAGGCCCTGGAGGCAGGGCGCACGATCGAGGCGTACGCCTATGCCCGGACCGGTTACCACCGTGGTCTGGACTCGCTCCGCCGCAACGGCTGGAAGGGGCACGGGCCGGTCCCGTGGGAGCACGAGCCGAACCGGGGCTTCCTGCGTTGCCTGGCCGTCCTCGGCAAGGCAGCGGCGATCATCGACGAGAAGGACGAGGCCGAGCGCTGCACGACCTTCCTCCGCGACTCGTCGCCGACCGCTGCCGACGTACTTGCTTAAGTAGGTTGTGGGGGTGACCAGCCCCTACGCACAGCAGGGATTCCGCGTCGGCTTCGACTGGGGACCGGCCGGCGCGGCCGCTGTTCCCGGCAGCATTGTGGCGGTGGTGGATGTCTTGTCCTTCACCACTGCCGTCACGGTGGCTGTCGACCTCGGAATCGACGTGTACCCGTACCGCTGGCGCGACGAGACAGCAGTCGCGTACGCCGAACAGCTCGACGCCGTACTGGCCGTAGGCCGGTCGCAAGAGGGCATCACCCTCTCCCCGGCCTCCATCCGGCAGGCCCAGGGTGTGCGAAGACTGGTGCTCCCATCGCCCAACGGCTCCACCATCTCCCAGCAACTCAGCGACAGTGGCTCGACCGTCGTGGCCGTATCTCTGCGCAACACCTCCGCCGCCGCGGACTGGGTTGCTGCCCAGTTGACCGCTGACCCGTCGCTGACCGTGGTCGCGATCGCAGCGGGTGAGAGGTGGACCGACGGCTCGCTGCGCCCGGCAGTGGAGGACCTCTGGGGTGCCGGCGCGTTCGTGGCCGGCCTGGCTGACCGTGGAGTCGGCCCGCTGTCGCCGGAGGCTCGGGCGGCCGCAGCGGCGTACCGGGAGGTGGCGGGGGAGCTCCCCGAAGTACTGCATGAGTGTGCTGGCGGGCGGGAGCTTGCGGCGTACGGCTTCGCTGGGGACGTGGTGGTTGCGGCAGAGGTGGACATAAGCGGGCTCGTGCCGGTGTTGCAAGGTAGTAGACTCAGCGAGTCATCAAAACACCCGAGGTTCTGCCCGGTGACATAGCCGGCAGGCGGCGTGCGTCCCCGCTTCCTGCCGAACTTGGACGGTTGTAGGCGGCAACGACGGACCGGCGTAGTAGGACGCCCACGGTCAGGTCACCGCCCCGCCGGGCAGCGGAAGGTACTACCGTGCCGGCACTCACCGGACGGATCCGCACGCCCCAGCACGTGCAGCAGACTGAGAGCGGCTACCGAGTCGCCCTGCGCACCCCGGGAGCGTTGAAGTTCTACCTGGCCGCCGCACCAGCCCGGATCGGCATCGCCATGACCGGCCTGGGCATCGTCTGGCTGGTCCACGGCTCCACTGGCTCGTACGCCCTAGCAGGCGCTGTAACCGGCGGCTTCGCAGTCGCCGAAGCAGTAGGCGGCCCACAAGTAGCCCGCCTAATCGACCGCCACGGCCAACCCCGCATGCTCCCCATCACCCTGCTACTCCATGCGACCGCCATCGCCCTGCTGATCACCCTGACGCTCGCGGCGGCACCCCTGTGGATGCTGGTGCTGGCGGGCGTGCTGGCAGGCGGCTCGCTGCCACAGATAGGCGCACAAACAGCAGCCCGCTGGTCGCACGTCCTGCGGGGAACCCCAGTACTCTCGTCCGCCTTCGCGCTGGAGTCCCTCGGCACTAGCCTCGCGTTCCTGATCGGGCCAGCCCTCATCGGAACCATTAGCGCTCTGGTCTCCCCGGTAGTCGGCTCCGTGCTGGCGACAAGTCTGTTGCTCGCAGGCGGCTTCTCACTGGCGGCACAACGCGGTACTGCGCCTCCGCCAGCCGCACGGGTACGCCAACAGGGCTCAGATCGCCTGCTGCACAAGCGATTCCTCGCCCTGGTCGGCGCCACGATCGGCATCGGCCTGTTCTTCGGCAGCATGCAGGTCTCAGTCACAGCGTTCGCAGTGAACCGTGACTCAGCTGAGCTGGCCGGGCCGCTGTACAGCATTACCAGCCTGATCAGTCTGGTCGCAGGAGTTGCCTACGGAGCAAGGCGTTGGCGCACTCCGGCCCACAGACAGTACGTCGTTGCCTTTGCCATCCTCTTCGTCACCAGCCTGCCCTTGGTCTTGGTGGACAGCCCGCTGGCTCTCGGCCTCGCACTGGCGCTGCCTGGCTTGGCGTTGGCGCCGATCCAGGTGCTGGCGTCAGTACTGGTCGAGTCCGAGGTTGAACCCGCAGTACTGACCCAAGCCTTTACCTGGTTGAACTCTGGCAGTGCAGCCGGCATTGCGATGGGTGCTGCGGTCGCCGGTCGGGCAGTGGACACGCATGGATCGCAGCTGGGGTTCGCCCTGGCCATCGCCGCGACGCTGGTCGCCACCGGCATGGCTGTCGTGGTGCGTCAGCGGTAGGTGATTTGGGATTCGGCGGCGGCTCGGGTGGCGTACTCGGCTGGGGTCAGGCCTATTTGTTCTTTGAATTCGTGGGAGAAGTGGGCCTGGTCGAAGTAGCCGAGGGCGGTGGAGAGGGTGGCCAGGTCGGTGAGTTCGCCGCGGGCCAGCAGGTCGGCGCCGTCGTGGAGGCGGTAGCGGCGGAGGACCCACTTGGGTCCTACGCCGACGTACCGGCGGAAGAGGCGTTGGAGTTTGCGGATGGGGAGGTCGAAGCGCTCGGTGACCTGGTCGACGCGGGTCAGCTCGCGATCCTCGCTCATCGCCGCGATCACCGCCCGGACCAGCTCGTACTGCGCGTCCGCCGCCACCAGGTGATCGGACAGGTACGCCTCGAAGACGGCTCGGCGGCGGACGTCGTCGGACTCGGCGAAGACCAGGTCGGCCAACCGGTCGGCGTCGTCGAACACGTCGCGCAAGGGCAGCACCTGGTCGCGGAACGAGCCGACGTCGAGCCCGGTCATCGCGCCGAACCCGCCGGCCCAGAACTTCACCCCGAAGACCCGGCCCCGGCCGACCAGCTCCCGCTCGAACTTGCGGGTGCAGACCCCGTTCACGAACGCGCCGCCCGGCTCCTCGAACGTCACGTTGACGCACGGATACGGCAGCACCTCGGCCACATACGGCTCCTGGAGGTCCCACTCGACGATCCAGTACCACTCCACGAACCGGTCGATGCCGGGGCTCGGGAGGAGCCGGCTCAGGCTCCGGTGCCGGGCCTGCTCGCGGGGATGCAGGATGCCGCGCTCGCTGTCGTACGGCTGCCTGGGCACTCCCCGAACCTACGACAACCCACCGACAGAAACCGGGCTGTCGCGTTCTTACAAGACCGGCCACACCTCGCTCGCGAAGACTGACGGCATGACGACGAACAAGGTGAACCCGATCCCGGCCGGCTACCACTCGCTCACCCCCTACCTGGCCGTTTCCGACGGCCCGAAGGCGATCGAGTTCTACACCGGCGTGTTCGGGGCAGAGGTGGTCAGCCGGCAGGACCTGCCCGACGGGCGGCTCGGCCAGGCGGAGCTGCGGTTCGGCGACTCGATGCTGCAGCTGAGCAACGAGATGCCGCAGATCGGGCTGCAGGCTCCCACCGGCGAGTGGGTGCACTCGTCGCTGGTGCACTACGTACCGGACGTGGACGCGACCTTCGCGAAGGCGATCGAGGCCGGCGCCCGGCAGGTCGAGGCGGTCCAGACGTTCATGACCGGCGACCGCTTCGGCACGATCATCGATCCGTTCGGCCACCGCTGGGCGATCATGACCAAGGTCGAGGACGTCTCCCCGGAGGAAGCCGACCGCCGGATCAAGGAGTGGCTGGCGTCCAACCCGGAGGGGCTCGATGCAACATGATCGACGCCCGCGGCAACGAGCTTGAGAGTTTGTGAATCGCCCGGAATCCCTTGCAGGCATGAAGAAAGCGGCCCGCCGGAACCGTCCCCTGCGGCAGTTTCGGCGGGCCGCTGACTAAGAGTGTGC
This sequence comes from Kribbella koreensis, assembly GCF_039525325.1. NCBI lineage: Bacteria > Bacillati > Actinomycetota > Actinomycetes > Propionibacteriales > Kribbellaceae > Kribbella > Kribbella koreensis. Next base: position 98,621 of record NZ_BAAAHK010000013.1, read on the forward strand.
ACGTGATCACGGAAAATGGCAACCCGTCGTGGTGAATTGCGCGCTCGGTGTCACGTGTTGCCCACGCCGACGAGCAACTACGTGGTAATGCGCAGTTCCGGTAGGGTTGGGTCGCAAGAGCCTGGACGCGTCACCGAAGCGAAGCTTTGGTGAACGATGCCCGGGCTTCACCGTTTCTAGCGGCCGGCCACCGAACGGCGACGATGCCGTCCGGGCCGACGCGTGAAGAGGAGGGCTGAGATGCCCGCAATCGTGCTCGTCGGCGCCCAGTGGGGCGATGAGGGCAAAGGCAAGGCGACCGATCTGCTCGGCAACACCGGAGCGACGATCGACTACGTGGTCAAGTTCAACGGCGGCAACAACGCCGGCCACACGGTCGTGATCGGGGACGAGAAGTACGCCCTGCACCTGCTCCCGAGCGGAATCCTGACCCCGGGCGTGACCCCGGTGATCGGCAACGGGGTGGTGGTCGACCTCAGCGTGCTGTTCGAGGAGCTCGACGCGCTGCAGGTCCGCGGGGTGGACACGTCCCGGCTGCTGATCAGCGCGAACGCGCACCTGATCCCGCCGTACAACCGGACCCTGGACAAGGTCGCCGAGCGGTTCCTCGGCAGCCGGAAGATCGGCACCACCGGGCGCGGCATCGGCCCGACGTACGCCGACAAGATGAACCGGATCGGGATCCGGGTCCAGGACCTGTACGACGAGAAGATCCTCGAGCAGAAGGTCACCGGCGCGCTGGAGCAGAAGAACCAGTTGCTGGTGAAGGTCTACAACCGGCGAGCGGTCGAGATCGCCGAGGTGATGGACGAACTGCTCGGGTACGCCGACCGACTGCGCCCGATGGTCGCGGACACCCCGCTGCTGCTCGGCCGCGCCCTCGACGAGGGCAAGACGGTCCTGATGGAGGCCGGCCAGGCGACGCTGCTGGACGTCGACCACGGCACTTACCCCTTCGTCACGTCCTCCAACGCGATCTCGGCGGGCGCCTGCACGGGCTCGGGCATCCCGCCGACCCGGATCGATCGCGTGATGGCGGTCGTGAAGGCGTACACGACGCGTGTCGGCGAGGGGCCGTTCCCGACGGAGCTGCTGGATGCCGATGGCGAGTGGTTGCGGCAGCAGGGGTTCGAGTTCGGTACGACGACCGGGCGGCCGCGGCGCTGTGGCTGGTACGACGCGGTGATCGCCCGGTACGCGGCGCGCATCAACGGGGTCACCGATTTCGTGCTCACCAAGCTGGACACGTTGACCGGGCGGGAGAAGATCCCGGTCTGCGTCGCGTACGAGGTGAACGGCGTCCGGTACGACGAGATGCCGATGACGCAGACCGACTTCCACCACGCGAAGCCGGTCTACGAGCAGTACGACGGCTGGAGCGAGGACATTACCGGCTGCCGGACCTTCGAGGACCTGCCGAAGAACGCGCAGACCTACGTGAAGGCGGTCGAGGCGCTCAGCGGCGCCCCGATCTCCGCGGTCGGCGTCGGCCCGGAGCGCTCCCAGATGGTCATCCTGGACAACCGCTTCTGATCCCAGGACCCCAGCTGGTCGGCTTGCCGCCGATCGGCTGGGGTTCGTCCTGTACGCCGTACTGCCTCGCGCAGCGTCAGGCGAGCCGGGTCAGCCGTTGCCGATGATGGGCAGGTCTCGGATGATCGGCCAGTCGCCGATGTCGCCGAGGCCGGGGCGGTTGGGGAGCTCCGGCGCTGTGATCGGCTGGCGGGCCCAGGCGGCGCCGTTGCCCGCCGTCGCGTCCTTGAAGATGAGCGCGCCCGCGCCGATCAGGATGGCGGCGATGAGCAGGCTCAGCCAGGCGGGGCGGACGGCTTTGCGGAGAGTGATCTTGGCGCCGCGGCGCAGCGACGTACCGCCTGGTCCCCACCACGCGGTGAACAGCCCGGCGATGCCACCGGCGCCGAAGCCGACCGCGGACAGCGGGACCCACTCGAGGCCGTAGGTGTTGGCGGCGCCGGCGGTGACGATGCCGCCGACGATGAAGCCCATGATGACCGGCAGGATCAGGCAAAACACGGTGATGAGCGCGGCCGCCAGTAGGTGCATCGGGCTAGCGGCGACTGCCACTAGTCCGTCCGACTTGCCGCGACCGCCGCGGACCTGACGGCGGCGCATGATCGCCGTACTACCGCGGTCGACCGTCCGTGCCAGCGCAATCAGCAACGCGGCCACCAGCACCCCGAAGCCCGGCGTATACGCAATCAACCCACCCAGCGCCAGCATGAAGCCAACCACCAGCACCGACCGAGCCACCTGCTGATCAGCCGACGCCGGCACATCAGCCCGAGCCACCGGCACAGCAGTATCCCGCCGGGCAACCTCACTCCCACGCTGCTCATAACCCCGAGGCTGAGGCTGGAACTGCGGCTGCGGCTGCACCGGGTACTGCGGCTGCGCCGGATACTGCGGTTGGTAACCCCCGGGCTGATACCCCTGGTAGTTCAGCGGCATCCCCGCAGGCGGAGCCGCAGTAGGCACGGGACTGTAGGTCGCCGGATGAACGGGCGTTCCCGCCGGACCGGCTAGTCCGGCCGCGGCGGCCGGGCCGCCGACCACTGCCGCGCCTGCGGCGCCTGCTGCTGCGGCAGCGGCGGCTTTCTTGGCCTTCTGCTTGGCGGCGACGTCGCGGAGCATGTCACGGGCCGGGGTGAAGGCGGAGAGCGGCGGGATCACCGGTGGGACCAGCTGTGCCACCTCGGCCGGATCGTGCTCGCCGTCCGCGGCGCCCGCCGCCGCGCCAGCGGCTCCCCAGCCGGCAGCAGCGGCGGCTGCTGCTTCGTCTTCGGGCATTACTCGGGTCATCACCGCGGTTGGTGGGGTGATGAGGGCGGTCTTGGGGGGTGCTTCGGTGGTTGCAGGGTTGGGGATCAGGGCGTCGCGGCCTTCGGCGTAGCGGTTCAGGCCGGCCATGATCTCTGTCTGGGTGGGGCGGTCTCGGCGGTCAGGGGAGAGGGCTGCCGCGAGCAGGGGCTTCAGGCGGGGGTCCAGGCCCTCGAGGTCTGCCTGGCCGGAGTGGACTCGGTGGAGGACTACCTCGAAGGGGCCTTTGCCGAAGGGACGTCGGCCGGTCGCGGCGTAGGCGACGGTGGCCGCCCAGCCCCACCAGTCGGCGGACTCGGAGACCATCTCGCCCTCGATGAGTTCCGGTGCGAGGTAGCCCGGCGTACCGATCACCAGGCCGGTCTGGGTGAGGCGGAGGTCGTCGGCTGCCTGGGCGATGCCGAAGTCGATCATCACCGGCTTGCCGTTGAACATCATCACGTTGCCCGGCTTGAGGTCGCGGTGCACGACCCCCACCTGGTGGATCGCCTGCAGCGACTCCGCCAGACAGCCGGCCACCGGCAGCCAGCGCTGTGGCGTCAGCGGCCCGCGCTCGTCCACCTGCTCGTCCATGGGTCGGCCCGGGACGAACCGCGTCACCAGGTACGGCCGGTCGCTGTGCAGGTCGTGGTCAAGGATCCCCGCGACACCAGGGTGGTTCACCTTCTGCAGCGTCGTCGCCTCACGCTGCAACCGGGCCCGCGCGGTCGGGTCGTGCGCAACGTGAGCCCGCAGTACCTTGAGCGCTACCTCTTTGTGTTCAGGTCCTTCCGCCAGGTAAACGACACCCATGCCGCCCTGCCCGAGCCGCCGGATCAACCGGTACGGCCCGATCCGTTCCTCCAGCACCTCCGTTGGTGTCGAAGGCTGTCCCCCTGTACCTGACATGGCATCCACCGTACGTCGAGACCAGCCCAACCGCTGTCCCGCGACGGAGTCCTTTCGCTATGACCTCGGACGTAATCGTCCTAAAGCGCGTTCCGTCCCAAGCTGTTCTCATCCGAAGGAACGACAGGGAGACCGGCCCATGACGCACTACGCGATCGCCAACCTGACCAACGTCCGGATGGGCGCCGGCATCGTCGAGTACCTGCAGACGATCGACGCCACCCTGGCCACCGACGTGCTCAGCTGAAGAAGCGCAGTAGGACCGGCGCGATCGCGTCCGCGGCTACGTCATGCGTCTGGCCGGGCAGTACTTCGAGAGTCGCCGACGGCAGCACCTTGGCGAGCAACTGGTCGCCCTCGATGATGGATGCGTCGGTCGCATCCCCATAGGCGACGAGCGTCTCAACCGCGACACCGGCGTACCGGTCGAGCGTGGCGGGGTCGCCTGACATCGTCTTGCCGACGATGGCGCCGTCGTTGGCGATGGTGTGCGCGACGTCCAGCATGGTCTGCCAGAACGGGCTCTCGATGATGCCGCCGAGGTACTCCTCCGGCATCCCGACCGCCTTGATCAGGAAGATCTTCGCGGCGTCGTCGCGGCGTCCATCGGCGATTGCGGCCTGCAGCTGCTCGACGTAGTCGGCCGGCAGCGGCGGGCGGATGTCGGAGACGATGAACGGCGGCTCGTAGACCGCCAGCTTGGTGATCGGCAGTCCGGCCCGAGCAGCCTCGAGCCCGAGGATCCCGCCCGAAGAGATGCCCCAGACCGCGGCCGAACCGCCTGCTGCGGAGATGATCGCGGCAAGGTCGGCCAGTTCGTCGTCGTACGGCGTGGTCGAGGCGTCGTTCCAGCCGCTCTCGCCCCGGCCGCGGCGGTCGTAGGTGTAGACGGTGAAGGAGCCGGACAACAGCTCCGCGATCTGCGCCGAGGTCTGGTTGAAGGCGCGGAACCCGGTGGCCCCGTCGACCAGGATCACGGCCGGGCCGGACCCCACCTGCGAGTAGCCGAGCTCGGTGCCATCGGACGAACGAACTGTGGACATCGGATTCTCCTCACGATTTGGGTACTGAACCGTACCGTACCCAGAAGAGTACGGTACTGTCTAGTACTGCCGAAAGGAGACGATCGATGCCAGAACTCACCGCCCGCGCGGCGCTCAAGCGCGAGCAGATCCTGGACGCCGCGCTGGAGGCGTTCCTGGAGAACGGCTACGTCGGCGCGAGCATGGACCAGGTCGCGGCCACCGCGTCGGTGTCGAAGCAGACCGTCTACAAGCAGTTCGCCGACAAGGAGCACCTGTTCCGGGCCCTGATCGTCGCGATCAGCGACCGGGTCGAGGACCCGTTCGCCGAGATCGGCCGCGAGGTCGCCGAGGCCGACGACATCGACGACGCGGTACGCCGGCTCGCCGACGCCTTCGTCGGCGGGATCATGACCGAGTCCGTGCAGCAGATGCGCCGGCTGGTGATCGCCGAGGCGGCCCGCTTCCCCGACCTCGGCCAGGAGTACTGGAACCGCGGCTTCGGCCGGGTCCTCCCGACCCTCGCCACCTGCCTGGCCAGGCTGGCCGAACGCGGCCTGCTCGACCTCAAGGACCCGGTGATCGCCGCCAACCACCTGGCCGGCCTGCTGCTGTGGATCCCGAGCAACCGGGTGATGTTCTTCGGCCGGATGGACGCCAACACACCCGAAGACCTCGCGCGCTTCACCGAGGCAGGCGTCGAGGCTTTCCTGGCTGCCTACAAGAAGCGGTAGTACTGGCGCGGCCAATGCCTCGGGGCGGAGGGCACCGGCCGCGCCCGGCTTTTAGGTGACTGGCAACGTGAAGGCGAGCAGCCCGGTCCCAGTGGCATTGGCGATCCAGGGCCCAGCGCCGTTGTGCCCCTGATAGGTCAGAGCAGTCACACCCGTCGCAGGCCCAGACAGAGTCAGTACGAGTTTCCCGCCGGCCTGGTAGGCCACGGACGACACGGCAACCGCCGCACCGTCCACCCGGAAGTCAGCAGCAACCCCTGCGTCGACAGTCAGCACATCACTCGACCGCAGCTGTACTACGAGTTGCGACCCGCTAGCGCTGACGCGGGAAGGGTTAGGCGGAGCCACCCCAACGGCCGTCCCGCCGTAGAGATCGCGAGCCAGTACTGCGAACGTGTGGTCGCCTAAGTCGCGATACCCACCCAGGTACGCGTAGTGGCACCCGTCATGCCCCGACACCCCATTGGTGGAGAGCACCGTGACCCCTGCCGTGTCGCCAAGCTCCCGCTGCGCCTCCCGCAAGCTCATCGCGGTCGTATTGCCACAGGGCGACGTGCGCACCTGGTACACGTAGTACCGGGCACTGCTCCCGAAGTCGGATCGCCAATCCTGAAGCAGGGCAGTGAATCCGGCGATGTGCACCGCAGCGTTGTCGTTGTCGGACTCGCCCTGGTACCAGAGCACGCCCCGGACCTGGCCGATCACTCCGGCGGCGCTCAGGCGCTGCCGAAGCCTGCCGTAGTTGGTGGTCACGTCATCGGGGTTAGCGTCGTTGCGCTGGAAGAAGCTGATCGGTTGCCCGCCGTGTGCTCCGTTGACGAGCGCCACCGGCACCTTGTAGGTGTCGACGATCCGCCGGCCCATCCGGATCGCCCACTGCCCGATCGAGCCGGACTGGTTGGTCACGTCACCGGTCGCGTAGTGCCAGACCCGATCGGCGCCCGAGAGGCTGGGGTCCGAGGTCGGCGAGCCGTAGCTGCGCAAGTACTCCGACTCCTCCACGTTGGCAGCGCCGTTGTACTTCGCCGCCTCCGAGTTGGACTGCCCCTGCACCACATAGACGTCACCGGACACCACACTGTCTCGCCGAGCCACTACCCGGTCGAAGCCCGGACCAGTAGCCCGCACCTCGAAGCTGTACTCCTGCAGGCCCGCCTTGATCCTCGGGGTGAACCGGAAGGTGCTCGATGTCGAGCTGTACGTGTCCGTGTGGCCGTTGCTGGTCACCCGCAGCTGCACCCGGCGTACTCGGGGATCGGTGACCCGCCCGGCCACCGGTACCGTCGAGCCGCCCTTGGCGTCGCGGGGGATCAACTGCCGGTCCTGCGGTGACTCGCTGAGCGCGACGACCGCAGTACGGACGTACGCGGTGAATCGGCGCTGGGAGTAGCGGTTCGCGTTGTTGGCGAAGGTCCAGTCGGGTTGGCCCGTCAGGCTGGTGCCGATGCCGAGGGACAGCGTGCTGTTGTCCGACTCGGTGAACGTGTTGATCGCGAAGACCTGCTTGGCCGCGAGGTCCGACGGTCGGGTGGGCCCGATCTGCGCGACCTGGAACGAGCCGTAGCCGAGTGGCGAGGTCGGGTTGTCGTCGACATCGAAAGTGATCGGCGACGCGTTCGAGACCTGGGTGCTGGCGCTCTCCTGGTACTGGTTCGGCCACATCTCCAGGTAGCCGGTCTGGCCGGTGCCACTCGTCACGCTGGGCACGTTCGACTGGACGTCCAGATCGCTCACGCGCTGCCGGACGAGTTCACCAGGCCTCGTCGGCAGTCCGATCCGCCTTGCGTCGCTGGAGAACGGCTCCATCGCCGTCCAGACCCACTGTGGTCCGTCGGGTCCGTTGAGCTCCACGCAGTAGCCGACCCGGTCGAAGTTGGCGCCGATCTCGGCGGTCCGGTCGAGGCTGTACGGCGGGGTCTCGTTGAGCCAGCCGGCCTGCTGCGGGATGTCCAGCTGGAGGACCGGGGTGAAGCCCGCGGCGGCGGTGTCGCAGCTGGTTGCGGCCGACTGTCCGGAGGAGGTTGCGACTGCCGGTGCCACCACCGCCTGCAGGGTGGCAGTGGTGGCGATCAGGGTGGTGGCGATGGTGACGATCGAGCCGGCGTTGACGCGTCGAGGCATGGGCGGACCTCCATGGGCGGGATGTCTCCACCATGGGTAGCGGGTCGCTCACCCTTCGTGCGAGCTTTCTGCGCTCAGCGGTCCGATCCCTGCGCCGAGCGGTTGTGACTACCACTTTCTGTGTGCTGGTGTTCGAGCGCGTTGGCTGGAATCTAGTGAACGATGTCTATCGCGCCACTTTCGCTGTGGCGGCGGTCACGATGAGCTGGTGCCATGCGAATCGAGATCCTGGTGTTCGACGGTGTGGACGAGATGGACGTGATGGGCCCGTTCGAGGTCTGGAGCCACGCGTCCCGGCGGCCGGAGTTCGAGCTGGCCCTGGTCGGGCTCGACGGCCCGGCGTCGGTGACCGGGTTGCACGGCCTGGAGTTCAAAGCGCCGGAAGGACTCGGTACGCCGGACGCGCTGTTCGTCCCCGGTGGCGGCTGGATGAACCGCGCCGAGCGCGGGTCCTGGGCGCAACGCGCGGTGTTGGCGCCGAGGATCGCCGAGGTCGCGCCCCACACCCAATGGATCGGCTCGGTCTGCACCGGCTCGATACTGCTGGCCGAGGCCGGCCTGGTGAAGGGCCGCCCGGCCACGACGAACCGCGGCGCCTGGCATGAGCTGGAGACCTTCGGCGCCGACGTGAAGCACAACCGTGTCGTCGACGACGGCGACCTGGTGACGGCCGGCGGCATCACGGCCGGCATCGACCTCGCCCTGCACATCGTCGAGCGCGAGGTCTCGGCCGAGGTCGCGGACGGCATCGCGGCGACGATGGAGTACGCCCGGGTCCGGGACGTCTACCGGAGCTGAATCACCTTCTGCGTAAGAGGATTCCGCGGCTGCCGCGTTTGCGGAGGTAGGCGCGGCCGTTGACGACCGTTTCGACTCGCGGGGTGACGAGGTCGAGTTGTTGCTCGACCGACCACGCAGGCGGCCAGGCCTGGTGCGCCAGGACCTCGGGGTCCATCGAGACGAACAGCCGGTCGGTGGGGAAGCGGTCGAGGAGAGTGAGGTCCTGGCCGTAGTACAGCATCTCGATCAGCAGATACGCCGAACCCGTCAGTCGCCGCGTCGTCGTCAGCTCCTCGAAGCTGTGCGGGTGGATCCGGACGGCACCCTCGACGTTCTCGTGCAGCCTTGCCAGGCTCTCCAACCGGGAAAGGAAGGCCGGATTCGGCTCGGTGGCATCGACCGAGTAGCCGTCGGCGAGCAGTCGCCGAGTCAGCGCGCCTTCGCACGCACCGACCTCGATGACCTGCCCGGCCGCCGGATCGAGATGCGCGCGTACCCAGGCCGCCGTCGCGTCCAGCCGCTCGATCTCGTACGCCGAAATCGCGAACTCCCACGGATCGGGCACGATCGCCGCGTCCGAACTCATGCTGCCCATCAACGCGAACAGCCGGGCGCGCTCGTCGCCGTCCGCGTCGAAGAACCGCTCGACCGCGTGGAGCCGACGCGTCAGGAGGGCGTTCTCGTCCTCCTCGCCCAACAAGAGCAGGTCGGCGCAGTGCGTGTTGACGAAGTCGAGCTTGGCGTCGATGACCGGCTGCTCGAGCCGTACGTCGAGGTCGGACCTCCACTGGAACCAGTGCCCGTCGCCGACCGCGTGCCGCACCGGCGCCCGCCCGAGTGCGGAAGCGAGGTCGAGCGCCCACCGGCCACGGCTCGAACGGGTGTCGGCGGGGGAGTGGGTCCAGACGGTCGCCCTGACATCGCCGGTCTCGAGCGCGATCGCGTCGGCCGCGCTGCCCGGCGAGAACGGTTTCGCGCCCTCGCCGGACGTCTGCAGCAGGTCGGCCAGCGGCGCCAGGCGGCCGGCGAGCGGGACTCCCGCCGGCAGCTTCAGATAGGCACCGCGGTCGGCGATGACCAGATGCACTTCGCGGCCGGAGCCTGGATCGAGAACGGAGAGGAAGTCCACCACGACGTCCTCGGGACGCGTCACCGCAACGACATCAATCATCGGGAACCATTTTACGCAAGAAGGCTACGAAAAGACGCCCCGTGCGTGTCGCCTGGTGCCTCGAGGACCCGGCGTGACGGTCAGCGCTTGAGTTCGGCGTAGACGTCGGAGATGTCGCCGGCGATCGCGGTCTTGGCCCAGCGGGCGGTGTCGTCGGCCAGTACTTCGTACGCGTTGGACTCGATGCCGTCGAGGGCTGCCTTGGCGACGTCGGCCGGGGCGGTCTTCGGCCCGGGAGCGTTGGCGGCCATCTCGGTGTCGACGTAGCCCATGTGCAGGCCGGTGACGTTGATACCGCGGTCGAGGACCTCGAGTCGCAGTGAGTTGCTGGCCAGCCAGAGAGCGCCCTTCGTCGCGGAGTACGCGCCGTGCCGGGCGACCCAGGACAGGGCCGAGTGGGCGTTCAGGATGTGGCCGCCACCGTTGCGCTCGATCACCGGGACGAGGGCGCGGGTCAGGTTCAGCGGGCCGAAGAAGTTGATCTCGAAGACGTCCCGGAGCGCCTCGAACGGCACGTCCAGGTAGGTGTCCGGCGAGCTGCCCCCGGCGTTGTTGATCAGCACGGTCACGTCCTGCACCTGGCTGACCAAGGCGTCGACCGAGGCCTGGTCGGTGACCTCCAGTGGCAGCGCGACGATGCGCGGGTCGGTGCTCGGCTTCGGGGTGCGGGCGGTCGCGTAGATCTTCTTCACGCCGCGGGTCAGCAGGTCGTCGACGAGTGCCTTGCCGATACCGCGCTGGCCGCCGGTGACGAGAACGACGGCGCCTTCGAGGGTGGTCATGTCAGATGCTCCTGGGGGAGAAGGATGGAAACCGATCTGTTTCCAGACTCTAAACCGATCGGTTTCCAAACGCAAATCCAGCCGGTACGCTCGGGGTATGAACACCCAGGCGACACCCCGTGAGCGGCTGCTGGACGCCGCGGGCGAACTCTTCTACCGAGACGGCGTCAACATCGGCGTGGACGCGCTCTGCAAGGCGGCCGGCGTCTCGAAGAAGTCGATGTACCAGCTGTTCCGCTCGAAGGACGAGTTGATCGCCGAGAGCCTGGCCAGCGTCGGACCGGGGTACCAGCACGCGCTGGAGCCGGACGCCGGCGACGGGCTGACGCCGCGCGAGCGGATCCTGGCGGTGTTCGTGAAGCTCGACCAGCAGAGCCGCAAGGGCGACTTCTACGGTTGCCCGTTCGTCAGTACGGCGTTCGAGCTCAAGAACCCGGAGCACCCGGGCAGCGTGGTCGCGCGGCACTTCAAGCAGCGGCTGACCGACTTCTTCCTCGGCGAACTGGTGGCGGCCAGGGTCGACGACCCCGAGGGGATGGCGATCCAGCTGACGATGGCCTTCGACGGCGCGAGCGCCCGGGCCGTCGTACGGGCCCAGGCGCTCAACGGCGTCGGGATCAGGATGGCGGAGGCACTCCTGGATGCCGCCGGAGTGAAGGCTCCCGAGCTAGCCGGCCAGGCCCGCTAGTTCGGAGCCGGCGAGCAGGAAGCCGCCGACGCCGAAGTCGGCGGTCGAGTCGTAGGTGATCGGCTGGCTAGACTCCGGCCGGTCGCCGACCTTTTGGACATAGCCGAGGAAACCGTCCGGATGGACGGCTGTCGCGGCCATTCCGTTCCAGGCGCGCGCCGCCGTCGAGAGATAGCCACTGCCGGTCACCAAACCGGTTTTGATCGCGTATGCCGTGGCATAGGTGAAGAATGCCGTGCCACTGGTCTCCGGGCCGGGCAGATGTTGCGGGTCGGCGAGATTGACGTTCCAGAATCCGTCGGTCCGCTGGATCGGCCGCAACGCACCCACCAGTTGCGTCAGCGTGCTCCGGTACTCGGCCACATTCGCCTGGGTCGCGGGCAATGCCTTCAACGTCTTCACGTGCCCGGCTGCGACCCAGCCGTTGCCCCGTGACCAGAGCACCGGCTTGCCGTTCGGTGAGACGATCTTGCCGGGCAGGAACCGGTCGTCGCGGTACCAGAGGCCGCGCGACGGAACGTACAGACCGCGCCTGGTCTTGGTGTCGTTGTAGAGCTGGTAGAGCTTCGTCCAGTACGCCGGATCGCCGCGCAGCTTGCCGATCCGGGCGAACGGCGGCATCGCCATGTGCAACGCGTCGTCCCACCACCAGTCGTCGATCTTGCTACTGGCAACCATCCGGCTCAGCGTGTCCGTTGCCGCAGTCAACTTGTTGGCGGAAGGCTCTATTTCGTAGAGATCCAGGTAGGCCTGGATGGCCGTGTGGTTGTCGGCGTGCCGGGTGGTGACGCCGCCCATGATCCCGTACGAATGCTTCTCGGCCCAGCTGCGGGTGTAGTCGAGATAGCGCTTCTCGTTGGTCAGCCGATAGGCGGCCATCAGACCGCTGAAGAAGGTCGCCCGGGCCCAGCCGTTGTCGCCGGAGTCGGGGTGGGTGGCGATCCACTGATCGGCGACCCGGCGTACCAGGCCGACGATCTGTGTTCTCGCCGGAAGAACGTCGGAGGGCGGGGCGGCGAAGGCGGTGACGGAGGGTAGTGCCGGGGCGGCCATGACGGCGGTTCCGAGACTCAGGAAGTGGCGTCGTTTCATGGGACAAGACCTCACTTTGTTCCAGATTTAATGGGACAAATCAGATTTCTGTTCCAGGGTGAAATTGGTGCTGGCTTGGATATTGACGCCTTCACCCTCTGTCGTCAAACTTCCGAAAAGACTCTTCGGTAGTGGGGGGAACCGGCGAGTCTTTCCGCCCCCACATGCAAGGACCCGCCCATGAAGAAGAAAGCAGTCGTTCCAGCCCTGGTCGCCGCTTGCGCGGCTTTGGTCGCCGGCTTTTTGACCAGCCCGGCCGTCGCCGCTCCGAAGGCGGAGGCAACGACCCAGGCGCCGCTCGCGCCGGCCACCTTCACGCATCCCGGCGTCGGCGTCAGCGCCGCGCAACTCGACTTCGTCCGCGCCAAGGTCAACGCCGGCGCGCAGCCCTGGACGAACGCGTTCAACCAGGCCAAGAACAGCGTGTACGGCTCGCTGTCGCGGACGCCGAAGGCCCGTGCGGTGGTCGAGTGCGGCCCGTACTCCAACCCCGACATCGGTTGCCGCGACGAGCGCGGCGATGCGATCGCGGCGTACACGGACGCGGTGATCTGGTACATCACCCGTGACGATCGCTATGCCCAGAAGTCGATCCAGCTGATGGATGCCTGGTCGGCGACGATCCAGGACCACACCAACAGCAACGCGCCGCTGCAGACCGCCTGGTCGGCCTCGTCGTGGCCGAAGGCCGCCGAGATCATCAAGCACGTCTACGGCAACTGGCCGAACTCGGCCCGGTTCGGCACGATGCTGCGCAACGTCTACCTGCCCGAGATCATCAACGGCTCGAACTCCAACGGCAACTGGGAGTTGAGCATGACCGAGGCGATCCAGGGCATCGGGGTGTTCCTGGAGGACCGGACCGTCTACGACAAGGCGATCTCGCTGTACCGGGTCCGCGTCCCCGCCTTCGTCTACCTGGAGTCCGACGGCGCGCTGCCGAAGACCAAGCCGAGCCAGAACCTCAACACCCGCGACAAGATCGTCGCGTACTGGCAAGGCCAGGGCACCTTCGTCACCGGCCTGACCCAGGAGACCTGCCGCGACTTCGTCCACACCGGCTACGGCATCGCCGCGATCGGGCACGTGCTGGAGACGTCCCGGATCCAGGGCATCGACCTCTACCCCGAGTTCGGTGAGCGCCTGCGCCAGGCGCTCGGCTTCCAGTCCCGCTGGGAACGCAACCTGGAGCCGGTACCGTCCTGGCTGTGCGGCGGCAGCGTCAACCGCGGCCTCGGCCCGATCACCGAGGTCGGCTACAACGCCCTGCACACCCGCCTGGGCATCGCCATGGCCAACACCCAAGCCCTCACCGAATCCCGGCGCCCAGCCGGCACCAACGACCTCTTCGTAGCCTGGGAAACCCTCACCCACGCGGAAAACCCCAGCTGATCAACCGCCAGAAGTAGCGACCGCGAACACCCAGCGGCGACCTCGGACACGTTATTGCTTGTTCAAGGTCGCCGTTTGGTGTTCAAGGTCACGTTTGCGGGCGATAGCGCGTCAGATCTGGGGTTCGCCGCGTTTCCAGTAGCCCTGGAAGGAGATGGCGGGTTTGGGGAGGCCGACGGTGTTGACGAGATGACGGCGGATTTGTTTGATCATGGCGGATTCGCCGGCTACCCAAGCGTAGTCGAGGTCGAAGGGGAGGGTTGCCGATTTGAGGGCCTCTGGCAACGACTGGGGGGTGTCGGTGGGGGCGCCGGTGTGGGGGAGCCAGGTGATGTCTACGCGGCCGGGGCTGGGGAGGGGGCGGATGTCGCGGATGTCGGGGACTTCGACGAAGACGGTTGCCTGTACGTGGGGTGGCAGCTGCTCGAGGATGCCGGCCAGGGCGGGGAGTGCGGTTTCGTCGGCGACCAGTACGCGGCTCAGGCTTGTTGCCGGGGGCACGTAATCCACGCCGGACATCAGCAGGCCCTTGGTGCTGGTGGTGTCGACGGCGAAGGGCAGGATCAGGCCTGTCTCGGCGCCGACGGAGACGGAGCTGACCCAGGCTGAGGCCGGGCCGTTCACGCCATGCAGCACGAACTCGATGTCGAGCTCGCTGACCTCGGGACGGAGTGCGCGCACCGTGTACGTCCGCATGATGAAGCGCTCGTCGGCGGGCTGGGCGCACCACTCGGCGTACCAGTTGTCGCCGGCGGGTAGCCGCAGCTCGCCGCCGTCGGGCGGGGCGAGCAGCACCTTGATGCGCTGGTCGGGGCCGGCCGTGACCGCGTCCGCGATCCGCGGGGCCACGAAGGTCACCCGGCGCAGGTGCGGGCTGAGGTCGTCGACCGCCGCCACGGTAGCCATCACCGCGCTGAAGTCGATCGGGCGCTCGAGCACTGTCGTCATGCCAGTGTCTCCGTCAGGGAAAGTAGTGACAAAGCAGGGGTTCAGGTGCAGGCCGGGAGCGAGCCGGGTTATGGTGAAGCACCTAAAGGTTAGCCTTACCTAAGAGGATCCTAAAGTCCAATGCCACCGCCCTCCGTGACCGACACGGCTTCCGCCGGCCATGCGGTAGCCGCTCCTGCCGGCGGTCAGCGGCGCCCGCGCGCCCGGCGTACGACGCTCATCATCGGCTTGATCGTCTGCGTAGCGCTGCTGGTCCTGGTCACGCTGCTCAGCATCGCGGTCGGCTCGAAGCAGATCCCGCTGTCGACCGTGATCGACGCCCTGCGCCATTACGACGCGGGCAACACCGACCACGTGATCATCCGGTCGCTGCGGGTGCCCCGGACCGCGATCGGCCTCATGGTCGGCGCGGCGCTCGGCCTGTCGGGCGCGCTGATGCAGGGCGTGACCCGCAACCCGCTCGCCGACCCGGGAATCCTCGGCGTCAACGGTGGTGCCGCCCTCTTTGTTGTCGCTGGCATCTATTGGTTCGGGCTGACCTCACTGACGGCGTACGTCTGGCTCGCCTTCGCCGGCGCGGCCGCTGCCTCCGTCGCGGTCTATCTCCTCGGCTCCCTCGGACGAGAAGGCGCGACCCCGGTCAAGCTCGCCCTGGCCGGCGCAGCACTGACCGCCATGCTCGGCTCGCTGACCACCGCGCTGCTGATCGGCGACGTCGACACCTTCGACCAGTTCCGGTTCTGGGCGGTCGGTTCGCTGGCCGGCCGCGGTTCGGACATCGCCGGCCAGGTCGCGCCGTTCATCCTGATCGGCATCGTGCTCGCGCTGATCTCCGGCCGCGTCCTCAACGCCCTCTCGCTCGGCGACGACGTGGCCCGCTCCCTCGGCCAGCGGGTCGGCATGGCGCGGATCTTCACCGCGATCACCGTCGTACTGCTCTGTGGCGCGGCGACAGCGGCCGCGGGACCGATCGGTTTCATCGGCCTCACCATCCCGCACATCGCCCGCCTGGTGACAGGCCCGGACTACCGCTGGATCCTGCCGTACTCGATGCTGCTCGCCCCGATCCTGCTGCTCGGCTCGGACGTGATCGGCCGCGTCGTCGCCCAGCCCGGTGAACTCCAGGTCGGGATCGTCACCGCCGTGATCGGCGCACCGTTCTTCATTGCCCTGGTACGCCGACGGAAGCTGGCGGACCTCTGATGGCCAGTGTCACCGCGGAGCACTCGCCCGCCCAGATCATCGCCCGGGCACGCGCCGTCCGGCAGGCTCGCAACCTGGCCGTGGTCGTCGTGCTGGCTGTCGTCGTCTTCGCCATCTTCTGCGTCTCGCTGTCGCTGGGCGACTTCAAGATCCCGGTCATCGACGTCGTCAAGACGCTCTTCGGCGGCGGCGACAAGGCGACCGAGTTCATCGTCAATCGGCTCCGGCTGCCGCGCGCGCTGACCGCGATCCTGGTCGGCGCGGCACTCGGCATCTCCGGCGCGATCTTCCAGAGCATCGCCCGCAACCCGCTGGCCAGCCCGGACATCATCGGCGTCACGTACGGCGCGAGCGCGTTCGCGGTCTTCGCGATCGTCACCCTCAGCCTGACCGGCTGGGCAGTGGCCGGCTTCGCGATCTTCGGCGCGCTGGTCACGGCGCTGACCATGTACCTGCTCGCGTGGCGGCGTGGGGTGTCGAGCTACCGGCTGATCCTGGTCGGGATCGGGATCGGCGCGATCGCCACCAGCATCACGTCGTACCTGCTGACCAAGGCCCGGGT
This sequence comes from Kribbella koreensis, assembly GCF_039525325.1. Lineage (NCBI taxonomy): Bacteria > Bacillati > Actinomycetota > Actinomycetes > Propionibacteriales > Kribbellaceae > Kribbella > Kribbella koreensis. Next base: position 114,842 of record NZ_BAAAHK010000013.1, read on the forward strand.
CGAGATCGCCCAGCAGGCGTTCATCTGGCTGACCGGCAGCCTGAACGGGCGGGACTGGTCGCACGTCCGCATGATGGCGATCATGCTGGTACTGGCCGCGCCGGTGACGATGGTCCTGGTGCACCGGCTGCGCATCCTGCAGCTCGGCGACGAGACGGCGTACGGGCTGGGGCTGCGGGTCGAGGGCACCCGGCTGGGGCTGATCGTGGTCGCCGTCCTGCTGGCCGCGGTCGCGACGGCGGCGGCCGGACCGATCGGTTTCGTCGCCTTCGTCGCGCCGCCGATCGCTCGCTGGCTGACCCGCTCACCAGGGCCGGCGCTGGTCGCGTCCGCGCTGATCGGCGCCTTGGTGATCGCTTTGTCGGACGTCGTCGCGCAGCACGCGCTGGGCCACACCCAGCTGCCGGTCGGGGTCATCACCGGGGTGATCGGCGCGCCGTACCTGATGTTCCTCTTGGCCCGGACGAACCGGATCGGAAGTGGTGGCTGACATGGAGACGCACGTGGAGCACAGCCTGTCGGCCGAGCACCTCGCCGTCGGATACGACCAGCGGGAGATCATCCACGACCTGTCGGTGCGGATCCCGACCGGCAAGATCAGCGTGATCGTCGGCGCGAACGCGTGTGGCAAGTCGACCCTGCTGAAGACGCTGGCCCGGCTGCTCAAGCCGAGCCGTGGCACCGTCCTGCTGGACGGCAAGAGCATCCAGTCGATCCCGACCCGCGCGGTGGCGTTGAAGCTCGGGTTGCTGCCGCAGTCGCCGACCGCGCCGGAGGGCATCACCGTCGCCGACCTGGTCGGCCGCGGCCGGTATCCGCGGCAGGGCTGGATCCGGCAGTGGACCAAGGGCGACGACGAGGCGATCGCGGACGCGATGCTGTCGACCGACGTACTGGAGATCGCCGACCGGCCGATCGACGAACTGTCCGGTGGGCAGCGGCAACGGGTCTGGATCGCGATGGCGTTAGCGCAGGAGACCGACATCTTGCTGCTCGACGAGCCGACGACGTTCCTGGACCTGACGCACCAGTTCGAAGTACTGGACCTGCTGGTCGATCTGAACAAGCGCGACCAGCGGACCATCGTGCTCGTCCTGCACGATCTCAACCAGGCCTGCCGCTTCGGCGACCACCTGATCGCGATGAAGGACGGCGCGATCGTTGCTGAGGGCAACCCAAGCGACGTGATCACCGAGCAGGTCGTCCAGGACGTCTTCGGCCTGGCCGTGAAGGTCGTCCCCGACCCGGTCGCCGGCACCCCGATGGTCGTCCCGATCGGCCGCCACACTACCCGCGCGGATCAGCCGGTGATCAACGGGCGGTTGGCTACCGCGGAGAACCCTGCAGCCAAAGCCCTGGCCGCCTCCGCCGCCGCGAACGGAATCTGCCGGCCGACCGACCGCTAGGGGTTCCTGCGGGATACCTGGAAGAAGATCAGGCCGGCCAGTAGGGCGCCCAGGGTGCCGAGGGTGAGGTCGCCGAGGGTGTCGGTGTAGGCGGTTTGGAGTTCGGGGGAGTGGCGGACGAAGGCGACGTACTCGCCGAGTTCCCAGATCACCGCAGCCGTGGCGCCGAAGCCGAGGGCGACGAAGGTGGTCAGGCCGCGGGTGAGGTCGCGTGGGGCGAAGGCGGTGAGGACTCCTGCGGTGAGCAAGCCCCACAGGATGAAGTGCATCGCGTCGTCCCACCAGTTGATGGTGTCGAACAGGTTGAGCCGGTTCCCGAGCAGGTCGACCAGCCACGGCAGCGTGATGAGCAGGTCGGCATGCCACGGGAAGGCCTTGTGCAGCTTGCTTCTCGTCCGGCCGTACGCGAACCACCACAGCGGAAGTACCAGCGCGCCGAGCGGGTAGACGACCAGCCGGGCGCCGGAGGCCTTGCCCTTGATGCCGCTGAGGTCCGGCCAGATGATTGCTGTCAGCAACAAGGCGAACAGTGCGACCTTGGCCAGCACGGCGGCGTACTTCGTCCAGTCGGTCCTGGCCGGCGCCGGAGCAGTGGTGGCAACCATCGTCGTCATGCCTCCCAGTCAACCGGCTCGAGCGGCGGCGCGGATGCGTAGTACTACGTAAAAGGCCCCCGATCGCGTCATTGTGACGCAACCAGGGGCCAGGCGTCAGCAGGCGACGCCGATGGTTTGGAGGGATCAGCTCACGCTGAGCAGGTCGACCACGAAGATCAGGGTCTCGCCGGGCTTGATCGCGTTGCCCGCGCCGCGGTCGCCGTAGCCCAGGTGCGGCGGGATGACGAGCTTGCGCCGGCCGCCCACCTTCATGCCCTGGACGCCGGTGTCCCAGCCCTGGATGACCTGGCCGACGCCGAGCTGGAAGGCCAGCGGCGCGCCCCGGTTGTACGAGGCGTCGAACTCCTCGCCGGTCGAGTGGGCGACCCCTACGTAGTGCACGTTGACGCGGGAACCGGCCTTGGCCTCGTCGCCGTCGCCCTCGGTGATGTCGGTGATCTCCAGATCCGCCGGCGGCGGGCCATCCGGAAAGTCGATCTCAGGCTTGTCAGTCATGTCTCCAGCTAACCAGATGGGTCCGGGCCGATCGGTCAGCGGGCCAGTACTTCGCGCAGGCGCGCCGCGAACTCGGCCGGCTGTCCGGGCATCCCGTACTCGTCGCCGAGGAAGCCGCCGTGGTTGCTCGGGAACACCACCGGGGTGAGGTCCAGCCGCTCGGCAACCGCCTTCCCGCCGCGGGCGGCGAGCTGCGCGCCGGACTCCTCGCCCACACCGATGACCAGCTTGGAGCCGGCCTTGCCGAGTGCGTCGAAGTCGGGCTGGTACGACGTACAGCCGCGGATGTTCTGCCCGAGCAGCGCGTCGTCGCGGGAACCGTCGTCCTCGGCCGGCAGCCCGAACATCGCCGGATCCGGCGCCGGCTGGTCGGTGTAGTCGGCCGGGATCTCGCCTTCGAAGCTGACGATCGAGATGAACTTGGCCATCCCGGCGCCCATCCCGTCGCGCTGGTAGGTCTGGTAGATGTCCTCGACGGCCTTGAGCGCCGCGTCGCGGTCGGAGGTCAGCGACACCAGGGGCGGCTCGTGGGCGACCAGGGTGCTGACCAGCTCGGGCCGTTGGGCCAGCAGGGCGAGCGCGTTGACCGCTCCGCCGCTGCTCGCGAACAGGTCGACCGGTCCGGCGTCGAGGGCCTCGATCAAGGCTGCCAGGTCCGCGGCGTGGTCGTCGGGGGAGAGTTCGCCGGCGCCGTCGGTCCGCGCGCTCCGCTCGACGCCGCGCGGGTCGTACGTCACCACGGTCCGGTCGGTGAAGTGCGACGCCAGGGTCGGGAAGCCGCTGGCACCCATCGGAGAGCCGATCATCAGCAGTACCGGCTGTTCGCGGTCGTCGAGGTCGCCACGCACGTCGTACGTGAGAATCGCGCCCGGTACGGCGAGGGTGTGGGTGACGGGTTCCGGCATGACAACTCCTCAGGTCGGTCTCGTTGCTGCACCCTTGCACCCTTCCAGGGCTAGCGTCGAGACCCATGCGGAAGAAACTCGTGATCCTGCTCGGCGCCGCGGCGATCGTTGCCGCGGCAACAGGTGTCTCCCTCGCCCGTCCTTCGGACGCGGCTTCAGTGGCTGGGGAGAACTACGGCCAGTACTCGCTCATGTTCGAGAAGTCCGCCGGCCAGTACTGGGCAGGCGGCGCCGCGGCCGGCCAATGGGCCTGGACGCCGCTGACCGCGACCACGTCGGACATCTCCTGGGGCGACCCGAAAACCTGGCCCCCCAAATCCGCCGAACACTTCATCCGCTCCGGCGACTGGGTCCTCCTGGACGGCTACAACGACGGAGCCGGCCGCCCCCTGACCCAAATCCAGCGAGTCACCTCAGAGAAGATCGGCGCCGCCAACTGCACCGGCATGCAGCCCCTGCCGTCAGCCTCCGGACGCCAGCACTACGTCAAATGGACCATCCCCACCACCGGTTACTGCCTGGACGCCACCGGCACCATCAAGCCCCCCAACAACTCCACCACAGTCAACTTCCGCCACCTCCAAAAGTGGAGCCCGCCCCACCCCTGCTCCAACCAGTACTTCACCGGCCAGACCTGCATCACCCAGTTCGAACAGTGGTGGGACGACAACCACCACCCCTATTCATTGCAACTCTCCCGCACCCTGGAACTGGCCAGAGGCAAAGGCCCAGCCTTCACCAACCACACCACAGTCCCCGTCACCTGGAACGCCGACGCCAGGTACTACTGGCACTACTGAGCCGTTCGCCAACCCCCTTGCTCTGAAGAGATCTGGCGGCATTCGGTCAGGCGCTCGACGACTCCGGAGGACGGCGACCGGGCAGGAGCGGCGGAGGAGCGGAAGTGGAGGGCGCGTGGGGAAGTAGCTGGGTGCACTAGGCTCAGGGCTTGTGAAGGTTTTGGTTGTGGGCTCTGGTGGGCGTGAGCATGCACTGGTCTGGGCGTTGAGTCGGGATCCTGAGGTTGAGCAGGTTGTGGCGGCGCCGGGGAATCCGGGGATCGACGCCTTGCAGCCGGCGCACGACGGGCAAACGATTGTTTGCCGGTCGGTGGAGATCTCGGATCACGACGCGGTGGTGGCACTGGCTCAGGAGGTTGGCGCCGATCTGGTGGTGGTCGGTCCGGAGGCGCCGCTGGTCGCCGGGCTGGCGGATCCGCTCAGGGCAGCCGGGATCGCGGTGTTCGGGCCGTCCATGGATGCTGCCCAGATCGAGGGGTCCAAGGCTTTTGCCAAGGACGTGATGGCTGCGGCCAGCGTGCCGACCGGGCGGGCCTACGTTTGTACGACGCCGGAGCAGGCGGCCGAGGCGATCGACGCGTTCGGGCCGCCGTACGTGGTGAAGGACGACGCGCTTGCTGCCGGCAAGGGTGTGGTGGTGACGTCGGACCGGGCCGAGGCGCTGGAGCACGCCGCGGGCTGTGACCAGGTGCTGATCGAGGAGTTCCTCGACGGCCCCGAGGTCTCGCTGTTCGCGATCACCGACGGCGTCACCGTACTTCCGATGCAGCCGGCGCAGGACTTCAAACGCCTTGCGGACAACGACGAAGGCCCCAACACCGGCGGCATGGGCGCGTACACCCCGTTGCCCTGGGCACCGGAAGGTCTGGTCGAGGAGATCACCGAGAAGGTGCTCCAGCCGACCATCGACGAGCTCCGCCGTCGCGGCACCCCGTTCAGCGGACTCCTGTACGCCGGCCTCGCCCTCACCTCCCGTGGCGTCCGCGTGATCGAGTTCAACGCCCGCTTCGGCGACCCGGAGACGCAAGCCCTGCTGCCGCTGCTGCAGACCCCGCTCGGTGGACTCCTGTACGCCGCCGCGACCGGCAAACTCGCCGACGCCGAACCCCTGCGCTGGAAGTCAGGCGCCTCGGTCGCGGTCGTGGTCGCGGCCAAGAAGTACCCGGCCAAGCCCCGCAGCGGTGACGTGATCAGCGGCATCGACCAGGCCGAGGCCGGTGGCGTCCGCGTCTTCCACGCCGGTACGACGCTCGAGGACGGCGAGGTCGTCACGTCAGGCGGCCGGGTCCTCGCGGTCAGTGCCACCGGCAAGGATCTCGACGAGGCTCGCCAGCGCGCCTACGCAGGCGTCGGCCAGATCCTCATCAAGGGCTCGCAGCACCGCACCGACATCGCCCTCAAGGCCGCCCGCGGCGAGATCCAGCTGGAACCGGTCAGCTAAAGCAATCGAGCAAGTCCGTCGAGGATCAGCGAAAGACCGAAGTCGAACTCGTCGCCGAAGTCGTAGCCGGGCTGGAGGACATGATCCACCGCCAGCTCGGTCAGGTGCGGATACTGTCCTGAGCTGAACTGCTCCATCATCCCGCCGGCGACCTCGGCGGCATCCTCGGATCCCTCGAACGGCAACGACGCTTCCTGTACTGCGAACCCGTACACGAACGCGTCGAGCAAGGCATAGGCGTGCGCCGTCTGAGCCACCGAGAAGCCGGCCGCGCGAAAAGTCCCCACATTCGCGTCGTGATGCCGCAGCGTGGCCGGCCCCGGGCTGGTCCGCGACTCCATCAACGCTATCGCCCACGGATGCCGCCGCAACACCTCCCGCGCCGAGTGCGCCCGCTTGCCGATCTCCGCCCGCCAGTCACCGCCCGGCACCGGCAGCTCGATCTCGCCGAACACCAGATCGACGATCCCGTCCAGGATCTCGTTCTTGTTCGCGACGTAGTAGTAGACCGACATCGGCTTCACATCGAGCTGAGTGGCCAGTGACCGGATCGTCAGCCCGCCCAGTCCGCCGCCGTCCGCGACCGCGACGGCGGCACGTAGTACCCGCTCGCGGCTGAGTTGAGCGCGCTCCGTAGACCCCTGTGACCGTGGCATCGGAACGGACGATAGCAGTTTCGTACTAAGTACGATACTCTCCCCTTACTTAGTACGAAGCAGGGGAGACGGAAAGATGCGCGCAGTCGTGAGGGACAGCTACGGCACGGCCGACGTCCTGCGAGTGGCCGAGATCGCGAGACCGGCCCCAGGTCCCGGGCAGGTCTTGGTGCAGATCGAGGCGGCGGGGCTCGATCGGGGCGCCTGGCATCTGATGACCGGCAAGCCGTACCTCCTCCGTCTCGTCTTCGGCGTGCGCCGGCCGAGGAACCCCGTGCTCGGGCGGGAGCTGGCGGGTCGCGTCGTCGCCCTCGGTGAAGGGGTGACCAAGTTCGCCGAGGGCGACGAAGTGTTCGGCATCGGCGAGGGAAGCTTCGCCCAGTACGCCGTTGCGCGCGCCGACAAGCTAGCCGTGAAGCCGGCCGGTCTCAGCTTCACTGAAGCCGCGGTGCTCGGGATCTCCGGGACCACCGCGCTGCAAGCGCTCCGCGACGGCGGCAACATCCAGGCCGGCCAGAGGGTACTGATCACCGGCGCCTCCGGTGGCGTCGGCTCGTACGCGGTCCAGCTCGCCAAGGCGTTCGGCGCCGAAGTCACCGGCACCGCCAGTGCTACGAAACTCGCGCTGGTGCAGAAGCTCGGGGCCGACCATGTCCTCGACTACACCCGCGAGGACTTCGCTGACGGCGTCAACCGCTACGACCTGATCATCGACCTGGCCGGCACCCCGACGCTGAAGCGACTGCGTCGCGCACTCACCAAGACAGGGACCGCCGTCATCGCAGGGGGCGAGGGCGGTGGTCCCATCTCCGGCGGGATCGACCGGCAGCTCCGAGCGCAACTGCTGTCGCCGTTCATCCGGCAGCGGCTGACCAGCCTGCTGGCGAAAGAGAACGCCGCCGACCTCGTGGTCCTGCTGGAGCTGGTCGAAGCGGGCAAGGTGCTGCCGAGTATCGACAGTGTGGTGCCGCTGGACGGGGTGCCGCAGGCTCTCGTCGACCTCGGCGACGGCTTGGTGAGCGGCAAGATCGCGGTCGCCGTCTCCTGATGTGGACGTCCCGACCCCCGGCGGGCACTCGCCGGGGGTCCCGTCTTGTTGCCGCAAAGCGCATCCCGTGAGTCGTCCGCGTTACCGATGGCAACGGACCGGAAATCCGCCGGCTGCGTGAAGCGTTTGACCTGGGCTCGGGCCGGCGGTCTGGTCAATTGTCCAGGAAATGCCCGGGAAATCGTCGGGTAATCCGCCGGTGATTGAGCGCCGATGGCGGGCTTGTAAATTCTGTAAAACGCCTCGGACTGGCCGGATCGATGGCCTACAGTCGCTGCTGAACAGTTCGAGCATGCCGCCCCGCTGGCTCGAAAGACCCTCCCAGGTCATTGTTGGTTCATTTGTATTGCGGGGATTATTGATCCGTGGGGGATTGATCAGAATGCCTGTGAATACCACCTTGCCCGCTGTCGACGACATTCTCGGACCAGCGGGTATGCGATTCTTCGGCCGCGGCTTCCGCCGGGTCGGTTATGACGTCTCGGACCTGACGGCGGGCTGTGCCGATCAGATCCCCTGGGCCTCCGCCGGCGTCGACGTCAGTTATCCGAGCGACTGGGTCGCGGAAGGCCGTCGGCACCGACCTCCGCCCGCACTTCAGCACCATCGACGCCCTGGTCCTCGGCGCCCAGTTGGCCGAGCACTGCCTGCAGTCTCCCGGTCAGGACCCTGAGATCCTCGCCCACAGTTGGCTGCGCAAGGTCCGGATCACCGCCGGCAGCAAGCCGCAGGAAGACCTGGCCGGCCTGAAGGCGACGGCTCGCAGGAAGAGCGTCCAGCCGGCCGACGAGCCCGGCTGGACGGTCTCGGTCTTCGACTCCGCGATCGGCGCGATGCGTGTCCAGTCCGAGGTCGTGCATCCCGCCGCCACGCTCGCCGAGGGCGAGTGGACCCTCGAAGAGCTGCCCGAGGGCCGGTACTACGGCGCCGGGTTCAAGGCCCGGACCCAGCACATCCGCGACCTCGAAGTACAGGATCAGACCAAGGCCAAAGCCATCCTGGAGTTGTCCGACGACGGGCAGCCAAGCACCAGCGGACTGGAGGGCGCGTACCACCCGGCGCCTTCCATGGTCGACGCCTTCGTCACCGCGCTGCAGTTGGCGCAGGTGATGATGTACGACCTGGACGGCATCCCGAGGCAAGCCAGTGACACGTTGTGGATGCGCCAGACCACGATGACTGCTCCGAAGCCCAGCAAAACAAGGGATATCCCGGTCACGACCGAGCTGGCCGATCCCGCGTTGCTGGAGATGGCTGGCGACACCTGGCGTACCTTCACCGTGCTGGCAGATGTTGCCGGCATCAACGTCCGGTCCGCCGTCACCCACCGACTGCCCGGGAGCGCGTGATGCGCGCCGCGGTCGTCTGCGGGCTGGGCGGGAGCCTGCCGCCGAGGATCGTCACCAACGACGAGCTGGCCCAGCGCCTCGACACCTCCGACGACTGGATCCGCACCAGAACAGGGATCGGCCGCCGGCACGTCGTCGATCCCGGTACTACGACCAGCCACCTGGCCGCCGAGGCCGGTCTGCGAGCCCTGAAGAGTTCCGGCCACCACACCGTCGACCTGGTCGTGCTCGCCACGACAACCCCCGATCGCACCTGCCCTGGAACGGCTCCGACCGTCGCCGCGCGGATGGGGCTGACCGACGTACCGGCGTACGACGTGTCCGCCGTGTGCTCTGGTTTCGTCTATGCCCTGCAAGCCGGGGCCGGCGCGATCGCGGCCGGATTCGCCGAGCGGGTGATGGTGATCGGCGCCGAGTCGTTCAGCACGATTCTGGCGCCCGACGACCGGACCACGTCGGTGATCTTCGGCGACGGCGCGGGCGCGGTCATCCTGCGCGCCGGCGAACCCGATGAGCTCGGCGCCTTGCAGCACTTCGATCTGGGCAGCGACGGCAGCATGGCCGACCTGATCACGATCCGCGGCGGCGGCGCCGAGCAGCGGTCGAGCGGTTCCCCGGCCAGGCCCGAGGACAGCTACTTCCGGATGGACGGCAAGTCGGTGTTCTTCGCCGCCGTACGCCGGATGGCCGAGTCCTCGCGCGCCGTGCTGGCCAAGACCGGCTGGGGAATCGAGGACGTCGACCGGCTGGTCGCCCACCAGGCGAACATCCGGATCATCCACGCCGTCGCCGGGCAACTCGGCCTGCCACCGGAACGCGCACTGATGAACATCGAACGCGTCGGCAACACGTCCGCCGCGTCCATCCCGCTGGCCCTGGCCGACGGCTTCGCATGCGGATCGCTGCGGGCCGGCGACCGGGTCCTGCTCACTGCCTTCGGTGGTGGTGCGACCTGGGGATCGGCCTCGCTCGTCTGGCCGGCCCTTTCCTCCGAACTCACCCTGCCGATCGAAAACGCAACACCCCTGCTCACCGCCCATTGAGGAGAAAACAATGTCCGCTGACGTGACCGCCCAGATCCTCGACATTCTGATCACCAAGTACGACGTACCGGCCGACGAGCTGACCGAGTCGACCGTGTTCGAAGACGTCGCGATCGATTCGCTGGCGTTGCTGGAAATGGCGCTGATGCTGGAGAAGAAGCTCGGCATCCCGATCGCCGAAGGCACCCTCGGCGGCCATCAGACGATCGCCCAGGCCGGCGCCGCGGTCGGCGCGCTGCTGACCCCGGCGTCCTGACCAGCAAGGCAGACGGAAACTGGCGGGCGGTGATGAGACGTTTGCGGATCGTGTCGATCCGTAACCGGTTCCGTGAGATCATCGCCCCACAGTTCGGTTCGATGGCTGGGGGGGACAGGAGCCGCTAATGACCGCCCTTGAGACGACCACAGACACTGCCCGCGGGCACAGTTCCGATCGCTATCGCCGGTCCGAGCTGGCCGGCTTCCTGCGGGCCCGTCGCGAAGGGCTGACGCCGGACGAGGTCGGTCTGCCGCACGAGACCCGCCGGCGCCGTACGCCGGGGCTGCGCCGCGAAGAGGTCGCCGTCCTGGCCAACGTCGGCGTCACTTGGTACACGTGGATGGAGCAGGCGCGGGACATCTCGGTGTCCGCCGAGATCCTCGCGTCGGTGGCGAAGGTGCTGCGACTGACCGACGCCGAGCGCGACTACCTGTTCGACCTGGCCGGCCACGAGCGTCCGTCGACGACGCCCGAGGGCCCGGAATCCGTGCACGTACGGGAGTTGCTGGACAGCATCGCCGACCGGCCGGCGTACTGCGTCGACCGGTACTGGACGGTGCTGGCCAGCAACCGGCTCGGCGAGGTCGTCTTCGGCGCCGGCGCCGGCACGAACTGCCTGGAGCGGTTCTTCGTCGACGAGTCGGTCGCCGAGCGGTACCCGTTCCGTGAGGCGACCGCGAAGATGCTCATCTCGCAGTTCCGCGAGCAGGCCGCCCGGTTCGCCGGCGACCCCGGGTTCGGTGCGATGGTCGACCGGCTGGCTGCCCGGTCGCCGGTCTTCGAACACCTCTGGAAGTCTTATGTGGTTGGCGTTGCGCCGCACCTCGACCTCGTCTTCGACCACCCCGAAGCAGGCCGGATGAGCTTCTCGGCGAACGTACTGCGCCCGGTCGTCGACGACGACCGGCGGATCTTCGTCTACCACCCGAAGCCGCACACCCCGACCGCCACCGCCCTGGCCTCGCTGGCCGCCGAGGTGACCGCCGAGTGACCGCCGCCGAACGGTGGGCCGCCGCGGCGGTCCACCGCACGATCATGCTCGGCGACGCCGAGATCAGCTACCTCCCCGACGGCCGCGTCGAGCTCGAACCTCATGGCTGGTTCAGCGTTCCCGATCTCGACGGCATCTCGCCTGAGTTGCTCACGCCAACGGGGTACCTGACCGGATCCATCGGCTCGCTGCTGATCCGTACGCCGGACTGGGTCGTCCTGATCGACGCGGGCTACGGACCACGCCAGCTCGCGCGCGAGCAATCCCATCCCTCGCTGGGCGAACTCACCGGCGGCGGCCTCGCGTCGTACACCGAGGAGTACGCCGACGTCGACGCGGTCCTCTTCACCCATCTGCACGACGACCACACCGGCTGGGCGATGGCCGGCTGGCCCGGCACCAGCCTGACCGAGCGGCCACACTGCGCAGGAGCCGCCGAAGCCCCGTCGAGTTTCCACGGCCTGGCCGATGGCGAGCAACTCTTCCCAGGCCTGACAGCACTCGCATCGCCGGGCCACACGCGCGGCCATACGTCGTACCTGATCGAGCGAGAAGGCCAACAACTGTTGGTGTTCGGCGATGTGATGCACAGTCCGGTCCAGGTCGCGCGTCCGGAGTTGAACTCCTGCTTCGAGGCTGATCCGGCCAGCTCTCTCAAGTCCAGGGCGATGACGCTGGAGTATCTCCAGCAGCCCGGGGTGATCGGGGCGGGCATGCATTTCGCCGACGTGGTCTTCGGTGCAGTGGCCGACGGAGCTTGGCAGCTAGCCAGGTAGTGCGCAGTACCCCCATCAGGACGCTCTGGATGGGATCGGCGTGGGTCGTCAACCTGAGAGCATGACCACCGAAACCCTGACCGGCCGGCAGCGCCTGATCATGTGCCTGCTGCTCGGTGCCCAGTTCATGTTCGCCCTGGACTTCTCGATCGTCACGGTCGCTCTGCCGGTGATCGGCGACGACCTGGACATGACACCGGCCGAGCTCTCCTGGATCGTCACGCTGTTCGCCCTCTCCGCGGCCGGCCTGATGCTCCTGATGGGCAGGATCGGCGACTACTACGGCCGCAAGCGGATGTTCCTGATCGGGATGGCCCTGCTGACCATCGGGTCCGCGATCGGTGGGTTCGCGAACGAGCCGACCCTGGTCTACGTCGCCCGGATCCTGCAGGGTGTCGCGACGGCTGTCACCGCCCCGGCTGCCCTCGCGCTCCTGACCACCTCGTTCCCGGAAGGCCCGCTGCGCAACAAGGCGCTCGGGCTCAACGGCGCCCTGCTCTCGCTCGGCTTCGCCGTCGGTGCGGTGCTCGGCGGCGTACTGACCGACCTGCTCGGCTGGCGCTTCACCTTCTTCCTGAACGTCCCCGTCGGTCTGCTCGTCCTGGTTCTCGCCCCGGCGCTGATCAAGGAGTCCACCGAGCCGATCCGGCAGAAGCTCGACGTCCCCGGCGCGGTCACTATCTCGCTCGCGCTGCTCTCGCTCGTCCTCGGCTTCTCCCGCGCCGAGGCGAAGGGCTGGAGCTCACCGCAGGTGTGGATCCTGCTCGCCGCGGCCGCCGTCCTGTTCAGCTTCTTCTGGTTGATCGAGTCGCGGTCCCCGCACCCACTGGCCGCCGTCACCGTGCTCAAGCGGCCATCCGTTGCTCTCGGCAACCTCGGCGGCCTGCTCACCTTCTCGATGGAGAGCGGCAAGGTCTTCCTGCTGACCATCTACCTGCAGCGGGTGCTCGACAGCTCGGCCTTCCTGACCGGTATCGCCTTCGCCGTCCTCGGCGCCGGCGCGTTCACCGGTGGCATGGTCGCCGCCAAGATCATCAACAAGATCGGCGCTCGCAACACGCTGGTCTTCGGTCTGTTGTTGCAGGGGGCGACCGCCGCCACCTTCGTGCTGCTCGGCCACTCGTTCGCGGCCGGCTACGTGCACATCCTGGTGGCGACCGCTCTCGGTGGCTTCGGGCACGTACTGGCGATCGTCTCCTACACCGTCGCCGTGACGTCCGGCCTCCCGGACAGCGAGCAGGGTCTGGCCGGCGGGCTGAGCGCGATGACGCAACAGGTCGCCTTCACACTCGGTACGCCGATCCTCGCCGCCATCGCCATCACGGCGGGGGCCACGGCCGGTGCGACCAAGGACGGGATCCTGGACGGCGTACACACCGGTCTGCTGGTCGACGCCCTTGCTCTCGCGGTCGTCGCCGGTCTGATCGCCGTGCTCTACAAGGTGCCCCGGGCAACGGCAGCGCCGGCCGAGTCCGTCCAGACCGTTGAGACTGCCGAGGCAGAGGTCGCTGGATGACGAACACAGCGCAGTTGCCGACGGACTACTGGCAGTCCATCGACGATGCGCTCGGCCCCGCGGCCGGCCGGTACTTCGGAACGGGCTACAAGCACACCGGGCCGTCCATCGGCCAGGTACAGGTCCGTCACGACGCGCAGGCCTCGAGGCTGGCCGGTCACGCCTCAGTGACCGGCGACCAACTCAGTACGACGGACGCGGTCGCGCTGGTCACCGAGGCCCTGGTGGGCCTGGTGGCCGCGCGGTACTGCCCCGAAGCAGCTCGCGAGACCCGGATGATCGCGCTCGATCTCCGGGCCTCGGCCAAACCGCTCGGAGCGCCGCTCGACGACTTCCCGGTGCACGCCAGGTTGTCGGACGAGAGTGGCGGGACGCTGTCCATCGAGGCCTCGATCGGCAACATCACGGCGGTCGGGCAGGTCGTCCGGCCCACCGAGGCCAGCAGCCTGGTCGATGTCGACTCGGCCGAACGGCTGCCGTCGCTGTTCGGCGTCGGGGAGGAGCTCGCCTACCAGCGCCGCACGGTGGCGCTGACCAGAGTCACCTCCCGCAGCCCCGCCGAAGCCGAAGCCGACTTCGAAGTCACCGCCGACCGTCCCGCTGCCGACCGTCCCGCTGACGGCCGATCCGTCGCCGACCGATCCGCTGGCGCCCGGACGGGCGGGGGTCATCTCGGTGGCGACGACGTCGGGGAGGTCTGCTTCATTGATGCATTCGTGGGGGCGGTTCAGCTTGGCCAGTTGTTGCTTGCCCGGCTGGATGGGCTGGACGAGTTCGGTGGACTGTTCACCCGCCGGACCTCGTTCCGCGTCGATCGCCCGCTGCGAACCTCGCAGCGTTCGTTGCTGCACACCCGGCTCGGCCGGTCCCGGATCGTCCGGCTCGAAGGAAGTCCCTGGCGCTGCGCCGACATCGTCGCAGGCGTCGGGGATGCCATGACTGTCACCTGTTCCGTCGGTCACCGCCTACCTGACACCCATCAGGTCTGACCACTCACACTGGAGAACACCTCATGCGACTAGCAGTCTCCGGAACGTACTCGACCGGCAAGACCATCACCACGATGGCTCTGGCCCACTACACCGGCATCCCCCGCAGCGCGGCCAAGACGATGCGGGAGCTGCTGCCCATCTCGGTGCCGGGCAAGACGCTCGAGCAGTGCACGGGGTCGGAGATCCTGATGCTGATCACCCGCCGCAACACCGAGCGCGCGGTGAACGAGTCGCACCTGGGCGACAGCTTCATCTCCGACGGATCGTCCATCCACGAATGGATCTACGGCACCGTCCGGGTGATCGTCGGCGTCAACCCGACCGCCAACACGACGATGGAGAACGTCGAGCGGACCGACGAGATCCGGTACTTCGAGGACGTGATCGACAAACTCGGCGTACCGGCCAAGCAGCATGCGCTGGCTAACTACGACGCCTTCGTCCGGCTGCCGATCGAGTTCCCGATGGTTGCCGACGGCCACCGTCCGGTGAACGAGCGGTTCCGGCTGCTGGCCGACGAGATGATCCAGGCCGAGGTGGACAAGCTCGGCATCCCGACCTTCACGGCCGGCGGCACGGTCGAGGAACGCCTGGTCTCGATCACCGGCCACTACAACCTGCCCACTGTGATCTCCATCGAGGAGGCGGTGGCCCGGGCCAAGGCCGACTACGACGCCATCGACACCCGCTCCGAACTCGAACGCGTCTGAATCCCACTCCCGGGCCGGAGCTCATCACTCCGGCCCGGGGCTGCCACGACCACGAACGGAGAATCCCCCAGTGGCCCCCACCCGTCCCGCTCCCGACGGTTTCGACGCCATCCCCACCACCGGCCGTTCGGCTCGTCCGCGGCTGGTGATCGCCGACGCGGACGGGACACTGCTCCGGATCAACTCACTCTTCTCGCTGCTCCGCTTCGACGCCCGCCGCCGCAACATCCGCGAACGCGGCGAGACCTTCCTCGCCGACCTGCGGGCCCACCGCGAGCGCGGCGCTCCCCGCGAGTTCACCAACCGCCGGTACTTCACCTGGTGGCAGGACCGTGAGGTCGACGAGGTCGCGAACCTCGCCCTCGACTGGTCGAGCTCAGCGCTCGGCCCACGCAGCTTCTTCCACCCCGGCGTGATCGCGCACGTCGCCAGACACGTCGCCGCGGGCCGCGACCTGGTCGTCCTGTCGGCCTCCTTCCGGCCGGCTCTCGAACCCATCGTCCGGCGCTTCCCGCAGGCCGAGGTGATCTGCACGGAGCCGACGGTCCGCGACGGCCGCTACACCGGCGAGGTCGAACTCCCGCTCGTCGGCGAGGCCAAGCGGCAGGCGGTCTGCGATCTGCTCCGGCGCCGCAACGCGGATCTGGCCGACTCGATCGGGTACGGCGATCACCACTCCGACGCGCCTTTCATGGCGTTGCTGGGGTCACGCGTGGTGATCGGCACCAGGTTCGACGACATCAGCTGGGCGCAGCGTGAGCTCGGCTCCTTCGAGCTACTGGACCCGGGCGGCAGCGAGTGAGGCTCGCGCTGGTCGGTGCGCATGGCGCCGGCAAGACGACCTTGGCCAATGCGCTGCACGCTCAGACCGGGATCGGCGTCGTCCAGCTCAGTCCGATGCGGGATCCACGACCGGGTCATCGGAAGGAATTGGCCGACTGCTCGGCTGCGGAGATCTGCCAACTCGCAGTACGGCGGTCGTGGGAGCGGGTACGGGGCGAGACGGCTGCTCACTCCTTCATCTCGGACGGCTCGGTTCTGCACGAGTGGGCCTATCTGCTGGCCCGCTTACCCGACAACGAGGCCGTACTCCGCGGCTTCGCCGAGGGGGTCGCCATCGACACGTGGACCACCTTGGGTGAGCGGTACGACCTGATCGTCTGGGTGCCGGTGGAGTTCCCGCTGCCGGCCGATGCGCCGATCACGACCGAGTTCCAGGCGCTGCTGGACAGCTATCTCAACTCGTGGGTGACGGCGAGCGGAGTACCGATTCTCACCGTCCGTGGCTCGGTGACGGAGCGGGTCGCGACCGTTGCTTACTTTCTGCGAGAAGCTGTCTGAAGAAACTTTTCACCCCAGGCAACTTTTCGGGCATTCGGCGCATGTACATAGGTATGCCGACAATGCTGGTTGTGGAGGAGATCGCCCCGGGCGACTCACACCCGATCACACCGCCGCCACCGCCCACCCAGACCCCACCCCAAGAACCCCTCGACCAGTACCTCCGCTGGCTCTGGCGCTGACCTGCCGTGCCCTGTTGACCGTGGGGCGGTGAGGTTGAGAGAGAATGGGGTACGTGCCGACTCCTCGTAAGCCCCGGATCCCGAACGTTCTTGCTGCGCGTTACGCCAGCCCGTCCATGGCGGAGCTGTGGTCACCGGAGTACAAGATCGTGCTGGAGCGGCAGCTGTGGCTGGCCGTGCTCGGGGCGCAGAAGGAGTTCGGCGTCGACGTGCCGGACGGGGTGATCGAGGACTACCGCAGGGTGATCGACCAGGTCGACCTGGAGTCGATCGCGGCGCGGGAGCGGGTCACCCGGCATGACGTGAAGGCGCGGATCGAGGAGTTCAACGCGCTGGCCGGGCACGAGCACGTGCACAAGGGCATGACGAGCCGGGACCTGACCGAGAACGTCGAGCAGTTGCAGATCCGGGCCGGCCTCGAGCTGGTGCGCGATCGCGCGGTGGCGACCGTCGTACAGCTCGGCCAGAAGGCGGCCGACCACGCGGCGCTGGTGATGACCGGCCGCTCGCACAACGTCGCGGCGCAGGCGACCACGCTCGGTAAGCGGTTCGCCTCGGCGGCCGACGAGCTGCTGGTCGCGATCGCCCGGCTCGAGGACCTGATCGACCGGTACCCGCTGCGCGGCATCAAGGGCCCGGTGGGTACGTCGCAGGACATGCTCGACCTGTTCAACGGCCAGGAGAAGCTGCTCGCCGGGCTCGAGTCGGAGGTCGCGCAGCACCTGGGCTTCCGCCGGGTGCTGACGAGTGTCGGGCAGGTGTACCCGCGGTCGCTCGACTACGACGTCGTCTCGGCGCTCGTCCAGCTCGCCGCCGGGCCGTCCAGCCTGGCGACGACGATCCGGCTGATGGCCGGGCACGAGCTGGTCACCGAGGGCTTCAAGGAGGGCCAGGTCGGGTCGTCCGCGATGCCGCACAAGATGAACACCCGGTCCTGCGAGCGGGTCAACGGGCTGGCCGTCATCCTGCGTGGGTACGCGTCGATGACCGGCGAGCTGGCCGGCAACCAGTGGAACGAGGGCGACGTCTTCTGTTCCGTCGTACGCCGGGTCGCCCTGCCCGACGCGTTCTTCGCGCTGGACGGGTTGTTCGAGACGTTCCTGACGGTGCTGGACGAATTCGGCGTGTACCCGGCGGTCGTGGCCCGCGAGCTGGAGCGGTACCTGCCGTTCCTCACCACCACGAAGGTGCTGATGGCCGCCGTGAAGAACGGGGTCGGCCGGGAGACCGCGCACGAGGTGATCAAGGAGCACGCCGTCGCGGTGGCGCTCGACCTGCGCAAGGGGACCCCGGCGAACGACCTGTTCCACCGGCTCGGCGAGGACGGCCGGCTTGGGTTGACCGAGGAGCAGATCGTCGGCATCGTGGGCGAGCCGCTGTCCTTCACCGGAGCAGCCGTCGCGCAGGTCAACGCGGTCGTCGCCACCATCGACACGCTGGCCAAGCGCTACCCCGAGGCCGCCGCCTACACGCCGGGTGACATCCTCTAGCTCGTGTACGAACCGCTCACCCTGGTCCTGGTGGCCCTGTCGCTGGCCGCGACGATCTTCGCGCTGTCGATCGCCGGGCTGGATCGCCGGATCAACTGGCCGTTGCTCGGCCTGACCGGCGTACTCGAGGTCCTGCTGGTCGGTCAGCTGGTGGTCGGGATCGTCCAGCTCGTCGGCACGGACCGCGATGTCTCCGGCCCGTTCTTCGTCGGTTACCTGATCGGCTCGCTGCTGATCCTCCCGATCGGCGCGCTGTGGGCGCTGACCGAGAGCAGCCGCTGGGGTGCCGGCGCACTGGCGATCGCCTGCATCGTCGTACCGGTGCTCGAACTGCGGCTCCACGACCTGTGGGCGGTCTGAATGGCCGACGCATCGGCCACCCGCCACGGCCCCGGCCGAATCCTGATCGCCGTCTACGGCCTCTTCGCCCTCTCGGCAACCGGCCGAGCCGCAGTCCAGATCGCCACCCAGTTCTCCGACGCCCCGATCGCCTACATCCTCTCGGCCGTTGCCGCAGTCATCTACTGCGCCGCCACCTTCGCCCTGGCCAAAGCAACCATCATCTCCCGCAAGGTCGCCACGGTGGCGATCATCATCGAGCTGATCGGAGTCGTCGGCATCGGCGCCTTCAGCTACACCACCCCCGAAGACTTCCCCGACGCCACCGTCTGGTCCCACTTCGGCCAGGGCTACGGCTATGTCCCGTTGGTCCTCCCCATCCTGGGCTTGCTGTGGCTGCGGCGTACTAGCGGTACCAGGTAACCCGAGCTCCGCTGTTGCAGTCGAGCCGCCGGATCCAGGAGTTGCCGGGCAGTATGCCCAGGCAGAGACCGTCATTGGAGAACCTGGTCGGCGTGCTGCCCTGTGCGAAGCCCCATCCTTGCTTCGGATCGTACGGCTGGCCGTTCTTCCACCAGCAGGGGTAGGTCTTGACCTGGCTGGTGTTCGGCAACGCCGCGATGCACCGCTTGAACTGCAGATCCATCAGGTAGTGGTTGTCCGGCGCGCTCTGCCATTGCTGCGCCTCACTCCCGTTGCAGGGCAGCTGAAGTACCGCGAAGTCGTAGCCCTCATTGGTGCCGGTCAGACAGAGCCCGCTGTCCGCATTGACCAGGTTCATCACAAACGGCTCAGTCGGCGGTTCCGCAGCCGCCACCCCGGTGCCGACCATCGCTACCGCAAGCGTCGCGGCTCCGATCGCAGCCAGTCGCCGTATCCCGCCCATCACCGGTACCAGACCGTGGTTGAGCCGCTGTTGCAGTCGAGGGCTCGGACCCAGGAGTTGCCGGGGAGGATGCCTAGGCAGAGGCCTCGGTTGTTGAACTGGGTGGGGTTGCCGCTGAAGTTCCAGGTCTGGGGTTTGCTTGCTTCGTACCAGGTGCTCTCGGGGCCGTTCCACCAGCAGTCCACAGTCTTCAGCTGTCCGGTTCCCGGCAGGGTGCTCAGGCAACGACCGGTCTGGACATCCTTCATGTAGTACGCGGTCCAGCTGCTCTCCCACTGCTGGGAGTTGCTCCCGTTGCACGGCAGTTGGAGCACGGCGAAGTTCTGGCTGGCGTCAGTGCCGGTGAGGCACAGGCCGCTGTTCTGGTTGACCAGGTTCATCCGGAACGGCGGCGGCTGTGGATCGGCGGTTGCCGTGGTGGTGCCGAGGGTGGTGGCGGCGAGTAGGGCGGTGGTCAGGGCCAGTAGGCGGCGCGTAGTACGGAGCATCAGCTTTCCCCCAGGTGATCGGTCGACCTCTCAACCATGAGGGATGTGGGCTTGTCCGTGGGGTGGGTCTGCCCTGGTGGACGTGGGGGTTGGCGTGTTCGGGCGGGACTCCCAGGGAACTGCCAGGCGTGTACAGGGAGTGGCTAAGGTTCGCTGGACAGTATCGGGGGCATGCAGACATCAGGTCATCCTCGGGTCGAGATCGTCGTACCCGTTCGCAATGAGGAGTACGACCTCGGTCCCAATATTCGGCGGCTGCGCGCGTTTCTGGACAGTGCGTTCCCGTTTCCGGCCGAGGTCTGCATCGCCGACAACGGCAGTACCGATGCCACCTGGGAGATCGGGGCGCTGCTGGCGACCGAGCTGCCGGGGGTCCGGATCGTCCGGATCGAGGAGCCGGGGCGTGGTCGTGCGCTGAAGCAGGTCTGGTCGTCCAGCGAGGCGGAAGTCCTCGCCTACATGGACGTCGACCTCTCGACCAATCTCAATGCACTGCTTCCGCTGGTGGCTCCGCTGCTCGCGGGGCACAGCGACGTGGCGATCGGATCGCGGCTGGCGCGAGGGTCTCGGGTGGTGCGACGGCCCAAGCGGGAGGCCATCTCCCGGGGCTACAACCTGTTGCTGCGGGCAACCTTGGGGACGAGGTTCTCGGACGCGCAGTGCGGGTTCAAGGCGATCCGGCGGGACGTCGCCGTCGAGTTGCTGCCGCTGGTCCAGGACACGAGCTGGTTCTTCGACACAGAGCTGCTGGTACTTGCCGAGCGGGCCGGTCTGCGGATCCACGAAGTACCGGTCGACTGGGTCGACGACCTCGACTCGCGGGTCGCGATCGCCAAGACCGTCGTCGAGGACCTGCGCGGGATCGCCCGGCTGAGCAAGAACCTCGGCCGCGGCCGGATCCCGCTCGAGTCGGTGCGGCAGGCATTCGGCCGGCCCCCGATCGCCGATCCGCGGACCGCGCTCGCTGCTCGCGTACTGCGCTTCGCCGGCGTCGGCGTGGTCAGCACGCTCGCATACATCCTTCTGTACCTGGCTTTGCGGCACGCGATGCCGGCTCAGGTCGCCAACGTCCTCGCCCTGCTGATCACCGCGATCGGTAACACCGCACTCAACCGCCGCGTCACGTTCGGCGTACGGGGTGTGGAGAACCGCACCAAGCACCAACTGCGCGGACTGGTCACCTTCGGCATCGGCTGGGCGCTGACCGCTTCCGCGCTGTGGCTGTTGCACACGGCGGTCGCAGTACCAGCACACAGCGTCGAGATCGTCGTCCTGACGGCCGCCAACCTGGCCGCGACGATCGTCCGGTTCAGCCTCTTCCAGGCCTGGGTCTTCGACGACGAGGCGCCCACCTTCCCCACTCTCGAACCCCCGGCGGTTCTCGACAGCACCCGGAGCAATTGATGAGCACTCTGACCGAACCGACGACAGCGGCGCCGTCGCGCGCCGAACGCAGCCGGCCGGGGGCGCGCGTCACGGCCTACGCGATCAGCCGCGACAAGGCGCTGTTCGGTGGCCTGCTGGTCCTGACCGCGATCGCCTACCTGTGGGGGCTCTCCAAGAACGGCTACGCCAACGAGTTCTATGCCGCCGCCGTGCAGGCGGGCTCGACGAGCTGGAAAGCCTGGTTCTTCGGGGCGTTCGACTCGTCGAGCTTCATCACCGTCGACAAGCCGCCGGCCTCGCTGTGGGTGATGGGGCTGTCCGGACGGATCTTCGGCTTCGGCGTCTGGAGCATGCTGATCCCACAAGCGCTGATGGGCGTGGTGAGCGTCGGCTTCGTGTATGTGTCGGTACGCCGCTGGTTCTCGGCCAATGCCGGGTTGCTCGCGGGTGCCGTGCTGGCGCTGACGCCGGTGGCCGTGTTGATGTTCCGGTTCAACAACCCGGACGCGTTGCTGATCCTGCTGCTGGTGATGGGCGCTTGGGCGGTGACCCGGGCGATCGACTCGGAGAAGTACGCGTGGCGCTGGATGGCGCTGGCCGGGGCGCTGGTCGGCTTCGGATTCCTGACGAAGATGCTGCAGGCGTTCCTGGTCCTGCCGGCCTTCGGTCTGGCGTACCTGGTCGCGGGCAAGCCGGCGCTGGGGAAGCGGCTGGTGCACAGCTTGATCGCGCTGGCTGCGCTGATCGTCAGTGCAGGTTGGTGGATCGCGATCGTCGAGTTGATCCCGGCGTCGGCGCGGCCGTACATCGGTGGGTCGTCGACGAACAGCATTCTCGAGTTGACCCTTGGCTACAACGGGCTCGGCCGGTTGACGGGTAACGAGACCGGGTCGGTCGGCGGTGGCGTCGGCAACCCCGGATGGGGTGGCGCGACCGGGTTGCAGCGGTTGTTCGGTGGTGAGTTCGCGAGTCAGATCGCGTGGTTGCTGCCGGCCGCGTTGCTGGCGACCGCTGTGCTGATCGTTGCTGCGGGCAAGGGTGGACGGACGAATCGGACGCGGGCCTTCGCGATTCTGTGGGGCGGTTGGCTGCTGGTGACCGGGCTGGTCTTCAGCTTCATGCAGGGGATCATCCACAGCTACTACATGATCGCGCTGGCGCCGGCGATCGGTGCGTTGGTCGGTGCGGCGGCGATGGTGCTGTGGCGGCGGCGTAGTGAGTGGCTGGCCCGGGCGACGCTTGCGGGTGGAGCGTTGCTGACAGCCGGTTGGAGCTTGTCGTTGCTGAACGCGACGCCGACGTGGCAGCCGTGGTTGCGGTGGACCGTGCTGATCGTCGGTGTGGTGGCTGCTGGGCTGGTGCTGGTGCTGCCGGAGTTGACGCTGCATCGGACGGCGGTACGGCGTACCGGGCTGTTCGCGGCGACGCTGCTCGCGTTGACGGCGCTGGCCGGGCCGGCGGCGTACACGGTGCAGACGATCAGTACGACACACGCCGGCGCGATCCCGTCGGCTGGGCCCGCTGGTGCGGGTGGCCCTGGTGGGTTCGGCGGTGGCCGGATGGGCATGCCTCCTGGGCGGCCCGCCAATGGTGCGCCTGGAACGACTACTGCGCCTGGCACTACGACCGCACCTGGTACTACCGGGCAGGGCGCTCCGACTGGGCGCACGCAGGGTGGCGGTGGGATGGGTGGCTTCCTTGGCGGTGGCGGGATCAGTGGGGTCTCCAGTGATCTGGTCTCGCTGTTGCAGCAGGGCGCCAAGGGGTACACCTGGGCGGCTGCGGCGATCACCTCCAATGCGGCGGCTCCGCTGCAGATCGCGGCCGAGGTCCCGATCATGTCGATCGGCGGCTTCAACGGAACCGATCCGGCGCCGTCGCTCGCCGAGTTCCAGCAATTGGTTGCCCAGGGCAAGGTCCACTACTTCGTCGGCAGCTCCGGCGGCGGCTTCGGCGGCGGCCGCGGCGGCACCTCGAGCGAGATCAGTACCTGGGTGGCGCAGAACTACACGGCGCAGACCGTCGGCGGCACCACCATCTACGACCTCAGCAGCAAGTGAACGGGAGCAGGAGAATGACTGAGACAACCAACCACACGAGCGCTCCGGTACCGCAGTGGGTAGGGGGTGCCCAGCACCAGCCACCGCCCGGTGCGCCGACTCCGGCGCACATCGGTGGACCGATTCCGGCGCAGACCGGTGGTCCGGCGGGGCCGGGTGAGCCTGGCCAGGCTCCGTACCAGGTCCAGCAGCAGGCTCCGGAGAAGTCCGGCACGAAGCGGCCGAGTGGGCTGGTGCTCGCCGGGGCTGGGTCGTTGCTGGCGGTGCTGGCCTTCCTGGGTGGGACTGCGGTGGGGCATGCCTGGGGTGACGGCAATGGGACCACGCCGACGCAGGGTGGGCCCGGTGGTGGGTTCCCGCAGTTCCCGGGGCAGGGGCAGTTCCCGGGGCAAGGGACCGTACCGGGGCAGGGCCAGCAGGGGACGGTGCCGCAGCAAGGCCAGCAGGGGACGGTGCCGCAGCAGGGCCAGCAAGGCGTCGTACCGGGGCAAGGGACAGTACCGGGGCGGGGGCAGCAGGGGACCGGGACCGGGCAGACTCGGACCAGTTAGTCGGGTGGTCTTGAGCGTGTCGGCCGTGTCTCGGGATGCGGGCGACACGCTCAAACGTTCGTTAGAGTGAATTGCGGGGTAAGGATCGGGCGTGGAATGGTCGAACGTCACCTGGTTCCTGACCGCGCTCGGGGCGGTCGTCGTGCTGCTGACGCGTGTCCGGCTGGGCGGTGATCCCGAGGGCACGTCCCGCTCCAGCGGTGTGGCGAGCTTCTCCGCCGCCTTCGTCAAGGTGCACACGACCGTCGGTGTGCTGACCCTGATCGCCTGGATCGTTGCCATGGTCACCGGGCGCAAGGAGATCGCGATCGGCGCGCTGGGCGGGTGGTACCTGCTCTCCCTGGTCGGATTGTTGCTGCTGGCCCGCTGGCTGCCGAGCGCGAGCAAACACGCGAGGGACAAGGCGACCGACGCCTGGGGCAGCGGCGCCGGCCTGTCCTTGCTCGGTCACCTCGGCATGGTCGTCGGCAGTGCGTACTTCACCTTCGTCACCTTCACCGACCGGCTCTGACTACGACGGCAGCAGGCGCAGTCGCAACGCGCGCAGTACGGTCTGCGGGCGGGAGAGCACGCTCGGATGGTCGAGCATCGTGGTCACCCGGGCCGACTGCAGGCCCAGCCCGGGATCCAGCGCCGCGGCTCGTGCCACGAGACCGGATCTCCACTTGGCCAGGCGATAGCCGCGCGGGTACGGACCGTCCACATGCGGCAACTCCAGGTCGGCGAACGTCGACACCCGCCACGCGGCATCGACGACCAGCCGTACCTGCTCGAAGTACTGCCGAGCCGGCTTGTCCAGCACCGGATCGGACCGCAGATAAGCGGACAAGCACGACGCGTGCAGCGTCGCCGACGTCATCCCCTGCCCATAGACCGGATTGAACGACGCGACCGCATCACCCGCGACGATCAGCCTGGCGGGGAAGCGCTTCAGCCGGTGGTACTCGCGGCGTCGGCTGTCCGCCTGGTGGTAGGTGATCACGTCGCCGAGCAGCTCGCCATGGTCCGCGATCTGCCCGAAATCGGGCGGGAAGTCCTCCCGGCAGCGCTTCCTGAAGTCGCCGAGGTCACGGGTCGGCCGATCGTCGCCGTAGCCCGCGACCAGTACCAGCCAGCGATCTCCCTCGACGGCCAGTACGCCGCCTTGCCGTGGCGTGACCATGCCGCCGGCCTGGTTCTGCGCGATCGAGATCCCGACGTCGCTGATCTTCGGGTCCCGCCGGAACAGCGCGCTCGCGTAGTTGAGCTTGATCGGCATTCGCAGCATCGGCGGCTGCGGCCACCCGGCCGCGCCGAGCCAGTCACTCAGCCGGCTCGACCGTCCGGTCGCGTCGACCACCAGGTCCGCGGGCTCGACGACCAATTCGCCGCCCGCCGGTTGGTACCGGACGGCGCTCACCCGATCGCCGTCGAACTCGAGTCCGTCCGCCCTCCCGTGGACGACCTTGATGTTCTCGATGGCCAGGGTTCGTCGCCGCACGTGGTACTCGAGAAACGGCCGCGTGCTCACCAATGACTGACCGAGCGTGCCGGCCGGCGCCTGTGGGGCCATCACGCCGTTGAAGTAGTTGCGGATCTGCTCCGGCGGCGGATCCACCGCGCCATCCGCGAGCGCGGCGGCGGTGAACCCGGGGAACCATCGATCGAGTTGCGCATGTCCGGCCGGTAGCAGCGCATGTACCTGACTGCCCTGCGGTACGCCGGGGCGCGGCAACGCCGACTCCTCGGACCCGTCCCGCTCGATCACCAGTACTTCGTCAGCGTGGTCGCTCAGCACCCGGGCCGCCATCAGCCCCGCCATGCTCCCGCCGAGCACGATCGCGCGACGGAGCAGAACGCGCGTCTCCGCGGGCGGCTCCGAGGTCGCGATCCGGGCGAAGCGCTCCGCGACTGACTGTGCCATCTGGCCCCCAGGCTCTAAATACGGAAGTGACTGCCACTTTAGAGTCGGTGCCGGTAACTCGTTGTGCTAGGCGTGTCGCAATCCGCTCAACAGGGCGGCCAGGCTCTGCCGTACCCCGCTCTCGAAGGCCTCGGCCGACAGCGTCGTACCGGCGCCCGCGACCCGGTCGTAGAGCAAGCCGTCCATCATCGCGGCGACCGGCCAGGCGACGGTGTCGGCGTCCGGGACGCCCAATGCGGCGAGCAGGTCGGCGAGGCCTTCGCGGAGGAGTCGGCCGCCCTGGGTGATCGCGTCGCGCAGCTCTGGTTGACGGCTGGCCTCGAGGGAGAGTTCGTAGCGGGCGATGAGGTCGTAGGGGCGGTCGCGGGCCAGGTCGACGACCATGCGGACCAGGAGCTCGCGTAGCTCGGCGTCAGACGGCGGACCTGCGGGCGGGGTGGGGGATGGGTCAGTGGGGCGGTCTGTGGACGGCGGCCCCGCGGGCGGCGAGTTGCGGGCGAGGTCTCGCTCGAGCATGCGGTTGACGCAGGCGGTGAGGAGGGCGCCGCGGGTGCGTAGGTAGTACGACGTCGAGCCGGGTGGCAGGCCGGCTTCCTCGTCGACCGCGCGGTGGGTGAGGCCGCGCAGGCCCCGGGTCGCCACGAGCTGGATGGCCGCGTCCGCGATGGCGGCCCGGCGGTCCTCGCCGAGCGGCACCTTTTTCGTCACGCGCATACTCTACTCATCCGGACTCTACAGATGTAGAGTCGGGACCATGAGGACAGCGATCGTGGTGGGAGCGGGGATCGGTGGGGTGACGGCGGCCGTCGCGCTGGAGCAGTGCGGCTGGCAGGTCACGGTGCTGGAGCGGTCGGCGGAGCTGGGGGAGGTCGGAGCGGGCATCTCGGTCTGGCCGGGGGCTGCTGCGGTGCTGGAGGAGTTGGGTGTCGAGGGGGTCGCGAAGGCCGCGCGGCTGGGGGAGGCGGCCGGGATGCGCCGGTGGGACGGGCGGTGGATCGTCGAGGCGGCCGAGCTGGGGATCGAGCTGCCGGTGATGCTCCACCGAGCCCAACTCCACCAGCTGATCACCAATCGGCTCGGCCCGGCGGTGACGATCCACACGGGCACGACGGTGACCGGCCTCACGCAGGACGCGGAGGGGGTCACGGTTGCGGCAACCAGGGTGGGGTCGGGTGGTGCGGCGTCGGGCGGGGCAGGGGCTGGCGGCCTGGGGCCGGGTAGTGCGGAGTACCGGGCGGAGTTGGTGGTGGCTGCTGATGGGATTCGGTCGGGCATTCGTGGGTTGCTGGCTCCGGAGTACCAGGGGCCTCGGTACTCGGGCTATACGGCGTACCGGGGGATCGCCGAGCTGGAGGTCGAGGACAGTGGTGGCGAGACTTGGGGCCGTGGGCAACGATTCGGGTTCGCGAAGCTGATCGATGGCCGGATCTATTGGTATGCAACGGCTAATCGCGAACCGGGCGGTGCCGATGACGACGTAAAGATTTTGTTCGCCAACTGGCATGAGCCCATTCCGGCGTTGCTCGCGGCCACGCCGAACGTGCTGCGGAACGACATCTACGACCTGCAGACCCCGCTGGTCCCGTTCGTCCACGGCCGTGTGCTCCTGCTCGGCGACGCGGCGCACGCGATGACGCCGAACATGGGCCGCGGCGCCTGCTCAGCGATCGAGGACGCCGGTGCGCTCGCCCGCGTACTACGCGCAGGCAAGGACCTGACCGCGTACGACGCCGAGCGCCGCCCCGCGACGACCAAGCTGGTCAAGCGCTCGCACCAGATCGGCGTACTCGGCCAGCTGGACAGCAAGTTCGCCTGCACACTCCGTGACGCCGTCCTCGCGATGGGCGGCAAAACAGCCGGATTGCTGGCCAGGCGTCGCAAGGTGGAACAATCGCCGGTGTGATCACACCTCCGCAGGCTGTTGAGATCCCCGGTGCGAAGCATCTCCACTCCGGCAAGGTCCGGGATCTGTACGAGCTGGAGTCGGGCAATCTCCTGATGGTCGCGAGCGACCGGATGAGCGCGTTCGACTGGATCCTGGACACGCCGATCCCGGACAAGGGCAAGGTGCTGACCGCGATGAGCCTGTGGTGGTTCGAGCAGCTCGACGTGCCGAACCACATCATCTCGACCGATGTGCCGGCCGAGGTCGCGGGCCGGGCGGTGATCTGCGAGAAGCTGGAGATGCTGCCGGTCGAGTGCGTCGCCCGCGGCTACCTGAGCGGCTCCGGCCTGCTCGACTACAACGCGACCGGCGAGGTCTGCGGCATCCCGTTGCGCGCCGGACTGGTCGAGGGATCCCGCCTGGACGAGCCGATCTTCACCCCGGCGACCAAGGCCGACCTCGGCGAACACGACGAGAACGTCTCGTACGACGCGGTCGTGGCGACCGTCGGCGCCGAGCTGGCCGGCGCGCTGCGGAAGCTGACGCTCGACATCTACTCGCAGGCACATGCGACCGCCGAGCAGCACGGGATCATCCTGGCCGACACCAAGTTCGAGTTCGGCACCCGCGCGGACGGGACGATCGTGCTCGCCGATGAGGTCCTCACGCCGGACTCCAGCCGCTTCTGGCCGGCCGCGGAATGGGCTCCGGGCAAGCAGCAGCCGTCGTACGACAAGCAGATCGTGCGCGACTGGCTGCAGTTCGACTCGGGTTGGGACCGGCACTCGGGGGAGGCGCCGCCGCCGTTGTCGGCCGAGGTGATCGAGCGGACGCGGTCGGCGTACATCGACGCCTACGAGCGCCTCACCGGCCAGAAGTTCAGCTAGGACTCACCAGACGAAGTCGTCGCTGAGCTTGGCCAGCGCGCGCAGCTTCTCCTCGTCGGCGCCGTCCGGATCGGCGGTGAAGACGGCGAGGAACTGCGAGCGGTCGGCGTCGACGACGAAGTCGCTGTTCAGCTCGAGCGGGCCCACCTCCGGATGGTTCAGGTGCAGCCGCGGCCAGTCCTGCGCGAAGACCGGATGCTCGGCCCAGACCTCGGCGAACTCGGAACTCTTGCCCAGCAAGGTGTTCACCAGCGCGCCCGCCTCCGGCGCTGACGGATCGGCGCCGTGCGTCGCGAGCACCTCGGCAACGATCGCCCGGCCGATCACCGCGTGGTCCTGCAGCGCGTAGAGCTCGCGCTCCGCAGGTTCGAGGAACCATCGATACGCCCAGTACCTGCGAAAGCCGCGGAACTGGGAGTGATCCCCGAAGACGGCGATCGCCAGCCGGTTCTGGACGAGCGTCTGGCCGAGGTGGCTGCAGATCTGCGCCGGGGTGTGTTCGAGCTGCCGCATCACCCGGACGAGGTTGTCGGCCGGCCGGTCGTGCAGGTACTGCGGAGGGTTGGGATACCCGGCGATCCGGAACAGGTGATTGCGCTCGTCGTCCGACAGCCGCAGCGCCTCGCCGAGCGCATTGAGTAGCTGCTCGGACGGCCGCGGGCCGCGCTGCTGCTCCATCCGGCTGTAGTAGTCCGTCGACAGACCGGCCAGCTCCGCGACCTCTTCCCGGCGCAGCCCGCTCGACCGGCGGCGCGGCGCCCGTGGCAGGCCGACGTCCTCCGGCTGGAGTTGCTCCCGACGGGTTCGCAGGAAGTCTGCGAGCAGCGCCCGGTTCAGGGTGGGCTGGATCACAGGACAAAGTATCCCTGGTTGCCGGTGCCACCGATTGATGTGGTGGTGCCATGAAACGAATCCTGACCATCTTGGCGGCGGTCGTCCCGCTGGCCGCGCTGATGCCGCTGCCCGGCAGCTCAGCCGCGACCACCGCAGCCAGTACTGCCACTGCTTGCACCACCGTCTCCATCAAGGCGCCGCAGGGTGTCCGCATCGACTCGCTGACCGGTGTCGACCAGCCCGGCGGCACAGTCGTCATCCCGCCCAACCCGCCCTTCCCCAGTGGCCCGGTCACCGGCGTACCGGCGTACTGCGAGGTCACTGTCCAGCTCAGCCACCCGGGCGCGGGTGATCACGTCAAGACCGTGGTGTGGCTGCCCAAGACTGGCTGGAACGGCAGGTTCCAGGCCCTCGGTGGTAGCGCCTACCAGGCCGGTGAGTTCGGTATCCCGTGGGTGAACGCAGTGAAGGCCGGGTACGCCGTTGCCTCGACCGACGCCGGTGTCGGCCCGTCCCCGTTCACCGCGGACGCCTGGGCGCTCAAGGACGGCAAGGTCAACCAGGCCCTGCTGCTGAACTTCGCCTCCCGCTCCCTGCACGACCTCGCGACCGTCGGCAAGGCAGTCACCAACCAGTACTACGGACATGCCGCCAACTACTCCTACTGGACCGGCTGTTCGACCGGTGGCCGTCAGGGGTACATCGAGGCGCAACAGCACCCGGACGACTTCGACGGCATCCTCGCGCAGTCGCCGGCCGTGAACTGGGATCGCTGGGGTGTGGCCGCGATCTGGCCGGCCGTGGTGATGAACCAGGAGCACACGTACCCGACGGCCTGTGTCTTCGACGAGTTCAACAAGGCCGCGGTGCAAGCGTGTGACTCGAAGGACGGGGTGGTCAACGGTGTCATCGACCAGCCGCAGAAGTGCACCTGGGCGCCGGAGCGGCTGGTCGGCAAGACAGTGCTCTGCGATGGCAAGCCGGTGACGATCACTGCTGCCGATGCCCGGGTCGTTCGCAAGATCTGGGATGGGCCGCGTGGGCTCTGGTACGGGTTGACCCGCGGTTCCGCGTTCGACGGGCTGGCCGCCACGGCGGATGGGAAGGCGGTGCCGTTCGTAGTACCGGACAGCTGGGTGCGCGACTTCCTGAAGCTGGACCCTGCGTTCGACACCAGCACGCTCACCTACAGCCAGTACGCCAAGCTGTTCCGGCAGTCCCAGGCGCAGTACAACCAGGTCATCGGTAGCGACGACCCCGATCTGTCGGCCTTCCGACGCTCCGGTGGCAAGCTCCTGTCCTGGCACGGGCTCTCGGACTCGCTGATCCCGGCACTGGGCACCGTCGACTACCGCAAGCGGGTCGAGCGCGAGCTGGGCGGCAGTACTCGGGTGAACGACTTCTACCGTCTCTTCCTGGCGCCAGGGGCAGGGCACTGCGGCGGTGGCATCACGCCGACCGACCCGCTGGCTTCCCTGGTCAAGTGGGTCGAGCAGGGGCAGGCTCCTGCCACGTTGCCGGCGGCAACCGTGGATGGGACCGAGCACCGCGACCTGTGCGCTTACCCGAGCGTCTCGAAGTACAAGGGGTACGGAGACCCCAAGCAGGCGAGCAGCTACCGCTGTAGCTAGAAGAGGCTGACACCCAGCGCAAGGGTGATGAAGCGGGCGGCGCGGCCGGCCAGGACGGACAGGGAGAAGGTGACCACGCCCATCCGGCTCGCGCCTGCTATCAGCGCCACCCCGTACAGGGGTGGGATGCCGACCGACGAGCTCAGCAGCGTGACCGGGATGCCCCAGCGCCGGTCGCTGAGCGCGTCGAGCAGGCGCTTGCTGACATCGCGGTTCCACTGGACGAACCGGCCGCGGCGGGTTCCGAGGTCGACCGGCTTGGGTGGCTTGCCCTTCTTCGCCGCATAGCCCGGCCGGTACCGCACCGCCAGGAACATCGCCACCTTGCCGATCGTCTGCCCGATCGACACCCCGATCGCGGCGACCACCGGATCGAGCTTGCCGGAGGCACCGACCCCGAGCACGTAGACCTCGGCGTTCAGCACAGGGATGACGGCAGACCCGATCCCGAATCCGATCGCCAGCACCAGTTGCCAAACCCACATGACCTCGAGGCTATGTCCCATCCCGGCCCTCGGCACGGGACTTAGCACCACTGTGCCCTGTCATCTACTTCACAGCCGGTACTGCGGGCCGCCGCGCCCGGACGATCGCGACCAGCCGCTCCAGCGACACCACCTTGACCACCACGCCCGCCAGTGCCACCTCGTAGGGCAGCCAGGCGGCGTCGATGAAGGAGGCGATCAGCAGCGACACCACGACGGCTCCGGTGTTCAGCGCCTTGGCGACCTTGGACCAGTTCCAGCGGTAGATGTGCCGGTCGATCCGGTAGAAGTAGTTCGGGCTGATGCAGTCCGGCCAGAGCAGGAACGCCAGCGACAGCATCGTGTCGAGCACCCCGAACTGGATCAGGAAGATCGCCAGCGGCCCGATCACGGTCGGATAGGTGGCCATGAACGCCGCGGCGAGCAGGAAGCAGCAGGCCCGGTCGCAGACGATGTCGAAGACGGCGCCCGCGATCGTCTCCTCGTCGCGATGCCGCGCGACCGCTCCGTCGGCGATGTCGCCGATCCAGTACGCCGCATAGCCCGCGATCAGCCAGGCCAGGTCGCCGGTCGCGAAGGCCACCGTCGCGATCAGCATCGCCAGGACGGTCCGGGCCAGCGTGATCCGGTTGGGCAGCCCGAGCAGGAGTCCGGGCTTGTGCACGACCATCGGCGCGGTGCTCATCAGGCGGCCCGGAGGTTCTCGGGCGCCAACGCGTCCTGGACGTGATTCCGCAGTACGTACCCCGCGAGGTGGGCTCCGAGGAGGCCGAGGCCGGCGCCGACAGCGGCCAGCAACAAGCCGCTCAGGACCAGCAGCAACGGCCCGAAGCCCCCTCTGCTCAACCCCTGGAAGCTGATGGCGGGACCCATCACGAAGCCGAAGAACAAGCCGACCGCGAGCGCGGGACAGGCGGCGACCGCGAGTTGCCGTTCGAGGACCTGGCGCAGGAACCGGGCATCGACGCCGAACGCGGTCAGGCAGGCGAGCTGGCGACGGTGGTCGACGAGCTGGTCGGTGACGCCGACGAGCAGGACGACGAAGGCCGTCGCCACGATCAGGCCCAGACCGACTGTCGCGAAGGCGAAGCCGGTCAGATAGAAACCCTCATTGGTCGACTCGACCGGGACCCGGCCAAGGTTCTGGCGGAGGTTCTCGTCGGGCGGGATCGGCCTCACGATCAGGTCCAGGATGTTGCTCGCCAGGAATCCGACCACCAGGCCACAGCAGCCGAGCAGGGTGCTCATCCGGCCGGTCGGCCGGGAGTCTGCGATCAGCCGTGCTCCGGCGAGCACATTGAGTGGTGCGGCGGACCGGATCAGGCGGCGTCCGATGCCGACGGTCATCCGTGAGCCGCCCAGCAAGGCGAAGACCGGTAGTACGAGCAGAACAAGGGCATAGCCGATGCCGAACGGCCCAGCGATCAACAACAGTGCCAGCAGGATCGTTGTGAGGGCTATCGCCAGCCGCAGACCGTTGGGGTACGACATGGGCTCGGCCGGGCTGCGATTGATGGTCAAGGACCAGCCGATCATCGCTCCGACTGCTGTAGTGAACAGGACACAAGCCAGCCAGGCCGGCAGGTCGAACAGGTCGGCTCCCGGTAGCAGCCTGGCCATCCGTGGCAGTGCCGCGAACACCAAGCTCAGGGCCAGGTAGATCGGTGCCGCCAGCAGGCCACCGGCAAGTCCTGCCAGCGCGGCGTCCGCCGCGCCCAGCTGCTTGATCTGCCGAGGCGTTCCGCCTGCCAGCCGTACTGCGGTCAATCGCCGCTCGCGTGCCGCGACGCCGATCCGCAACGACTGCCCGGCCAGTCCTGCCGCAAGGACGGCCAGGATGACGAACACCGTGATGACGCCCGGTCGAAGGCCTTCCTCGGCCAGGTAGTTGCTGTAGGTGGACTTCGGCAGATCGCCGGGGCCGAGCCGGCCGATCCGGAGGGCGCCGATCACCAGGGCACCGGACAACCCGACTGCCACGGTGGTGAGCCGGATCCTGCTGCGGTCGGCCGGAGTACGGGACCGGGACAGTTGGATGGCGGCGGAGAGCTTCATGTGAGCCTCACTTCGTGCTGGATCACGCCGTCGCGGATCCGGACCTCGCGGTCGGCGACGGCGGCGATCAGGTTGTCGTGGGTGACCATCACCAGCGCGGCCCCGCGATCACGGGTCGCTTTGAGCAGTACGTCGAGCAACTCCTGTCCGGCCCGGCTGTCCAGACTCCCGGTCGGCTCGTCGGCGAGTACGACGGCCGGACCGGTGATCAACGCCCGGGCCACGGCAGCTCGCTGGGTCTGACCTCCGGACAGCTCGGCCGGGGTGGCTTCTGCCTCGTCGGCGACCCCTACCTTGTCGAGCCACTCGATAGCCGACGTACGGGCCGCTTGGCGACTGTGGCCGTCCAGCAGCAGCGGTAGCGCGACGTTGTCGGCCAGCGACAGGTCCGGGACGAGTTGGCCGAACTGCAGGACCACACCGATACGGCTGCGCCGGTACTTGCTGCGCTCCTCCTCGGTCAGCGCCGACAGGTCTTGCCCGTCGACCTTCACCGTCCCGCTGTCGGGCTGGAGGATGCCGGCCGCGCAGTGCAGCAGGGTGGACTTGCCGCCGCCACTGGCTCCCGTGATCGCGACCACCTCGCCTGACGTGACGGTGAGAGTGACGCCGCGCAGGGCGACGTTGCGGCGGTAGCTGTACTCGACGTCACGCAGTTCCAGTGCAGTCATCGGCGGGGCTCCTTCTGCT
Source organism: Kribbella koreensis (assembly GCF_039525325.1). Classification (NCBI taxonomy): domain Bacteria; kingdom Bacillati; phylum Actinomycetota; class Actinomycetes; order Propionibacteriales; family Kribbellaceae; genus Kribbella; species Kribbella koreensis. Next base: position 148,939 of record NZ_BAAAHK010000013.1, read on the forward strand.
CGGTGATGCGCTCCATGACGCTGTCGAGCCAGCGCAGGTCGGCGTCGAGATGGGCGACCGTGTACTCGCGGACCAGTGGTGAGGTGGGGTCGTCCCCGGTCGGGGTGGCGTTGAGTTCGCGGATCCGGCGCAGGTGGCTCGCCCGCTGCCTGGCCAGGAACTCGGTCGGGTCGCCTCCGGTCCGTACGGCGGCGACCAGCTTGCGGAGCATCTCGTCAGCACTGCCCCAGGCCGGTGGTACCGGATCGAGCAGCCAGTCGGCGAGGTGCTTGCGGCCCTTGTCGGTGATCGCGTAGACGGTCCGCTCGGGGCCGCCCTCCGAGCCCCGGTCGACCACCTCGGCCAGGCCGTCGCGGGCCAGCCGGCCGAGCGTCGTGTAGACCTGCCCGAACGCCAGCGGCCGGTTGTCCGGGAACCAGGCGTCGTGGCCGCGCTTCACGTCGTACCCGTGCGCCGGGCCGTCGGCCAGCAGGCCCAGAACAAGCTCCGCGGTTGCCATGTGATCGACTATACACACGATATATGTACTGAGTGAATAGTCGCCGATGCGGGCAGATCGGGCGGTGGTCGGTAGGATTCAGGCGTCATCCCCGGTCCGAACCAGGAGTTTCAGTGGCTCGCGTTGTCGTCGACGTCATGCTCAAGCCCGAGATCCTCGACCCGCAGGGCAAGGCGGTGCACGGCGCGTTCGGCCGGCTCGGCTTCGACGGCGTGGCCGATGTGCGTCAGGGCAAGCGCTTCGAGATCACCCTGGACGGTGAGGCGACCGAGGAACGGGTCGCCGAGATCCGCAAGGCGGCCGACACGCTGCTGGCCAACCCGGTGATCGAGGACTACACCCTGCACGTCGAGGCAGACGTCCAGTGAAGATCGGGGTCGTCACCTTCCCCGGCTCGCTGGACGACGCCGACGCCCGCCGCGCGGCAGCCGTCGCCGGCGCCGAAGCAGTCGCCCTCTGGCACGGCGACGCCGACCTGCACGGGGTCGACGCGGTCGTCCTGCCGGGCGGCTTCTCCTACGGCGACTACCTGCGGGCCGGCGCCATCTCCCGGTTCGCGCCGGTGATGGAGACCATCATCAAGAAGGCCGGCGAGGGAATGCCGGTGCTCGGCATCTGCAACGGCTTCCAGGTGCTCTGCGAGTCGCACCTGCTGCCGGGCGCGCTGATCAAGAACAACCACCGCAAGTTCATCTGCAAGGACCAGCCGCTGCGGATAGAGAACAACCGCACCGCCTGGACCAGCGACTACGACGCCAACCACGAGATCACCATCGTGCTGAAGAACCAGGACGGTGGTTTCGTCGCCGACGAGGCCACCCTGGACCGGCTCGAGGGTGAGGGCCTGGTCGTCGCCCGCTACCTGGACGACAACCCGAACGGCTCGTACCGCGACATCGCCGGGATCAGCAACGAGCGCGGCAACGTGGTCGGCCTGATGCCGCACCCCGAGCACTGCGTCGAGACCCTGACCGGCCCGAGCACCGACGGCCTCGGCTTCTTCACCTCGGTTCTGAAGGCCGTAGTCGCCTCCTGATGAGACCACCTGGAGTACGGCGGCTGCTGTCGGCCGCCGCCGTCCTCCTCGCCGCCTCCGCGTCGGCAGCCGGTACGGCGAACGCTGCGCCGGTCCCCGCTGAGCCGGCTCTCACCGGGTCGGCGCTGGCCAGCCCGGCGCTCAGTGAGCCGGCCAAGGTGATTGTGGTCGGGGTGCCGGGGTTGAGCTGGAACGATGTGAAGGCGTCGCCTGAGCTGACCGCGCTGGTCGGCCAGGCGAACGTCGGCTCGATCACCGTGAAGACCGCCGGTCCGCACACCTGCCCGATCGACGGCTGGCTGACGATCAGCGCCGGCACCCGCGCCTGGGGCAGCGTCCCGGACCAGCCCTGCGGCGACCTGCCCACGGTGACCGACGGCAAGATCCAGAACTGGCAGACGTACGTCGACCGCCAGGCCGAGCACCACACCGGCGCTCCGCTCGGCCGACTGACCGCGAGCCGTGACCGAGTCTGCGGCTTCGGCCCCGGCGCTGCGATCGCCACCGCGGCACCCGACGGCACGGTCGCCAACTGGAAACCGGCCTTCGACCGGGAGACCTTCGACGACAACTGCAGTGACGCGATCATCGACGCGGGCGCGCTCCCGCTGCGCGAGGGCCGCGACGAGGCGCGCAAGAAGGTCGCCGATCTGGTGCGGCAGGCCCAAGACGCCTCGCCGGTCGCCTGGGTGCTGCTCGTCGGTATCAGCCAGGAGACCGCCAACGCGCACCAGGAGCCGCTGGTCGCGATGCAGTTGCCGCCGGCCGACGGTCCGCGCTGGCTCACCAGTGACTCGACTCGACGCCCTGGCCTGATCCAGCTGACCGACGTCACCGCGACCGTGCTCCGCGGCGTCGGCAAGGAGCTCGACCCGGCGGGCGAAGAGCAACCCGGCCCGCTCGACGGCAACCAGCTCGCCGTCGACGGCGACCGGCACGACCAGAGCGGCGCGGCAGGCAAGTCCACGGCCTCGGTGATCGAGGACCGGCTGGACACCAACGAGCGGTTCGAGCATCCGCGGCCGGTGCTGATCGCCGTCGCGATGACCTTGCTTGCGGCGCAGTTGATCGCGCTCGGGTGGTTTCTCAAGACGCGGAGCCGGCGGGCTCGTAGTACGAGTGAATTCACGTTGCTTGCCCAAGGCGGGTTCTTCATCGCGGTCTTCCTGTCCACTGCGACGGTGTGGTGGCGGTGGCCGTCGCCTGGGCTGTCCCTGTACTTCGTGGTGCTGGCGATCAGCGCTGTCTTCGCCGGGGTCGCCCGAGCGGTCCTGAAGCAATGGGCCGCGCTGGGGATCCTGCTGGCGGCGTACCTGATCCTGCTGGTCGACGGAGTGCTCGGTACTCCGCTGCAGTTCGGCAGCATGTTCGCCGACGGACCGGTGATCGGTGGACGCTTCTACGGCTTCGGCAACTCGACGTTCGCGACCCTGGCCGTCGCAGCCCTCGTCACGGCCGGATGGGTCGCGCAGCGGCTGCTGGACCAGAGCAGGGTGAAGGCGGCGCTCGCAGTACTGGCTATCGGCGGCCTGGCGATCATCGTGGACGGCAAGCCCGGCTGGGGGACCGACTTCGGCGGCATCATCGCGCTGACTCCCGCTGTACTGCTGCTGGCCTGGCTGACCTGGCGTGGTGGCATCACCCTCAAGGCACTGGTCGGCATCGGGGTCGCGGGCGTGCTCGCGGTGTCCGCTGTCGCCTTCCTCGACTTCCTCCGGCCGGAGGACCAGCGCAGCCACTTCGGTACGTTCGTGGCGCGGCTGCTCGACGGTGACGTGAGCGACGTACTGATCCGCAAGCTGCAGATGGCCCTGGCCTTCTTCCACACCCCGGCGGGCTGGTTCATGCTCGCCGGAGTCTTGCTGGCCATGTATGCGAGCGTCTGGCCGGACAAGGTGCCCTTCGAGGCGTACCGCCGCTTCTACGCCAGCCGGCCGATGGTCCGGCCGACACTGCTCGCGCTGTCGACCTGTGGTCTGGTCGGCATGCTGCTGAACGACGCCGGGGTCGCCCTGCCCGCGATCATGACCGGCTTCACCCTGCCCTTGCTGGTGGCCCATCTGCTGGCCAGTAGCGTTGTACCCGAGTCCCACCTAGTTCAGGAGTCATCAAGTGTCGACCGACACCGTCAGTAACGCGACCAGTACGCCGGACGTGGAGCAGCCGTGGGCGGAGCTCGGGCTGAAGCCGGACGAGTACCAGCGGATCCGCGACATCCTGGACCGGCGGCCGACCAGCTGCGAGCTGGCGATGTACTCGGTGATGTGGAGCGAGCACTGCTCCTACAAGTCGTCGAAGGTGCACCTCAAGCGCTTCGGTGAGATCCCGCAGGAGACCCCGGCCGGCAAGATGCTCGCGGGCATCGGCGAGAACGCCGGTGTGATCGACATCGGCGAGGGCTACGCGGTCACCTTCAAGGTCGAGTCGCACAACCACCCGTCCTACGTCGAGCCGTACCAGGGCGCGGCGACCGGCGTCGGCGGCATCGTCCGCGACATCCTGGCGATGGGCGCCCGCCCGGTCGCGGTGATGGACCCGCTGCGGTTCGGCCCGCTGGACGCGCCGGACACCAAGCGCGTGCTGCCCGGCATCGTCTCCGGCGTCGGCGGCTACGGCAACAGCCTAGGCCTGCCGAACATCGGTGGCGAGGTCGTCTTCGACGCGACGTACCTGGGCAACCCGCTGGTCAACGCGCTCTGCGTCGGCGTCATGCGGCACGAGGACCTGCACCTGGCCAACGCGACCGGCGTCGGCAACCAGATCATCCTGTACGGCGCCAAGACCGGCGGCGACGGGATCGGCGGCGTCTCGGTGCTGGCGTCGGAGACCTTCGCGGACGGTGGGCCGACCAAGCGTCCCGCGGTACAGGTCGGCGACCCGTTCATGGAGAAGCTGCTGATCGAGTGCACGCTCGAGCTGTTCGCGGCCCGGATCGTCGAGGGCATCCAGGACCTCGGTGGCGCCGGGCTGTCGTGTGCGACCTCCGAGCTGGCCAGCGCGGGCGACGGCGGTATGCACGTCTCGCTCGACAAGGTGCCGCTGCGTGACGCATCCCTTGCTCCGGAAGAGATTCTGATGAGCGAGTCGCAGGAGCGGATGATGGCGGTCGTCACGCCGGCCAACGTCGAGCAGTTCCTCAAGATCTGCGAGAAGTGGGACGTTCAGGCCGACGTGATCGGTGAGGTCACGGACACCGGATTGCTGCAGATCGACTGGCACGGCGAGCGCGTGGTCGACGTACCGCCGCGGACCGTCGCGCACGACGGCCCGGTCTACGAGCGTCCGTACGCGCGGCCGGCCTGGCAGGACGAGCTGCAGGCCGACGGCGCCGAGAAGTTGCCGCGAGCAACGACTGGCGAGGAGCTGCGGGACACCCTGCTCAAGCTGATCGCCTCGCCGAACCTGTGCGACAAGTCGTGGGTCACGGACCAGTACGACCGGTACGTGCTCGGCAACTCGGTGCTCGCGCAGCCCGAGGACAGCGGGATGATCCGGGTCGACGAGACGAGCGGCCTCGGCGTCGCGGTCTCCACCGACTGCAACGGCCGCTTCGCCAAGCTCGACCCGTACACCGGCGCCAAGCTCGCGCTGGCCGAGTCGTACCGCAACGTCGCCACCACCGGCGCTCGCCCGGCGGCGGTCACCGACTGCCTGAACTTCGGCTCGCCGGAGGACCCGGGCGTGATGTGGCAGTTCACCGAGGCCATCCGTGGCCTGGTCGACGGCTGCATCGAGCTGGGTATCCCGGTCACCGGTGGCAACGTGTCGTTCTACAACCAGACCGGTGAGACGCCGATCCTGCCGACGCCGGTGGTCGGCGTCCTGGGTGTCATCGACGACGTCACCCGCCGGACCCCGATCGGTTTCACCGCCGAGATGGAGGGCCACCAGCTCTACCTGCTCGGCGAGACCGAGGAGGAGCTGTCGGGCTCGGAGTGGGCGCACGTCATCCACGGCCACCTCGGCGGTCGCCCGCCGGCGGTCGACCTGGCCCACGAGCAGCAGCTCGCGGACATCCTGATCAACGCCTCCCGCGACGGTCTGATCGACGCGGCGCACGACGTCAGCGACGGCGGTGTCGCCCAGGTACTGGTCGAGTCTGCTCTTCGCGGCGGCGTCGGAGCCCGCGTCTGGGCGCCGGACGGCCTCGACCCGTTCCTGTTCCTCTTCGCCGAGTCGGCCGGCCGCGCGGTCGTCGCCGTACCGCGCACCGAAGAGGTCCGGTTCACCGACATGTGCACCGCTCGCCGCTTCCCGCACACGAAGATCGGTGTCGTCACCGGCGAGTCCCTCGACGTTCAGGACCAGTTCGAGGTGTCTCTGGCCGATCTCCGCGCCACCTGGTCCGCGACGCTGCCGGCCGCTCTTGGCTGACGTGAGCCGCGACCTCGACTGGGACGGCGCGGTCAACGCACGGGATCTCGGTGGACTGCCGGCTGGGTCGGGAGCGATCCAGCCGGGCCGGGTCTATCGGTCAGCGCGCCCGGACCTGCTGACCGACACCGGGTGGAAGCAGCTGGCCGAGGCGGGCGTCGGTACCGTGATCGACCTGCGGAACGACTACGAGCGACTCGAAGTACGGGTGCTCGATGTCATTCAGCACCACCCGATCGAGGACCCGCAGGACGCCGAGTTCATGGCCGTGTGGGGTGACCGGCTGGACAGCCCGGCGTACTACTCCGAGGTGCTCCGGCGCTGGCCGGGGCTGGTCACCTCGGTGTTCGCCCGGATCGCTGACGCCCCGGAGGGCGGCGTACTGGTCCACTGCAAGGCCGGCCGGGACCGTACCGGCATGATCATCGCGATGCTGCTCCAGCTGGTCGGCACCCCGGTCGCCGACATCCTCGACGACTACGAGCTGGGCCTGCGGACCATCAACGCGTACTACGAGGCGACGCCCGCGGCCGGCGAGACGCCGCTGGACCCGGACGCGCTCGAGCAGCACTGCGCGGACAACTGCCTGGCGATGGTCGCGTTCCTCGGGTCGACCGATGTCGCGGGGTACCTGACCAACAGCGGCCTGACCTTCGAACAGCTCGACCGGCTCAGGGAACGGCTGACCCTTCCCTGATCTGTCTCAGCTCCGGTTGGGTGTTGCCCTCATCGCTGGCACACTCGGGAAGAAGGAGTGGGGTGTGAGGATGACCGATCGGTACAAGGGCCGTCCGCGGGCTGACCTGGCGAACCTGGCCGGTATGGCCGCGGCAGCCGGGCAAGAGGCGCGGGCCGTTGCCGCGCGCCGCCGCATGCAGCCGCTGCGCCTGACCGACGAGGAACGCCACCTCGCCATCGACGAGCTCTCCGAACAGTTCGCCATCGGCCGCCTCGACGAGGTCGAGCTGCACCGCCGCGTCGACATCGCCAATGAGGCCGTCACCCACGCCGACCTCCAACCCGCCTTCCACGGCCTCCCACAGCCGGCTCTCTACACGCCCACCCCACGCCAACCAGGCCGCTGGCGCTGGGCCGCCTTCATCGGCGCAGTCTGGCTGGCCCTGCCGTTCTTCCTGACCGGCCTGGTCTTCCTGGTCTTCGGCCGCGAGATAGCCGCCGCAGTCTTCGCCGTACCGGCCCTCGCCTGGACCGCCGTCATCTGGCGCTGGGCCAAAGCCCCCACCCGCCGCTCCCGCCGCTCCTGACTGCAGCAACCTGCAATCGGTCCGTCGCCGCGGTGACCGTCTGAGCTGGGAAACTACTGGCTGTGCCGATCTGGGGTGGATCGGCGGATGCTGGGGGCGCGAATGGCTGAGACGACCGAAGCTGAGTACCGGCTGCTCAACGCGATGTCGGAGACGACCCAGTACTCGCTGGTCGAGCTGGTCGAGAGCTCGGGGGTCAGGCGCGAGCGGGTCGGCCGGTTGCTGGCGGAACTCATCGGCGACGGGTATGTCACGAAGTACGGGCAGGGTGAGCGCACGGAGTACCGGCTGAGTCCCACCGGTGTCGGCAAGCGGGCGATGATGCGCGGCATCGCGAAGGACGGCCCGGTCGGCTGGGGCGAGTTCCTGAAGGCGGCGTCGACGGCCCATCACCAGGCCGGCATCGCCGCCACCCGCGAGCAGATGGCCGAGGTACCGCTCACCGACTACGACCGGGACCGCTGCGACGCCTCGTTGAGGCTGCAACACGAGCAGCGTGCCTTCGACTCCGCCGAGCTGATCAGAAGACAACGCATGCTGGCCGCGGCGGTCACCCACGGACAGCTCCTGGACGTCTTCGACGGCCTGCAGCCGCCGGCTCTGTACGGTGACGAATCGGCGCCACCCGCGGCGCACCCGTTGCAGAAGGCGGGCTCCGCCTTGCAGACCGGGTTCATGGTTGTGAGGCTGCTCTTCTGCCTCCCGTTCTTCCTCGCGGGCATCGGGATTCTGACCGGCGCCTCGAAGCCGGAGGAGTACCTCGGCGCCGCGATGTTCATCGGCGGTTCCATCTTCTTCGCCTACCCCGTCCTGCGGACGGTCTTCGACAAGCTCTGGGCGTCCCGAACCAGAAGGCCACCGCGGTGAGCCCGGGGTCGGAGTACCAATTGCTCACTGCGCTGTCGCTGACCACACCGCGCTCGGTGATGGTGCTGGCCAAGATGTCGGGCATTTCTCGTGTGCAGATTCGAGGACTGCTCCAAGAGCAGGTGCGCGAGGGTTTCGCGGCGGTACGGCGACAGCCTGGACGGGTGGAGTACCTGCTCACGCCCCGCGGCGCCGGGCGTCTGGCGGTGTTACAACCAATGACGAAGGAAGGCTCGGTGACTTCCGGCGATCACTGGGCCGCCTCCTATCGAGCGACGATCGCCACGAGTCACGCGGAGGCGGTCAGCAAGGAGTGGGCCGGCAAGTTGCTGTCCGACGAGGATCGGGCCCGGTGTGCGGCGGAACTGACACGACAGCACAAGATGGAGCTCTTCGATGACGACGAGCTGCGCAGGCGGCAAGCCGAGCTGCGCGCGGCAGTCACCCGCACACAGCTCGTCCAGGTCTTCGACGGACTCCCGGCGCCGCGGGTGGACGGTCTGCAGTTCGCGCCGGTGCGGACCAGCCTCTGGCTCAAGAAGGGGCCGGTGCGCTTGTTCTATGTGCTGTTCGCGGGTTACGGCATCTTCAGGCTGGTCACGGCGTCGGACTGGAACGACTACACCATCGGTGGAGTCGCCATCCTCCTGGCTCTCGTCCACAGCCGCGGGACCATCCGCTGGCTGGCGGCCACTCTGAGGCAACGTCAACGGCAGAAGCCCCACTAGCCTTCGGCCGGAGCTACCTGGCAAGCCGTCTGCACTGGGTGCTCGGCCGGATCACATAGCCTCCGACGCATGACGGTGCTGCGTTCGATCGGGTTGTTCGGGGTGGCTGCTTTGGCCGAGATCGGTGGGGCTTGGTTGGTGTGGCAGGGGGTTCGGGAGCATCGGGGGGTGTTGTGGGTGCTTGGTGGGATGGTTGCCTTGGGCGCCTATGGGTTTGTGGCGACGTTGCAGCCCGATGCGAACTTCGGGCGGATTCTGGCGGCGTACGGGGGAGTGTTCGTGGCCGGGTCGCTGGGCTGGGGGATGTTGGTTGACGGGTTCCGGCCGGATCGGTGGGACGTGGCCGGGGCGGTCGTCTGTCTCGTGGGGGTAGGGCTGATCATGTACGCGCCCCGGGGCTGAAATAGCCTGGGGACGTGGAGCCGTTGCTGCGACTTGCCGTGCCTGGGGATGCGTCTGCCATCTCGGAGTTGATGCGGGCGTCCGTGCTCGACCTCTTCCCGGCGTACTACGACCAGGTACAGGTAGCGAGTGCCGAGGTGCACATCGCGGGGCTGGACCTCGCGCTGATCGAGGACGGTACGTACTACGTGCACGAGGCGGCCGGCGAGATCGTCGCGTGCGGTGGGTGGAGCCGGCGCAACAAGCTCTTCAACGGTTCGGCAGCCGGCGCCGACGACCGGTTGCTCGACCCGGCGACCGAACCGGCCAGGATCCGGGCGATGTTCGTCCGTGGCGACTGGACCCGGCGCGGACTCGGCCGGGCCATCCTGACCGCCTGCGTCGACGCGGCCCGCGCCGCCGGGTTCAGCCAGTTGGCGCTGATGTCTACGCTGCCCGGCGTACCGCTGTACAAGTCGTTCGGCTTCACCGAGCTCGAGGCCGCCGAGCTGACGATGCCCGACGGCGTCGTGCTCGGCGGGGTCGCGATGGAACGCCCAGTTGATCTGATCGGAGACGCACGATGACCGCAGGCACCACCGTCCAGGCCCCCGACGGCACCGAGGTCGTGCTCGGCGAGATCGGTACCCGGGTACTGCTGGAGAATTCCCGCGTCCGCGTCTGGGAGGTCTCCCTGGCGCCGGGGGAGGCCCAGGCCTGGCACCTGCACCACAACCCGTACGTCGTCCTGTGCCTGGCGACCTCGCCCTGCCACATGGACTGGCTCGACGGCAGCGCGGCCCGCGAACTCAGCGAGACCGTCGGCGGCTCGGTCTACCGCCCGGTCTCCCCGGTCCACATGCTCACCAACGACGGCGACTCGCCGTACCTGAACCGGCTGATCGAGCTCCTCGACCTCGGCGAGGAAGCCTCCGGCGAGCCGTACGCGCCCGGCGAAGGCGTCGGCCGGTTCTCCGAGGTCGGCGAGATCCCCGCCAAGGTGGTCGTCGACGACACCGACGTACAGGTCATCCACGTCACCCCTGACGCCGGCGAGACCTACACCTGGAACACTGGCGCCCACCCGACTCTGATCGTCGACCTCGACCTGGACAGCCCAGACGTCACCTACCTCCAGCCAGGCGACGCCTACGCACTACCGCCGAAGCAGACCCGCACCAGCGGCTTCAACGTCGTGGAGCTCCGCTACTACAGCTGATCCCTGACGGCGCTCGCGCTGGGCAGCGTGAGCGCCGCGGCAGCAAGTGTCGCGGCGACTTCGAGATTGGTCTGTCGCAGCCGGGCCTTGATCGTCGGTACCTGCGGACCGACAGCACTCAGCTCGTGAACACCTAGCCCCGCAAGCACCGCCGCAGCGGCCGGATCGCTTGCCAGATCCCCACAAACCGCCACCTCGACGCCGTCCGGCACGCCGCGGACCACGCGATCGACCAGCTGCAGCACGGCTGGATCCAGCCCGTCAGCAAGGGCGGCGACCTGGCTGTTGCCGCGGTCGGAGGCTGTTGTGTACTGCGTGAGGTCGTTGGTGCCGATGCTGACGAAGTCCAACCCCTCGGCCAGCGTCGCGATCCGCAGCGCGGCTGCCGGTACCTCGACCATGATCCCGACCTTCAAGCCTGGTGGCGGCTTCAGCGCGGCCAATTCCGTCCGTGCCCACGCGACCTCTTCGGCCGTCGTGATCATCGGGAACATCACCTGTACCGGAGTCTCTGCGGCTACCTGGCAGATCGCCTTCAGCTGATCGCGCAGCAGCTCCGGCCGCCGGCGGAAGACCCGGATCCCGCGCTCACCCAGGAACGGATTCGCCTCCCGCTCCTGCGGCAGAAACGCAAGCGGCTTGTCACCCCCGATATCCCAGGTCCGGATGGTGATCGGCTTCCCACCAAACGCCGCCGCAATCGCCCGAAACGCCCCCACCTGCTCCTCAACAGTCGGCGCGACCCGCCACTCCCCGAACAACACCTCGGTCCGCACCAGCCCAGACCCATCGGCGCCCCGAGCATCCATCGCATCCTGCACCGACCCGACATTCGCCAGCACGGTGATCGTCCGTCCGTCGAGCGTCACCGCAGGCTGTTCAGCCTCGACCAGCGCCGCGTCGCGCTCACCAGCCCGCTCCCGTACGACGCCCCGCAACCGCTCCCCACCATCCGCCGGGTCGACCACGAACTCCTGAGCCCGCGCATCGAACCCCACCAACGCCCCGGCCGGCACCGCGACATCCCCGATCCCGGTCATCAACGGAATCCCCCGAGACCGAGCCACGATGGCTCCATGCCCGGTGGTCCCAGCGGCCCGCACCGCGATCCCGACGACCCGCTCGGCATCAACCCCGGCAGCAGTCGCCGCATCCAGCTCCCGCACAACCAGCACCCCACCCGCCGACTGCGCCCCGTCGTCTGCCGCTGCGCCGCTGCCAGCCGCGTCCTGGCCGACCAGCGCGCGGAGTACCCGATCGCGAACACTCCGGACATCCTGAGCCCGCTCACGCTGGTACGGGTCGTCCAGTTGCTCGAAGTCTGCCGCAACCGCGTCCAGCGCAGCTTTCCACGCGTCCGGCGCGCTCTTGTCCTCGCCTTGCGTGATCGCCCGGAAGACCGCGTCCTGCACCATCACATCGCCGAGCAAAGCCAACTGGGCATCGAAGATCGACGCCTCCGCGGCACCGACCGTCTTCGCCGTCTCGTCCCGCAGCGCGGTCAACTGCTCCTCAGCGACCCGCATCCCATCCTTCGCCCGCTGCCGCTCAGCATCGACATCACCAGCCCGGTACCCACTCAGGTCAACGTCTTGATCAGCCACGATCGCCGGCCCAACAGCAACATCCAAACCCGACCCGCTCTTACCTACAGGTCGAGCCGCACTCGCAGGCGCCGGTATGTCATCGAACCCGCGATCGGCCAACGCACCAAGGGCTGCCACCGCGGCGTCCGCCTCAGGCCCGCTGGCGCTGATCCGCAACCGATGCCCCTGCTGGGCATTCAGCGTCGCGACCATGCTCAGACTGCCCGCATCGACCGGGCCCTTCCCAGTCGTCAGATTGGTCAACGCCACTTGCGCCTGGAAGCTCTGAGCAACCCCGACCACCTTCGCCGCCGGCCGCGCATGCAACCCATGCTCGTTGCGCACCACGACTTCCGCAAAACTATTGCCCTCAGCAACTACTGACTCCGGGGCAACCGCATCGCCAAGGTGATCCTGCTTCCCGGCCAACCCACGTGAAGCCTCGGTCAGTACCGCGTCCAGCGATGCCCCGGTCGACGCCGTCACCACGGCCGCCACAAGCCCTTCCACCAAAGGCGCGCTGGACAACTTCACCCGGCCGGCAACCTCAGGATCCACAAACTCCAACGCCATCTCGGCACTCAGCACCGCACTACCCAGATCAAGCAGTACCAAGACCCCATCGGCACTGTCCGCGACCTCGATCGCCTCGGCAACCGCCGCCGCATCCGTCCCGAACGTCGTCTCGTCCAGCCCAGCCGCCACCGCGATCACCGGCCGATCGCCCTCGGCAACCATCTCCGAGGCCAACCCAACAGCCGCATCCGCCAACGCCCGGCTGTGCGACACCACCACGATCCCGATCACGCGATCACCGCACCAGGCCCGCAGCCAGCCCTCATGCCAGCGTGCGCGCGGCCGACTCCAACAGGAGCGTCGTACTGGTCGCCCCCGGATCCTGATGCCCCGCACTGCGCTCGCCGAGGTAACTAGCCCGACCCTTCCGCGCCACCAACGGCGTCGTGGCGTCCCGCCCCTTCGCGGCAGCCTCAGCCGCCGCCGTGAGCGCTCCGCCGACATCCGCCCCGCCCGCGACCGCCGAGTCGTACGCCTCCAACGCCGGCGCCCACGCGTCGTACATCGTCTTGTCGCCCAACTCCGCCTTGCCCCGCGCCAAGATCCCGCCGACCCCGGCCTTCAAAGCCTCGCCAACAGTCGCAGGAGTGATCTCAGCTCCAGCCAAAGCCGCCCCGAAGCGCAGGAAGAACGTCCCGTACAGCGGCCCGCTCGCCCCGCCGACCTTGCTGACGAGCGTCATCCCCGCCTTCTTCATCAGCTCGTCGACAGACTCGAAGCTGCTCTCATCCAGCACCGCGACAACGGCAGCGAACCCACGATCCATGTTGCTCCCGTGGTCCGCATCCCCGATCGCCGCGTCCAGCTCGGTCAGGTACGCCGCGTTCTCGTGCAGCACACCTGCGGCATCCCGCATCCAGTTGGCGAAATCATCCACTCCCATGCTCACGCGCCCCAGCGTAGGCCGGGGGTGTTCACTGGGGCGTCCCAGAGGCGTACCAGTTCGTCGTCCACCTTCAGCAGGGTGACCGAGCAGCCGGCCATCTCGAGCGAGGTGATGTAGTTGCCGACCAGCGAGCGCGCGACCGTGATGCCGGCGCGGTCCAGCAACTGCTGCACCTCGTTGTACATGAGGTAGAGCTCGAGCAGCGGCGTACCGCCCATGCCGTTGACGAAGGCGATCACCGAATCACCTTGCTGGTAAGGCAGATCGGCAACCACGGGATCAACGAGCAGGGCAGCGATGTCCTTGGCCGGTGCCAGCGGCAACCGTTTCCGGCCGGGTTCACCGTGGATGCCGATGCCGACCTCCATCTCGTTCTCGGCCAGCTCGAAGGTCGGCTTGCCGGCGGCCGGTACGGTGCATGACGTCAGCGCCATCCCCATGCTGCGGCCGTTGTCGTTGACCCGCTTGGCGAGGTCGGCGACCTGCTGCAACGGCATGCCTTCCTCGGCCGCGGCCCCGACGATCTTCTCCAGCAACACGGTCACGCCGACCCCACGGCGCCCGGCCGTGTAGAGGCTGTCCTGCACCGCGACGTCATCGTCGGTGACGACGGACAGCACTTCGACACCGGCATCGGCCGCAGCCAACTCCGCCGCCATCTCGAAGTTCATCACGTCACCGGTGTAGTTCTTCACGATGTGCAGTACGCCGGCGCCCGCGTCGACCGCCTTCGTCGCCGCCATCATCTGGTCCGGCACCGGCGAGGTGAACACCTCACCCGCACACGCCGCATCCAGCATCCCGAGCCCCACGAACCCACCATGCAGCGGCTCATGCCCCGACCCACCACCGGAAATCAGCCCGACCTTCCCCGATCTGGGCGCTTCCTTGCGATAAACGATCCGATTCTCCAGATCCACCCGCAGGCGATCCGGATGCGCCGCGGCCATCCCACGCAGCGCTTCACTCACAACATCGGCAGGGTCGTTGATGAGCTTCTTCATGCCACCCATCTGAGCACACCGAAGGCGTTTCGGGGAGCCCCTACCGATCGTTGCGTACAGGGTCCTTGGGCTCGGTGGAGAGCGGCCCGTAGACCGCGGTCAGCCGCGGATAACGCTCCGCCATCACTTCCACACTCTCCTCGAACCGCACCCCAGCCAGATCCTCCTGGAACTCCCCCCCGTCCCGCTCCGGCAGCGCGTCCCAGATCTCTGTCCCCACCAACTCCTCGAACACCACCGCCGCAACCCCGGCATAGACCTCGGCTTCACCGAGCTCCTCCTGGTCGTCGAGCCCGGCCTCCACGATCGAGTCGGGATCCGCCCGGAAGCGCTCGTACGTCGTCCGGCCCTGCGCGATCACCCAGGACCGGAAGTCGGTGAAGGTGTCGTCGCCGACCCAGCCGAGCATCACCGTGGCGGCACCGCAATGCTCCCAGCTGTAGATCGCCCGGCTGGCTTCGGTGAAGGCGGCGTCGAAGGCGACGACCTGGTCCTGGCCGAGCTCGAGCAGCGCGTCGCCCAGTTGCTCGGCCTGGTCTTCCAGGGATCCGTCCGACGCCTCGCGGGATGCTTCGACGATCGACC
The DNA here is from genome assembly GCF_039525325.1 of Kribbella koreensis. NCBI lineage: Bacteria > Bacillati > Actinomycetota > Actinomycetes > Propionibacteriales > Kribbellaceae > Kribbella > Kribbella koreensis. Next base: position 163,945 of record NZ_BAAAHK010000013.1, read on the forward strand.
AGAAGGTGGTGTCGTCCATCAGTCCTTCGGGCGGAGCAACGGGCGGACTACCTCGCGGGCGTCGTGGATGCGGGACTTGATGGTGCCGAGCGGGGCGCCGACCTCGGCGGCGATCTCCTCGTAGGAGAGTCCGTAGACGTCTCGTAGTACCAGCGGGGTCACCATCTGGGGGCGGTCGCGCTCGAGGGTCTCCAGGGCTTCCAGGAGGTCCAGGCGGGTGCCGGCGATGACGCTGGTGGTACGCGGGTCCGGCTTGTCCATCTGCTCGGGGTTGTGCGCCGCCTGGGCGGTCCGCTTCAGCTTGCGGTACGTCGAGCGGGCCGAGTTCGCCGCGACCGAGTGGACCCAGGTCGAGAAGCTGCTGCGACCGGAGTACGTGTGGATCTTGGTGGCGACGTTGAGCAGCGCCTCCTGAGCCGCGTCCTCGGCGTCCGCGGAGTACGGCAGCACGCTGCGGCAGATCCGCAGGACGCGCGGGTAGACCAGTCTGAGCAGGTCGTCCATGGCGTTCTTGTCACCTGCGGCGGCACGCTCGGCCAGGACGGCCAGTTCGTCGGTCGGGCTGCTGCTTTCGCTCATCTGCGCCTTCGTTGTCTTGGTCCCCAGGGCGTAGGACTCCGCGTGCACCATAATGCCTTGTATGGGGGTCCCATCCAGACTAGGCCGGTACGTCGTGCGCCGCCGCCTGGGCTCAGGCGGTTTCGCCACCGTATGGCTGGCGCACGACGAGCAACTTGACGCCGAAGTGGCGGTCAAGGTGCTGGCGGACAACTGGGCGCATGACGACTCGGTCCGCCGCCGCTTCCTCGAAGAGGGGCGGTTCCTGCGCCGGGTCGAATCCGAGCATGTCGTCCAGGTCCACGACGTGGGGGAGCTGGAGGACGGCAGACCGTTCCTGGTACTCACGTACGCCGACCGTGGCACGCTCGCTGACCGGCTCAAGAAGGAGCCGCTCGCGCTGGAGCCGGCGATCGGGGTCATCGTCCAGGTCGGGCGTGGCCTGCAGGCGCTGCACCGGCGTGGGCTGCTGCACCGGGACGTGAAGCCGGCCAACGTGCTCTTCCGCAGTACCGACGACGACGGCGAGCGCGCCGTCCTGTCCGACCTGGGCCTGGGCAAGTCGCTCGACGAGGTGTCGAGGATCACCATGCCCGGCGGGACTCCGTCGTACGTCGCACCCGAGCAGGCGATGGGGGAGCGGCTCGACCAGCGCGCAGACCAGTACTCCCTGGGCGCGGTCGCCTACGCAGCGTTGACCGGCCGGTCCCCGCACCAGGTGGACGGCCTCGGCGCTGCCGGACGGGTCAAGGCAGCCCCGCCACCCAGCTCACTCGGCTTCACCGTCCCCGACCGCGTCGATGCGGCGATCGTCCGTGCCCTCGACCCGGACCGCGAGAAGCGCTGGCCCGACATCGAGTCCTTCACCCGAGAACTCGTCGGCGGCCTCGACGAAACAACCCAGAACTTCATCGCCTCAGTCGGTACTCCGGTAGCCGCGCTGGCGACGATCGCATCGAGCTCCCCGTCCGCGGGCGCGGTCTCCGCCACGGACGAGACCGAGGTAGGCGAGAAGACCGCCCTGAGCGAGTCGAACGCCCCGACCGTCATCAAAACCGGTACGACGACGGTCGCTGCCGACGCCGCGGGCAACCCAGTGGCCGACACCGAAGCTGCCGAGGAAACCACCGCAGCCGCCGGCACAACGACCGCTGCCGCACCCACCGGCACAGCTGGAACAACTGAAGCCTCCCCGGCCCCCACCAATGCTGCCTCGACCAGCGACCCCGCAGTGGCCTCGCCGCCGCGTCGGCGCCGGGGGCGGTGGGTGTTGGCTGCTGTGTTGGCGTTGGTACTGGGGGCCGGTGCTGGATTCGGAGTGCAGCGGTATCTGGAGACGACGAGCGAGTTCGCAAAGATCACCAAGGACCACTTCTCCGTGAAGACGCCGCGCAACTGGATGGGCGTCGTCTCCGCCTCGACCTGGCTCCCGCCGGGCTCTCAGCAGGAACGCCAAGCCCTGCTGGTCAGCAAGAACACGAACTGGAGCAACCCGAACAACGACACCCCGGGCGTCTTCATCGGCCAGCTGGCGACCCCCTTCAGCCCGTCCAAGGTGCTGGTGGACCCGAAGAAGTACGGCTGCACCACGGTCGGCAACCCGACCACCACGACCGAGGGCGCGAAGACCTACCTGGACCAGATTTCGGAGAATTGCGGAAACGGCACTACGCTGCTCCAGCGAGTAGTCAGCACGGGGAATGACAACTCGCTCCTGATCCAGGTCCAGGTGCCTGGATCCGAGCGCGACAAGGCCGTTCAGGTGGCCGAGTCGGTCACCTTTACCAGCTGAAGGATCCCCCGTGAGAGTTGTCGTCGCCGAGCGACTCCGTCCGTCCCCTGCCTTGGTCCAGTCGAGCCGCCGCCGCTTCTACCGCCTACGCTCGGCGATCTTCCGCACCATCTGGCCCGTCGACGCCTGCTGACTCAACGGTCACCCAGGTGACCACGAGCCCGAGCAGCCAAAGCCCGGCCCCGATCCATGCCAACTGGTGTAACCCACGGATGAACCCTTCATCCGTGGGACGCCCGGCCACCGCACCGTAGAGGCCGATCCCAACCGCCCCGACCGCCTGCCGAGCCGTGTTGTTGACCCCACTCGCCAGTCCGGCGTACTGCGACGGCAGCGACCCGATCGCCGCACTGACCACCGCGGCGGTCAGAAAGCCCATCCCGAGCCCCAACCCAAGCTCAACCGGTACTACGGCCGCATACCCGCTATGCGCCCCCACCAGCAGCAAGCAGACCGACCCACCAGCGCCCAAGACCAGCCCCGCACTCATAGGCGCCCGCGGCCCGAATCGCGCCGTCACCCGACCCGCCACCGGCCCAAGTACCGCCAGCGGGACGAACAGCGGCAGCATCTCCAGACCCGCCCTCAGAGCACTGTGCCCCAGCCGCTCCTGCAGGTAGAGCGTCATCACCAGCACCGTCCCCAGACCCACGAGGTTCATCAGCCCTGCGACCAGGTTGCTCCCCAGGAACCCAGTGGTCAGCCGCGGCCGCCGCAAGTGACCGACAGGCCGCTGCCGCCCTGCAGGTCGCCAGCGGACGAACAACCCGTCAGCCGAGCTGGCCGGCTCGCCGCCGAGGCCGGTTCCGCCGAGCCGTCGCCGCGCGACACCGAACTCCACTGGCAGACCTGTCCGGCTGAGATGAAGCGCCAGGCCCGGGCCGCCATGCACGCACAACCCTCGCGAACAGCTCCAACACGCCGAGGTAAGCGGTTGCCCCACCGAGTTAGGCGTGCACCCCGCTCCGGCCGTTGCCGCCGGCAACCTCCGCGGAACCCGCGCGCCCCGGGACCTGGTCGGCGGGATCAGCCGGTACGCGATAGGCAGCGCCAAACCGATCACCGGCAGGTTGACGAGGAACACCGCCCGCCAACCCAGCGCATTGACCAGCGCACCACCGAGCAGCGGCCCAGACGGAAGGGCCAGCGCCCCAGCCCCGGCCCAGAGCCCCATTGCCCGCGCACGCGCGGCAGCATCGGCGTACAGGCTGGTGATGAGTGCCAGGGTGCCCGGGAGCAGCAGGGCAGCGCCTACTCCTTGGACCGCGCGCCAAGCGATCAGTAGCTCGATAGAGGGCGCTGTGCCGCACGCCAGCGAGGCCAGGCCGAACACACTCAAGCCGGCCAGTACGACCCTGCGATGGCCGATACGATCGCCCAGCATCCCGCAGAGCAACAGCAAGCCTGCCAGCGCGAGCATGTAGCCGTCCACGACCCACTGCTGCCCGGCAAGCCCGGTGTGCAGGTCCATCCGTACAGCAGGCAAGGCGACGTTGACGACCGTCACGTCGAGCTGGATCAGGAAGATCCCGACACAGAGCACTGCGAGCACCATGGCTCCACCTTGGTCGCGAAACACTACGACCCGGCCCGAAGTATCGCGGTGCCACCATGGATCCATGGAGCACACCGGCGACGCAGACGTGGCCAGCGCAGCCGCCCTGCTGGCCGAGCCGGCTCGTGCGAAGGTACTGATGGCGCTGGCCGACGGACGCGCCCTGCCGGCCTCCCTGCTCGCCACCGAGGCAGGCGTAGCTCCCCAGACGATCAGCTCCCACCTACGCAAGCTCCTCGACGGCGGGCTGCTCCAAGTCGAGCAGTCAGGCCGCCACCGGTACTACCGGCTGGCTGGACCAGAAGTAGCGGCCGCCGTGGAAGCAGTAGCCAGGATCTCCAAGCCGCAGCCGGTCAAGTCCCTTCGCCAGAGCACCCGCGCCGCTGCCCTCCGCGAAGCCCGCACCTGCTACGACCACCTCGCCGGTCGACTCGGAGTCGACCTGCTAGAAGCCCTGGTACGCCGTAACGCCCTGGTCCGCACAGACGGTGGCTCCGGCGCCGAGCGACGTCCCGACGACCCACTGGCCCAGCAACTTCCCGACTGCCCCTACGCCCTCGGCCCGGCCGCCACCGACATATTCGGTGCCCTAGGCATCGATCTCACCGACACCACCTCAACCCGCCGGCTCCTGCGCTGCTGCGTCGACTGGAGCGAACAAAAACACCACCTGGCCGGCCGCCTAGGCGCCGCCGTCACCAACAGCCTCCTGGCCCGAGCCTGGCTCGAACGCCGCCCCTACCCACGCGCAGTCACCCTCACCACCACAGGCGAACAGCACCTGTCCCAACTCCTCCCACTCAGCTGAGCTGCCGCCGGGTGGGCAGCCGTCAGTTGAGCTGCCGCCGACTGCGTGGCCGTCAGTTGAGCGGTTCGTCCGAACGCGTCGCCGACTCGGAGGCGTGGTCGAGGATGTCGGCCAGGGCTGACTTGTCCTGGGGGAGGCCGGTGACAGCGATCTCCAGCATGCACAGGCCTTCGTCGTCGGCGACCCAGCGGATCATCCCGAGCTTGAGGGTGTTGTTCTCCGGGTCGGCGTAGTTGTAGGTCAGCGTCGCGTTCTTCGTCGCGGGATCGACCTCGTGGGTCAGAACCGTGACCATCTTGTCCGCCGCGAGCGCCTTGAACTGGGCGATCCGGGCCTTCATCGAGTCCTCGGGCGGCCGGGTGATCTTGAAGCCGCCCTGGATCCGGACCGCGCGCCGGCGTTCCGGCTCGTTGAACTTCATGTCCTTGGGCGGGTCCAGCAGGGTCATCTCCCAGTTGCTGGGCACCCGCACGCTGACCTGTGACCTGACCACGCTGGTCACGTAGAAGACCCGCGTCCGATAGCGGATCTCGTCCGCCTGCAACGGATCGCTGTTGTCCTGCTTGAGCTTTCGCGGCGGCGTGGACGGCGTCGTCGAGGGGGTGGTGCTGACGGAAGCGCCGGCCAGCGGCGCGGCCGCAGTACCGGCTGATGCCTGCTGTCCGGTTGTCGCCAGGCCGAGCCCGTAGCCCCCTGCTCCCCCGAGCAGGGTGACTGCGAGCAGGCCGGAACCGAGCAGCGCGCGTCCGACACCCCTTCCGGCCACGCCCACCCCTCCTAACGGTCCGCCCCCGATACGTCTATGACACCGTAGACGGTCAAAAGGTTGCCGATGAATTCCTGGTGCCCGATCGGGCGCTCGAATCAGCCCGGAGCAGGCGCTGGTCAGTCCCGGACGCGGACCGACGCGGTGGCCTCGGCGAGGATCTTCTCCAGCACCTTCTGCTCCTTCGGCAGGCCGGTGACGCTCATCGAGATGGTCGCCACGTCGCCGTCGCCGGTCGCGACGAACCGGACGATCACGTACCGCGTGGTCGCCCCCGGGATGTAGGTGTAGACCAGCGTCGCCACCGGCCGCAGCTTGCCGTCGTCGTCCTTGACCTGGCCGACGCCCTGGTACAGGGGCTGGAGGTCGTTCTGGTACGGCTGGCTGGACTGGAGTTGCGTCATCAGGACCTCGAGCGAGTCCTTCACCGACTGCTCGGGCGACAGCGCCGACTGCACCCGGACCGCGCGTTCGCCCGACGGGTCGACGAACCTGACCTCGGACGGCTTGTCCTTGGTCGGGTTGAGCACCCAGCCGGCCGGCACCCGGATCGACAACCGCACCTGACCGGCCACGTCCCCGGTGACGGTGAAGTTCCGGGTCTTGAACTCCAGGTCGTCGAGGTTCAGCGCCTCGAGCGGATTCGGCTGCGGCGTCTTGCGGATCAACGGGACCGACGGCGTCGACGACGGGGTCGGCCCGGGAGTCGGCGAGGTCGCCACATTGGCCGGCAGCGGTCCGGCGTACCCAGGAGCGGTGACTTGTCCGTCCAGCCGTTGGCCGCCGAGGTATCCGCCGCCCGCGCCGATGAGCGCGAGCAGCACGATGCCGCTCACCAGGACCGGAGCCTTCATCCGTGCACCAGGTCCCAGAAGGCCAGTTCGAAGCGCAGTACCCGGTCGAAGGCCAGCGTCATGGCCGGCGTCAGCGGCTCGCGGTCGACCAGATCGGCCAGCTGGTCGACGTACGCCGCGAACTCCGGCGACGACCAGTTCGCGATGAATCCGGCGTACTGCGTATCGGGCCCGGTCGTGTCGCGAACCGACGCCCAGGCGTCGTAGTACGCCTTCTCGACCGCGTAGAGCACAGTGATCCCGACCGGCCAGCCCTCGTCGACCGAGGTGAACAGGTACGCCGAGTAGCCCAGATTCACCAACGACGGCTCGACGGAAAGGTCGACCCCGCGCTCGGCAGCAGCCGCCTCGAACAGCGCGAGCTCCGGCACGAGCCCGGCCAGCCCACCCGCGAGTACCTTCCTGGCCTCGTCGTCAGGTGCCACCGCGGACAGCGCTTCGAGGTACCGCTGGAACGACCGGACGAAGAAGTAGTCCTCGGCGATCCACCGGTCGAAGGTGGCCTTGGGCAACGAACCGGCGGAGGTCCGGGAGACGAACGGGTGGTCCAGGATCCGCTGCCAGGCGGCTGCCTGCGCGGTCAGCAGGGCACGGGTGGTCTCGGGCACCTCGCCATCTTCTCAGGCAACTACCAACGCGACCCTACTGAAACCTTTCAAGAGTAGATCTCGATCCGGTCGAGGCTGATCACGGTGTTGCTGGAGGACCCGTTCCTGGTCCCGGTCACCCGCACCTTCAGCGTGTGCGGACCGTTGGGCAGCGTCGGGCTGACGTAGACGAGCTGCTCGCCGACCCGGATGGAGCTGTAGTAGTCGATGCGCTGTTCGGCGCCGCCGTCGATGGAGATGCCGGCGATGCCGTTGCCGGTGTCCATCACGCTGAGCAGGGCGATCTTGGTGCCGGTGAAGCGGATCGTGGCCGATGCGTTGAGCTGGTTGCTCCAGTGGTCGTTGCCCCAGAAGCACTGGTTGCCGCAGCCCGAGCCGGACGACCAACTGCCGGCGTACTGGACCTGGTTCTGGCCAGTGCCGACGTCGGTGTCGTTGATGACCGAAGTGGCGGCTCCGGGGTCGCCCGACGGAAGGTTCTGGGTCGCGCCGGCAGCGAGTGGGCTGCCGAGGTTCGGCGTACCGTCCGCGTTCCAGCTGATCTTCTGCACCCGGGCGGTCCGGAAGGCATACGTATAGGTGCTGGTGTTCTTGCCGTGGTAGGCGATCCAGTCCTCGGTACCGTCCGGCGACTGGAAGAACGAGTGGTGCCCTGGTCCCCAGACGCCGGTGGAGTCGTTGCGCGAGAAGATCGGCCCCGGGTGCTGGACCCAGTTCGCCGCGACCATCGGGTCGGCGCCGTTCGCGATGCTCTTCATCCACAACTGGTAATCCGGCTTGCCGGTGTCGCAGGTCGAGTACGTGAGGAACGTCCGCCCGTTGCGATACAGCGGCGTCGGACCTTCCCGTACTTCGCTACAGCCGCCGTCCGCGGGGATCGCGACGCGGGCGCCGGTCGCCGTCCAGGGGTTGCTCATCCGGACGATGTAGAGCTGCGCCGGCCCACCCTGACCGCGACCCGGGCCGGTCCAGACGAAGTACTGCTGACCGTTGTGGGTGATCGGCTCGCCATCGATCGCGTACTCGCCGAAGTCCGCGATCTTCGCCTTGAAGCTGTACGGCCCGGTCGGGTCGTCGCCGGCCGACTCCAGCACGTACATCCTGTGGTTCGCGTCGACGCCGTCGGAGGCGGTGTAGTAGATGTACCAACGGCTGCCGACATGGCGGAACGCCGGCGCCCACATCTGGGTGTTCCGGCTCGGATCGGTGTCGCGCCAGACCACCTTCTCCGGCGCGACCAGCAGTGTGGCCAGGCTCGGTGACGACCAGATGCCGATGTGGTCGCCGGTCGTGGTCGCCACGTGGTACTTGCCGCCGTAGTAGAACAGCGACGGATCGGCACCTGGGTTGACGGGGTTGCGGAAGGTTTGGGTTTGGACCGTCTTCACGGGTTTCTCCAGTACCGGCGCGGAGGTGGCCGGTAGTGCGGTCAGCAGGACGGCGGCGGCGAGCGCGGCCGAGAGCACAGCGGGGCGGATGTACCTCATGGTTGGTTTTACAACGATGGAAGTGGGTTTGTGAACCATTCACACCAGGACAAAATGGTTGGCCAGGATCCGCCGCGAGTGGAACCGTGGAGATCATGGGGGACGTCCTAGACCGCATGAAGCTCAAGGTTCGCGTGGTGCACTACCACCGCGGCGACGTTGACTGCTGGTACGCCGACATCGACGACGCCGACGACCGCCAGCCCGACGACCCGTACTGGTACGTCGACGGCTGCCGCACGCAGGCCGATGCGCTGTCCGCCGCCTGCACCCAGCTCGCCGCCTTCGACCAGGCCGTCGCGGCCGGCGCCTACCCGGTCCGGCTGAGCGACCGCGGCCTCGCCGCCTGAGTCAGCCGCCTGGCTGCGGTCCTGCCTAGACCTCCGATGTCCTGGGCGGCGGCCGGTCGCAATGGTTGCCAACACCCCCCCATCGTCTCGCTGAGTAATTGGTTGCTCACTACACGCATCACTGGCCAAGACTGGGGCGGAGCCAATAATCTTTACCAAGATTTAGGCGTGACGTCCGCGCGAGCCGTTCGTTGATCTGTCAGACAACGTGCCGATCAAGATCGGATCTCCTGGGGACTTGTCACCGAATCGACTGGGGAAAGGCTCGCCCGTGCACAGATTCAACCCACCGCCCAGCTGGCCCGAGCCGCCGACGGCTGCGTGGCGTCCGCCGGTCGGCTGGGAGCCCGACCCGGAGTGGCCGGACGCTCCCGCGGGCTGGGGATTCTGGCTCAACCGGCACGGCCGCAAAGCCAGTGGACCGATCGGCGCGTACGGCGCCGTCGACGCCGGCCGCCTCGAGCTGGCCACCGCGGACCGCTCGCTCCTACTGATGCACGGCTGAGCCGACACTGCGCGTTCCTGATCACCGCACCGTCTTGATGTGCGGAATTGTTCTTACTTGATCGGCCGATGTGTGATTGCCTTGATTCATGAGCATCAGCATCGGTGTGGTCGGAGCCGGCCAGTTCGCCCCCTCGTTCCTGCGACTGTGGTCGGCGCATCCTGACGTCAAGGACGTCCGGCTGACCGACGTGGTGCCCGAGCGGACGGCCGAGCTGGCCGCCAAGCAGGGCGTCTCGCTCACGTACCAGTCGTTCGAGGAGATGCTCGCCTCCGACGTCGACGCGGTGGCGATCTTCACCCAGCGCTGGCTGCACGGCGAGATGGCGATCCAGGCGCTGGAGGCCGGCAAGCACGTCTACTCGACGGTGCCGATGGCGATCCAGGCCGACCAGATCGCGCGGATCATCGAGCTGGTCAAGGAGACCGGCCTGACCTACATGATGGGCGAGACGAGCTTCTACTACCCGTCGTCGGTGTACTGCCGTCAGCGGCTCGCGGCCGGTGACTTCGGCCGGGTCTTCTACGCCGAGGGCGACTACGTCCATGACATGGACCTCGGGTTCTATGCGGCGTACCAGTACAGCGGTGGCGAGGACTGGAAGAAGACCGCGTCCTTCCCGCCCATGCTCTACCCGACGCATGCCGTCGGCAACGTGTTGTCGGTGACCGGCCAGCACGCTACGCATGTCTCCTGTATCGGCGTCCAGGACGACCGTGGTGACGGGGTGTTCGACAAGGAGATCAGCGACTTCGACAACGACTTCAGCAACGCGACGGCGCTGTTCAAGCTCGCCGACGGCGGCATCATGCGGACCAACGAGATGCGCCGGGTCGGGTACCCGTCGCACATCCGGGAGTCGCGGCTGCGCGTCTTCGGCACCGAGGGCAGCTTCGAGCAGCTGGCGACGACGACGCTGTGGCAGAACAAGCAGGGTGTCGAGGACATCTCGGAGCTGATGGAGACCAAGCCCAGCGGCTCCCTCGACGACGCCGATCTCGCCAACGTCGACCCGGCGCTGCGCGATGCCTTCCGCTCCGGCCTCTCGCCGGTCCACGACCGCGACCGGCTGCCGGCCGAGTTCGCCGGTCTGCACAACGGCCACGAGGGCTCGCATCACTTCCTCGCCGACGACTTCGTCCGCGCGGTCGCCGACAAGACGCTCCCGCCGGTCAACGCCTGGGTCGCCGCTCGGTACACGCTGCCCGGCATCTACGCCCACCAGTCGGCCCTTCAGGGCGGCGTACAGCTGGAGATCCCGGACCACGGTGACGCTCCGGCCTGAGGTCTACTGTTCGTAGACCTTGCGGAGGCGGACGGACATCGAGTTGTCGAGGTGCTTGGTCATCGCGGCTTCGGCGGCGGTCGGGTTGCCGTCGATGATGGCCTCGACGATCTGGCGGTGTTCGACCAGGACCTCGGGGCCGGTGTCGCGGTCGTAGTGCAGGCGGAAGATGTGCAGGTGGCAGTGGGTCCGCTGGAAGGCGAGGCGGACCTGCTCGCTACCTGACAGTCCGGTGATGAGGGTGTGGAACCGGTTGTCGTGCGCTGTAAGCGACTTGTACCCGGCGTAGTCGACTGCGGTTGGTTCGACCGCGGTCGCGAGCTCGGCCGTCAGCTGCTCGCGTCCGGCGTCGTCGATGAGCTCGGCGGCGCGGCGTGCTGCCCATGGCTCGAGGAGTAGGCGGAAGCGGTACAGGTCGTCGAACTCCGCCAGGGAGAGCAGGGGAGTGGCGCGGTAGCCCTTGAGCGGCTCTTTGTCGGCCAGGCCCTCCGACTCGAGTCGCGCGAGTGCCTCGCGGACCGGCGTGGACGAGACCTGGAAGTCGCGCGCGAGACCGTCGATCGAGATCCGCGCCCCCGGCCGGATCGCGTGGTCCATCAGCATCGTCTTGATCGCCTCGTAGACGTCGTCCGCCAGCATCTGCCGCCGGAGCAGTCGCCGATCCGGCGCCTCCGCGACGGGCTCCCTCGTCTGGGCAAGCGGCGCCGCCGTCGGTCGCACTGTCGGGTCCATCGGGCCCCCTTCTCCAGGGAGTGGTCGTGCCCTTGACCCAGGCCGCGCAGTTCGGCAGGGTGGCACTGGTAATCATGCATCATGCACGATTCCAGCCCGACCAGCCAGCCGGAGGCGGAAACGATGCTCAGGTTCGACGAGATCGGCGTACTGCCCGAGCCGGGCGACAACGTCGCCATCTCCTCGCGCCGCCTCGAGACCGGCACCGTCATCGACTTCGCCGGTACGCCGGTGACGCTGCCGCACACCGTCCTCGAAGGCCACCGCTTCGTCGCCCGCCCGGTCGCCACCGGCGAGCCGTTGCTCTCGTGGAACACCCCCTTCGCCCGAGCCCTCCGCGACCTGGCGATCGGCGACTACGTCTGTACGCCGACCAGCCTCGCCGCCGTATCGGCCCGAGGAGTCGAAGGCCTCCCCGCCGAGCCCAGCGCCGAGAACGAGCCGCTCGATCCGTACGAACTCGACGAGTCGGCGCTCAACCTCGGCCGCCAGGTGACGTCGGTCGAGCAACCCGGCACGTTTCTCGGCTATCCCCGGGAGCAGGGGCCGGCCGGGACGCGCAATCACGTCGTACTGATGGCGACGAGTTCCCGCAGCAGCGGGTTCGTGACTGAGCTGGCTCGACGGTTCGGCGACGGATTCGTCGTACCGGTGGCTCATACCGAAGGCGGCGAGGAAGGTACGCCGAACAACCTGTCCTTCCTGCTGGCCACGTTGGCCGGCTTTGCGCTGAACCCCAATGTCGGCGCGGTGCTGATCGTCGACACCGAGGGCGAACTCGTCTCCGGGCAGGCGATCAAGGACTTCATGGCCGAGCACGGGTATCCGGAGATCCGGGTGCCGCATGCGTACTTCACCAGGCGCGCCGGCTTCGAGGCGGATCTCACCGCCGCGGGCCGGTTGGTCGAGCCCTGGTTGCCGATCGTCGCCGCGCAATCGAGGCAAGAGGTACCGCTGGCGGATCTGTGGATCGGGTTGCAGTGTGGCGGGTCAGACGCGTTCTCCGGAGTCAGTGCGAACCCGTTGTCGGGCGCGGTCGCACGCGAGGTGATCCGGCATGGCGGCATCGCCGTACTGGCCGAGACCGACGAACTGATCGGCGCCGAAGGCTACGTCCTCAAGAACGTCAGAGACCTGCCGACGGCCAGAAGATTCCTCGAAACCGTTCAATCATTCAAGGAACGCGTCGGCTGGCACGGCCACACAGCCGAAGGCAACCCGTCCGGCGGCAACGTCTACCGCGGCCTCTACAACATCGTCCTCAAGTCCGTCGGCGCCGCCCGCAAACTCGACCGCGACGTCCGCCTCGACCACGTCATCGACTACGCCGAACGGATGCCCGGCCACGGCTTCGTCTTCATGGACAGCCCCGGCAACGACCTCGAATCCGTCGCCGGCCAGGTCGCCAGCGGCTGCAACCTGATCTTCTTCACCACCGGCAACGGCTCGATCACCAACTTCCCCTTCGTCCCCACCCTCAAGTTCGTCACCACCACCACCCGGTACGACCTGCTGCACGCCGAAATGGACGTAGACGCCGGCCGCTACCTGACCGGCACGCCCATGGACGAACTGACCGACGAAACCTTCGCTCTAACCGTCCAGGTAGCCTCCGGCCAACCCTCCGCCGGCGAACGCGCAGGCCACAGCCAAGTCTCCATCTGGCGCAACTGGCGCCAAACGGCCCCCCGCCCCGGCATCTCCATCACCCCAGACGGTCGCACCACCCGACCCCTGACCGACCTCCCACCCGAAGACCGCGACGCCCCCCTCCCCGGAACTCCGCTAATGCTTGCCGCCTCCGCCGGCTCGCTCGGAGATGGGGTGGAGGCGGCGCCCGCCCCCGAAGCGCCAGCCTCCGGCGCCGCCCAGCTCGCCTCCGGCGGTTCTGCGCCGCCGGGCGCGGTTCGGTTGTTGCGGGTTGATGAGCGCGTTGTGCCTGAGGCTGTTGGGTTGATTCTCCCGACCAGCTTGTGTTCGGGGCAGATTGCTTTGCGGCTTGCTGCTCAAGGGGAAGTGGAGCGGTGGGCGGGGGATGCGGTGACCCGGATGGTTGCGTTGCCGCATACCGAGGGGTGTGGGTCTAGCGGGGGAGCGTCTGAGGAGACCTTCGCTCGGACGATGCTCGGGTATCTGTTGCATCCGAACACCCGGATGGCGTTGTTGCTTGAGCATGGGTGTGAGAAGACGCATAACGACTACTTCCGGTCGCGGCTGGTGGAGGCCGGTGCGGATCCGTCGCGGTTCGGGTGGGCGAGCATCCAAGCCGATGGCGGGCTCGACGCCGTCACCGGGCGGGTGCGCGACTGGTTCGGCAGCTTCACCCTGGACGCACCCCAGGAGGTACAGAGCACCCTGGGCGAACTCACGATCGCCCTCGAAGCCCGCGGCCCGCTGACCACCGAAACGGCAGAAGCACTTGCCCTCACAGGCCGCGAGATCGTCGGTGCAGGAGGCTCAGTGGTGCTGTCCTCGCGAGGCGCACTCCTCAACGACGAGCGATTCCGGTACGCCGCCTTCGGCTCCATCACCCCGATCGGTCCGACCATCGCCCACGGCCAGCGCTTCACCGCGAAGGGCTGGCACGTGATGCGGATGCCCGGCACCGACTGGATGGAGACCGTCACAGGCTTCGGCGCCGGCGGCGTACAGCAAGTACTGGCCCACGTAGCCAGCGGCACCCTGTCTGCCCAGCGCTTCGTCCCCGTCATCGAATTCAGCAGCGACCCCGAAACAGTCGCCCAGTACGGCGACGACCTCGACGCAGTCGCCTCAGGCAACGCGAGCGAACAGGCAGCCGTAGCACTCGAAACCCTGGCCGCCGTAGCCAGCAGACAGCAAGTACCGAAGGCGGTTGCCTCAGGCAACGTCGGCTTCCAGATCACCCGCGGCCTCCTCGGCACCTCGATGTGACCCACGAAAGGTGGAACCAAATGCATTTGGTCCGGTACCTGCTCCCGGGACAGCGGCCGCAAGCCGGCGTCCGAACCGATGACACGGTGGCACCGGTTCAAGGGATCGCCACGATGGCGGAGCTCCTGCGCCTGAGCGCGGACGAGCTCCGCTCAGCGACGGATCACCGCGCGGACGGCGTACCGGTAGCCGATGTAACCCTGCTGCCGCCCCTCGACGGCCGCGGCGAGGTCTGGTGCGCCGGCGTCACCTACGAGCGATCCCGTGGCGCGCGGATGGAGGAGAGCACCGAGCAGTCCGTGTACGACCGCGTGTACTCCGCAGAACGCCCCGAGCTCTTCCCCAAGTCACCCGCCTGGCGCCTCGTCACCGACGGCGAGCAGATCGGCATCCGGGCCGACTCCGGTCACGACGTACCGGAGCCCGAACTCGCCGTCGTCGCGAACAGCCACGGCGAGATCGTCGGCTTCACCATCTGCAACGACGTCTCCTCCCGCTCGATCGAGGGCGAGAACCCGCTCTACATCCCGCAGGCGAAGGTGTTCGCCGGCGGCTGCGCCCTGGCGACCGGGATCCGCCCGGCCTGGGAGGTCGTGGACCCGAAGAACCTGACCATCGACCTCGCGATCCGCCGCGACGGCGCCGACGTCTTCACCGGTACGACGTCCACGAAACAGCTGGTCCGTGAGCTGGCGGACCTGATCGGCGTACTCTTCGCCGGCAACGAGTTCCCCGACGGCGTGATCCTGGCGACCGGTACCGGGATCGTGCCGGAACTCGACTTCGCGCTGCGGGCCGGCGACGAGGTGGCCATCTCGATCAGCGAGGTCGGCACGCTGACGAATACGGTGGCAGTCGGCCGGGAACCATTCGCCTTCCTGGCGGCGCAGACTCTGGAGGAGACCCGATGACCCCCGACACCACTCCCGCTGAACTCGAGCAGGCACTCAGCGACGCGGCCGCTGCCGCCGGACCGCTGGCCGCGGCGGAGCCCGGAGTACGAGCCGGGTGGATCCGCGCGGTTGCCGACGCGCTCGACGCCGCCGCGGACGAGCTGGTACCGATCGCGATGCGCGAGTCGTCGCTGCCTGAGGCGCGGTTGCGGGGTGAGGTCGCGCGCAGTAGCGGCCAGCTGCGGATGTTCGCCGACGCGCTGGCCGAGGGGTCGCTGCTAGAGATCATCATCGATACGGCCGACCCGCAGGCCAAGCCGGTACCGCGACCTGACCTGCGGCGTGTGCTGGTACCGCTCGGGCCGGTGCTGGTGTTCGCCGCCAGCAACTTCCCCTTCGCGTTCAGTGTTTGTGGCGGCGACACCGCGTCGGCGCTTGCGGCCGGCTGCCCGGTTGTCGTCAAGGCGCATCCTGGTCATCCGGAGTTGTCGGTGCGTACGGCCTCGGTGATGATCGACGCGCTGGATGCCGCTGGTGCGCCGGCTGGGACGCTGGGGTTGATCCAGGGGTACGACGTGGGTGTGACCGCGTTGAAGGATCCGCGGATCACCGCGGCCGGGTTCACCGGGTCGGTGCCGGCGGGTAAGGCGCTGCACGAGATCGCGGTGACGCGGCCCGAGCCGATCCCGTTCTACGGAGAACTCGGCAGCCTCAACCCGGTCTTCGTCACCCAGGCGGCAGTCGATGCCCGAGGCAACGAAATCGCCACCGGCTATGTCGGCTCGTTCACCCTTGGTGTCGGGCAGTTCTGTACGAAGCCAGGCCTGCTCTTCCTGCCGGCCGGCCACGGTCTGTCGGACAAGCTGATCGAAGCAACCGGTGGTGTCGCCGAAGCCCCGATGCTCAACGACCGCATCGCCTCCGGCTTCTCCTCCGGCCTCGACCGCCTCCGCAAGGTCGACGGCCTCCGGGTGTTGAGCGACGGCCCCGCAACCCTCCTGGGTACGACGGTCAGCGAACTACTCGACCGCCGCGAAGAAATCCTCGAAGAATGCTTCGGCCCCGTCTCCATCGTCGTCGAGTACTCGTCCGTCGACGAGCTGACCGCCGCGGTGGAAGCCTTCGAAGGCAACCTCACCGCCACCCTCCACGCCGAAGATGCGGACACCGACCTGGCCCGCACCCTCCTCCCACTCCTCACCGCCCGAGCGGGCCGAGTCCTCTGGAACGGCTGGCCAACCGGCGTAGCCGTCTCCTGGGCCCAACACCACGGCGGCCCCTTCCCGTCCACAGTGGGCTCCATCCACACCAGTGTCGGCGTCACCGCAGCCCGCCGCTTCCAACGCCCAGTCACCTACCAAGACACCCCCAACGCAGTCCTCCCCGAGGTACTACGCAACGCCAATCCCACTGCCATCCCCCGCCGAATCAACGGCGTCATCACCACCGCCGAAGTACCCAGCTGACCCACCTGCCGCCAACCCCTGCGCTGCAACCACCACGGAGGTTCCCGTGAGCGACCACCCGAGCGACCCCACCAACCCGACCACGCCCGGTGACGGCAACCCCACCCCGGAGAAGACCGGCCGCCCGGACGGAGCCACCCCTAGCACCACCGGGGCCTCGGCCCCGACAACCTCCGCGGGTGCCTCGCCTTCCGGACGCCGGAGCTTCGATCACTGGTTTGGGGAGAAGGATCGCAACGGGTTCATCCATCGGTCGTGGATGCGGGCGCAGGGGTTCTCCGACGAAGTGTTCGACGGGCGGCCGGTCATCGGCATCTGTAATACGTGGTCGGAGTTGACGCCGTGCAACGCGCACCTGCGGAGGCTGGCGGAGTCGGTGAAGCGGGGTGTGTGGCAGGCGGGCGGGTTCCCGCTGGAGTTTCCGGTGATGTCGTTGGGCGAGACGATGTTGCGGCCGACCGCGATGCTGTTCCGCAACCTGCTCAGCATGGACGTCGAGGAATCCCTGCGTGGCAACCCGATCGACGGCGCCGTCCTGCTGACCGGCTGCGACAAGACCACCCCCGGCTCGATCATGGGCGCGGCGTCAGTCGACCTGCCGACGCTCGTGGTGACCGGCGGCCCGATGCTGAACGGCAAGTTCCGCGGCTGCGACATCGGCTCCGGTACGGCGGTCTGGCGGTTCACCCAGGACGTCAACGCCGGCCGGATGACCCAAGAGGACTACGCCGCCGCCGAATCCGGAATGTCTCGCAGCAACGGCCACTGCATGACGATGGGCACCGCCTCGACGATGGCCTGTATGGCCGAAGCGCTCGGCCTCCAGCTCACCGGCTCGGCCGCCATCCCCGCCGTCGACTCCCGCCGGTACGCGATCGCCCAGCAGGCCGGCCAGCGGATCGTGCAGATGGTCGAGGAAGACCTCAAGCCGAGCGACATCCTCACCCGCGACGCGTTCGCGAACGCAGTACGGGCCAACGCCGCGATCGGCGGTTCGACCAACGCGGTGATCCACCTGCTCGCGATCGCCGGCCGCGTCGGCGTCGACCTGACACTCGACGACATGGACGAGTGGGCTCGCGGCGTACCGTGGCTGGTCGATCTGCAGCCGTCCGGCAAGTACCTGATGGAGGACTTCTACTACGCCGGCGGCCTGCCCGCCGTCATGCGCGAGATCCTCCCGCTCCTGAAGGCCGACGCGATCACCGTCACCGGCAAATCCATCGGCGACAACGTCGCCAACACGGAGCGCACCGTCGACACCGAGGTCATCCGCGCCGTCGGCAACCCGCTCGGCAGCGGCGCCGGAACCGCCGTCCTCAAAGGCAATCTCGCCCCCGACGGCGCCGTCATCAAACAATCCGCAGCCTCCGAGCGTCTGCTGCAACACCGCGGCAAGGCGCTCGTCTTCAGCAGCATCGAAGAGTACGACCTGGCCGTCGACGACCCCGACCTGGACGTCGACGCCGACACCGTCCTGGTCCTCCAGAACGCCGGCCCTCGCGGCTACCCCGGCATGCCCGAGGTAGGCAACATGACCATCCCCCGCAAACTGGCCGAGCAAGGCGTAGAAGACATGGTCCGTATCTCCGACGCCCGCATGAGCGGTACGGCGTACGGAACGGTAGTCCTCCACGTAGCCCCCGAAGCAGCAGTAGGCGGCCCCCTGGCCCTGGTCCAGACCGGCGACTGGATCGAACTGGACGTCCCCGCCCGAACCCTCCACCTAGACGTCCCCGACGAAGAACTGGCCAAACGCCGAGCCGCCTGGCAATCCGCCCCACCGCCCACCCAACCAGCAGACCGAGGCTGGGCCCGCCTCTACGTAAACCACGTAACCCAGGCAAACCAAGGCTGCGACCTAGACTTCCTGATAGGCCGCACCGGCTCCGCCGTAGCCCGCCAGAGCCACTAATGCCAGCCGATTGGGGTCCGTTCGAAGCTGTCCGGGGTTTGCGGCCTACTGGGACCTTGCCGCAGGTGACTCCTATCAGGCGGTTGTTGCATGACGTGCCGACGGAGGGGGATCCGTACGCCGCGGCGCAGCGGGCGCTTGAGCCGTTGGGGGCTGCGGTCCGGCCGGGGGACCGGGTTGCGGTGACGGCGGGGAGTCGGGGGATTCATGACCTGGTGACCGTGGTGCGGGCGGCTGTTGATTGGTTGCGGGCGAAGGGGGCGGAGCCTTTCGTAGTACCGGCTATGGGGTCGCATGGTGGTGCGACAGCTGATGGCCAGCGGGAGATGCTCGAAGGCTTGGGCGTCACCCCGGAGTCGATCGGCTGCCCGATCGAGGCGACCATGGAGACGGTTGTCCTGGGCAACTTGCCGGACGGTACGCCGGTACACCACGACGCCCTGGCTGCCAAGGCCGACGGTGTCCTGCTCGTCAACCGGGTCAAACCGCATACCGACTTCCACGGCCCGGTCGAGAGCGGCCTCGGCAAGATCCTCGCGATCGGACTCGGCAACCACCAAGGCGCCGCCGCCCTGCACGCCGGCGGCATCCCGAAACTCGGGGAATCCATCGAGCAAGCCGCCCACCTGGTCATCGCCAACGGCAAGATCCTGGGCGGTCTCGCGATCATCGAGAACGCCTACGAAAAGACTGCCTCCGTCGACCTGGTCACCCCCGACGGCATCGCCGCGGCAGCAGAGAACGCACTCCTGCAACGAGCCGGCAGCCTGATGGCAAGACTCCCCTTCGACGAACTCGACGTCCTGGTGGTCGACGAGATGGGCAAGGACAAATCAGGCACCGGCATGGACACCAACGTCCTGGGCCGTTGCTGGGTCTACGGCATCCCCGAGTTCGAGTCCCCGTCGATCGCCGCAGTCAGCGTTCACCGCCTATCGGCGGCCTCCCACGGGAACGCCTCCGGACTCGGCCTCGCCGACGTCATCCCCGCCAGGATGCTCGAACAGATCGACCTCCGAGCCAGTTACGTCAACGCACTCACCTCCGGCGCCGGCGGAGCAAGAAGATCCCGCCTCCCGATGGTGCTGGAGGACGACGCGGCCGCAATCCTCGGTGCCGTGACGATGAGCGGTCGCCGCGACTGGTCCGAGCTGCGGCTGGCGCGGATCGCCGACACCTTGAGACCGAACGAACTGATGGTCACACCGGCCCTCCTCGCCGAGGTCGGCGAACGATTCGACCTCGAGATCACCGGCACCGCCCGGGACCTCACCGACCCGACGGGCGAGCTGACCAGCTGGGGAGAGACATGAACCTGCGCGAGGCCCGCCAGTTGCTCGCCGAGCGCGGGCTGATCACCCCTGCCCAGGACTTCACCTCCAAGGGCCGGTTCGCCGACGGAGCGCAGTACAAGATCGAGATCCCCAGCTGCGAGGGACCGGCCGTCATGCGGACCGTCCTGGACGAAGCGTCGGCGCGTGGCGTCACGGTGCATCGCGTCTCGCAAGGTAGTGGCGTCATGATGCTCACCGACGCCGAGATCGACGAAATGCTCGTCCTGGGAGCCGATCACGACGTCGAGGTCTGCCTCTTCCTCGGCCCACGCGGCGCCTGGGACACCGGCGGCCAGGCCAAGGTCTCGGCGGCAGTCGGCGGCGTTGCCAGAGGCAACGAAATGGTCGCCGCCTCGCTCTGCGACGCCTACCGCGCAGTTGAGCTAGGTGTACGAAGCCTACTGGTCGGCGACATCGGCGTACTGGAACTCCTCGGCCTCCTCAAGAAGGAAGGCGAGCTCCCAGCGGACCTGGTCCTGAAGACCTCCGTCCTGATGCCGTTGCCCAACGCCCCAACCGCCACCCTCTACGAACGCCTCGGCGCAACCAGCCTGAATGTCTCCACCGACCTGCCGATCACCGTGCTCGCCGAGATCCGGGCGGCCACGACCGTACCGATCGACATGTACATCGAGGTCCCCGACGACCAAGGCGGCCACGTCCGTTTCTACGACGTACCGGACGTGGTGCGCGTGGCTGCGCCCGTCTACCTGAAGATGGGCCTCCGGAACGCGCCAAACATCTACCCAGCCGGCGCCCACCTGGCCGCGACGGCCGAGGCGCTCGGCCGCGAACGGGTCCGCCGGGCCGAATTGATCCTGCGACTGCTGGCTGAACAGGATGAGGAATGAGCACTGACTTGCTGATCGGCCGACTGCGCGCCGGGCTGGGGGACAAGGGAGTCGTCACCGACCCCGACATCCTGGACAGCCATCGCAACGACCACGCGACCTTCTGCGAGGCCGGGGTTCCCGCCGTCCTGGTGCGGCCGTCGTCGACCGCGGAGGTGCAGGAGGTACTTCGGGCAGCGACGGAGTACGGCGTACCGGTGGTACCGCAAGGCGCGCGGACCGGTCTCTCAGGCGCAGCCAACGCTCTCGATGGCTGCATCCTGCTGTCGACCTCCCGCCTGAACCGGATCCTGGAGATCTCGGCCGAGGACCAGATCGCCGTCGTCCAGCCGGGCGTCGTGAACGCCGAGCTCTCGCGGGCCGTGCTGGCCCAGGGGCTGTTCTATCCGCCCGACCCGTCGTCGTGGGAAATGTCCACGATCGGCGGCAACATCGCCACCAATGCGGGCGGGTTGTGCTGCGTGAAGTACGGCGTGACCGGTGACTTCGTGCGCGGTCTGGAGGTGGTGCTCGCGTCCGGCGAGGTGGTGCGTACCGGCCGACGGACGGCGAAGGGTGTCGCCGGCTACGACCTGACCTCCTTGATCGTCGGCTCGGAGGGGACGCTCGGCGTGGTCACCGAGGCGACGCTGGCCCTTCGCCCGGAGCCGGAGGCGGCGCTGACCGCAGCTGCGACGTTCATGTCGATCGAGGCGGGTATCGCCGCGGCCGCTGCCGTGATGGCGTCGGGGTTGCGGCCCTCTCTGCTCGAATTCTTGGACGGTCCGACGGCGCGGGCGATCCAGAACTACCGCGACATGGGGTTGCCGGATGACGTCGGTTCGCTGCTGATCGCGCAGTCGGACCGGGGTCCGCGGGCGGCGGAGGACGTGGCGGCGATCGCGCGGATCTGCACGGAGTACGGGGCTGTCGAGGTGGCGGAGGCCTCCGATGCGGAGGAGTCCAAGATGTTGCTGGAGGCCCGCAGATTGGTGAACCCCGCGCTGGAGCCGCTCGGTGCGACGCTGATCGACGACGTCGCCGTACCCCGCAGCAAGCTGGTCGCGCTGCTGCAGGGGATCGCGGAGATCGGCACGAAGTACGACGTACTGATTTGTTGCCCTGGGCATGTAGGCGACGGCAACATGCACCCCACCGTCGTCTTCGACCGCAACGACCCGGCCGCCGAGGCGCGCGCCCTGGAGGCCTTCGGTGCCGTCATGAACCTCGGCCTCGCCCTAGGCGGCACCATCACCGGCGAACACGGCATCGGCAAACTCAAGTCCCGCTGGCTAGCCCAAGAACTAGGCCCGGTAGGCCTCGCCCTGCAACGCCAGGTGAAGGCTGTCTTCGACCCAGCCAACCTGCTCAACCCCGACAAACTCTTCCTCTAAATAGTTGTACGCCGGTCGCTGCCGACCGGCGTACAAAGGTTTACTCCTCGACCGAGACGACGCGGACCCAGTCGGCGCAGTCGGTCTCACACCACACGTGATCGCCCGCGTGAGCGATCCGATCGCGCTGCACGTGCCCGCAGGCAAGGTGCACACGCCGCAAGGCATGTCCCTGCTGGACCGGAGCACCGGTCCTACCGCCGGGAATCTTCCTCCGCTTGTTTCTGAGGTCGGCCATAGCCGGTCCTCCTCTCTGATTAGTTGTTGTTGGACGGGCCGGCCGGTTTGCCCCGGCCGGCCCTGCGGTGAGAGTGAGATTCGAACTCACGGACAGGCCGGAGCCCGTCGACGGTTTAGCAAACCGCTGCCTTTGCCATCAGGCGGACCTCACCTCGGCCCGGCCGCCGTGCCCCCACGGCGACCAGGCTCTCCGATGCCACCGGTGACTCCGGTGGCGAGGTTTCTGCGGTACTACGCTCCGCCGCCGACTCGTGCTGCGGCGGCGGTACCGGCTAGCTCTGGAGCCGGCCGATCGGGGCGACCGTGTCGCCGGACTTCGGGCACTGCCAGGACGGCGGGCCTGAGGTCAGTACCGGGGTCAGTGGATGGGATACGGGGTGCTCGGGGCACTCCGGCCAGGTGACCGGAAGCTCGAGCCGCGCCAGCTCTTCGAAGACGAACTCCTGGACCTGATCGGCGACGTGCACCAACCGCTCGTCGTCGGTCAACCCGAGCGGCGCGAGCAAACCGGTCGACCACCGTCGGCCGGACAGCAACAGCACCGACTCGTACCCAGGATCACTCGTCGCCGGCTCGTCCGAGATCCGCAACTCGATCCCACCGGTGTTGCGAAGGTCGCGGACCACTGCGTTCAAAGCACTAGCAAGCGACATGCTCAACCTTCCAGTAGACCCGGCCGCCGTGTCCCCTGAGCACGGCGGCCGGATTCAGCCCTTGACGTTCAGCCCTTGACGCAGATGACCTGCTTGAGATGCGCGACGACCTCGACCAGATCCGTCTGGGCCGCGATCACCGACTCGATGTCCTTGTACGCCGCCGGCAGCTCGTCCAGCACGCCGGCGTCCTTGCGGGACTCCACCCCGGCCGTCTGCGCGATCAGGTCATCGACCGTGTAGCGGCGCTTCGCCTCGTTGCGGCTCATCCGCCGGCCTGCCCCGTGCGAGGCCGAGTAGAACGACTGCTCCGAGCCGAGTCCGCGGACGACGTACGAACCGGTCCCCATCGACCCCGGGATCAGACCGAGATCACCCAGCCCGGCCCGGATCGCGCCCTTCCGCGTGACGAGCAGATCGAGGTCGTCGATCGTCTCCTCCGCCACGTAGTTGTGGTGGCACGAGATCGGCTTCTCGAAGGTGATCTCCTGCTCGAACGACTCCCGCACGGCCTGCATCACCAGGGCGAGCATGACCGCGCGGTTCCGTGAGGCGTACTCCTGCGCCCAGGTGAGGTCCTGACGGTAGGCATCCATTTCCGGCGTACCGGCCAGGAAGACCGCCAGGTCGCGATCCGGCAGATCGGCGTTGTGCGGCAGCGCCTTCGCGATCCGCATGTGCCGCTCGGCCAGCTCCTTGCCGATGTTGCGCGAACCCGAGTGCAGCATCAGCCAGACCCGCTCGTCGTCGTCCAGGCAGACCTCGATGAAGTGATTGCCACCACCCAGCGACCCCATCTGCTGGTGCGCCTTCTTCTCCCGGTCCTGTACGCCGTCGTGCAGGCTGCTGAAGGAACCCCAGAACCGGTCCCAGCCGCGATCCAGCCCGAGCTTGCGCACACTGACCGGGTTCTCGTGCGCCCGGAAACCGACCGGTACCGCCGCCTCGATCCGCGACCGGATGCCGGCCAGGTCGTCCGGCAGATCGTCCGCCGTCAGCGAAGTCAGCACACCCTCCATGCCACAGCCGATATCGACTCCGACCGCGGCCGGCGACACCGCCTGGTACATCGCGATGACCGACCCGACCGTCGCGCCCTTGCCGAGGTGCACATCCGGCATTACCCGGACGCCGTGCACCCACGGCAGCGCGGCGATGTTGCGAAGCTGCTGCAGCGCCTGCGCGCCGACCTCGTGCTCCTGCGCCCACATCAGAGTGGAACTCTTCGCCCCACTCAGCTCAACCGGGTACTGAACGTTCATCTCCACTCCTCTACTTGTTTTTGCGCATGCGGCAGCTGCCAGAGCAGGACTCGAACCTGCGGGACCTCGGGTCAGAACCGAGGGTGGGATGCCGTCACCCACCTGGCATGGCTCTGACGCCATACCCCGGTGGGTATTACGTCAGAGTGCTAACTCGGCACGCGAGGGGATCCACGGCTGCCACAGCAGCGGCATACCGGCTTCCTCGGGCGTGCGGCAGCCCTTCTTCTCGTTGCAGCGCGCGTGCGCGGCGACGGCGTTCAGCCACTCGCCGCGACCGCCACGGGACCGCGGTACGACGTGATCCATCGTGGTGGCGCCGGTTTGGCCGCAGTACGCACAGCGGTACTTGTCACGCTTCAGCACGCCGGCCCGGGTGTACTGCAGCCGGCCGGACGCGTAGCGCCACTTGGTCACGACGTACCGGACCAGGCGCAGTACGCGGGGGAAGGGGAACGGGCCGATGCTGGCGCCGTCGTGCGCCTCCTCGACGACCGCGACCTCCCGGACGAGCATCCGGATGGCGTGCTGGACCGACACGACGTGGAGCTGCTCATATGAGGCGTTGAGCACTATGACACCGCTCATGCTTGGTTCCTCCTCTCCTCCAGTGTGCCCGACAGGTAGTTGCCGGGTCTGCTTTCTCGGTGCGGCTCCAGGGACTCGAACCCTGAACCTCCTGGTCCTGAGCCAGGCGCCTCTCCCAATTGGGCCAGAGCCGCTGAGCACGCCCGGCAGGATTCGAACCTGCAACCTCCTGCTTCGTAGGCAGGTGCTCTCTCCGGTTGAGCCACGGGCGTTCACCGGCCCTGCGCCGGAGTGTTCGGATTTCCGGCGCAGGGCGCGTGAGTGGGCGGCGGTGGCGGTTCGGAGCCTCCTCCGATCGCGGCCGACGTCCCAGGGTTCGGCGCTCGCTCGGCCGGTAGCTGAGCTTCCTGCGGGCGCCCGGTCGAGCTGGAGGGACTCGAACCCCCGATCCCCTCATTCCAAATGAGGTGGCCTGGCCGCTGGCCTACAGCTCGTGTATTGCAAATGGCTATCCAGTTGTCATTGTTCGAATTGCTGCCCGTGGGCAGCGCAAAGCGCATTTCGTATTGATGTGAGATGAAAACAAAAGAGCCGCCTAGATCCGGACTCTCCCGGCTCTGGCGGCTCCCGACTGATCGTCGATGATCAGCCAGGTGGGCCGCCGTACGCCGGGCTCAGGCTCCCCGCGAGCTCGTTGCTTCCGCCGTACAGGTGCACGGATCGCAGGCAAGCAGGCATGACGAAGCGCTCTTCGCGCCACGACTTCCTCAACCCTTGCTTGCCGGTCACAGTGCTTCTCCTAGTCTGTTCGGTCCTTGCGGGCATTAGTTTCACCCACCCCGTCAACCAAAGTCAATGCATTTCCGCCCCCATCTATTCCCAACTATTTCCCCGATGCGAAGATGGCCCGATGATCGACAAGGTGGCCTGGATCGAACTATCCGACGGCCGTGTGCTGAGCACCCGCTCCAAGGGCAAGGACACGTACTACCTCCCCGGCGGCAAACGCGAACCCGGCGAGTCCGACGTCGACACCCTGGTCCGCGAGATCTCCGAAGAACTCTCCGTCCAGATCGACCCGACGACCGCAGCCCACCTCGGCACCTTCGAAGCCCAAGCCCACGGCCAGCCCCCCGGCGTCCTGATCCGCATGACCTGCTACACAGCCCAGTACTCCGGCACCCTCACCCCCGCCAACGAGATCGCCGAACTGATCTGGCTCTCAGCCACCGACACCACCCAAATAGCCCCCGTAGACCACCTAGTCTTCGCCCACCTCCACGCAGCCGGCCTACTCCACCCCTAACCCACCCCAGGCCCCCGCCCCACCCCAGGCACCCACCCCAGGCACCCATCCCAGGCACCCACCCCAGGCCCCCGCCCCACCCGGCGCCCGCCCCACCCGGCGCCCGCCCCGTGACTCCACCCCGGCGCCCGCCCCGTGACCCCACCCCGTGACCCCACCCCGGCGCCCGCCCCGTGACTCCACCCAGGCGCCCCGCCCCGGCCCCGGCGAGCTACCCGCCCCGGCCGGCGTCCCGGTATCCGATTCGGAATCAGCCCGCGACCCCGCTACACTCTTGCATCGGCCCCCGGGCCACGCCGCCTTAGCTCAGTCGGCAGAGCGTCTCACTCGTAATGAGAAGGTCGTCGGTTCGATTCCGACAGGCGGCTCCACGAAAACCAGGCTCTGACCTGCGTGGATGCAGTTGGACCCCGAAACCGGCGATCCTGCCGGTTGCAGCTGGAGTTGCAGTTCGCCGGGGTTCACTGGGGATCACCCCACAGCGCCCGCCCCATCTGTTCAGCCGCATTGGCTGCCATCGGCGATGCGACGTGAGTGTAACGCTGAGTGAGCCGGATGTCGGAGTGCCCCAGAATCTCCTGAACGATCCGCACGTGCACACCCAGTTCGATCAAGACGGGCCCCTCCAGGGCCTGAAAGCGCGCCGCCACCGAAGGACCGGGGGAGCGGGGCAGCCTCCGGCTCCTCGCCTAAGGGCTCGTCGGCCCCGTCCCCCGTTGGCTTGGCGCGCACGTGCCAAAGGGGTGCCGGTCGCAGACAGCAGCACTCGCCATCCAACGATCCGACACCCTGTCAGGGTCCTGCTCCCAAAGGCCGGCCACCCGTCGCCGTGGTCCAGGTGGCCTGCCGTCTCACCTTGGCTACCGCATCGTCCCGCTAGCAATCATGGGAGGGACGGTCCGGCCCGGCCCGCGTCAAGGGCGCCTGCGGCGTCGCTTCGCGATCGAGCAAGCTCGCCCCTGGACCCGCGCCGAACCGAACCTAAGGTCGGCAGCTATCGGGACGATGCGGAAGGACTGCCCGTTAGGTCGCGTATTGAGGGAGACCGGGACTAGTTGTTCCCCTAATGAGGCTTACCGTCGCCGTCATGCTCGCGCAGATGTCGACGAGTTCTCGAATCTCAGCCTGATCCTGTGGTCCAGGCATCCCATGGGCGAGTGCATTGCGCGCTCGACTAAGCGGCCAGAGGATGTCCATTAGTGCCTGCGGCAGATAACCGTTTTCGATAAGACGTTTCAGCATGAGGTGCGGAGACATTGGCGCGCGTTTTCCATCCCGGTTTTCACGACCTGGTGGAAGTTCGACAGACTCGTAGAACGCGCGAAGCTGCACTTCGAGCTCGGTGTACAAGACCAGCAAAGCGGCTGTCGGAGATTGCTTCTTCAGCTGCTCGCGCTTTTCGTGATCGAGGTAGAAGGGGCGGTCAACGTCAGTGGCTGAAGATTCTTCAGATGGGGAAGAGGAAGTTGAAAGCGACGGAACCGCTTCGCTTTCGTCTTGTAAATGTTCCTGCGCTTCACGCGCTTCCTCTAGTGCCTCGCCGAACTCAAGGGAAAGTCCTGCCGGGCCGGTTGCCTTACGGATGCTACCCATCCGGCGGCGGAGTGCATCGAGAAGCTTTCCAAACTCGGCACGAAAGAGGATGGCTAGGATGATGATCGTAATAGGCCAGGCGACGCTGGCCGTGACATCCTTAAAGAAGTCGAAGATCGCCTTTGTTAATTCCATTCCTATCACCACTGTCCCGCGAGCATCTATCTACAGTACCTGGGCTGCGCGTGATCACAGTGCCGGAGCGCCGCAGGGAGAGGGGTCTTTGACGCATACGTGTCATAGCCCTGAAGTGGTCGCGGGTGAACGACTCCTGCCCATGGCATGGAAGTGGTCAAACTGTGGGAGGTCTCCAGGTCGGAGCCTTGACGCGTAACTGTCAACATGTCGAAGTGGGTCGCCGATTGCGCTCTACGATTGTATCGGTAGTATGGTCGTATGACCGCTGTAACTAGTACGCCAAGCAATGAGCCCCGATCACTGGGAACCTTCATTCGCTCGCGCCGCAAGCAGTTGGGGTGGACTCAGACTCAGCTCGGTGATGCCGTTCAGGCTGACCAAACGACCGTGTCAACCTGGGAGCGAAACGAGTCGTTCCCGTCAGACCTCCATGGTCTCGCGAAGGCACTCGGGACCTCCATCGAAGAGCTGGCCGACCAGGCGTTCGGGCTGCTGACTGATGTGGAACGGGCAATCGCGCACGACAGGCTCTTGACCAAGGAGAAGCAAGACGTTCTTCTGGCCGTCTATGGCGTGCTGACCGGGCGAAGCTCCCTACAGAACGGATCAATGCTCCGGGCGGAACCAAGGTCGTGACGACGAAGCGCGGTTGCAGTTGCGGTTGCAGTTCGGGATCGTTCGGGCTTGTCCATCGACGTCCATCGCGTTGTGAGTAAGGCAACCTGAACCGGTGTGAATCTCGCTGGAGGAGGGCCCCCAGCACTCGTAATGAGAAGGTCGTCGGTTCGATTCCGACAGGCGGCTCCATCCGGAGCACGGAAAACCCCAGGTCAGAGGCACGTGACCTGGGGTTCTGCATGTCCGGGCTCTCGTGGTGGGGTTCAGAGAGCCGGTTTGCTAACAGCTTTGCTAACAGGGCACCCCCGCAGCCTCCTCCGGGCCGTCTTCGTCGTCGCTCTCCTCATCCTCCGAGTCCGGGGTGTTAGCAGGCTCCGACTGAGCAGCCGCCGCGGCGAAGAGCGCACTCGCAACAACGTCGCCCAGTTCGCGAGCGAGTGGGGCTACGCCCTGATGCACATCCACGTCGAAGACCAGAAGACCGCCCCGGATGCGTTCCACACCCTCATCCAGCAGGCGACGAGCCTTGACATCACGACCGTCATCGTCCCGAGCCTCCACCACTTCGCCGCCATCGGCAGCCCAGTCGAGATCAAAGACCGCCTGGAACACCTCATCGGATGCCGGGTCATCCCCGCCACCACCCCCTAAGCCGGCGCGGCCGGCGTGCCGATCCGTGCATCCGCGCCGGTCTCGCCTCACAACCCCGCGCACTTGCCCTGGCCTCGTCCTCACACCTCTGGGCAAGGGCGCGGCCACGTCCAGACCCACCGAACGGACGCCCATGCCCAAAACCACCCCGCCGTCCGCGCCGCCGCCGTGCCCCTCCTGCGGCGGCAAAGGATGGATCGCCGTACAGAAGACCCGTATAAAGCACGGCAAAGTAGTCACCGAGGCAGAGCATGAGCCGTGCCCGTCCTGTGGTGGTACCGGGACGACCACATAGCGGTCCGAGCGGGGCCCTTCGATGTGCCGGTCAGCGGTTTGGTTTTACCCGGCTGGATGCTGATCTCTGGTTACGCAGATTAGGATGCCCGGCAGAGCTTCTCAAGCTTTTCTATGTCTCCGTCAGAGAAGCTCTGCCGGAGAGATCCGCCAGTGCGCCAGTCATTGGTTAGGTGTCCGTGCTGACCCGCGACAATGGCGACACCCAGGTTGTATTCGGCAGCGAGAAATATCAATTCTTGCCGAGACTTTGCGGCAGCAATTTGCATCTTGGCGGCTCGTGGAAACAAGACTTTCCCGGCGTACTCATTCGCTTCAGTTTCAGCGTTGTCGTCTGCGCCATCCTCAAGGTCGAGGTAGGTTGTCCTCTTTGGATGCAGAAGTAGATGACCAATCTCATGTAGAACGCTGAACCAGAAGATATCTGGCTTTCGATGTCTCTCTGTCACGCCGACAACGGGAGTTTCACCTACCCACCAAGTTGCCGCACAGACGCGAGTTTCCGGGACCTGGCGAACGAAGACCAACGCAACGCCGGCATCAGCCAGTGCGGCCTGGGCAGCCTCGAACCCTGTGGTGAAGGGCATTGTCGTGAATGCCGGGATCTTGGCGGCGGCGCGGCGGAGCTTTGCAGGCTTGTATTCGGTGTCCGGGCGAATCTGCTCTGCGCACCGTTCAACGAGGCGGAGCCACAATGCTGTATTTTGCGAGTTCACTGTATAAGCCTGGCTCCGCTTGAATGAGACGCGGGGGTGCATCCAGGTAGCATCGAACGCTTCTGGGCTTGCCACCCCGAAGAGTCCGAGGATCTTCCTTGCTCGGTCCATCGCAGAATCGTTGGTGGTGACAATTCCATGACGTATGAGCGTTTGAGTATCAAACGATGAAGCCCAAGTCGTCGCTTCTTTGAGGCTGACTGCGGATCGTTTTTCGCTCACATAAATATCCCAGTCGGCGCCGGCCCGAGCCCAAAATCGGGGCGGAGTGCCGAGTGCTGTCTCTAGAACTACGGCTACGTCGGGAGAGATGGTGACGGCTTGTTTCACAATTTGATTCACATGCTTAGTTGTGAGCCCTGTCCGTACGGCTAACTCGCTCTGACGAATATTGTTCGCCTCAAGGTAGCGCGCAAGAATAGCGCCGGGGTGAACGGCCCAGTCTGGGCGGAGTGCGTGTGGGTGCTCGTTAGGATTTGAAGATACCGAATTCGGGGAATTGGTCATCGCGCCACCTTCGATACCGCTCGACCCTCGGCCGCCACATTGAAGATGTCGAGTTGGGTGACCATGTGAGCGTTTCCTTTCGGGTCGGCGACTCGTTCACCGCTTTGATCCTGGGCGACGGCAAGGACTGTCGCGGCCCCAGTGGAGAGGGTGACCTCGCTCGTCTGCAGGTTGGCGGCGAGCAGTGCCACGAGGCCGGTGCCGATCGCCTCGGACAGGCTGGGGAATGCGAAGTGGAGGACCTTCAGCAGGAGGAACACGTCCTCGTGGGCGCGCGGCCACGTGCTGGTGATCAGAGCGCCCGATTCGAGTAGGTGCCTGAGCGGCTCGTCGGTCGCGATCACGATCATCAGACGAGTCTGCCTCTTGCGGGGTGCACCGCACAAGTCGACCCGCTGTGTAAAGGTTCTTCAAAACTATACCGCTCACGCGATTTTTGGGATGAGTGTGCTGCAGTATATGGTCCAAGATGTAGTCGGGGGACGCGATCCGCGTTCGCCGTCGCAACTAGGTAAAAGGAGGTGCTGAACCGTGTCGGACGTTGCGGAGAAGCACGAGCACGCGAAGTACGAGGTCAACCTGGACGGCGACATCCGGCCTTGGTCTGAGCCGACCATCACCGTCGCTCAGATCCGTGAGTTGGCGGGATGGGCTGCCGATCAGCCTGTCGTCATCGTCGATCTGCACACCAACGACGAACGCGACCTGGCCGACGGTGAGGTCGTCAAGCTGAAGCCCGGTCACGGGTTCAGCAAGAAGATCAAGTTCAAGAGGGGCGCCTGGTGACCGACTGGGTCCAGCGGCAGGTCGGTCTGCTTCGCACTCAGTGGCCGAGTCTGTCCTACGCGGAGGATGGTCACTGGGTGCTGATCCCGGGCTGGGATCTGCCGGCAGGCTGGACGCCCCCGGTAGTCGACGTTGCTTTCCAGATCAAGCCGGCCATCGACCAGCCTCCGTACGCCTTCTACGTAAGTGCGGCAGATGTGAGGCACGAGGGCCGTGCCCCGGGCAACTGGCAGGCGGCCGCGGGGGTGCCGTTTCCGGGGGCCTGGAGCGTGTTCTCTTGGTCGCCCGAGACCTGGGTGCCCACCGTGAATCCGGAGCACGGCCCGAGCATGCTCGCGTTCGTGAGGTCGTTCGGCGTCCGGTTTGCCGAGGGTGCCTGATGGATGCCGTGCACATGCTCGACGGGACGTGGGATCGGCTCCACGACTATCTCGATCATTCGGCCGAGCGGATGGCATTCCTGGCCGCTCGGCCGGCGGCGAGTCAGCCGGAGCCGGATGGTAGTCAGGGTGCCGAGGTTTGGCAGATCGTCGACGAGATGTACCTCGATGACAATGAGGACTACATCTATCAGGGGTCCGCCGGGATCGAGTTGGCCGACGACATCCGTCCGCGGACTCTCAAGTGGGCCAGGAACCACGATGCCGCCCTCATCGAAGTGCACTCCCATGGCGTTGGCCGGAGGAGGACCACGTTCAGTACGACCGACCTGCGTGGCCTGATCGAGGCGGTGCCCTCGCTTATCTGGCGTCTCAACGGTCGTCCTTATGCCGCGATCGTCGTTGGCGGACGCAA
Source organism: Kribbella koreensis (assembly GCF_039525325.1). Lineage (NCBI taxonomy): Bacteria > Bacillati > Actinomycetota > Actinomycetes > Propionibacteriales > Kribbellaceae > Kribbella > Kribbella koreensis. The sequence continues at coordinate 196,077 of NZ_BAAAHK010000013.1, forward strand.
GGATCACGATTCCCTTGCCTGGGCCGAGCGTGGCTCTGGTCCCACCCCCATCGGCGAGCTCGTCGTGGGAAGTGCGTCTTTCCTTCCTACCCGGCTTGCCCTCGCAGGCATCGACCGCCTGGAGGGGGAAGAGTGAACAACCGTTACGACAGACAGGTCCGCCTGTTCGGTGCCGAAGGTCAGGCCCGAATCCGTGCGGCGCATGTCGTCCTCTTCGGGACGGGTGGCAACGGCTCGCACGTGGTCCAGCAGCTCGCGTACGCAGGCGTCCGACACTGGACGCTGGTCGAGTTCGACACAGCGGACGACACCAATCTGAACCGGCTCGTGGGTGCAGGCCCCGACGACGTCGGTACGGCCAAAATCGATATCGCGAAGCGGATGGTGCTTGCTCTTCATCCGGATGCAGACATGACGCTGATTCGTGGCGGGCTCGGCGAGCCTGACCAGCAGGACCAGATCGTCGAGGCGCTGAGCAGAGCGACACTGGCGATCGGGTGTTTCGACCTTGAAGTGCCGCGCGTCGAGGCAGTGAAGCTGTGCTCGCGGGCTGGCGTCTCGTACCTGGACCTGGCCACGGAGATCGTGCCGAGCGACGACGGTGCGGACCCTGTGTACGGCGGTCGAACCGTGTTCAGCCACGACGGCAAGGGATGCTTGGTATGCCTAGGCATTATCGACCCAGCTGAACTTGCACGTGAACAGATGCCAGCCGAGCAACGGGCGGAGCGGGATCGGCTGTACGGGTTGAACCCCGACGAGGTCGGCGACTCCGGCCCGTCGGTTGTGACCATCAACGGCGTGGTCGCCTCGTTGGCGTGCACCGAGGCGCTGATGTTCCTGACCGAACTTCGTGAGCCAGCGCGTCAGCTGACTTACCTCGGGCAGAACTCCGTCGTCCGGAAGAACTTGACCGTAGGCCCGGGCGACTGCCTCTACTGCTACCAGTGGAGAGCTTCCCGCTCCGAGAGGGCCTAGATCATGTCCCGGGAACCGGCAATACGGGCCCCCTGCCGTTCAGGCTGCCGGATTGACTTCTTAGGTATCAAGGCGCGCCGCGAGCGGCGCGCAGCGCGGTCCGGGCTTACGACCTCCGGCCGACGCCCTCCATCACGCGCACCATCTACGGACCGCCGGTCCTTGATGCTCACTTCGCATTCTGGCCGGCGGGAACGACTGTCATCAGGGCCCGGCGGTTGGCCCCGTCTCCCTGGTCGCTTGGTCATACGGCCATCACACCCGGACTCAAGAGCGCTCCGCGTCCCTGCGGGATCGGCAAGCCGACTCTTGACCCGAGCTGCGCTGACCGGGTTGGCGGCTATCAGGGAGACGGGGCAGGTGTGGGCGCTGATGACGCTCTGTAATGCAGGCGGCCGTCTGGCCGATTCGATGATTAAGGAGAAGGAAGAACATGACCAGAAACGAGCGACACGTCGTACGCGATGGGGACAAGTGGAAGGTAGTCGCGCCCGGCGCTGACCGGGCCAGCGCTACGGCAAGCACCCAGGGTGAGGCGATCAACCGGGCGCGGGAGATCGTACGCAACACTGGAGGGGGAGAGGTCGTCATCCATCGGCCAGATGGAACGATCCGGGACTCCGACACCATTGCGCCGGGCAACGATCCGAATCCGCCGAAGGACAAGAAGTAGGCCGTCCGTCTGGCCGCCGTCTGCTAACAATCCTGCTAACAAGCGGGTGGATTTCGGCAGACGGCGGTGGACAGGACGGATCGCCGAGCCGCTGAAGGGGCCGTCCTAGTCGAACGCAGTGGACGCCGGTCGCGGCACTCGTAATGAGAAGATCGTCGGTTCGATTCCGACAGGCGGCTCCACCCAAACCCCCAGGTCAGAGGCCACTCCCTCCGCCCGGGGGTTTCGTCGTTCCGGGGTGCTGTGGTTCCCCCCACGAGGCCTACTACGCAGGCTCCTCCGTCGCCCACTCCGCGAACCGCTCCCACCCACCCGGGGGTGCGCGTGCTGCGCCGCTTCTCAACAGCCTCCACGTAATTGCCGGGCAGGCCCGGCATCCGAATCCGCTGCCGCGGTTAGCCACCCCCGACGAGTAGCCCCTCGGCGCACCGTGGCGTGATGCGTTGTGGTTGGCCTGACTGCGCCGGGCCTGGGGCGGTGGGGCGTTGTGGGAGACTGCGGACATGTCGTCCATCCCGGAGCGGGTCGCCGATCTGGAGCAGGAGATTCTGGAGCGCCGGCTCGAATCGGGTGCCCGGTTCGCGTTGCGTACCGAGCTGATCGAGCGGTTCGGGGTCAGTGCGACTGCGATGAACGAGGCGCTGCGGACCTTGCGCGAGCGTGACGTCCTGTACGTCAAACCCGGTGCGCAGGACGGGGTCTTCATCTCCCAGCCGCCACCGCAGGTACGGCTCGGTGTGATCGACCTGTGGTTCCGTGGGTTGTCGGTCGACGCCGTCGATCTGTTCGAGGCACGCTCGATGCTGGAGGACGGGTTCGCGCGCGTGGCCGCGGAGCGGGCTACGCCGCAGGACGCGCGCGATCTGGCCTGAGCACTGGAGGAATTGCGCGACGCCCGCGGTGACGATCGTAGCCTGGTTCACTCAGTGATCTACGACGAACTGTGCCGCGGGATCATCAGCGACTCGTCGCGGACCGCCTACCTCGACGTCATCCAGCGGCTCGCGGACTCCGGCGCAGAAGGCGTGATCCTGGGCTGCACCGAGGTCGAACTCCTGATCAGCCAGGACGACACCCCCTCCGGTCTTCCCCACCACACGCCTGCATGTGGAAGCCGCTGTCAGCCAAGCTCTCGCGGGTGTCCGGTCTATCGACTGAGGCCCTTGTGGGTCGGCACCCTAGAGGTTTCCGCTCTCGATGGCGTCAGTGAGTAGGTCGAGGTGGCCTACGTGGCAGGCGGTCTCCTCGAGCATGTGGACCATGACCCAGCGGAGGGTTACGGGGCCCTTGCCGAACGAGGGGCGTGGGGCCGGGGTGTCGAGGGTGGGGAGTTGGGCGGTGACCTGGCGGCTGCGGGTGCAGGCTGCTTGGTAAAGGGCGGAGATTTCTTCGACTGTGTCGTTGGTTGCTGACTCGAAGGACCACTTCGGTTGGGTGTCGAGTGGGGCTGACGCCCATGGCTCGGGGAGGTTGCCTCCTCCGACTCGGGCGATGAACCAGTGGTCTTCCATGTGGGCGAGATGTTTCACGATCCCGCCCGGCGTCAGGTCGGTAGCCGGGAGGCTCCTCGTTCGGGCCTGGGCGTCGGTCAGTTGTTCGAGGCGTGAGAGCGCCCGGCCGCGGTACTGGTCGAGGAACTGGCTGAGTGTGGTGCGTTCGTCGGCGTCCAGGTCTGGGTAGCTCTCGGTGTCAGTGCTCATTCTGGATCGGCCTCCTCGGTCAGTATTGGATGAACTCCCAGGTGGGCTGGCCGTTCTTTCTGAGGTGACGCCGGCGAGCGGGTGGCATCACGTAGAGGGCGTTGAGGGGGAGGTCGGCTGGGAGGTCCAGGAGGTTGTCCAGGTCGTCGAGGTGTGGGGGAGGAGGAATGCGGTGCTTTCCTCGAGGTCGACGTACAGGAAGCCCTGGAACATGTGCAGGGCCTTGCGACGGATGGGCGGCGAGCGGCGCAGTAGATCGTCGAAGGTCATGCCTGCGTGGATGGAGCCGTTGAGCTTGCCGGTGTAGCCCGGGTAGGTGATCAGGCAGCGGATCGGGAGATCTTCGTTGTCGACCAAGATCAGGAAGAGGTTCTCGGCTGAGAAGTAGGTGAAGTCTCCATCGGGGCTGGGCTCCTCGCGCAGGGGCCAGTTGCCTTCGAGGTGGGGGAGCGCGTCGAGGGCGTTGCCAAAGAGGTGCAGGCCGCCGAGGGATTCGCCGGGGATGATGTCGGCGTCGAGGCGCGTTGGTTGATGTTGGCATGGCGGAGGATCGGAAAGAAACCGTAAACGGGGTCCGGCAGAGTCTGAGGCAGACGGACGGGGACGGCGGCTGCGACTGGCGGTGACCGTCGGAAGGGTCCGTACCGAGCCTGAGAGGAAGACCGATGACTGAGTTGATCGCGGAACGTGCCCGGCTGGCGATCGTCGAGCACACCCGGCGGCTGGCGGAATCAGCCGTCGCGGCTGGTCCGTACGCCGCTGTGCCGACCGCCCCGGAGTGGACCGTTCGCGACTTGGTCGAGCACGTCGGGCAGACCCAGCACTGGGTCGCGGAGATCATCGAGCGACGCATCACCGACCCCACCCAGCTGCCCACGGAGATGGCGGTACCTCCCTCAGACCCCGGCGATTGGCAGACCTGGCTGGCCGAATCCGCCCAGCGGGTCGCGGACGCCTGCTCCGACGACGCCCTCGTCGACGCCCCGGTCTTCAACGCGGCCGGCGACGACCGCTCCGGTACCCAATTCTGGCTGACCAGCATGCTCAACGAAGCAGTAGTCCACGGCTACGACGCGGCGAACGCGGCGAATGCGGTGAATGCGGCCACGGCGGAGAACGCAGCGAACGCGGCCAACGCAGCGAACGCAGCAAGTGCGCCGAACGCGGCGAACGCAGCGAGTGCGGTGAATGCGGCTACGGCGGCCAACGCGGCCAACGCAGCGAATGCGGCGAATGCGGCCACGGCGGCGAGCGGGGGTGGCGCGGCAGGCGCGTCTGGGCTGGTCGGCGTGGCGGGGGCGGCTGGAGTGATTCGAGCAAGCGACGCGGGTGGGCGCTCGGTCGGTACGGACGTTGATGGCGACGTCGCGGCGGCGCTCATCACCAACCATCTCGCGATGCTGACCTCGCCCACCTGGGAGATGCGGCGAACCGAGTCCGCACACGCCATCCGCGGCACCGGCCAGACCCTGCAATGGATAGCCACCGACACGACCGGCGACGAGGGTGCATGGTTCGTCGAACGCCGACCCGACGGCGCAACCTGGCAACCCGGTACCCACCAGGCCGACGTGACGATCACCGGCCCGGCAGGATCCCTGCTCCTGACCATGACCCGAAGGCTCTCACTCACCGACGCCACCGGCATCACCATCACCGGCGACACCGACCTCATCGACCACTGGCTCGACAACACCGCCCACGTAGCCGGCTGACCGAGCCACCCGCGGGCGCATCCGCGAAGCGCCGGACAACGCCAACGCCCGAAGAACTCCGAGCGCACCCGGAGTTCTTCGGATGTTGTGATGATCCGTCGGGTGGTCAGCTCCACCAGTCGAAGTAGTAGCCGGTCGGGCAGCCGGCGACAGTGTCGCAGTAGTAGATGTTGCCGACCTGCAGGCCGTAGTGCCTGAAGGTGTACTGGTCCTGGACACACTGGTTGTAGCTGGCGCATCCGTGCGTACCGCCCGACTGGGTGCTCGCCGGCGCGGACGTCGAGGTGGAGCTTGCTGGAGCCGCGTACGCCGTCGCGGCAGCGCCGGTCACCGCGGTCATCGCCACTCCCGCAACCCAACCATCCGTGCGATCCGTCCCATCGTCAGTCCGCCTTCCGTAGCCATCGATCGTTGCCCTGCGCAACGGAGCCGATGCTGGCCGCGGCGAACGCGACCGGACCAACCTTTCAGCCTCCAGACAAACCTTCGTCATCGACCTCGTACTGCGAGTAGCGCGGGTAGCGGAGCGGCTCACCCGCCAGCACTATCTCCAGTCCAACGGACCTGTCGGTCTGGCGGTTGCGAGGAGCAGCGTCCCCGTGCCGTAGTCGTACACGAACTCGTAGAGCAGGTCCGATTCAGCCACGAGCATGCGGAAGGGAGAGTCCCCGGCGGAGGCATTCGCAATGAGTGCGCGCGCACGTTCCAAGGACGAGCGAGCCAGTTCAGCGAGGTACGAAGACGGCGGTGCATGGCCGCGGACCGGATCCACCGGGCATGGGAATTCGATCTGGAGCCTGCGGCCGGCCGCGGGCGTGGGTGGGTCGGAGGAGAGTCTCAGCCCAGAGAGGCCGATCGCAGCCTCGCCGGATACGAGCAGCTCCAGCGCCACGGCCCACCGTGGATCGTCGACGCCTTCGACCTGGATTGCCGTTCGCGATCCGACCATGAGTCCATCCTCGCAACCGAAAGGCGCACCTGCCGTCAAACGCTGGACGTCGCCGCCGGGCATGCAAAGCGCCCCGGTGCAGGGGCCGGGGCGCTTTGAGGTGTGAGCCGGGGATCAGCCGTGGAACTGGGCGGCTATTTTTGTGAAGGCGTAGGCGCTCTGGGAGATGCCGCTGCAGTCGGAGCCGGCGTCGCCGCCGCTGCCGCATTGGCGGTCGCGGTTGATGGCCCAGAAGGTGAAGCGGGCCAGGTGGTGCTGCTGGGCGTAGCTGAGCATCGCCTGGTAGTCCGACACCCGGACGGTCTCGCCGTCGTCGGTCTTGCCGTTCATCGACGAGATGCCCATGTGCCGGTACGCCGTGTCGTCGCTCCAGCCGTACGCCGTCTTGAGCTTGCCCTTCAGGCCTTCCATGGCCTGCTGGGTCAGCGTCGCCATGTTGCCGGACCCGGCACCGAAGTCGAACGGCATCAGCACCCAGCCGTCCGGGGTGAAGCCGGAGTTCTTCGCCTTGGTGATCAGGCCGCTGCCCCACGAGTCCGGGCCGCTCTGCTCGGTCCCCATGGTGATGTAGATCTTCAGCCCGGCGTTGTTGGCGCGGATCGTCTTCAGCGCGTCGACGACCCGCTGCTGGACGGTGTTGTTCTGGAACTCGGTGTTCTCGATGTCGATGTCGATCGCCTTCAGCCCGAAGGCGTTGATCACCTTCTGGTACGCGCCGGCCAGCGCGGAGGCCGACGTGCACCGTACGCCGAGCTTGTCGCCGTCCCAGCCGCCGAACGACGGGATGATGTCACCGCCGGCGCCGCGGATGCTGTTGATGACCGACTGGTCGTTGCCGCCGGTCAGACTGCGGTTGCCGTCCCACTTGGGGTTACAGCTGCCGTCGGCCAGTACGAAGGCCATCGTGAACCACTGGTTGCCGGCGGCCTTCATGATGTCGGTCGCCTTCTGCGGGTTGCCCCAGCCGAGGTACAGGTACGGCGCCGCGCCGATGCTGGCGGGGTCGGCCTGTACTGCGCTGGGAGCGGCCTGCGCGGCAGCTGCCGCGCCGAGGGCCAGTGAGCCGGCCGCGAGGGCGGCGGTGGCGAGTTTGAGCATGCGGATGCGCATCTCGAACCTCAATCCTGGGGGCGTAGGAGTTGGGCCGAACTAAGATAGGAAACTTTCCTATCGATTACCTGGACGATCATGACGCGCAGTCCTCGTCCGGTCAATATGCGTGACGATCTTTCTAGAAGGTCACTCCAGGAGCCCGCTCCGGGCACACCGTCAGCGGTGCGCCGGGGGCTTCGTGATCGATCTCGTACTGACACTCGCTGCAGCCCTCGTCCGGCAGGTGCTCGCGCCAGTCATGACGGCAGGCCGGGCAGGCACCGTAGTACGCGTTGCGCAGGCGGTACGCCCGCCAGTCTCTCCATCGGGTGTCGAACCATTTGACCGGACTCACGCCAACAGCGAAGCAGCGCCCGCCGCCCAGCACAAACGGATTTAGCCCGCCGGCCCCCTCACCCGTTACGCACGAACCCGAGCTCGTTACCGTCCGGGTCGTCGACGGTGAAGTTGAACCGGCCGCCACGGCCCGCGGCTTCCATCACCGCGAACGTCGCACCGGACCCCGTGACGAACTGCGCGTAGTTCGGCGCCTCCGGCGGCCAGTAAGCCTCCACCTCGAACCCGAGCACACTCGTGTACCACTCCACAGCGGCCTTCAGATCCGCCACATTGGCCCGTACATGCTCAAGCCGAGTCCCACCCATCCCCGAAGCCTGCCACAGGATTGTCGGTGGGTGCTGCCAGGCTGCGTGTGTGGAGGAAACCGAGTTGTTGGGTGTCGAGCTGGATGCGTTCATGGCGGAGTACGGCAAGCTGACCAATGCGCATGATGTCGGTCGGTTGCGCGAGCTCATCGCGGATGATGCGAGCTATTGGTTCACCGATGGCTCGTACGAGGGGGTCGAGGCGATCGCGGGGGCCGTGCAGCGCACCTTCGACGAGATCCGGGACGAGGTCTACACGATCAGCGACCTGCGATGGGTTCACGTTTCAGCCGACTTCGCCGTTGTCCGGTACAGGTTTCACTGGGCGGGGCTCGTCGACGGGCAACAGCGCGAGGGCCGCGGGCGCGGTACGAATGCGCTGGCCAGGCGTAACGGCCGGTGGCAGATGCTCCACGAACATCTAAGTACCTGACCCGCAGTGGGGCGCGAGGTCATGATGGGGTGGTGGGGCATAAGCGGAGGGGTGAGCGCGGGAAGAGTTTTGCTGCGATTCTTGCTGAGGTGGAGGCTTCGGGGGGTCCGGGAGAGTCGGCGGTTGCGTGGAGCCAGCCGGTTTTGGACGGGGAGTTCACGGATGAGCATGGCGTCTGGTGGCAGTTGCGGGGTGGGGACGCATTGATGCCGTGGAAGCGGGTGCAGCAGTTGCTCGGAGATCCGGAGGTTCGGGTCTTGCGGGTCTATGCGAACGAGGCGCGTGATGTGCTGCCGGAGGAGCGGGAGAGCTTCGCGGCGGAGATCCGGCCGTATTTGACGGACACGGTCGTCCGTACCGCGGGGGACTACACCGACTTTCTTGCTGGTGAGTTCAAGGACGAGCACCACAACCACCTGCTCGTGGTCGAGGAGTCCTGTTAGGACGCCCGTACCGGGGTGGTTAGAGGCCGGCTTTGTCGAGGGCGGATTGTAGGGAGCGGGTGTAGCCGTCGGTGGTGACGGTGGCGCCGCTGATGGTGTCGATGGCGGCGGACTGGGTGGTGAGGGTTTCGTTGATCAGGATCGGCAGGGCGTAGGCGTTGATCTGCTGGTCGCGGCCGTTGCCGTTGGGGTACTGGAGGACGGCCACGTCGGTGATCTTGCCGGCGGCAACGGTGATCTGAACCTGGACCGGGCCCCACTGGGTGTCGGCCGTGTCGCCCTGGACGGTGGTCGCGGTGGATGTCGGTGACGGGGACGCGGCAGGCGACGGCGTACTGGTCGCGGGCGGCGAATCGGGCGGCGAATCCGACGGCGAATCCGTCGGTGAGGTGGTGGGTGACGGGGTGCCGGCGGGGGTTGGGGCCGGGCCGGCGGAGCCGATGACTGCCGGGGTCGCGGTGACTCGGCCGGAGTTCGAGGTGTGGTAGCCGAACAGGAGCACCACGACGGTGATTGTGCTCAGGAGCCAGGTGACAATACGTTTCACGGGTGATCACCAACTGAAGTTCTCGAGGTGGATGCGATCGGCGGGGACGCCGGCCGCACGGGCTGCTCGCTCCACGGACTCGGTCCATGGGTCAGGACCGCAGACGTAGACGTCGCGGTCGGCGATGTCCGGGATCCAGGTCCGAAGGGCGGCCACGTCGTCGAGGTGATCGGCGCCCGGTCCCAGCCACGAGCCGGGCGCGCGCCGGTGTCCGGGCAGTACGCCGACGAGGAGGCCCCGGGTATCGGCGAGCATCCTGAGTTCCCGGTCGAAGAGCGGCGTACCGGTGTAGCGCTGGAGCAGGATGGCTTCCCCCGGCCCGTACTCGAGACCTTCTGCGAGCGCACGCAGCGGAGTGATCCCGACGCCTGCGCCGATGAGGACCACCTTGCGACCAGTGCGGGCGCGGGCAGAGAGCCGTCCGTACGGACCTTCGACCAGCACCGCCGTGCCCGGCCGCAAACCGCGGAGGCTCTGACTGTTGTCGCCCAGCGCCTTCACCGAGATGCGAAGGCTCTGCCCGCTCGGGGCAGCGGACAGCGAGTACGGATTGCCTCGCGTCCACCCTGCGCGATTGAGGAACCGCCAAGTGAAGAACTGCCCTGCCTCCGCGCCGAGACGATCCAGCCGGCGCCCAGTGAGATAGACGGAGACCACTCCATTGCCTTCGTCCGCAACCGAGGCCACTCGGAGCCGGTGACGCGCGCTATGGACCAGCGGTAGGCCGACGCGCCACACCAGTACTGCGGCAGCCGTCACTCCCCAGACCGTCCACCAGTACGCCGTTGCCGCCGGCGAACTGATGAACTCCTGGCCGGTCCAGAGCTGATGGGGGAGGGCCAGGCCGACTCCCAGATAGGCATAGAGGTGGAGCAGATGCCACGACTCGTAGCGCAACCGCCGTCGAGCTGCGCGAACGCTGGTGACCACGGTCAGCACCAGGCATGCGGTACCGGCCAGAGCCAGCAGTACGCCGGGGTAGTTGGTGGTGAGATCCCAGAAGGTGCTGGGCAACGCAGTGACCCGGCCGGCGGCGTACCCCCAGGTGATGAGCGCCAGGTGAGACAGCATGAGGTTGAAGGACGTGAAGCCGACGATGCGGTGGATGCGCAGCACACGGTCCTGGCCGAAGGCGTGCTCGATGACAGGGATGCGGGCGATCAGCAGTACCTGGGCCAAGAGCAGGTCAGAGGCGAGGAGACCAGTGAGCCGGCCCGCTGAAGTCAGCCCGCTCTCCCAGTCGTCCATCGCCTGGATACCCCGCCCCACGACCCACCAGTAGGTGACGACCAGCAGACTCAGCCACAGCGTCGATCCCGCCGCCACACGGATCGCGGCGTCTAGCCGAGCCCGTCGGCCGGGCACGTGATGCCGAGGCGCCGCTGTACCGGCGGAGGGCAGCTGCGCGGCTGCCGCGGATCGGTATGAGGCGGTAGTGGTGTCCATCGAGGCCCCCTGGCGGAGTGGTGTCTCCTCGATGGTTCACGGAGTTGCTGAGACCACGACCCGCGCAGCCTGTGAGCTTCCTGTGTGTTTCCCCGGAGCCGGTTCCGGACCACGACCGCATAACCTTCCTGCGTGGTCATCGAGGAGCGGGGCGTAGATAACGGGGAGCTGGCCGGGCTGTTGGCGGCAGCGTTCCAAGAGCTGGTCGCGCGGTACGGCGGCGAAGGGCGATCAACCGTCCACGAAGGTGCGCGGTACCTGGTCGCGTCCGTGGATGGGCGAGGAGTCGGTTGTGGCGCGCTGCAGCCGACGAGCGATCCGTACGTCGGTGAGCTCAAGCGGATGTACGTCGAGCCGGGCTTCCGCGGTCGTGGGATCGCCTCGGCTGTCTTGGGTGGGCTGGAGGAACTCGCCGCGGGCGTCGGCTATCGGGCGATCCGGTTGGCGACGGGCGAGCGGCAGCCGGAGGCGATCGCCTTGTATGAGAAGTGCGGCTATCGGTTGAGCGAGCCGTACGGCAAGTACGTCAACGACCAGTTGGCCCGCTGCTATCGCAAGACCCTTGCCTGCTGACCTTCCAGTCGTAGAGCAGGCCGGTTGGGTCTTCGCGGGGTGCTCCGGCCAAGGCGAAGCCGCAGGTGAGGGCCAGGCGTTGCGATGGGATGTTGTCGCGCGAGGTGATCACGATCAGGCGCTTCAGAGCCAGGTGGTCGGTGACGTGGCGCTGGAGGAGGCGCAGGGCTCTGGTGCCGATTCCTTGGCCGCGGTTGGTGGCGGTGAACAGGTGGTAGCCGACCAGAGCTTCCTGCAGGGTGTCATCGCGGTCGTGCAGGAAGATCTGGCCGACCAGGACATCCGAGCGGAAGATGCCGAAGTAGAGCATCGAAGGGTCGGAGACCGCGCGCTCGGCCCACTCGTGGACGTCCGCGTCGCGAACTGAGGCCAGTGACACCGGCCCGTCTGCGAGCGGCGGGCCGGTGTAGAGCATTACTTGGCTACGTAGGCAGCTAGGTGCTTGCCGGTGAGGGTGGGTTGGTGGGTGATCAGGTCGGCGGGGGTGCCTTCGAAGACGATTTGGCCGCCGTCGTGGCCGGCGCCGGGGCCCAGGTCGATGATCCAGTCGGCGTGGGCCATCACTGCCTGGTGGTGCTCGATGACGATGACTGACTTGCCGTCGTCGACCAGGCGGTCGAGGAGGCCGAGGAGTTGTTCGACGTCGGCGAGGTGGAGGCCGGTGGTGGGCTCGTCCAGGACGTAGATGCCGCCCTTCTCGCCCATGTGGGTTGCCAGTTTGAGGCGTTGGCGTTCACCGCCGGACAGCGTGGTCAGCGGTTGGCCGAGGCTGAGGTAGCCGAGGCCTACATCAGCGAGGTAGGTGAGGATCTTGTGCGCGGCCGGCGTACGGGCGTCTCCTTCGGCGAAGAACTTCTCCGCCTCGGTGACCGACATCGCCAGTACTTCGCTGATGTCCCGCCCGCCGAAGCGATACTCCAGCACCTCTTCCCTGAACCGCTTCCCCTCGCACACCTCGCAAGTGGTCGCGACCCCGGCCATCATCGCCAGGTCGGTGTAGATCACCCCGGCGCCGTTGCAGTTCGGGCAGGCGCCCTCGGAGTTCGCGCTGAACAGCGCAGGCTTCACGCCGTTGGCCTTCGCGAACGCCTTGCGGATCGGCTCGAGCAGTCCCGTGTACGTCGCCGGGTTGCTGCGCCGCGACCCCTTGATCCCCGTCTGGTCGACCGACACCACGTCAGCGGACGCCGGCACGGAGCCGTGGATCAGCGACGACTTCCCCGACCCCGCGACACCGGTCACCACGGTCAGTACCCCGAGCGGAACGTCGACATCGACATTCTGCAGGTTGTGCGAACTGGCACCCCGGATCTCCAGGAACCCGGACGGCGACCGCAGCGAGGACTTCAGCGAAGCCCGGTCATCGAGGTGCCGCCCGGTCAACGTGTCGCTGGCCCGCAGCCCCTCGAGAGTGCCCTCGAAGCAGATCGTGCCGCCGCCGGTGCCTGCCCCCGGCCCGAGGTCGACGACATGGTCGGCGATCGCGATCATCTCCGGCTTGTGCTCGACGACGAGCACCGTGTTGCCCTTGTCGCGCAGCCGGAGCAGCAACTCGTTCATCCGCTGGATGTCGTGCGGGTGCAGCCCGATCGACGGTTCGTCGAAGACATACGTGACGTCGGTGAGCGAGGAGCCGAGGTGCCGGATCATCTTGACCCGTTGCGCCTCACCACCCGACAGCGTGCCGGCCGGCCGGTCGAGCGACAGATAGCCGAGGCCGATCTCGACGAACGAGTCGAGCGTGTGCTCGAGCTTGTCCAGCAGCGGTGCGACGGACTTGTCGGACACGCCGCGGACCCAGTCGGCCAGGTCGCTGATCTGCATCTTGCAGCAGTCGGCGATGTTGGTCCCGTTGATCTTGGACGACCGGGCGCCCTCGTTCAGCCGGGTCCCGTCGCACTCCGGGCAGGTCTGGAAGGTGATCGCCCGCTCCACGAAGGCGCGGATGTGCGGCTGCATCGCCTCCACATCCTTGGCCAGGAAGGACTTCTGGATCTGCGGGATCAGGCCGGAGTAGGTGAGGTTGATGCCCTCGACCTTGATCTTGGTCGGCTCCTGGTAGAGCAGCGCCTGCAGTTCCTTCTTGGTGAACTTGGCGATCGGCTTGTCCACGCTGAAGAAGCCGCAGCCGCGCAGGATCCGGCCCTGCCAGCCGTCCATGCTGTAGCCGGGGATGGTCAGCGCGCCCTCGTTGATCGTCTTCGACGCGTCGTACAGCGCCGTCAGATCGAAGTCGGTGACCGAGCCGCGGCCCTCGCAGCGCGGGCACATGCCGCCGGTGATGCTGAAGCTGCGCCGCTCCTTGGTGGTCTGCCCGCCCTTCGACAGGGTGACCGCGCCCGCGCCGCTGATCGAGGCGACGTTGAAGGAGAACGCCTGGGCCGAGCCGATGTGCGGGGTGCCGAGCCGGCTGAACAGGATCCGGAGCATCGCGTTCGCGTCGGTCGCCGTGCCGACCGTGGAGTGCGGGTTGGATCCCATCCGCTCCTGGTCGACGATGATCGCCGTGGTCAGCCCCTCCAGCACGTCGACGTCCGGCCGCGCGAGCGACGGCATGAAGCCCTGGACGAAGGTGCTGTAGGTCTCGTTGATCATCCGCTGCGAGTCGGCCGCGATGGTGCCGAACACCAGCGAACTCTTGCCCGACCCCGAGACGCCGGTGAAGACCGTCAGCCGGCGCTTCGGGATCTCGATGCTGACGTCCTTCAGGTTGTTCACCCGCGCACCCTGGACCCGGATCAGGTCGTGGCTGTCAGCAACATGTGGTTTCGTGGCCATCGTGGTCAGCGCGCTTCCTGGAGCCGGACCATGTTGCCGGACGGATCACGGAAAGCACAGTCCCGTACGCCGTAAGGCTGGTCGATCGGTTCCTGCACGATCTCCACGTCGGTGGTCTGCAGCTTGGCGAACGCCGCGTCGACGTCGGGCGTGGCGAGCAGGATGCTGGCGAACGTGCCCTTGGCCATCATCTCGGCGATCACCTTGCGCTCGTCGTCGGTGATGCCGGGGTCGGCCGCCGGCGGGTGCAGCACGATGCTCGTCCCGGGCTGGCCGGGCGGGCCGACGGTGAGCCAGCGCATGCCGTTGTAGCCGACGTCGTTGCGCAGCTCGAAGCCGAGCGCGTCGCGGTAGAACGCGAGCGCGGCATCCGGATCGTTGTGGGGGAGAAAACTCGCGCTGATCGTGATGTCCATGGCGGTCACGCTAGCCGCGACTCGGGGGCGGGCGCTTCTCGATTCCTGATCGGTCTGCTCACGTGCTTCGACAGCAGCGTCGGCATCCCGGCCAGCTCCCCGGCGGCCTGCTTGCGGTAGACGCTCGGCGGTACGCCGACGAGCTCGGTGAACCGGGTGCTGAAGGTGCCCAGAGACGAGCACCCCACCTCGAAGCACACATCCGTCACGCTCATGTCCCCCCTCCGCAACAGCGACATCGCCCGCTCGATCCGTCGCGTCATCAGATACGAATACGGTGACTCTCCGTAGGCGAGCCGGAACTGACGACTGAGATGCCCACCCGACATGTTGACCCCCCGGGCCAGTGCCTCGACATCGAGCGGCCGCGCGTACTCCCGGTCGATCCGGTCCCGCACGCGCCGCAGCAGCGCGAGATCGCGCAACCGCTGCTCGTCGTCCGTCTTGCCGCTCATGTCACAGATCGTGCCATATTCCGCAGACCGTCGGCAGGCGCGAAGGCACAGCCCTGTGGACAACCAGGTCGAGACGGCCGGCCGCGCTCCGACGTACCGGGTGAGGCCACGAAAGGGGTGCACGATGCGATCGACGGCAGATCGTCTGTTACGGACTTACCTGACACTGATGATGGTGTCGACGGCTGCCTCGTCGATGATCTGGGGCATCAACACGCTGTTCTTGCTGGACGCCGGGCTGAGCGTGGGCCAGGCATTCGCGGCCAATGCGTTCTTCACACTCGGACAGGTGCTCTTCGAGGTGCCGACGGGCGTCGTCGCGGACACGGTCGGCCGGCGGGCGTCGTATCTGCTGGGGACGGCAACGCTGGTCGGGTCGACCCTGCTCTACCTGCTGCTGTGGCAGGTGAAGGCAGGGTTTGCGCCCTGGGCGGTGGCGTCGGCATTGCTCGGGTTGGGGTTCACCTTCTTCAGCGGCGCGACCGAGGCCTGGCTGGTCGACGGGCTGGCGGCCAGTGGGTACCAGGGGTCGCTGGAGTCGGCGTTCGCCAAGGGGCAGGTCGCCAGTGGTGTCGCTATGGTCGGCGGGACGATCGCTGGCGGCGTTCTGGCTCAGTCGACCAACCTGGGTACGCCGTACCTGGTACGCGCCGTTCTGCTCGTCCTGACCTTCGTCGTCGCCTGGCGGGCGATGCATGACGTCGGGTTCGCGCCGAAGTCGCGTGTCTCGGTTACTGCTGAGATGCGGGACATCCTGCGCTCGTCGCTCGACCACGGGCTGCGCAACCCGCCCGTGCGCTGGCTGATGCTCGCGGCTCCCTTCACCGCGGGTGTGAGCATGTACGGCTTCTACGCGGCCCAGCCGTACCTCCTGCAGCTCTACGGCCACGCAGACTCGTACGCAGTCGCAGGGGTGTCGGCTGCCATCGTCGCCCTCGCGCAGATCCTGAGCGGCGTCACCGCACCAGCTGTGAGCCGACTCTTCCGATCCCGTACTTCGGTACTGCTGCTCATCGCCGTCGTCACGGCCGTGGTGCTGGTGCTGATCGGGCTGGTCTCCAGCTTCTGGCTGGCGCTGGTGCTGCTAGCTGTCTGGGCGACTGTGTTCGCGGCCATCACGCCAGTGCGGCAAGCGTTCCTGAACAGCCTGATCCCGTCGGCGCAGCGGGCGACCGTGCTCTCGTCGGACAACCTGCTCGGCTCGGCCGGTGGTGTCGTCATCCAGCCGGCTCTGGGGAGGGCTGCAGACGTGTGGAGCTATGGGCAGGCCTATGTGATCAGCGCAGGCATCCAGCTACTAGCGGTGCCGTTCATCCTGCTGGCCCGCCGCGACGCACCGGCCGGCGACGGGCAGTCAGTCCGCGACAGTGAGTTGGATGACGACGGTGTCGCCCTCGTCGAGGGACTCGGCTGAGCGGACGGCGGTCTTGAGCGGGACGACGTACTGGCCGTCCTTCGGGAACAGCGAGGTGGTCCACTCGGTGCCGCCGATCTGCGCGGTGACCGGGATCATCCCCCAGCCGTAGCTCACGTACGCCGACGACGCCTGCAGGTCGAGGCATTCGGGCTCCGGCACCGTCACGAAGTACCAGGGCGCGGGCCCCCGCCAGAACCAGATCTCTCCGCTGAACTCGAGCTGCACGCGCCCAGAGTACGGGCCCTGCAACTTTCCGTCCGGTTCACTCATCATGCTTCAGGTAGGGGAGATTTCGGTGGGGTGGGAGACATCATGGTGAGTCGGCGGTCTGTGAGTGTGGTGGTGGGGTTCGCACTTGCGCTGGGGGCGCTTGTGCCTGGTCCGGAGATGGTGATTGCCAAGCCGGTGAAGCCCGGGATCGCGGTGCTGCCCGACTTGCCCGAGGTGGAGGTGGCGCAGTTCGAGCCGGGCGAGAGCAACGTCGTACCGCCTGTCATGCCGCCGGCGGCCGACGTGAAGAGTTTGGCAGGCATGGCGGCCGCGACTGGTACCTACACCTGCACAGGCTTCGGCACAGTCGACGACAAGACCACTGTGGCGCTGCTCAAGGCGGACAAGTTCGCGTGGGGTCCGTACCCGGCGTACAAGGTCGGCAATGGCAGGGGGAACATCAATTGGCGGCTCAATCCCTACAAGAACCGCAGCTGGTACATGTGGTTCCACTCGCTGCGCTGGCTCGGGCAAGGGATCGTCGCAGCCGGCAAGGGGGACACCACTGCGATGGCCCGGGTCGTCGCGATCAGCAAGGACTGGGTCGCCGACAATCCGTACTCCTGGAAGGCGGACGCCGGCGCCAACGAGTCGACCATGCACCGGACCAACGTGCTGATCTGCCTCCGCCAAGCCGTCATGGCAGGGCTGGGCGTCACATCGTTACCGGCGGCGTACAAGTGGATCGACGTCGCGCTGGTCAACCACGCCAGGTTCCTGACCGCCAACTGGAGTGGGGCGTGGAACCACGGTACGGACGAGAGTATCGCGCTGTTCGGCGTCGGCTGCACCCTGAATCGCAACGACTACAAGGCGACCGCGCAGAACCGGCTGGCGGCCGGAATCACCACCGCGATCGACTCGCAGGGTTCGTCCAACGAGCAGTCGACGGCTTATGCCCAGTTCAACTACTACCTCTGGGGCCGTGCCGTCACCGCGCTCAAAGCCTGCGGAGCCGATCCCGGTACGACGATCACCGCGCGGCGGAAGTTGATGGCCGGCTGGCTCGCGCTCGCTACCAACTCCCTCGGCAAACTGCATCAGCTCGGCGACTCGGAAGTGGTCGCCACCGGCGCGGACCCGGGTACGCCGCTGGCTTATGCGGGGAGCCTCGGCCGTGAGGGCACTCCGCCGGGCCGGCGGATCGGTGCCTTCAGGGCGGGCTACGTATTCGGTCGCACCGGGTGGGGCGAGACGCGTCCGTTCACCCAGGAGTCGACGTACAGCATCCGGTACGGGCCGGCGCGAGCCATGCACGGTCACGGCGATCACACGGCCATCACCTACACGTCGCATGGCCGGGACATCTTGATCGACGGCGGTCACTCCGGCTACCAGAGAGACGTCTGGCGTGCTTGGGTGGTCAGTCCGTTCGCGGCCAGTGCCATGACGACTCCGTCGGCCGCGGATACTCGCCCGGTCACCAAGTTGACCCGGTCGGTTATCAACCCGACTTCCGAGTTCTACGAGTTCGCCGATGTGCCGGGAGCGGGGATCAGCCGGCATCGCGGAGTGCTGGTGCTCAAGAATCCGGATCTGATCGTCGCTCTGGACTGGGCGAGCAGCAGGAAGGCGCAGCAGTTCCAGACGCTGTGGCATCTGCCGTCCGACCAGAAGGCGACGGTCTACTCACGGACGACGGCGATCGCGATGAAGCCTGGTGACGCGACCCGGACCATCGTGGTCCAGGTGCCTTACCGGCAGCCGCTGCCGCGCGGGGCGATCCTGGTCAAGCAGGGCCAGACCAAACCGATCCAGGGCTGGCACTACCCGAACATCTTCACCCGGAAATCCGCGCCGACGCTGATGTTCGCGCGTGCGGGGACGCGGGCCTCGATCCTGTCTGTCATCGCCCCGGTAAGGGCCACCGGATCCGTGCAGTACAAGGGCCGCTGGTCAGGTACGACGTACGTCGTCGATCTGGTCGTCGGGGGTGTCAAGGCGTCCTTCGGCGTTACTCCGGCGGGATCGCTCTACCGCGTTCGGTGAGCGCCGGGGCCGAGAGGTCGAAAAGTGTCCTGGGGTGGGTCTAGTGTGCGATTCGTCAGGGGAACAAGGGGACAGGAGCAACTGATGGCATCTCGACTCAACCCGTATGTGAGCTACAACGGGAACGCGCGGCAGGCCTTCGAGTTCTACCAAGGGGTGTTCGGGGGCGAGCTGGCGATCAACACGTTCGGGGAGTTCGGCGCGTCCGAGGCCGCGGACGCCGACAAGATCATGCACGCGATGCTGGAGACCCCGCAGGGGTACACGCTGATGGGGTCGGACACGCCGAGCTACCTGGAGTTCAAGGCCGGCACCACGATGTCGGTCAGCCTCAGCGGCGACGACAGCGCGGAGCTGCACGGGTTCTTCGACAAGCTCTCCGAGGGCGGCACGGTGACGACGCCGCTGGAGAAGCAGATGTGGGGCGACGAGTTCGGCATGGTCACCGATCAGTTCGGGGTCGACTGGATGGTCAACATCTCCCAACCGCAGGGCTGAGCTGACGACGGAGCTGCTGCGTCTACCGGACGGACGGCAGGCGCAGTACTGGAGCGGCGGCGACCCGGGTGGGCCGGTCGTCTTCTTCCTGCACGGGTGCCCGGATACCAGGCACGCGGCGTACTGCGGGGACGTGGCGGCCCGGCGTACCGGGGTGCGGTTGGTTGCGGTCAACCGGCCGGGGTATGGGCTGTCGACCGAGGCTGCGTCGAGCCATTTGTCGGTGGCGGATGACATCGCGGCGGTCGCCGATCTGCTGGGCGTCGGGCGGTACGGCGTACTGGGGATGTCCATCGGTGGGCCGTATGCGTTGGCGTGCGCGGCGACGCATCCCGAGCGGGTGACTGCGGTGGGGGTGGTGGCGAGTCCGGCTGAGGTGCCGGCGCTTGATCCGCCGTACCACCGTGATGATCTCGGGGAGGAGCAGAAGGGGTTGTTCCGGGCCCTGGCGCGGACGAAGCCCAGGGATGCCGTGGAGCTGATCCGGCCGGAGTTCGAGGAGTACGTGGCGAAGCTCGCGCCCGGGGATCCGGACGATGAGGCGTTGGCTGAGCGGTTCTGCACTGGGTTGGTGGCGCTCGATGCCGAGGTGGTCGGGCGGCAGACGGCAGCCGAGATCGCCGCGGCCACTCGTGAGGCGCTGGTGAACACTGCCGGCTATCTGCGTGATGCCGCGATCTCCTTCGGACGTTGGGAGTTCCGCCCTGAGGTGATCAGTTGTCCGGCGACGCTCTGGTACGGCGAACTCGACGCCAACGCGTCCGTCCGCAACGGCGAGTGGCTGGCGGAGCGGATTTCGGGCGCCGAACTGATCGTTCGTCCCGGGGAGGGGCATCTCGGTAGTCTGCACAACCACTGGGCCGAAGTGCTCGGCAGATTGGGGTGACCGTGAACGAGGTGCTCCTCGACGCGGTCCGGCACGGCGCCGGCATCTTCGTCGCCCAGGCCCTCAATCTGGGACCTGCCGACCGAATGGTTCTCAGGGCAGGTGTGCCAGCACCTCGTCGTGCGGCCAGATCTCGACGATGACCCTGCTCAGCCGCGGATCGGGCGACGAGGTGCAGTACGGCGTCTCGTCCGCGTTGACGACGGTCGCGACGACGGGCGCGCCGAGCAGGTCCCAGGGCGCGATCCGGTTGGCGAGGACTCCCTCGAGCCGCAGGTCGGCGTAGCCGGGATTGTCACCCCACCATACGGCGAACGCCTCCTGAAGCTGCGCCGGGCGGACACCGATCCAGACGCCGTAGGTCAGCGTGTGGCCACCCTCCAACAGGATGGGCAGCAAGGCACGGATGAACGCGCCGTACCCGTCGGCTTGAAGCATCACCGACTCGGTCGGCGTCGCGTGGCTCATCCACAGCCCGGGCAGCTGCTCCCAGTCGGGCAGCTCGAAGAGCGGCGTCGGCAACTGGAACCGGACGTGCCGATCGTGTACGTCGGTAGGTCGGCCGCAGGTCAGGCAAGTGTCGGTGTCCACCGGGTGAGTATGCGGGTCTAGGCCTCGAACGCCTTGACCAGGGCTCGTGGTGCTTGGATGCGCCAGGCTTCAGTGAGGAGTTCGGCCAGCTCTTCGGGGCTGATGGCGGAGAGGCGGACCAGGATGGCGGGGAAGCCGTTGTAATGGGGCTCGGTGAAGAACTTGGTGGGGTCGGCGGCCAGGAGGGCTTGCTTCTCGGCGTCGCCGTTGACCCGGATCGCGAGCACGTCGGGCTCGGGGATGCGTGGGGTCTTCGGGGCCTCGCGGCGCATCCAGATCCAGGCGAGCCCCTTGTCCTTGCCCTTGTTGGGCACGCTGAAGGCGAAGGTGTCGTCGCTCTCGTGGACCTCTGGGAGTGCCAGCGCGATCCGGCGAACGTCGTCCTGGTCAGCCATTCAACTTTCGTACCAGGTCGGCGGATTCCTGCACAGGGGTCAGCGGTACGCCGTTGTCGAACCAGCTGCGCAGGTTGTCGACCACTAGTTGGCCCATGGCGTTGCGGGTGGGGATGGTGGCGGAGCCTACGTGGGGGAGTAGGACTGCGTTGGGGAGGTCGAGCAAGGCCGGGTGGACTTGGGGTTCGTGTTCGAAGACGTCCAGGCCGGCGCTGAGGATGGTGTTGGTGGCCAATGCTTCGGCGAGGGCCGCTTCGTCGACGACGGTGCCTCGGGCGATGTTGATGAGGATGCCGTCGGGTCCCAGGGCTTTGAGGACTTCGGCGTTGACCAGGTGGCGGGTTTCTTCGCCGCCCGGGATGACGATCATCAGGATGTCCACGGCTGTGGCCAGCTCGAGGAGCGTGGGGTAGTAGGTGTAGGCGACGTTCTTGGGGTGGCGGTTGTGGTAGGCGATGTCGATGCCGAACGCCTGGGCGCGGTGGGCGATCGCCTCGCCGATCCGGCCGAGGCCGAGGATGCCCATCGTGCGGCCGTTCAACGTTGCCTTGGTCAACGGGTAGGCGCCGTCGGGCCAGGAGCCGGCGCGTAGGTAGCGTTCGGCGCGGGAGAGTTCGCGAGCCGTCATCAGCAGCAGGCCGAGGGCGGTGTCGGCGACCTCGTCGTCCAGTACGCCGGGAGTGTTGGTGACGATCACCCCGCGCTCCGCGGCCGCCACCGCGTCGATCTTGTCGTAGCCGACGCCGAAGCTGGCGACGATCCGCAACGCGGGCAAGCGGTCCAGGAACGCACCGTCGATCGCAGTACCACCGGTCGCGATGGCGGTGATGTCCTTGGCCCGCTCGGCCAGTACTGCGTCCGGGTCGTCGGCCTCCCACAGGCGGATCACGTCGAAGTGCTCGGCGGTCCCGGTCAGTACCGTCTCGTTCATCGGGCCGGGCATCAGCACTGTGGGACGTGACATCGGAACTCCCGCGGGGTCGAGGACTTGCGGCCAACCCTATTTCGCCACCTCCGCCGTGAGACGGAGGGCCCATCCCCCGGACGGCAGAGAAGAGCCGCCGGAAGGTCGTTCTACAGCGCGATGCGTGCGTCCGCCCAGGTTTCTAGGTTCTCGGGTATGCCAGCGCAAACCGCCGGAGCACTCCGCCGTCCGGCCAACGGCACCACCAGGAACACCGTCAGCACGAAGGAGCTTCACTCACTCCCAGCGATCACCTCGAAGAGCAAGCAACCGCCCAGCAACAATCCCGCCGAGGCCGCGGCGACAGCTAATTCATGCGAGCGCACCCAGGATTCCACCCGCTCGCCAAGCACGTCCATCACTGTAGATCCCCTCCGTCCGAGCTCTGAGCCAAAGGCAGCCGGGGGTACCGCGGGCGTAGTACCGGCGAGCACCATCGGAGGAGACAGTGAGGAGCTGAGCATGATCATCGACTGCGCTTACTACCGGGACGGCCGTCGGCAGCACGTCGGGGCGATGTCGGTGGAGGATGCCGCGTCGCACTGCCGGCTGGGTGGGTTCGTCTGGCTCGGGCTGTTCGATCCGACCGCGGAGGAGCTGGCGCAGGTCAGCAAGAACTTCGGGCTGCACGAGCTGGCCGTCGAGGACGCCCAGACGTTCCATCTGCGGCCGAAGGTCGAGCCGTACGAGGGGGACATCCGGCTCGTCATCCTGCGCACCGCCCGGTACGACGACGAGCGCGAGGAAGTCGACTTCGGTGAAGTCAGCGTGTTCGTCGGCCCGTCGTTCGTGATCACCGTCCGGCAGGGCGTCGCCAGCGAGCTGCACGGTGCCCGGACCCGGCTCGAGCAACGCCCCGAGCTGCTGGAGAACGGGACGAACTCGGTGCTCTGGGCAATCCTCGACCAGGTCGTCGACACGTATGGACCGGTGGTCGCCGAGCTCGAGCGCGACATCGAGGAGGTCGAGCGGACTGTCTTCGCCGGTACGGTCGCGCCGACCGAGCGGATCTACTTCCTCCGGCGTGAGGTGACCGACTTCTACCGTGCGGTACACCCGCTGCTCGCCGTACTGGCGACGATCGAACGCGGAGCGCGGAGTACCGGATTGTTGCCGTACTTCCGCGACGTCCACGACCACCTGGTGCTGGTCAACGAGGAGGTCGCCGCGCAACGCGACCTGCTCGCGACCGTGCTGGAGGCGAACATGGCGGTGATCTCGGTGGAGCAGACGAAGGTGAGCGTCCAGCAGAACGCGACCATCGAGCAGCTCACCATCCTCGCCACCGTGTTCCTGCCGCTGACCTTCGTGACTGGCTTCTTCGGCCAGAACTTCGGCTGGCTGGTCGACCACGTCGGCGCCTTCTGGGACTTCGCCGTCCTCGGCCTCGGCGGCCTCCTCGTTCCCTGCGTCATCCTCTTCATCTGGATCCGCCGCCAACGCGCCCTCCGAGATCAGTAGTGCTTGCAGATCCCGGTCTTGAACTCCTCGACGGAGCCCGTCGCGTAGGTGTCGGCCTCGTCGAAGTTGGAGTACCGGATCTGGCCGGGCCGCAGCCTGGCGATCTCGTCCAGGGTGACCGGCAGGTGCAAAGCCATCCACCTGTTGTCCTCGGTCCAGCCGTAGATCACGTACTTCACCTGCGCGGCCAACGGCTTGAGCGACCCCTCCAGCTTCCAGCCGTTACCACCGTCGGCCAGGCTGAACTGCGAGAACCCGGTGACCCGCGGCTCGACTGTCCACCTGCCGTTGTGGTCGTCGTCACCGGGGTTCTCGACGTCCTCGTACAGCGTGGCGCCGTCGAGGTAGCCCTTGCACATCTGGACCACGATCACCGGCTTCCCGGCCGCGTCCACGGTGAGGCCCAACGCCCCGCCGTCCTCGACGGTGCATCCGGTCAGCCCGAGCGACAGCATCACGCAGGCCGCGGCCACCGCCCCGAATCGTCTCCTCCGCCCCATCCGGTCAGGCTATGGGTCCGAAGTGGCATCGGTTGCGTCTACTCGGTAACGGTTCGAACCAGGAGGGCGATCTAGCGGGTATGGGATTCGATGAGCCGATGATGCGGGACCCACTGTTCTGGGTGGGGCTTGTGGTGGGGTTGGTCGGCAGCGTGATCGGTGTCGTCGTGCGGGACGAGAGCTTCGGCAACTCCGTCTGGGCGGTGTTCTGCGCGACGATCAGCTTCACCTGGCTCGGTGCGGGTGGCATCGGTGTGCTGATTCGCGGCTACTTCCGGCGGCGCCGCGACCGGTCGGCGGATCTCCGGCTGATCCTGAGCGACGTACCGGTCAAAGAAGCCGAGTAGAACGCCTTGCGTTGCTGGGTTTGTTGAGTATGCAAAGGGAGTTTCAAGGACTGGGCGACGGACTGTGCGTTACGGACCGAGACGAGTAAGTTACTCCGCATGCCCGCCACCAGTCCGCTGTATGCCTTGTACGTCCGCCGCCTCCGTTCCCAGCTCGCCGGCCGGGAGTTGCCGGCCCACATCGGTGTGGTGACGGATGGGAATCGTCGCTGGGCACGCGGCAAAGGGCACAGCAATCCGAGCGTCGGCCACCGGCGCGGTGCGGAGCACATCGAGAACCTGCTCGGCTGGTGCGAGACCGCCGGCGTACCGCACGTCACCGTCTTCCTCTGCTCCACCGAGAACCTCGCCAAGCGCGACGACGCCGAGGTCGCCTACCTGATGGAGGTCGTCGAGGAGATCGTCGCCGGCCGCCTGGCGCAACCCGGCGGCCGCTGGCAGGTCCACATCGCCGGCCTCCTCGACCTGCTGCCCGACAGCACGGCACACGCGCTGAAGAACGCCGTCGACGCGACGAAGGACGTCGCTACCGGCAACCACATCACCCTCGCGATCGGGTACGGCGGCCGCCAGGAAGTGGTGGAGGCGGTCCGCTCGCTGCTCGAGTCCGAAGCGGATTCCGGCAACGATCTCAACGGCCTGGCCGAGACGCTCAACGCCGACGACATCACCAAGCACCTCTACAACGTCGGCCAGCCCGACCCCGACCTGATCATCCGTACCAGCGGCGAGCAGCGGATGTCGAACTTCCTGCTCTGGCAGAGCGCGTACTCCGAGCTCTACTTCTGCGAGGCGTACTGGCCGGCCTTCCGCGAGGTCGACTTCCTCCGCGCCCTGCGCTCGTACGCCGACCGCCACCGCCGTCGCGGCGCGTAGTACCGGCGGGCGCTACGAGCATTCGTCCGGGGTGAAGTCTCCTAGCGGGGTCACGATGTACCAGTCCTGACCGTCTGCCGAGAACGTGCGCTCGACCGGCGAGCCACCAACGCTCGGGTTATTGGTCAGTGGGCGATAGCGGACCACTCCAGGCTCCAGACCTTTGAGGTCGGCCAGCGTGAAGCGCGCTTCCAGGGCCGCCCAATCGTGGTCATCGCCCCAGATCTTGACGGCGTACTTACGGGCTGCCTGTAGCGCCGGCACCGCTTTCGACTGCCGCGGCCCGCAGCCCGTCAAACCGGCCAGCAGGCAACAGCCGATGATCCCGACTCCAGCCAGCTTCCCCCAGTTCATGCGGCAGCGTACGTCGTGGCGAGGGGCAGCGTTAAAGGGTGCCGAGGTCTTCGAAGATCAGGGCTGTGCGGGTGCCCAGGACTTCGGGGATGGCCTGGAGTTTTTCCAGTACGACCCGGCGGAGGCCTTCGTTGTCGGCGGCTCGGACGAGGAGGATGGCGTCGAAGTCGCCGCCGACCAGGGCCATGTGCTTGACCTCGGGGATCGCCTGGAGCTGTTCGCGCAGCGCCCGCCAGGAGGACTGGCGGAGACTGAGGGTGACGTACGCCGAAGTGGCCAGCCCCAGCTTGAGCGGGTCGACGGTCGCGGTGAACCCGGTGATCACGCCGGTCGTCGTGAGGCGTTCGACCCGGGCGTAGGCGTTGGCCCGGGAGATGTGCACCTGGTCGGCCAGGGCCCTGATCGAGAGCCGTCCGTCACGGCTCAGGGCAGCCACGATCTGCCGGTCGATCTCGTCCAGCGCCGGGGCGACGACCATCTGTCCAGGTTCGGCCGGGCGGACCGTCACGTCATCGGACATTCTGCTCCTCCAAAGGGGCCCATCGGACCGATCGTCTGAGGATTCTCCCAGCTATGGATCCGAATGGCCATAAGTATGACGATGAACCATCCGTACGTCTCCCTGCGCAGGAGGGTCCATGACTACCGTCGAGGAGCGTTTGCTCCCCTCCGATCACCCCGTCCAGCTCGTCGACGAGCACGGCAAGCGGCACGACAACCCGCAGTACGGGATGCCGCCTGCCGAAGCCCTGGTCGACGGTTACGCACAGTTGGTCGTGGGCCGCAGGATCAACGACCAGGCCAGCGCGCTCGTCCGCCAGGGCCGGCTCGCGGTCTACCCGTCGTCGCACGGCCAGGAGGCCTGCCAGATCGCCGCCACCATGGTGCTCGGCGAGCAGGACTGGCTGTTCCCGACGTACCGCGACACCGTCTCCATCGTCAGCCGCGGCGTCGACCCGATCGAGACGCTGACGCTGCTGCGCGGCGACTGGCACTCCGGCTACGACCCGTACGACCGCAAGGTGGCGCCACAGTCGACGCCGCTCGCGACGCAGCTGATCCACGCCGTCGGGGTCGCGCACGCCGCGCGGCTCAAGGGTGAGGACACCGTCGTGATGGCGCTTTGCGGTGACGGCGCGACCAGCGAGGGTGACTTCCACGAGGCGCTGAACTTCGCGGCCGTGTTCAAGGCGCCGGTGGTGTTCTTCATCCAGAACAACGAGTACGCGATCTCCGTTCCGCTCGCGCGGCAGACAGTCGCGCCATCCCTTGCGCACAAGGGGATCGGGTACGGCGTACCGGGCGAGCGGGCCGACGGCAACGACCTTGCCGGGCTGCTGTCCGTGCTGGGGTCCGCTGTCGCGAAGGCGCGGGCCGGTGAAGGGCCGCAGCTCGTCGAGGCGCACACCTATCGGGTGCAGGCGCATACGAATGCCGATGACGCGACCCGGTACCGCAACGAGGCCGAGGTTCAGCCTTGGCTGGAGCGGGATCCGTTGAAGCGGCTGGATGCGTATCTGTCGAGCGAGGGACTGCTGGACGACGCCAAGCGGGCCGAGGCGGCCGCGGCTGCCGACAAGGTCGCGGAGGAGCTGCGGGTCGGGTTGATGCAGGAGGTGTCGCCGGATCCGGCTGAGTTGTTCGCTCATCTGTATGCGACGCCGACGCCCCAGCTCGTCGAACAGGCCGCTTTCCTGCAGGACGAGTTGTCGCGAGAGGAGGCCTGATCATGGCGCACGAGAAGCTCTCCATGGCGCAGGCGCTGAACCAGGCGCTGCGCGACGCGATGCGGGCCGACGAGACCGTGCTGATGTTCGGCGAGGACGTCGGTGCGCTGGGTGGCGTCTTCCGGATCACCGACGGGCTGACCGCGGAGTTCGGTGAGGACCGTTGCTTCGATACTCCGCTGGCTGAGTCGGGGATCGTCGGGATGGCGGTCGGGCTGGCGATGAACGGGATGCGGCCGGTCGTCGAGATGCAGTTCGACGCGTTCGGCTACCCGGCGTTCGAGCAGGTGGTCAGCCATGTCGCGAAGATGCGCAACCGCACGCGCGGCAAGGTCTCGCTGCCGATCGTCATCCGGATGCCGTACGCCGGTGGCATCGGCGGCGTCGAGCACCACTGCGACTCGTCGGAGTCGTACTACGCGCACACGCCGGGTCTGACCGTCGTCGCGCCATCCACCGTCGCGGACGCGTACACGTTGTTGCGCCGGGCAATTGAGTTCCCGGACCCGGTGATCTTCATGGAGCCCAAGAAGTTGTACTGGGCCAAGGAAGAGGTCGACCTCGGGGTCGCGGAGCCGGGGATCGGGACGGCTGTGGTGCGGCGCGAGGGGACGGACGCGACGCTGATCGCGTACGGTCCGTCGGTGCCGATCGCGCTGGAGGCGGCCGCGGCTGCTGCTGCGGAAGGGCGGTCGCTGCAGGTTGTCGATGTACGGTCTTTGGTGCCGTTCGACGACGAGACGGTCTGTGCGGCTGTTCGGAGTACGGGCCGGGCTGTGGTTGTCGCCGAGGCGAGTGGGTTTGCGAGTGTGTCGTCGGAGATCGTTGCTCGGGTGACCGAGAGGTGCTTCCACTCGCTGGCGGCGCCGATCCGGCGGGTGACCGGGTTCGACATCCCGTACCCGCCGCCGAAGCTGGAGCGGCACCAGCTGCCCGGCGTCGACCGGATCCTCGACGCGGTGGATTCGCTGCAGTGGGAGGACTCATGAGCTCCGCCCAGACCTTCCTCCTCCCCGACCTGGGCGAAGGCCTGACCGAAGGCGAGATCGTCCGCTGGCTGGTCGAGGTCGGTGACGTCGTCGCCGTCGACGCGCCCGTCGCCGAAGTCGAGACCGCCAAGTCGATCGTCGAGGTCCCCACCCCGTACGCCGGCGTCGTCGCCGAACTCCACGGCACCGCCGGCGACACCATCGACGTCGGCAAACCCCTGATCACCATCGGCGTCCTCGCCCCCGCCGCCGAAACCTACCGCGAGGAGGAGAAGGCCGGCTCCGGCAACGTCCTGATCGGCTACGGCACCCCGGAATCAGCAACCTCCGGCCGCCGCCGTAAAGCCCGCGGTACTGCGACCGTGGCAGTCAGGCCAACGACAACCAGCGAGGTTCCTTTGGTGATTTCGCCGTTGGTACGAAAGATGGCGAAGGACGCTGAGGTTGATCTGCGCCAGGTAGCCGGGTCGGGTGCGGGTGGGTTGATCGTGCGGCGAGATGTCGAGGCTGCTATTTCCGCGAAGGCCGAGAAGCCTGTGGTGGTTGCGGAAACGGCTGACTCGCGGACTGGTTTGGCCGAGCTTCGGCGTACTCCGGTGAGTGGGTTCCGGAAGGCTGTTTCGGCGACTCTCAGTCGTAGCCGGCGGGAGATTCCGGAGGCGACTACCTGGGTTGACGTGGATGCGACGGAGTTGCTCGCGCTCAGGGAGTCGTTGCGGACGGCAACGGATGCTGGGCCTGGGTTGCTGGCGTTGATGGCTCGGTTTGTTGTCGCGGGGTTGAAGAAGTACCCGGAGTTGAACGGGTTCGTTGATACTGAGCGGGAAGAGCTCGTGCAGTTTGACGGGGTCAACTTGGGGCTGGCTGCGCAGACCGAGCGTGGGCTGGTGGTGCCGGCTGTGGTTGATGCGCATTTGTTGACGGCTCGTGGGCTGGATGCGGAGATCCGCCGGTTGACCGCCTCGGCGCGGGACGGGAAGTTGACGCAGCGGGAGCTGACCGCGGGGTCGTTCACGTTGAACAACTACGGCAGCTTCGGGGTCGACGGTAGTGCGGCGATCATCAACCACCCGCAGGTGGCGATTCTGGGGGTCGGCCGGATCATCGACCGGCCGTGGGTGGTCGACGGGCAGCTCGCAGTACGGAAGCTGACCCAGCTCTCGCTCGTTTTCGACCACCGGGTCTGCGACGGCGGTACCGCGGCCGGCTTCCTCCGCTTCGTTGCCGACGCGTTCGAGTCGCCGGCCTCGATCCTCGCCGACCTCTAGATCAGTTGCCGGGGTCGCAGCCCGATCAGAATGGCGCGAAGGCCGGTCTGGAAGCGTGCTTCCGGGCCGGCTGAATCGTCGCGGTTGAGGTACGCGGCCAGCGTGCCGGCGCCGATTCCGAGCTGGTCGCCGGCGGCTGAGGCCCAGTCGGCTTCTGTGAGACGGCTCCTGCGGACGGTCGCGCTCCAGGCCGCGTCGGTGACGGCGGCTCCGACGACGTAGTGGAAGACAGCAGAAACGGCCGCGTCCAGATAGACGCCCTTGAAGCCTGCCGAGCGCAGGATCGACAGCAATCGATCGGCGTACGCCTGGTAGTTCGGCCCGAGACCCGCATGGCTCGCCATCAGCTGCGACGCCCACGGATGTTCGGCCAGTACGTCGTACGCCGCCCCCGCAAGCACCGTCAACCGGTCGCGCCAGTCGCCCTCGTCGGCCGGTACCAGGGCATCGGCGAGCACGGTGTCGACCGTCAGCTCGAGCAGATCGTCCTTGTTCGCCACTCGCCAATAGAGCGCCGACGTCGCCGCAGTACCGAGTGAGGCGGCGAGCCGGCGCATCGACAGCTTCTCCAGCCCGTCCCGGTCGAGCATCTCGATCGTCGCCCGGACGATGTCGTCGCGGCTCAGCGGCGCCCGCGTCTCGTCCGGCTCGGGCCGCAGCCAGACCGAGCCGAGCACAGTCTTCTCATCCGCCTCACGTGCCATTCTCCGATCCTAACTGAAACGTCGTCCCAGAATACAAACCGCCGTTTCAGCGCGAGGCGAAAGCGAATGGCCGGTCCCCGTGGGGCCGGCCATTCGCAAGGGGTGGAGTTAGTTGTTGATTTGGGTGGTCAGGGCCGAGGCGTACGACGCGACCTCGGCGTACACGCCGGGGTTGCCTGCGTCGGCGCAGCCGAGACCCCAGGAGACGACGCCGAAGAGCCGGCCGTTCAGGACCAGCGGGCCGCCGGAGTCACCCTGGCAGGAGTCCTTGCCGCCGGCCTTGTATCCGGCGCAGATCTCGCCGTTCGACACGTAGCCCTCACCGGCGTAGACGTCGTTGCAGTACGCGTCGCCGAGCACCGGGACGAGCACCTTCTGTAGGCGGTTCGCGGGGCCGGTGCCCTCGGTCTCGCCGTATCCGTAGGTGACGGACTGGGCGCCGACGGCGTCGGCCGCGCGGCTGGTCTCCAGCGGGAGGGTGGCGACGCCGGTGAACGGGGTGGTGAGGGTCAGGACGGCGACGTCGTGGCCGTTGACCTGGCCGTACTGCGGGTCCTTCCAGATCTTGGAGATCTTCGAGGTGCGGCCGCCGGTGCCCGTGTTGAGGTTGTCGCGGCCCTGGATCGCGGTGTAGGTGCTCCGCGGCTGGGTGACGCAGTGCGCCGCGGTGACGATCTTGTTCGCCTTGACCAGGGTGGCGCCGCAGTACTGGCCGACCGGGGACGACGAGTTGCTGTTGTTCAGCGCGATCATCCACGGGACGTTGGCGGTGGTCTCGGTGCTGCCGCCGACGATGTTGGTCACCGGTGGCGTCCGGGCCTCGGCGGTACCGATCGCGCCGGCCGACGCGAGGGCGACGACGGCTACGGCGAGCACTGCACGGAACTTGAGCTTTCCGGTCATGCCTCACACTCCAGAGTTGTCTCGGGCCGCTGAATGGGCGGATGCGGCCGGATACAGAGAACAATCAAGCGTTCACTGTGGGTAGCGCAAGGAATTCCCCGGGCACATCGGTGACGGCGCAGTCCAGTGCCACGACTTAAGTCACTGCACGAGCAACCGAGGACCGATGAATCCCGCGTGATGACGCTGAAAACTCAACCCATGAAGGAAAACCTGCATCTCACCAGAGCACAGTTCTTAGTCCGAGCGGCAGCACTTGGCTTGCTGGTCACCGCAACCGCGCCCGCCGCC